>NZ_JADCDA010000001.1 GCF_020252405.1 Aestuariivirga sp.
ACGAGGGCGATCCTACTCTAACTCGGCCCGTCAAACGGCCAGCAAAATCACGATCCGTCCCTCGCCGCTGGACGGGAGTTATAACTCCCGTCCAGCGGATCTCTTTTCGCACTTTCGAACGCAATTGTCATAAGACAAGCATGATCCGCAAAAGTGGAACCCGCTTTTGCGATAAGATCATGCTCAGGCATATGATCCGGCGCCGCGCTCCCAGGGATGCAAAGGCGAAGAACGCGTCCGCAGGACCGCGGTTGACAGCCACGCCGGGCGTCTCTATGAGACCCTTCGCCTGCCCAGATGGCGGAATTGGTAGACGCACTAGTTTCAGGTACTAGCGCTGCAAGGCGTGGAGGTTCGAGTCCTCTTCTGGGCACCAGATTTGACAGTCGAGTTACGGCGGGACCCCTGCGATGGCCATCAAGCTTTACAAGGGCGACCTGCCTCCGGGTCTGGATTTCGGAAGCTCCGTTGCGGTGGACACCGAAACCCTGGGCCTCGTTCCCCGCCGCGACAAGCTTTGCCTTGTGCAGCTCTCCGCCGGCGATGGCAATGCGCATCTGGTGCAGCCGGACCGCTCGGGCTATGACGCGCCCAACCTCAGGGCGCTGTTCGCCAACCCCGCCGTCACCAAGATCTTTCATTACGCCCGCTTCGACGTCGCGGTGATCAGACATTATCTCGGCGTCGATGTGTTTCCGCTCTATTGCACCAAGGTCGCCTCGAGGCTCACCCGCACCTACACCGACCGGCACGGGCTGAAGGACCTGGTGAAGGAGCTTCTGGGGATCGAGCTCAACAAGCAGCAGCAGAGCTCGGACTGGGGCGCGCACATGCTGTCGGATTCGCAGAAGCAATATGCCGCGCAGGACGTGCTCTACCTGCATGAGCTGAAGTCCCGCCTTGACCAGATGCTGGCGCGCGAGGGGCGCGAGGCGGTGGCCAGGGCCTGCTTCGACTTCATCCCCACGCGTGCCGCGCTCGATCTTTCGGGCTGGACCGAGGAAGATGTCTTCGCCCACTAAAGACGCCCGCAGGGCTGTCCGGGCGGCCGAGGTCTCTCGCCTGTTGAGCTGGCTGGCGGCGGCCATCGGCATCGGTTTCGTGATCGCCTTCCTGGCCCAGGCCGGGCTGTTCCAGGCGCTGCTCCCGAAGCAGGCGGAGCCGCCGCCGCCGGGCATCGAGCCGGACCGCATCACGGCCGGCGGTTCCACCGTCAGCGGCATCGACGACGGGAAGCAGCCCTACAGGGTCACGGCGAAGCGCGGCTGGCAGGACGGCAAGACGCCGAATCTCGTCCATCTCGAGGAGCCGGTGGGCGTGTTCCGCCGGGCCAGCGGCGCCGAATACACCATCACCGGCGCGGCCGGTCTTTATGACACCAAGGTCAAGTCGCTCAATCTTGACGGCAACGTGGTGCTGGAGCAGGAAGGCCGCTTCAAGGTGCGCATGGACAGGGCCGAAATCGCGGTGAAACAGAAGAAGCTCACCGCCAACACCCCGGTCATCGCCCAGTTCGCCTCCGGCACGGTCGATGCGAAAGGCATGCAAATAACCGATGACGGCGCACGGATTCTGTTCTTGAATGGCGTTCGGGCGCGCTTTTCGGCGGCCAAGGGCAAGGGAGACACCAATCCATGATGTTGAGGCTCGCCGCCAGCGCTGCGGCATTGTTCCTGCTGGCCGCCGCGCCAGCCCTCGCCCAGGAGGCGGCAAGCCCGGACGCCACGTCTGGCGCGAATGCCGCCGCCAAGGCAGGCGGCAAGGCCGCGGACAGCACCCCGGTCGACATCGTGTCGAACGAGATGGAAATTCTCGACAAGGAAAAGAAAGCCATCTTCCGCGGCGCGGTTGACGCCACCAGGGGCGCCACCAACCTCAAGTCGGACGAGCTCACCGTCACCTATGCTGACGTGAAGCAGCCGGACGGCGCCACCAAAACCGACGCCACCGACCTCGACGCCAAGGGCAATGTCATCATCACCACGCCCAGGGAGAAGATCACGGGCGACTGGGCGAAGTATAATCCGCAGTCCGAGAAGCTCACCGTCGGCGGCAAGGTGAGGCTGGTGCAGGGCACAACGGTTCTCGAGGGCAGCGAACTCCAGGCCGACCTCAGGACCGGCCGCACCCAGATGACGGGCGGCCGCGTCAGGGGCAGTTTCCTGCCGAAGTCCGGCGGCGGCGGCACGGGGTCCGGCGCCCCGCAATGACACTCCTTATCCAAAATTAAACCTATTGGGCGGACACTCATTTGGCGCGTGACGAAGGCGCAGTGGAAGACAGGCAGGCAAAGGCAATGGCGCCCCGGCGGGCACGGAGTCCGCGGACGGGCGAAGGCGCTTCAGCCGAAGCTGGCCGTGCGGGCCTCGTGGTGGAAGGGCTGAAGAAGTCCTACAAGCGGCGGCCGGTGGTGCGGGATGTCTCTCTCGCCGTCAGGCGCGGTGAAGCTGTGGGACTTCTGGGACCCAATGGCGCCGGCAAAACCACGGTGTTCTACATGATCACCGGGCTCATTGCCGCCGACAGCGGCCGGATCAGCCTCGATGGCGCCGATATCACGCATCTGCCCATGTACCGCCGGGCGCGGCTGGGTATCGGATATCTGGCGCAGGAAAGCTCGATCTTCCGCGGCCTCACGGTGGAGGAAAACATTCGCGCCGTGCTGGAGCTGACCGAGGGCTCGAAGCAGAAGCGCGAAGTCAAGTTGCGTGAGTTGCTCGATGAATTCTCCATCACCCACATCCGGAATTCGCCGGCTGTTGCGCTTTCTGGCGGCGAGCGCCGCCGCGTGGAAATCGCCCGGGCGCTTGCCGCCGGCCCCGAGTTCATGCTCCTCGACGAGCCCTTCGCCGGAATTGACCCGATTGCGATCGGTGATATCCGCCGCCTGGTGCGACAGCTCACCTCTCGGGGAATCGGGGTGCTTGTTACGGATCACAACGTCCGCGAAACCCTCGAGCTCATCGACAAGGCCCTCATCATCCATGAGGGCCAGGTTCTGACCGAAGGCTCGCCACAGGAGATCGTCTCCCACCCGGACGTCCGGCGCTATTACCTTGGCGCCGACTTCACCCTCTAGCGCATGTTCCGCGAAAGTGGAACCGGTGTTGCGACAAGATCATGCTCAAGATTTTGATCTGGCGCATGTTCCGTCCAGGCGGTTCCGCCTGAATGGATCATGCTCCAGCGGGGTGCCCTAACCCATGGCGCTGAACCAGCGGCTTGACCTGCGCCAGGGCCAGTCCCTGGTGATGACGCCGCAGCTCCAGCAGGCCATCAAGCTGCTGCAAATGTCCAATCTCGAACTGCAGGCCTTCGTCGACCAGGAGCTGGAGCGGAACCCGCTGCTGGAGCGTGACGAACGCGCCGAGGTCCGGAAACCCGCCGAACCCGCGGGGGCCCAGACCGACATGGTCACCGCGCTGGCGTCCAGCAGCGCCGCGGAGGAGCGGCTGAGGACGCTCGATACGGAGCTCGAGAATGTCTACACCCATGAATCCCGCGCCGATGCGGCAAACCGGGAGCAGGCGGCTCCCCCGCCTGACTCCGGCTGGTCGTCGCTCCGGCCGCAGGGCGCGCTCTCGCTCGATGCCGGGGACACCGACTTCGACGCGACCCTGACGCGGCCGCCCACACTCGCCGAGCACCTCACCGGCCAGATGCGCCTGCTGCTTACTGACCCTGCCGAGCAGCTTATCGGCCAGCACCTCATCGGCAGCCTCAACGAAGCCGGCTACCTCACCGCCGATATTCCCTCCATGGCCGAAACGCTGGGCGCCTCCACGGCCCATGTCGAGGCGGTGCTGGCCAGGCTCCAGGCTTGCGAACCTTCCGGCGTCTTCGCCCGGGATCTCATGGAATGCCTCACCCTGCAGCTTAAGGAGCGTGACCGCTTCGACCCCGCCATGGCCATCCTCGTCGGCCATCTCGACCTGGTGGCCAGGCGCGACTATGCGGCCTTGAAGATCCTCTGCCGCGTCAGTCCCGAGGATGTGAAGGACATGGTGGCCGAGCTGCGCGCGCTGGACCCCAGGCCCGGCCACGCCTTCGGGGCGGAGCCCGTCCAGCCGGTCATCCCGGACGTCATCGTGCGGCCCTCGCCCGAGGGCGCCTGGACCGTGGAGCTCAACACCGAAACGCTGCCGCGCGTGCTCATCAACAACCAGTACCTCGCCCGGGTCTCCGCCAACGCCCGGAGGAGCGAGGACAAGGTCTATCTGTCCGAGTGCCAGACCAATGCCACCTGGCTGGTGAAGAGCCTCGACCAGCGCGCCAGAACCATCCTCAAGGTGGCGCGCGAGATCGTGCGCCAGCAGGATGCCTTCCTGCTCCTCGGCGTTCAGCACCTGAGGCCCCTCAACCTGCGCACCGTGGCCGACGCGATCGGCATGCACGAATCGACCGTCAGCCGCGTCACCTCCAACAAATACATGGCCACACCCCGCGGCATCTTCGAGCTGAGGTATTTCTTCACCACCGCCATCGCCTCCTCCGACTCGGACGGCGATGCCCATTCCGCCGAGGCCGTCCGCCACCGCATCAGGGAGTTGGTCGCGGAGGAGGGCCAGAACGCGCTCTCGGATGACGCGATCGTCGGAAAATTGCAGGCCTCAGGCATCGACATCGCCCGCCGCACGGTTGCCAAGTACCGGGAAAGCCTGGGAATTCCATCTTCCGTCAGGCGCCGCCGAGAAGCCCGGGCACAAGGCCCCCAATAGGGTTTGACGGGGCCTCCGCCCTCGACTAGTTTCCGCCCGCTTCGCAAAGGGACCCCGACGGGAGCGGGCTCCGCACGCAGCTTGGGCGAAGTGGAAGGCAACTGCGTTTCGGATCAGCCGGACAGTTGACGTGTCAGCCAAACGCGCCCATGTGTAAGAGCCAGGGCGAAGCAGGGATATTTGCGACGGCCATGCAGATCAAAGTCACCGGTAAGCACCTCGATGTTGGCGACGCATTGCGTGAACACATCGAAACCCGTCTCGGCGTCCTCCAGCACAAGTATTTCGATGGCGCCGTCCACGCCACGGTGACGGTGGAGAAGCAGCGCTCCTTCTTCCTCACCGACATTGCGCTGCACCTCGCCACCGGCCTTGTGCTGCAGGCCGAGGGCAAGGGCGCCGAGGCGCACCCGAGCTTCGATGAAGCCGCCGCCCACCTCGAAAAGCAGCTCCGCCGCTACAAGCAGCGCCTCAAGGACCACCACCGCAAGCGCCGCGAGCCGGTGCGCCAGTTCGAGGCCCAGAGCTATGTCATCGAGCCCGCCTCGGACGAGCATGATGCGCAGGGCGAGCACCCTGTCGTCGTCGCCGAAACCGGGCTCAAGCTGCCGGAACTCTCGGTGGGCGAGGCGGTCATGCAGCTCGACATTTCCACTCAGCCGTTTCTGCTGTTCCGCAACGGCGGCCATGGCGGGCTCAATCTCGTCTACCGCCGTCCTGACGGGAACATCGGCTGGGTCGATCCCAAGCCGGCGGCCTGACGCGCGACCTTCACGGGGACCTGACCCGACATGATGACCCTCGATTCCCTGATCGACAAGCAGTCCGTTCTGGCCAGCCTCAAGGCCCCGAACAAGAAGCAGCTGCTGCAGGAGCTTTCCCAGGCGCTCGCCACCCAACTGGCGATCGACCACCGGGTCATTTTCGAAACCCTGCTGACGCGCGAGAAGCTGGGCTCCACCGGCATCGGCCAGGGCATCGCTATCCCGCATGGCAAATTGCCCTCGATCAGCCGCGTCTATGGCTTCTTCGCCCGCCTCGCCCAGCCCGTCGACTTCGACTCGGTCGACGGCCTGCCCGTCGATCTCGTCTTCGTGCTGCTGGCGCCCGAGGATGCCGGTGCTGACCACCTCAAGGCCCTGGCCAAGATCTCCCGCCTGTTGCGCGACCCCGCCGTGGTCGCCAAACTGCGCGGCACGGACGACGCCGAAGGCCTCTACGCCATCCTCACCGAACCCGCCGCCAACCCCAGGTCCGCCTCGGCGGCATAGAACAGACAGGGCGGATGAGGGCCTCTTTCCGCTGGAGAGCGTGATCTTATCGCAAAACCGGTTCCACTTTTGCGGATCGTGCGCCAGGGACCCCCGGCACGCACTCCGGCCGTGAGTCCGGGGGAGGGGTCATCCGGGATGGGCTTTGGCGCGCCGTCCCGGGAAATCTTTCACAATGTCAATCAGCAGCAGTCGCGTGAGGGGAGATATAGAACATAATAGGAACAAAGTCAAGATAAAAATTCCTACCCCGGAATAAAAAAAGGCCCCGGCCTGGCGCCGGGGCCCCCGTTCGTATTGTGGCTGCGCTCAGTGCACGCTCATCGCCATCAGCTCATGTTCGAAGGCGCTGCCCAGGGCGGCTTCCCTGGAGCCGGAAATCGACACCGGGCTGCCGTCGGCATTGTAGAGGCAGAACAGTTTCGCCCCGGGTGAAACATTCGCCTGGCCGCCCAGCAGCCGCCGGGCCTCGTTGATTGCGATCTCGCGGATATATCCAAGGTCGCCGTCGCCCAGCAAAGCCAGGTCCTGCGGCGTAAGATCGACGGATTTCTTCAGGTCCGTTTTCTTCAGGTCCATGTCATCACCCTCCAATCTGGATACGGCGGACCACCCGCCGCGGTTCGGGTCGTTCGAGGTGAAGTTCGAGGAGGCCGTTCTCCAGCCTGGCCCCGGTCACCTCCATCCCGTCCGCCAGCACGAAGGCCCGCTGGAACTGGCGGGCGGCGATGCCGCGGTGCAGATAGGCCTTGCCGTCCTCCTCCTTCTGGCGGCCGCGGATCACCAGCTGGTTCTCCTCCACCGTCACGTCGAACTCGTCGCGGCTGAAACCCGCCACGGCGAGCGTGATGCGAAGCCGCTCGGCCTCGCCCTCCGCCCGTGGGAGGCGTTCGATGTTGTAGGGTGGGTAGCCGTCCCCGCCGGTCTTGGTGGCCCGGTCGAGCATCCGCTCAAGCTCATCGAAGCCGAGCAGCAGGGGGGACGAAAAAACAGATAGGCTTTTCATTTCGGTTTGCCCTCGCAAAGCAGCAATGCGCTGGAACCCGGACGCGGCATCCTCAGCGACGGGCATCATATGAGAAACCTGTTCCCGCCTTTCAAGCCGCCCGCTTGACCGGGGGGCCGGGCGGGTGATTTGATCGCCCCATCAAGATTGGAATCGCGCCTTGAGGCGGGTTGTGATTAGATCGCCAAAACACCACAACAGGGAGACGAAGATGCTCAGACGTACATTCATGGCCGCCGCTGCGGCCCTGGCCATCACCGCGGGGGCGGCGCTGGCGGATGAAGCGAGGCCCGCCATCGTGTTCGACATCGGCGGCAAGTTCGACAAGTCGTTCAACGAAAGCATGTTCAACGGCGCGGAGAAGTTCAAGGCTGAGACCGGCATCGCCTATGGCGAGTTCGAGATCGCCCAGGAAGCCCAGCGCGAGCAGGCCATCCGCAACTTCGCCGACCAGGGCTATTCGCCCATCATCGCGGCGGGCTTCGCCCAGGCCGCGGCGGTCGAGAAGGTCGCCAAGGAATATCCGGACCTCAAGTTCGCCATCGTCGACATGGTGGTGGACCTGCCCAATGTCCAGTCCATCGTGTTCAAGGAAAACGAGGGCTCCTACCTCGTGGGCCTCCTTGCCGGCATGGCGTCGAAGTCCGGCAAGGTCGGCTTCGTGGGCGGCATGGACATTCCGCTGATCCGCAAGTTCGGCTGCGGCTATGCGCTGGGCGTGAAGGCCGCCAGGCCCGACGCCGTCATTTTCCAGAACATGACGGGTGACACGGGTGCGGCGTGGAACGACCCGGTCAAGGGCGGCGAAATCGCCAAGGGCCAGATGGCCCAGGGCGCGGACGTGATCTACGCCGCCGCCGGCGCCACGGGCCTCGGCGTGCTGCAGGCCGCGGCTGACGGCGGCGCGCTGTCGATCGGCGTTGACGCCAACCAGAACCATCTCCACCCCGGCAAGGTCCTCACCTCCATGCTGAAGCGCGTGGACGTCGCCGTCTACAACGTGATGAAGGGCGGCAATGCCGGCTTCAAGCCCGGCATCCAGGCGCTGGGACTGGCCGAGGACGGCGTGGGCGTGGCCATGGACGACAACAACAAGCCGCTGATCACGCCCGAGATGCTGGCGGCCGTCGAGACGGCCAAGGCCGCCATCATCGCCGGCACGATCAAGGTCCACGACTACACCCAGGACAACACCTGCCCCGTGCAGTAATCGGCGAAGGCCAGTTCCTTCTCCCGTCGCAACGCGACGGGAGAAGGCGCCCGAAGGGCGGATGAGGGCTCTTTCAGCCAGCACGACTAGCGGACACACGCCCTCATCCGTCGCTGCGCGCCACCTTTTCCCATTGCTTCGCAACGGGAGAAGGCAAATCGACAATAGAACGGGAACGGCATGACTCCCGCCATCGAACTCTTACGGATCGACAAGCGCTTCGGCTCCGTCCACGCCAACAAGGACGTGTCGCTGGCGATCGCACCCGGCTCCATTCACGGCATCATCGGCGAGAACGGCGCGGGCAAGTCGACGCTGATGTCCATCCTGTTCGGCTTCTATCAGGCCGACTCGGGCGAAATCCGGGTGAAGGGCCGGCCCGTCAGGATCCGCTCTTCCTCCGATGCCATCGCCCACGGCATCGGCATGGTCCACCAGCACTTCATGCTGGTCGAGCCCTTCACCGTTCTGGAGAACGTGGTGCTGGGCGCGGAGGGCGGCCTGCTCATCGGACCGGCGCTGGCCAGGGCCCGCGCCGAGCTCACGCGGCTCGCCAGGGACTATGAGCTCGAGGTCGACCCGGACGCCGTCGCCGGCGAATTGCCCGTCGGCCTGCAGCAGCGCGTCGAAATCCTGAAAGCCCTTTTCAGGGGCGCGGAGACCCTGATCCTCGACGAGCCCACCGGTGTCCTCACGCCGGACGAGGCCCGCCACCTGTTCCGCATCCTCCGTACACTGAAGGACCAGGGCAAGACCGTCATCCTCATCACCCACAAGCTGCGCGAGATCATGGCCATCACGGACCGCGTCTCGGTCATGCGCCGGGGCGAGCTTGTCGCCACGCGCGGGACGAAAGCCACCACCGTGGAGGAACTGGCCGAGCTGATGGTCGGCCGCCATGTGCTGCTGCGCGTCGAGAAGGGCCCCTCCAGGCCGGGCGAAACCGTGCTTGAGGTGAGGAACCTCACCTGGAAGGACGGGAAGGGCATCGCCCGGGTGGACAATGTCTCCTTCTCCGTCCGGAAGGGCGAGATCCTCGGCATCGCCGGGGTCTCCGGCAATGGCCAGTCGGAATTGCTCGACGTGATCGCCGGCATCGCGCGGCCCGCCTCGGGCCAGGTGATCTTCGAGGGCAAGGACATCGGCATATTGGGCGACCCGCGCCACGTGCGCGCCGAGGGCCTCGCCCATGTGCCGGAGGACCGCCAGCACCGCGGCCTCATCGGCTCCTTCGATGCCGCCGAAAGCGCCATCCTCGGCTGGCACCATCTCGACCCGCTGGGCAAGGGCTTCCGCCTCGACCGCGGCAAGGTCGTGGCGCGGGCCAGGGCCTTGATGGAGGAGTTCGACGTCCGCCCGCCGGACCCGCTGCTGAGGTCCTCCAAGTTTTCCGGCGGCAATCAGCAGAAGCTGATCATCGCGCGCGAGATCACGTCCAACCCCGATCTCCTCATCGTCGGCCAGCCGACGCGTGGCGTCGATATCGGGGCCATCGAATACATCCACAAGCGCATCATCCAGCTGCGCGACGAGGGAAAGGCCGTGCTTCTCGTCTCCGTCGAGCTCGACGAAATCCGCTCGCTCTCCGACCGCATCCTCGTCATGTTCGCCGGCCGCGTGATGGGCGAGCGCGGCCCGGGCGCTGACGAGCGCGAACTGGGCCTGCTCATGGCCGGCGTTGCGAAGGACGCCGCCTGATGCGGATGCGCGGCGAGCTTCCGCACTGGGTCGATGTCGGGCTGATCCCGCTCATCAACCTCGCCGTGGCGCTCATCGTTTCGGGGCTGGTGGTGCTGATCATCGGCGAGAACCCCTTCGAGGCCATGTGGATCATGATCGAGGGGTCTCTCGGCTCGCTCAAGGGCTGGGGCTACATGCTGTACTATGCCACCAACTTCGTCTTCACCGGCCTCGCCGTGGCGGTGGCCTTCCATGCCGGCCTCTTCAACATCGGCGGCGAGGGCCAGGCCTATATGGCGGGCGTGGGCGCCGCCACGGTGGGCCTCGGGCTCGAATGGCTGCCGTGGCCCATCCTGCTGCCGCTCGCCATTTTCGCCTCCATGGCCATGGGCGCCTTCTGGGCCTGGATCCCCGGCGTGCTGCAGGCCAGGCGCGGCAGCCACATCGTGATCACCACGATCATGTTCAACTTCATCGCGGCGAGCCTCGTCGGATACCTGATCAATTACTGGTTCCGCCCGGTGGGCAAGATGGCGGTGGAGAGCCGCGAGATCACCGGGGCCTATATCCTCAGCGCCCGGGAAGTGGCGCGCGAGTTCTTCGGCGTGAGGATCGCCTCGTCGCCGCTGAACTTCTCGGTGTTCCTCGCCCTCATCGCGGCCTGGGCCGTGTGGTATCTCCTCTGGCGCACCAGGCTCGGCTATGAAATCCGCGCGCTGGGCGCCAACCCCGCCGCCGCCGTCTATGCCGGCATCAGGCCGGACCGGATCATCATCATCGCCATGACCATATCGGGCGCGCTGGCGGGCCTGATGGCGGTGAACGAAATCCTCGGCGTGCAGCACCGGCTGCTGCTCGGTTATGTCGGCGGCGCGGGCTTCGTCGGAATCGCGGTGGCGCTCATGGGCCGCTCGCATCCCGTCGGCATCATGCTCGCCGCCATGCTCTTCGGGCTGCTCTACCAGGGCGGCTCTGAACTTTCCTTCGCCAGGCCCGGGATCAACCGCGACATGGTGGTGGTGATCCAGGGTCTCGTCATCCTGTTCATGGGGGCGCTGGAATATGCCTTCCGGCCGGCCCTCTCCGCGCTCCTCTATCCCTTGGGCGGGGAGGCCAACCGGTGAACCTCTATATCGAACTTCTCGCCTCGACGATCCGCATGAGCGTGCCGCTGATCCTCGCCTGCATCGCCGGCCTCTGGTCGGAGCGGGCGGGCATCGTCGACATCGGGCTCGAGGGCAAGATGCTGATCGCCGCCTTCGCCGCCGCCTCGGCCTCCGCCGTGTTCGGTTCGGCCTGGATCGGCCTCTTCTGCGCCATCCTCGCCTCGCTCGCCTTCGCGCTGGTGCATGGCTATGCCGCGATCAATCAGCGCGGCAATCAGGTGGTCTCGGGGGTCGCCATCAACATGCTCGCCGCCGGATTGGCCGTGGTGCTGGGCAACGAATGGTTCAGGGAAGGCGGCCGCACGCCCGCCCTGCCGCCTGAAGGCCGCTTCCTGCCCTTCCAGTTCCCGGCGCTGGACGGGCTTCCGGCGGTCGGGCCGCTGGTCCGCATCTTCCTCGAGCACTCGATCCTCGCCTATGTCGCCTTTGCGCTCGTGCCGCTCACCGCCTGGGCGCTGGCCCGCACCCGCTTCGGGCTCAGGCTGCGCGCGGTGGGCGAGAACCCGCATGCGGTGGATACGGCGGGCATCCCGGTCGCGGCCCTGCGTTATCGCGCGGTCATCATCGCCGGCGTGCTGTGCGGCGTGGCCGGGGCCTATGTCTCCACCTCCCTGTCCTCGAGCTTCGTGCGCGACATGACGGCGGGCGGGGGCTTCATGGCGCTGGCGGCCCTGATCTTCGCCAACTGGCGCGCCTGGCCGGCACTCGGCGCCTGCCTGCTCTTCGGCTTTCTGCAGGCCATCGGCAATTTCGCACAAGGTGCCTCGGTCGGGGGCTTCCAGATTCCGGTGCAGTTCATCAACATGCTGCCCTATGTGCTCACCGTGGTGCTGCTCGCCGGCTTCATCGGCAAGTCGGTTCCGCCGCGCGCCTCGGGCCTGCCCTATGTGAAGGACCGCTGACATGCGTGACCTGGTCGAGGAGGCGAAATCCGCCCGGCTGCGCGCCCATGCCCCCTATTCGAAGTTCCTCGTGGGGGCCGCCATGCGCGACGAGTATGGCCGGGTGCATGGCGGCTGCAACATCGAGAACGCCGCCTACCCGCAGGGCTGGTGCGCGGAGCCCTCCGCCATCTCCGCCCTCATCATGGCGGGTGGCCGCAAGATCACCGAGATCGCGGTGATGGGCAATGGTTCAACCCTCTGCACCCCCTGCGGCGGCTGCCGCCAGAAGATCCGCGAATTCGCGGCGCCCGGCGTGAGGATCCACTGCTGCACCGAGGCGGGAGAACTGATCCGGACCTTCACGCTGGAGGAACTGCTGCCATTCTCCTTCGGCCCGGAGAACCTCGCATGAACGCGCTGGCGGCAAAGCTCGGCGGCCGCGCGCCGAGGACGGCCGTCATTCTGGGGTCCAGCCTCGGCGATCTCGCCCAGGCGGTGGAGGACGCGCTGGTCATTCCGTATACGGAGCTTCCGGGCTTCCCGGCGCCGGGAGTTTCCGGTCACGCGGGCAAGCTCTTCGCCGGCCGTCTTGGCGGCAGGGAAGTGGCCGTGCTGGCAGGCCGCGCGCATCCTTACGAATCCGGCAATGCCGCCGTCATGCGCCCCGCCATCGGGATGCTGAAGGAGGCGGGGATCGAGACGCTGATCCTCACCAATGCCGCGGGAAGCCTTAGCCCCAGGATGCGCCCCGGCTCCATCATGCTGATTGCCGACCACATCAATTGTTCCGGCATGAACCCGCTCATCGGCCAGCACGGCGACGAGAACTTCGTGCCGATGACCGATGCCTATGACCCCGCCCTCCGCCAGCGCTTCCATGCCGCCGCGAAGGCCGAGGGCATCCTGCTGCACGAGGGCGTCTATTGCTGGTATTCCGGCCCTTCCTTCGAGACGCCGGCCGAAATCCGCATGTTCCAGATCATCGGCGGCTCCGCTGTGGGCATGTCGACGGCGCCCGAAACCATCCTTGCCCGCCGTATCGGCCTCAAGGTCGCGGGCCTCTCGGTCATCACCAACCTCGCGGCCGGCATCGAGGGCGCCTCGCCCAGCCACGGGGAGACGAAGCGCGAGGGCGCGAGGGCGGCTGAGAAGCTGAAACAGCTCGTCACCCGCTTCCTGAAGGACGGCTGAGATGCTGCCGCAGGAGTTGATCCGCCGGAAGCGCGATGGCGCCTCGCTCAAGCGCGGGGACGTGAAGGACTTCATCGATGGCCTTGCCTCGGGTGCGGTCTCCGAGGGCCAGGTGGCGGCCTTCGCCATGGCGGTGTTCTTCCGCGGCATGAGCCGGGAGGAGGCGGTGGGACTGACCCTTGCCATGCGCGATTCCGGCGCCGTGCTGCGGTGGGACCTGCCGGGGCCGGTCGTCGACAAGCATTCCTCCGGCGGCATCGGCGACAATATCTCGCTCATGCTCGCCCCCATGCTGGCGGCCTGCGGCTGTTACGTGCCGATGATCTCGGGGCGCGGCCTCGGCCACACCGGCGGCACGCTGGACAAGCTCGATTCCATTCCGGGCTATGCCACCCAGCCGGGGCTTGACCTGTTCCGCCGCGCCACGCGCGAGGCGGGCTGCGCCATCATCGGCCAGACCGCCGATCTCGCCCCCGCCGACAAGCGCCTCTATGGCATCCGCGACGTGACGGCGACGGTGGAGTCCGTGCCGCTCATCACCGCGTCGATCCTGTCGAAGAAGCTTGCCGCCGGCCTTGGCCACCTCGTGCTGGACGTGAAGATGGGCTCCGGCGCCTTCATGACGCGCATGGCCGATGCCGAGGCGCTGGCCGAAAGTCTGGTCGATGTCGCCAATGGCGCGGGCCTTCCGGCGACGGCGCTGATCACCGGCATGAGCGAGCCTCTGGCGCCCTGCGCCGGCAATGCGCTGGAAGTGGCGCATGCCGCCGAATTCCTCCTCGGCCGCCGCGGCGACGCGCGCGTCATGGACATCGCCCTGGCGCTCGGCGCCGAACTGCTGCTGAGCGCCGGGATCGAGCAGGAGCAGACGGCGGCCCGCGCGCGCCTCGCCGCCGCGCTCGCCTCGGGCAAGGCCGCCGAACATTTTGACCGCATGGTGCGGGCGCTGGGGGGACCGGGGGATTTCCTCTCCGCTCATGCCAGGCACCTCGCCGCCGCGCCCATCATCCGTCCGGTCTGTTCCGGCCAGCAGGGCTTCGTCTCGTCCATTCATACGCGCGAGCTGGGCCTCGCCGTGATCGAGCTCGGCGGCGGGCGGCGCGTTGCATCGGATGCGATCGACCATCGCGTCGGCCTTTCCGAACTGCTCGGCAATGGCGCGCGCGTCGAGCCTTCGCAACCCCTGTGCCTTGTCCATGCCGCCAGCGAAGAGACTTTCAACAGGGCCGCGGAAATCGTAAAATCCGCTTATGTGATTGGCGGACCCGCCGCGGCGTCGGCAAACATCCTGGCCCGCATCGCCGGCTGAAGCGGAGTTCCGATGCCGCGCGCCTTCCTGTTGATCCTCGACTCCTTCGGCATCGGCGGCGCGCCCGATGCCGCGAGCTTCGGCGACGAGGGGTCGAACACGCTCTGCCACATCTGCGATCACATGAAGCTGCGTGTTCCGCACATGGCCTCGCTCGGGCTGGGGAAGGCGGCGGCGCTGTCGGCCGGTCGCGATCCGCTGGGCCCGCATCCCCTCATTGGCCAATACGGCGTGGCGCGGGAAGTCTCGCGCGGCAAGGATACGGTCACCGGACACTGGGAGATTGCGGGCGTTCCGCTGGCCTTCGACTGGGGCTATTTCCCGCACACCGTCCCGGCCTTTCCGCCGGAGCTGATCGAAGGCATTGTCCGGGGCGCGAAACTTCCGGGCCTGCTCGCCCTGTGCCATGCCTCGGGCACGCAGGTGATCGAGGATTTCGGCGAGGAGCACATCCGGACGGCCAAGCCCATCGCCTATACCAGCGCCGACAGCGTGCTGCAGATCGCCGCGCATGAGCGGCACTTCGGGCTGGAGCGCCTTTACGAAGTCTGCCGCGTGGCGCGCGAGCTCACCTACCCCATGAACATCGGCCGCGTCATCGCCAGGCCCTTTCTCGGCGAGAGGCGCGGAGAATTCAGGCGCACCGGCCACCGCAGGGACTTCGCGGTGCCGCCGCCCGCGCCGACGCTGCTGAAGGTGCTGAGCGATGCGGGGCGCGATGTCGTGTCGGTCGGAAAGATCGGCGACATCTATGCCCATGCCGGAACGGGGCGCGAGATCAAGGTGGCGGGCAACCCCGCCTTGCTCGAAGCGACGCTCGCCAATATGGATGGCTTGAGCGATGGCGGCTTGCTGATGACCAACTTCGTCGACTTCGACACCGAGTGCGGCCACCGCCGCGATCCAGAAGGCTATGGCAGGCTGCTCGAAGCCTTCGATGCCGAACTGCCGCGCATCCTCGCCAGGCTGCGCGATGGGGACCTCCTCATCCTCACCGCCGACCATGGCAATGACCCGACGTGGAAAGGCGCCGACCACACGCGCGAGCAGATTCCGGTGATGAGCTGCATGCGGGGCATGGCGCCCGGCAGCTTCGGCCTGCGGACCAGCTTCGCCGACATCGGCCAGACGATTGCACGGCGCCTCGGCGTCGGCCCGCTCGCCGCGGGCACTGCCTGGGATATCGCTAATCCTGCCGCTTGAGCACGGCCTGCAATACATGCCTCACGCTTATCGAGCCCAGGAACTTGTCGTTCTCGTCGAAGATCGCCACCGGCGCCACATCGGTGTTGTGGATCGCCAGCATCACCACCTTCAGCGAGGCGCCGGGCCTCGCCCAGAACACCGGGCGGTGGCCTTCCTCGACCGGAGTTTCCACGTGATCGCATGACACCCAGGTGGCCGGATGGCCATCGCGCTCGGCGGCTGCCACCTTGCCGTCCGGCCCCAGCTGGAAGCGCGTGGTCTTGCGCTTGTCGAGCCACACCCAGCCCCCGGCGTCGCGCTCGAGTTCGGGCAGCGCCCGCATCACGTTCCATGCGGTGAGCACCGACAGCGGATTCACGTTGGCGATGAAATCGCGCACATAATCATTGGCGGGCTTCAGCACGATATCTTCCGGCGTGCCGGACTGAACGATGCGTCCGCCTTCCATGATGGTGATGCGGTTTCCGATCTTGAGCGCTTCCTCAAGGTCGTGGCTGACGAAGAGGATGGTCTTCCTGATTTGGCTTTGCAGCTGCAGGAGTTCGTCCTGCAGCTTGGTGCGGATCAAGGGATCGAGGGCGGAGAAGGGCTCGTCCATCAGCAGGATCGGCGCTTCCGTGGCAAAGGCGCGGGCCAGCCCGACGCGCTGCTGCATGCCGCCCGAGAGCTCGTGGACATATTTGTTGGCCCATTGCCCGAGACCGACGAGCTCGAGCTGCTTGTCGACCCTCGCGTTGCGTTCGGCCTCCGGCACGCCGGCGAGTTCGAGGCCGAAGCCCGCGTTCTCGCGCACCGTGCGCCAGGGCAGCAGGGCGAATTGCTGGAACACCATGGCCACCTGTTTCTGGCGGATGTGCCGGAGTGTCGCCTGATCGCAGGAGGCGACATCGACCATGCGCCCGCCGTCCTTCACCAGCACCTCGCCGCCCGTCACCTTGTTGAGGCCGTTGACGGCGCGCAGCAGCGTCGACTTGCCGGAACCCGAAAGCCCCATCAGCACGCTGATCTCGCCCTCGTTCACCGTGAGGCTTGCCTGCGTTGCGCCCAGCACGGCGCCGGTGCGCCTGAGGATTTCGGAGCGGTCGATGCCGGAATGCGCAAGCTTCAACGCTTCCTCAGTCTTGTCACCGAAGATGATGTCGACGTTCCTGAACGCGATGGCGGCGCTCATTTCCTGGCCCCCGTCTTCACCGCCAGCATGCGGTCGAGGATGATGGCCAGCACCACGATGGCGAGGCCCGCCTCGATGCCCAGCGGAATGTTGCGGTTGGACAGGGCCTTGAACACCGGGTTGCCGAGCGAGGGCGCGCCGATCAGCGTGGCGAACACCACCATGGAGAGCGACAGCATGATGCATTGCGTGAGGCCGGCCATGATCGAGGGCATGGCGGCGGGCAGTTCCACCTTCCACAGCAATTGCCGCCTGGTGGCGCCGAAGGCCTCGCCCGCCTCGATCATCGGCCTGGGGATCGAGGTGATGCCGAGATAGGTCATGCGCACCGGGGCCGGCATGGCGAAGATGATGGTGACGATAAGGGCGGGTGCGGCGCCAAGCCCGAAGAGGATGAGGATGGGGATGAGGTAAACAAAGGTCGGCATGGTCTGCATCAGGTCGAGCACCGGCTGGGTAACCTGCCAGACCCGCCGCTTGTGCGCCGCCCAGATGCCGAGCGGCACGCCGATCGCCATGGACAGCGCCGTGGCGCCGGCGACGAGAACCAGCGTCTGCACCGTTTCCCTCCACAGGCCCTGGTTGATGATGAAGACGAGGCCGATCAGCACGCCCAGCGCCAGCTTCCAGGATTTCTGCAGCCAATAGGCGAGCCCTGCGATCAGCAGGGCGAGCAGCACCGGCGGAACGGCGAGCAACCCGTCGGTCGCCTTGTCCACCGCGTAGTTGAGCGCCACCTTGAGCGCGTCGAACAGCCATTGGAAATAGGTGATGATGAAGTCGATGAAGCTCTTTCCCCAGGGACCCACCGGCAGCTTCCAGGATTTGATGAAATTGGAAACCGGATCCATCTGCCCCTCCCCCGGGAGTGACGCCGCCGGCTTGTGTTGCCGCGGTCCGTCCGTCATGCACTGGACGAGAAAACGGGGAAGCCCGGGAGGCGTCTCCCGGGCTCCCGAACCTGCTTAGCCCTTGAGCGCGGCCTCGACCGCGGCTGCGGCATCGCCGCCGTCGATTGTCGTCACACCGGCGAGCCAGGGCTTCACCGTATCCGGGTTGGCCTTGAGCCAGGCCCTCGCGGTTTCCTTCGGATCCGCACTGTCCTTCAGGACGGGAGCCATCATGGCGCCTTCCATGGCGAGGTCGAACCTGAGGTTCTTCAGAAGCTGGCCGGCGTTCGGGCATTCGGTGGAATAGCCCGCGCGGGTGATGGTGTAGACGGTCGCGGCGCCGAAGCCTGAATCACCCATGCCGTCGAGGTAATGAATCTTCATCTCGCCCATGACGGGGTGCGGCGTCCAGCCGAGGAAGATAATCCATTCATTGTTCTTCATGGCCTTCTCGGCCTCGGTCAGCATGCCGGCCTCCGAGCTTTCGACCAGCTGGAAGCCCGTCAGATTGTTCTTCGGCTCGTCGATCATGGTCTGGATGATGCGGTTGCCGTCATTGCCGGCCTCGATGCCGAAAATCTTGCCATTGAACTTGTCCTTGTTGGCGCCGAGATCGGCAAGCGACTTCACCCCGGCATCGGCCACATATTGCGGAACGACGAGTCCATAGCCCGCGCCCTCCAGGTTGGCAGCCAGCTGCTCGATCGACTTGTCGTCGAGATAGGCTTGGATGTCGGCGGTCATGGAGGGCATCCAGTTGCCGAGGAACACGTCGATGTCCCTGTTCTTGAGCGAGGCCATGGTGACCGGCACCGAGAGGGTGGAGACAGCGGGCTCATAGCCCAGCGCCTCTAGGATCACCGAGGTGGCGCCGGTCGTCACCTGGATGTCCGTCCAGCCCACATCCGCGAACCTCACCGCCTTGCAGCTGGCCGGATCGGCGGCGAAAGCCGCGGAGGCCATGGCGACGCCGAGGACGGCAGCCGCCGCCACACTCTTGATGAATGACTTCATGATTAGCTCCCTGTTCGCCCGGCCCTTATCCGCGGGCCGCGGCTTCGGAATCGAGGATAATTCAGCTTTTGCGCATCCGGCAAGTTTTCATTGGACAGCCGGCCCGTGAGAACCGGCGCTTTCCCCGCGGAGGGGAACATGCCGGAGCGCGGAACGGCGCCGGTCCGGCGCGGGCGCTGCGGCGAGATCGTCCCGCGTGAGGGCGCGCGCACTTCCAACATCGGTCGTGCGCGAGTAAAGATGCCCGACTGAACAGGGAAAGGCAGACTCATGAAACCCGTGAAATGGGGCATTATCTCGACGGCGAATATCGGCGTGGCCAAGGTCATTCCGGGCATGCTGAAATCGAAGGAGATCGAGATCGTCGCGATATCGTCGCGCAAGAAGAAGACAGCGCAGGAGTGGGCCGGGAAACTGGGCATCCCGAAGGCTTATGGCTCCTATGAGGAGATGCTGGCCGACCCCGAGATCGAGGCCGTCTACAATCCGCTGCCCAATCATCTCCATGTGCCGCTTACACTTGCCGCAGCGAAAGCCGGAAAGCACGTGCTGTGCGAGAAGCCCATCGCCATCACGGCGAAGGAGGCAACCCAGCTCCGCAAGATCAAGAATGTCTTCGTCGCTGAAGCCTTCATGGTGCGCCACGCCACGCAGTGGCTCGCGGCGCGCGAGCTGGTGAAGAAGAAGAAGATCGGCGAGGTGCGCGCCATTCAGGTTCTCTTCTCCTATTTCAACCGCGACCCGAAGAACGTGCGCAACAAGGCCGATATCGGCGGCGGCGGGCTTCTCGACATCGGTTGCTATCCGATCACCGTCTCCCGCTTCATCTTCGACGGCGAACCGACCCGCGTCGTCGGCACCTTCGACCGTGACCCCAAATTCAGGACGGATCGGATCGCCGGCGGCCTCGCCGATTTCGGCCAGGGGCGGCACCTGTCCTTCACCGTCTCGACCCAGCTCGCACCCTATCAGCGGGTGAACATCATGGGCACCAAGGGCCGGATCGAGATCGAGATTCCGTTCAACGCGCCGCCCGATAAGCCCAACCGCTATTTCGTGCAGGGCCTTGAGATGAATGAAGGGGAATGGACGGAGCTTCCCGTTTCCGATCAGTACCAACTGCAGGCGGAGGCCTTCGGCCGCGTCATCCGCAAGAGGCAGAAGCCTTTCTGGGGGGTGGAGGACGCCATCCAGAACATGAAGATCATCGATGCCTTCTTCCGCTCGGAAACCAGCGGAAAGTGGGAAAAACCCTGAGGTTTCGGGCGCTTTTCGAAGCCATTGACGCGCGCGCCCGGCCTCTCTATAAGCCCGCAATCCCGATGGGCCGGGAAGGCGGGCCGTCTGCCGGTTGGCATGGCGGCCTTGCTTTTGCAGGGCCGATCAAACGCATTTCTGAAGCAGGACCAGAGCCACATGGCCAATACGAAATCGGCGAAGAAGGCCACCCGCGCCGCTGCCCGCCGCACCGAAGTGAACAAGAACCGCGTCAGCCGCATCCGCACCTATGTGCGCAAGGTCGAGGAGGCGATTGCGTCCGGCAACCAGGCCGAGGCCGCCGCGGCGCTCCAGGCTGCCCAGCCGGAGTTGATGCGCGGGGCCCAGAAGGGTGTGCTCCACAAGAACACCGCCTCGCGAAAGGTTTCGCGCCTTGCCGCCCGCGTGAATGCCATCAAGGCCTGATTGCGCATCCTGCCGCCGCGGGAACACACCGTTTCTCTGGACGCCGGACCGGTTTTTACCGGCGCTTTTCATTGTGCGCGCGGCGCTTGGAGCTTGATCCGCAAAAGTGGAAACCGCTTTTGCGATAAGATCATGCTCAAGCTTTTGATCTGGCGCATGTTCTTTTCGTTCAGGCGATTTCTCATGAACGGAACATGCGCTGGAGCATGATCCGCAAAAGTGGAACCGCTTTTGCGATAAGATCATGCTCAAGCTTTTGATCTGGCGCATGTTCTTTCCGTTCAGGGGATTTCGCCTGAACGGAACATGCGCCAGGCTTTTCCACAGCCGCCACATTTGTCCGGATACGGAACGTCTCGCGCAGAATAAACATCGCAATTTCAATCTCTTGTGCGACAATCCCCGGATTGGCGCAGCGCCACTGCCGCGCCGCGGGCGGGCAGCGGCAATATTCGCGTTCGGTTGCTTGTGCCGCGAGGCGGATGCGTCCTACGGTAAGCCTTCGCAAAAATGAAAGAGTCTCAGGGTCTTAGGTTTGGCCTTCCGGAAACGGCGGTGGCCCGGACCCCGTCAAGCCTTTTCCGTGTACGGAGCGTTTTCCGAATCAGGTTGCTTGGGCGAGCGGCGCTTTTGTAGGTTGTGTTTCGCGGGCGGGCCGCACGGCCAGTCGCCTGCAACACAATCGCAGAACCAGGGACTGTCGCGCTCAACGGTTCTGCCAATCGGTCAGTGGTGGTGGTTGCTGGACGTCGTTCGTCCAGGGGGATGGCTTTTGTGTGCGGTGTGGGATTGATGCACATGACGAAGCTGAATGGCCCGACTGACTCAACTCAATGCTACGGCAGGGGCACATGATGATCACTTCGAACAGTCCGGAATTTATCCTGCCGAGCGTCATGACCTGAAAGGGGCGCGTTGCCGGGGTTGAATGTCGGCTGGGTCCCTGGCCCAGCCGCAATGATCATGCGCGCCGCAGAATGCGCGCGAAGGGGTGCGGAAGAAGATGACTGTTGTGGCGGACGTGAAGTTGAGGTGGAACCGTGTTGCACAAAGGCTGCGGGCTGAACTTGGTGAAGATCTTTACACTTCATGGTTCGCGCGCATGGAGCTTGAGGAGTTCGAGCAGGGCCGTCTGATCGTTTCCGTTCCCACCCGCTTCCTCAAGTCTTGGATCGAGACGCATTATGTCTCGAAGCTGCATAAGATCAGCGAGGCCGAGCTTGGCCGCCATGACACGATCCATGTGCGCGTGCGCATGCGTGGCGGCGTTCCGCAGCGCGCTGCCTTGCCGGACGAACATGCGCAGCAAGCAGCGCCGCAGGCCGGCGCAGCGCCGCAGCCGCAGCCTCCGGCAATCGCCCAGGCGCAGGCCGTGGCCACCGCCGATCGCGGTCCGCAGCTTGACCCCAACCAAAACTTCGAGACCTTCGTGGTCGGCTCCTCCAATCAACTGGCCCACGCCGCCATGTGCCGCGTGGCCGATGCAGCGCCCGGCGCCGCCGTCAGCTTCAACCCGCTGTTCGTCCATGCGGGGTCGGGCCTCGGCAAGACGCATCTTCTGTCTGCCGTGGCGCACCGTGTGAGGGAGAAGCGGCCCGACCGCCGCGTGATGTTCCTCACCGCCGAGCGCTTCATGATCAATTTCGTGATGGCGCTCCGCCAGCGCGACACGCTGGCCTTCAAGGACCAGTTCGCGGCGGCCGACGTGCTGCTCATCGACGACTTCCAGTTCCTGCAGGGCAAGACCATGCAGCAGGAGTTCTGCAACGCCTTCAACGGCCTCGTGGACTCCCGCCGCCAGGTGATCGTGGCCGCCGACGTGCCGCCCGCCCAGCTCGACTCGATCGACCAGCGCATGCGCTCGCGGCTGATGGGCGGCCTCGTGGTCGACATCGACATGCCGGACATCGAAACCCGCCGCCGCATCCTGCAGAGCCGCTACGAGACGATGCAGAAGCGCGACCCTTCGGTCATCATCCCCGGCGAAGTGCTGGAGTTCATCGCCAACCGGGTGACCGGCACCGGCCGCGAGCTTGAGGGCGCGATGAACCGCATCGCCGCCTACCAGCAGTTCAACAATGCCGCGGTGACGCTTGACCTTGCGTCGCTCGTCCTGCGCGACATGCAGGCGAGCCCCGATGGCTCGCGCATCAAGATCGACGACATCCAGAAGATTGTCGGCCGCCATTTCAACGTCGGCCGCACCGACCTGCTCTCGCCGCGCCGCGCCCGCAGCGTTGTGGTTCCCCGCCAGATCGGCATGTATCTGGCCAAGAAGATGACAGCCAGGTCGCTGCCCGAGATCGGCCGCCGCTTCGGCGGGCGTGACCATTCGACGGTGCTGCACGCGGTGCGCAAGATCGAGGACCAGATCAAGACGGATGACAGGCTCGCCCGCGAGGTCGCCCTGCTGATCCGGCTTGTCGAACAGGGCTGAAAAACCGCCGATAACCCTTGAATTGGCGTGGTTTTCGCGCCAAAGTTCGCGGCCCGGCAAATGGCCGGAAACCACAGGACGAGGGATCACCGGCTCATGCGTGTCACGATCGAAAGGTCAGCTTTTCTCAAGGCGCTCACCCATGTGCAGAGCGTCGTCGAGCGGCGGAACACCATTCCGATCCTGTCCAATGTGCTTCTCCAGGCTGGTGACGGGCGTCTGAAGCTCACGGCGACCGACCTCGATATCGAGATTGTCGAAAGCGTGCCCGCCGAGACCGCCAGGTCCGGCGCCGCCACCGTGCCGGCGCACATGCTCTATGACATCGTCAGGAAACTGCCCGATGGCGCCCAGCTTGAGCTTGAGCAGGCCGGTGACGGCCAGCGCGTCTCGATCTTTGCGGGCCGTTCGCGCTTTGCGCTGCAGGCGCTGCCGCATGAGGACTTTCCGGACCTTGCGGCGGGTGACTTTACGCACACCTTCGCCATATCCGCCGCCGACCTCAGGGGCCTGATCGAGAAGACGCGCTTCGCGATCTCGACGGAGGAGACGCGCTATTACCTCAACGGCATCTATTTCCACGATGTGGCCGCGGACAGCCTGCTGCGCGCCGTGGCGACCGATGGCCACCGCCTCGCCCAGGCGCAGATCGCCAGGCCCGACGGCGCCAGGGGCATGCCGGGCGTCATCGTGCCGCGGAAGACCGTGCTGGAGGTGGTGAAGCTGTTCGAGGGCATCGATGGCGCGGTGGACGTCTCGCTTTCCGCCGCCAAGATCCGCTTCGCGGCGGGCGACTTGGTGCTGACGTCGAAGCTCATCGACGGCACCTTCCCGGATTATGAGCGCGTCATTCCGCGCAACAACGACAAGAAGCTGGAGCTCGACACCAGGGCCTTCGCCGCGGCGGTGGACCGCGTCTCGACCATTTCGCAGGAGAAGGGCCGTGCCGTGAAGCTGGCAATCGCCGCCAACAAGGTGGTGCTGACGGTGAACAACCCGGATTCGGGCTCGGCCGAGGAGGAAGTGGCCTGTTCCTATGACGCCGACCCGCTCGATATCGGCTTCAACTCGCGTTATCTGCTCGATGTGGCGAGTCAGATGAAGTCGGACGGCCTGGAGCTGCAGCTCTCTGACGCAGGCTCGCCCACCATCCTGCGCGACCCCAACGACGAGCAGGTCCTCTATGTGCTGATGCCCATGCGGGTGTAAGCCTCGTTTGTGACCCAGCCCCCGGTTCCCGCCATCCGCCGGCTGACGCTGACGGAGTTCCGCAGTTATCGCTCGATGCGCCTCGAGACAGGGGCCACGCTTGTGGCGCTTGTGGGCGCCAACGGGGCGGGGAAGACGAACGTCCTCGAAGCCATCTCGCTGCTGAACCCGGGCCGGGGCCTGCGCGGCGTCACGTTTGACGAACTGGCCCGACAGGGTGGCTCCGGCTCCTGGGCCATCGCGGCTGAGATCGAGGCGGCGCACGGGCCCGTTTTGCTGGGCACAGCCTGGAGCGGGCAGGCCGGGGGCGGGGGCGGCGACGGCGGCGGCCGGCAGGTGGTGATCGACGGCGCGTCGCAGAAGGGCTTGGGCGCCCTGGGGGAGCATATGCGCCTTCTCTGGCTCACCCCGGCGCAGGACCGGTTGTTTGCCGGCCCCGGCGCCGACCGCAGGCGCTTCCTCGACCGCATGGTGACGGCCTTCGACCCGGAGCACGGGGCCCGCATCAGCCTGTTCGAGAAGGTGATGCGGGAGCGCAACCTGCTGCTGGAAGAGACCCGGCCGGACGGGGCCTGGCTGGCAAGCCTCGAGACCCAGATGGCGGAAGCCGCAGTGGCGATCTCGGCCGCCAGGCTGGTTGGATTGGAGGCGCTCCAGACCCACATAGGGGAAGGCCGGGACACCAGCTCCTTCCCATGGGCGGAGGTGGCCGTCCGGGGCGAGATCGAGGCCCTCGTGGCGGCGAAACCTGCCGTGCAAGTCGAGGACGAATATCGTAGGATTTTACGCGATTCGCGCAGCCCCGACCGGGCGGCGGGGCGCACGCTCCGAGGTCCGCACCGGAGCGATCTGGAGGTGGTTCACGGACCGAAGCGGATGGCGGCGGCGCGGTGCTCCACGGGCGAGCAGAAGGCGCTGCTGATCGGCCTCGTGCTGGCCCAGGCGCGGGCGGTGCAGGCCGGCATCGGCGCGCCGCCGGTGCTGTTGCTCGACGAGGTGGCGGCCCACCTCGACCGGGTGCGGCGCAAGAGTTTGCTGGAGGCTCTGGCGGCCCTCGGGTCACAGAGCTGGATGACGGGAACAGATGCCCAGCTGTTCGAGGCGATTGGTGAGGCGGGTGCGATCTTCCATGTGGAGGACGGGCATGTCTCGAAGGCGATGGAAAACTGATGTCAGACGTTGAGAACACCGGAAACGGCAATGGCGCCTATGACGCGGAGTCGATCAAGGTCCTCAAGGGCCTCGATGCCGTGCGCAAGCGCCCCGGCATGTATATCGGCGACACGGATGATGGCTCTGGCCTCCATCACATGGTCTACGAGGTCGTCGATAATGCGATCGACGAGGCGCTTGCCGGCCACGCGACGCGCGTCAGCGTCACCCTCAACGCCGATGGCTCCTGCACGGTCACCGACAATGGCCGCGGCATTCCCACCGACATCCACAAGGGCGAGGGCGTCTCGGCCGCCGAAGTCATCATGACTCAGCTGCACGCGGGCGGCAAGTTCGACCAGAATTCCTACAAGGTGTCGGGCGGCCTGCACGGCGTCGGCGTCTCGGTCGTCAACGCGCTGTCGGCGAAGCTCAAGCTCACCGTCTTCCGCGACGGCAAGGAGCATTTCATGAGCTTCACCCACGGCGAGCCCGATGCGCCGCTGAAGGTGGTGGGCGATGCGCCGGACAGGCGGGGCACGGAAGTGACCTTCCTGCCGTCCTCCGAAACCTTCACCAAAACCGAGTTCGACTTCGGCACGCTGGAGCACCGCCTGCGCGAGCTGGCCTTCCTGAACTCCGGTGTGCGCATCGTGCTGACCGACAGGCGCGGCGTTGAGGACAAGGCGGTGGAGCTGTTCTACGAGGGCGGCATCGGGGCCTTCGTGCGCTATCTCGACCGCACCAAGCAGGCTGTCCTCGCCGAACCCATCATGATCCATGGCGAGCGCGACGGCATCACGGTCGATTGCGCGCTGTGGTGGAACGACAGCTATCACGAGAATGTGCTGTGCTTCACCAACAACATTCCGCAGCGCGATGGCGGAACCCATCTCGCCGGATTCCGCGGCGCGCTGACGCGCGTGGTCAACAATTATGCCAATGACAGCGGCATCGCCAGGAAGGAGAAGGTGCAGCTGACGGGCGACGACGCGCGCGAGGCGCTGACCTGCGTGCTCTCCGTCAAGGCGCCGGACCCCAAGTTCTCCTCCCAGACCAAGGACAAGCTGGTCTCCTCCGAAGTCCGCCCGGTGGTGGAGAATCTGGTCAACGAGCAGCTTGGCGCCTGGTTCGAGGAGCACCCCTCCGAAGCCCGCGCCATCGTCTCCAAGGTGGTCGAGGCCGCGGCCGCGCGCGAGGCTGCCCGCAAGGCGCGCGAATTGACACGGCGCAAGGGCGCGCTCGACATTTCCTCGCTTCCCGGCAAGCTCGCCGACTGCCAGGAGCGCGATCCCGCCAAGTCCGAACTGTTCATCGTCGAGGGCGACTCGGCGGGCGGCTCCGCCAAGCAGGCGCGCCACCGCGAGAACCAGGCGGTGCTGCCGCTCCGCGGCAAAATCCTCAATGTCGAGCGCGCCCGCTTCGACAAGATGCTGGGCTCGGCTGAAATCGGCACGCTGATCACGGCCCTGGGTGCCGGCATCGGCCGCGAGGAATTCAACGCCGACAAGCTGCGCTACCACAAGATCATCATCATGACGGACGCCGACGTCGACGGCGCCCATATCCGCACGCTGCTCCTGACCTTCTTCTACCGGCAGATGCCGGAGGTGATCGAGCGCGGGCATCTCTTTATCGCCCAGCCGCCGCTCTACAAGGTGAAGCGCGGATCCTCCGAGCAATATCTCAAGGACTCGAAGGCGCTGGAGGATTACCTCATCGACACCGGCCTCGAGAATACGGCGCTGGTGCTGGCCGGCGGCACGGAGCGGGCGGGCCGGGACCTGCGCGCCATCGTCGAGGAGGCGCTCTCGGTGCGCGCCGCCCTCGATGCGCTGCACTCGCGGTATCCGCGCCCGCTGATCGAGCAGGCGGCGATTGCCGGCGTGCTGAGCCCGGAGGTGCTGTCGAGCGCCGGGCGCGCGGCGGAAGCCGCAGCCGATATCGCGCGCCGCCTCGACGCGATCGCCGACGAGACGGAGCGCGGCTGGGCGGGAGAACCCACGGGCGACGGCGGCCTGAGCTTCACCCGCGAGGTGCGCGGCGTGAAGGAGGCATGGATGCTCGACGGCAAGCTGATCGGCTCGGCGGACGCGTTGCGCCTCGACCGGAAGTCGGCGCATCTGCGGGAAATCTACGAAAAGCCCGCCAGGCTCCGCCGCAAGGATGGGGAGACCGTCATCCACGGCCCCACCTCGCTGCTCGAGGCGGTCTTCGCCTTCGGCCGCAAGGGCATCACCATGCAGCGTTACAAGGGTCTTGGCGAAATGAACCCCGAGCAGCTGTGGGAAACCACGCTGGATCCGAATGTCCGCACGCTCCTGCGCGTTAAGGTCTCCGAGCTCGACGAGGCGGACGACATCTTCACCAAGCTGATGGGCGACGTGGTGGAGCCGCGCCGCGACTTCATCCGCGAAAATGCGCTGAGTGTGGCGAATCTCGACGTCTGATCCCGCCTTTAACGCGCTGTTTAGAGCTGCTGCATTAATGTGAGATTGTGCGGAATGCGGGCTATCACGGCCCGCCGGCATGACGCCACCCACGAATACCGCCGCAACTCCGTTCACCAAAACACTGTGCAAGGTTCGCGCAGGGTTGCCGCGGCAATGTCTCCAGTCGGATCGTGAGGTTAGTGGGGGCGCGCCGCGCCGCCCAGCGGGGACCCATCCATGTCGATCGTTACGTCGCTTACCACCAGGCAGATTGCGACCCTGAGCACCACCGCCATCCGGGCGCTGTCGACGACCGACGTGCAGGCGCTCTCCACCACGCAGGTGGGCGCGCTGACGGCCTCGCAGATCAATGCGATGGAGACGACCGACCTCACGACGCTCAGCACCGCGCAGGTGCAGGCGATCTCCACCACCGCCATCAAATCGCTCATCGCGGCCACCATCACCAATCTGGCGGATACGCAGGCGGCGGCCCTCACCACGGGGCAGATCGGCCTGCTGCAGGCCTATGCCGTGGAAGCGCTCGAATCGACCGACGTGCAGGCCTGGTCCACCACCCAGCTCGGCGCTCTCACCTCCCGCCAGTTTGCCGGTCTCACCACCACGGCGCTCGCCGAATTCACCGACACGCAGCTCGGCCAGCTCACCTCCACCCAGCTGCGCGGCCTGACCACGAGCCAGATCAACCTTCTCGCCACCGCCCAGCTCAACGCCCTCAACATCGCCGATCTGTCGGCCACCCAGGTGCGCGGCATGACCTCGACGGCGGTCGCGGCGCTCTCCACCACGCAGGCGCAATCGCTCACCACCTCGCAGATTGCCGTGCTTTCCGCCGCCGGCGTCGAGGCCCTCGATTCGACGGAGATCCAGGGCTGGTCGACCACCCAGCTCGGCGCGCTCACCTCCCAGCAGCTGGGCGGGCTTTCCACCACCGCCATCGCCGACTTCTCGGACACCCAGATCGGCCTGCTGAATTCCACCCAGCTGCGCGGCCTCACCACGCAGCAGCTCAACAATCTCGGAACCACGCAGCTTAACGCCATCGACGTCACCAGCCTGACGGCGACGCAGATCCGCGGCATGAACGCCACGGCCATCGATGCGCTTTCCACCACCCAGGCCCAGTCGCTCACCACCACGCAGATCGGCGCCATCTCGGTGACCGGCCTCGACGCGCTCACCTCCACCGAAATCCAGGGCTGGTCGACGACGCAGCTCAACGCCGTCTCCTCGCAGCAGCTGGCGGGCCTCACCACCACCGCGCTCGCCGATTTCTCCGACACGCAGCTGGGCCAGCTGACCGGCACGCAGGTCAAGGGCCTGACCTCCACCCAGCTCAACAACCTGGGCGCCACCCAGCTCAATGCGCTGAACGTCGCCGATCTCTCGGTGTCGCAGATCCGCAACATGAACGCGACCGCCATCGGCTCGCTGTCCAGCACGCAGGCCCAGGCGCTCGGCACGCAGCAGATCGCCGCGCTGAGCGCCGGCGGCCTCGGCGCGCTCGCCTCGACCGATATCCAGGCCTGGTCCACGACGCAGCTCGGCGCCATCACCTCGCAGCAGCTCGCGGGCCTCGGCACAACCGACATCGCGGACTTCTCGGACACGCAGATCGGCCAGCTTTCCTCCACCCAGGTCCGCGGCCTGACGTCCACGCAGCTCAATAACCTCGGCGCCGCCCAGCTCAATGCGCTGAACGTCACCAGCCTCTCGGCGGCGCAGGTGACGGGCCTCTCCACCACCGCCATCGGCAATCTCACCTCGACCCAGGCGCAGGGCTTCACCGTGACGCAAGTCGCGGCGCTGACCGCCACGGGACTGGGCAGCATCGCGAGCACCGACCTGCAGGCCTGGAGCACCACGCAGCTCGGCGCCATCACCACCCGCCAGGTGTCGCAGCTCACGACGACGGCGATCGCCAGCTTCTCCGATACGCAGCTGGGTCAGCTCACCTCGACGCAGGTGCGCGGACTTACCTCTTCCCAGATCAACACGCTCGGCACCACCCAGCTCAACGCCCTGAACGTGGCCGATCTCTCGACGGCGCAGGTGCGCGGCATGTCCTCCACCGCCCTCGATGCCTTGTCCACCACCCAGGCCCAGTCGCTGACCACCGCGCAGATCGCGGTACTCAACGCCACCGGCCTCTCCGCCCTGAGCTCGACGGAGCTTCAGGGCTGGTCGACGACGCAGCTCGGCGCCCTCACCTCGCAGCAGTTCGTCGGCATCGCGGCAACCGAGCTCCAGGATTTCTCCACCACCCAGCTCGGCAGCCTCACCTCCTCCCAGCTCCGCGGCCTCAACGCCACGCAGCTGAGCGGCCTCGACACGGCCTATCTGCGGGCCCTCGACGTCACCACGCTCTCGACCCAGCAGGTGGCGGGGCTCACCACCACGGCGGTGGGCAACCTCTCCAGCACCCAGGTGCAGGCGATGCTCACCGGCCAGATCGGGGCGCTCACGGCGGGCGGTCTCTCGGCCCTGGTCTCCACCGATATCCAGGCGTGGAACACCACGCAGCTCGGCGCGGTGACGGCGACCCAACTCGGCGGGCTGACCACCACGGAAATCTCCGACTTCTCCGACACCCAGATCGGGCTTCTCTCCACCACCCAGCTGCGCGGCTTCACCACGGGCCAGCTGAACAACATGAGCTCCACGCAGATCGGCGTGCTCACGGCGTCCTCGCTCTCGACGGCGCAGATCGCGGGCCTGACCTCGACCGCGCTCGACAACTTCACGACGACGCAGATCGGCACGCTCGATGCCGGCCAGTTCCGCGCCATCGCGCCCACGGCGCTCGACGGCCTCGACATCGCGGTGTTCCAGGGCCTCACCTCCACCCAGGCCGGTGCGCTCACCTCCGCGCAGGTCGCGGCGCTCAGCACCACCAACTTCGCGGCGCTCAACGAAACGACGGGCCTGCCGTCGCTCGCCACCACGGCCATCGCCGGCATCACGACCGGCCAGATCGCCGCCTTGTCCACCACCCAGGCCAATGCCTTCACCTCAACCCAGATCGGGCTGATGAGCTCCGACCAGCTCACCGCCCTGATCATCGCCTCCAACAGCTAACCGGGAGACCTGAGAGCCTTGTCATCCGCCATCGCCGCGCTGTTTCGTGACGCCGACATCCTCGAAGCCACGGAGGGCGCGGCGGCGGCCGCGGAACTCTACAGGCGGTGGGTGGCGCTCAACCCGGATGACCCGCATATCGCGCCCGCGCTGTTCAACATGGCCGTCGTGGCCCAGCGCAGCGGCGACCCCTATGACGCCATCAACGCGCTGCGCGCCGCGCTGAGGATCGACCCGGACTTCCACCCGCCCTACATCAATCTGGGCCGCGCGCTGGAGGATCTGGGTCAGACGGGCGATGCCGTCACGCAGTGGCTGGCCTTCGTCAACCGTCTGCCCGCCGTCAACGGCCCCACGCTCCGCCACAAGCTGATCGCGCTGCACCAGCTGGGCCGCGTTCTCGAAGCCAACCATGCCGATGCTCCGGCGGAGGATGCGCTCCGCCAGGCCATCGATCTGTCGCCCGAAAATCCGCAGGCGGTGCAGCACTGGATCGCGCTCCGCCAGAGGCAATGCAAGTGGCCGGTGGTGCAGGGCTGGGACGGTGTCGATGCGAAGCGCCTCTTCGCCAATATCTCGCCGCTGTCGGCGGCGGTGATGTTCGACGACCCGCTGTTCCAGCTCGCCCGCAATGCCGGCTATGCCCGCCAGTCCATCGCCCGGCCGCCGCATGTCCACGATCACGCGGGCCGCCCCGCCGAGCGGCCGGCCCGGCTCAAGATCGGCTATGTGTCCTCCGACCTCCGCGAGCATGCGGTGGGCTTCGGCCTCGCCGAGGCGATGGAACTGCACAGCCGCGGCCGCTTCGACATCCATGCCTATTACTGCGGCATCCCGCGCGAGGATGCCACACGCGCCCGCATCCGCGCCGCGGTGGAGCACTGGACGGACATCACGGGTGTTTCGGACGATGCGGCGGCGGCGCGGATTGCGGCCGATGGCATCGACATTCTTGTCGACGTCAACGGCTACACGCGCGATGCCCGCACCGCGGTCTTCGCGCGGCGTCCCGCGCCCATCGCCGCCAACTGGTTCGGCTTTCCGGGCAGCATGGGCACGCCCTATCATCACTATGTCATCGCCGACGCCAATGTCGTCCCCGAGGGCAGCGAGATTTACTTTGCCGAGCGGGTGCTGCGTCTTCCCTGCTACCAGCCCAACGACCGCAAGCGCCCCATCGCGGCGGAACCGCCGCAGCGCGGTGCTGAAGGCCTGCCGGAGCAGGGCTTCGTCTTCTGCTGCCTCAACGGCACGCAGAAGATCACGCCGCAGATCTTCGGCGCCTGGATGAAAATCCTCGCCGCGGTGGAGGGCAGTGTGCTGTGGCTGCTCGATTCCGCCGCCGACGCCAATGCGCGGCTGCGCGCCATGGCGGCGGCAACCGGCATCGCGCCGGAGCGGCTGTGCTTCGCGCCAAAGCGCCCCAATCCGCGGCATCTGGCGCGCTATGCGCTGGCCGATCTTTTCCTCGACACCTTCCCCTATGGCGCCCACACCACCGCGTCCGACTCAATGTGGATGGGAACGCCCGTGCTGACGCTGGAGGGCCGGGGCTTCGCGGCCCGCGTCTGCGCCGGGCTGGTGAAATCCGCCGGCATGCCGGACCTCGTCTGCACCAGCCTCGAGGACTACGTCTCGCGCGCCATCGCCATCGCCCAGGCGCCGGGGGCTGCGGCGGACCTGCGCCGCCGGCTGCGCGCCAACCGCGAACACGCCGCGCTGTTCGACACGCCGCAACTGGTGAAGAGCCTCGAAGCCCTCTACGACCGCATGTGGGAGGAGTTCCGCATGGGCGACCTGCCGACGCCGAACCTCGTCAATCTTCCGGTCTATGAGGAGATCGGCCTCGGCCTCATCGAGTCCCGCCAGGGCGACAGCGTGCCGCCGGAACTCTATGCCGCCGAACTTGCCCGCTGGATGGTGCATGAGCCGCTCATTGCCGACGGGCGGCTCCTGAAACCCGCCGCGGTCGGGGCGCCCTCGCTGAGGCGCGCAGCGGCATAACGGCCCCGCCGCGCTTCGGCCTGAAGAAGCGGCCATGTTGCGCCAGAGCAGGTTTCGGTTCAGTGGAATCGAAACCTGCTCTGTTTATTTATTTGGTCGCATTTTCGACGGTCAACAGGTGTCCACTTGACCTGAAAATGCTTTAATGTCCGCCAAGGTCGATTTATGGGGGAGAAGATGGGGATTGAACTGCCGGCGGCCACGCTGGAAAACTGGCGTGAGCACCCCCACAGCATCTGGGGCTTCACCCATGTCGACAGCCTGATCCCCACCGCTCCCATTCCCACCGCGCCGCCGCCCGGCACGCTGCGGCCGGGAAAACCCCTCGACCTTGCGCGCCTTGCCATCGTCTGGGGCGGCGGCCGCCGCAGCGCCGAGGCGGCGCTGGAGGAAACCCACACCGATGGGTTCATGGTGCTGAAGGACGGCGAGGTGGCCGCCGAGCGCCTGATCAACCAGACGGCAACGGACCGCCACATCGTCTTCTCGGTCAGCAAGTCGATCACCGCCGCGCTTGCGGGCATCCTCGTCACGGAAGGCAAGCTCGATCCGGACGCTCCCGTGTCGCGCTACGTGCCGGAGGTCGAAGGCTCGGCCTATGCCGATGCGACCCTGCGCCATGTGCTCGATATGTCGGTCAGCATCCGCTTTGTCGAGGACTATCTCGATCCTTTGGGCGATGTGGCGCGCTACCGCGCCGCCATGGGCTGGAATCCGCCGGGCGCCATCGCCAGCGCCGATGGCATCAATGCCTTCATCACCAGCCTGCCCAAGGCCGATCATCCGCATGGCCGAAGCTTCCGCTATGTCTCGCCCAACACCGACCTCCTCGGCTGGATCATCGAGCGCGCCGCGGGCGAAAACTACGCCAGCCTGCTGTCACGCCTTATCTGGCAGCCCATGCACATGGCGCGGGACGCCTTCATCACCATTGACCGGCACGGCGCGCCGCGCGCCGCCGGGGGTCTCTGCATCAGTCTCGGCGACATGGCGCGTTTCGGCGAGATGATGCGCCTCAAGGGCCGCTTCAACGGCCAGCGCATCGTGCCGGAGGAATGGATCAACGACATCCTCCACAACGGCGACCATGCCCAGTGGTCGCGCGGCGAGATGGTGAACCTCTTCCCCGATGGCCGCTACCGCTCCAAGTGGTATGTGCCGGAGCCGTCGTCTCGCGTGCTCTGCGCCATCGGCATCCACGGCCAGTGGATCTACATCGACTATGATGCCGGCATGGTGGCGGTGAAGCAGTCCTCCCAGCCCATCCCCGCCGACGGGGCGCTGGACAATCTCACTTATGCGATGTTCCAGGCCATTGCTGACGAGCTGAGATGAGCCCGGAGCGCGACGGGGCCTGGCGGCGCGAGGCGGTGCTCGGCAACTATGCCGAGCGGCCCTTTCGCACACCGCCCGCCCGGCCCAGCATCTGGAGCTATTGCGATCGGCTCTCCTATGCGCCGGGCGAGGTGGTGAAGGTCAGCGTCTGCACCAATGCGCCGCGCTACGACGTCGAGGTCATCCGCGATGGGCTGACACCGGTCACGGTCTTCGCGCGCGGCGGCCTCAAGGGCGAATGGCGCGGCACGCCGGATGATTGCTCCGTCACCGGCTGCGGCTGGCCCGTCTCCCTGGGGATTCCCGTGCCGCCGGACTGGCCGTCGGGCGGCTACATCCTGCGCAGCCGCGGCGGCGGCGACATGCACGAGCATCTCTTCATCGTCCGCCCGCGTCCTGGCGCCGACAAGCGCGGCCGCCTGCTGCTCATCGCCGCCACCGCCACATGGACCGCCTATAATGACTGGGGCGGCTCCAATCATTATCAGGGCTGTTGCGGCCCCAATGGCGACCGCTTCTCGCCCGTGCTCAGCACGCTGCGCCCGCTGGCCAGGGGCTTTGTCTCCTTGCCGCCCGATGCGCCGCGCGCCGTGCTGCTGGAGGATCCGCCGATCAACTCGGAGCCGCGCTACCCGCATATGGAATGGGCCTATGCCAATGGCTATTCCAAGAAATACATGTCCTCCGGCTGGGCCAGCTTCGAGCGCCACTTCGTCACCTGGGCCGGGGCCGAGGGCTATGCGCTTGACATCATCAGCCAGACCGACCTGCACTACCGCCCGGACCTGATCGAGGGCTATGCCTGCATCGCCCTCGTCGGCCATGACGAATACTGGTCCTGGGAGATGCGCGATGCCATCGATGCTTACGTTGAGGGGGGCGGCCGCATCGCCCGCTTCGCCGGCAATTTCATGTGGCAGATCCGGCTCTCGGACGAAGGCCGCACCCAGACCTGCTACAAATACATTGCGCGGGACGAAGACCCATTCATGCGGGAGGGCCCGCGTGAGCGCGTGACCGAATCCTGGGAAGCGCCCGGGATCGGCCGCCCCGGTTCCGCCAGCTTCGGCCTCAACGCCACGCACGGGCTTTATGCCAGCTGGTCGGGCTGCTCCCCGCGCGGCGCCAAGGGCTTTCCTGTCTACCGGCCGGAGCACTGGGCCTTCGCCAAAACCGGCCTCTATTATGGCGATATACTGGGCGGCGCGTCGCGCATTTTCGGATATGAGGTGGATGGCCTTCCCTATGAGATCCGCGGCGGACTGCCATATGTGGCCGACCCGTCGCTCGCGCCGCAAGGCATCGAGATTCTCGCGCTGGGCATCGCCTCCACCATCGAGGAGGGGTCAACCATCCTGCCGGGCCGGAGCTTCCTTGGCGCCGAGGACGGCGAATATGTCGCCTCGGTCCTCACCGGCCGCAAGGACAGGGCGGCGGTCGAGCAGACCAAGCGCGGCTGCGGCATGATCGTGAACTTCCCCAAGGGCCGGGGCGAGGTCTTCCACGCCGGCTCCAGCGACTGGATCATGGGCCTCACCCGCAAGGATGCGATCGTCGCGCAGGTCACCCGCAACGTGCTCGACCGCTATCTGGGACGCGCTTAAGCAGCGCCAGAGCATGATCCGCAAAAGTGGAACCCACTTTTGCGGAACTTGCGCTAAGCCGGCTGCCGGACAGCGCGTTCCAGGCTGCGGGGGATGGAGCGGGCGATGGGAATCGAACCCACGACATGCAGCTTGGGAAGCTGCCGTTCTACCACTGAACTACGCCCGCAACGGTTGAGAGATTAGTGGAGCGGCGAAGGGGCGGCAAGGGGGTGTGCGAGGCGCGTGGCGAAGGCTGCGGAATGGAAAGCCGGGGCGCCAAAACGCCTTGCCCGGTCTCGTATCCTACAGCATGTTCCGATCAATGGAATGTATCGCAAAACCGGTTCCACTTTTGCGGATCATACTCTAGGCAAAGCGCAGGAATGCAATTGCGATCGATGACGTTATGATGACCGCAAAGGTCATTGTCATGCCCGACACGCGAAAGCGAAAATTCTCCCGCTGCCGTGAGATGCCCCAGGCATGGATGAGCCGCCCGGCAAGAAGCATCAGAAAGAGTCCGTGAAGAAGAAATTCGTTGCCGCCGGACTGCTCGAGGATCAGGAGCAAGAGAAGCGCAAGTGGAACATACTCCGAGAAGTTCGCGTGGACGCGCATCGCACGCTCGACGGCCTTGTTGCCCGCCGTGCCCAGCCCAACCTTCTCCTGTCTGCGGGTCCGGATCACGGTGACTGACAGGATCACATAGAAGATTGCAAAGATGGGTGCGTAAATGGAGATGACTGAGTTCATTTGATTTCAGCTTGACCGGGTTGCCAGCGCATTCACGTGAATGCGCATCCGATCGATGTCTGACCGAACTTTATGGCGGTCATTGGCGCATGTTCCGGTCAAGTGGACACCGGTTCATCGTCGAAAATGCTGTAGTGGAGCTTTGGCGGGCCCGCAAGGGGGCACCCTGCCCGCGGCAACAATGCAGACGCCCGCCCCCTTATCCTGAACCATTCCGGACGCCGCAAGGCCACGCGACCGCAGCCTGGATCGGCGACCGTATCGCGAGCCGGTATGCGGCCTCCGGCTGTTTCAGTCGCAATAGCCTTGCGCAGCATAGCTCGGCCCGCCCGGTCCCGGCGCACTGCACAGCGATTGCAGCAGCGCGCCGATGTTGCCCCCGCCATAGCCGCCATAGTTGTTGCTGGGAAACTCTTTGTTCTGGGCGAACTGCGAGGAGTAATTGTCCTTGATCGCGTTGGGATCCGCCGATCCCCAGGAGGTGACGCCGATCACAACGTTCAGGGCGGAGGCGGTGCCCGGCACCGCACCCCCGAGAAGGTTGGCGGCCCTATAGCCGAAATTCACCACCCACGGACCGCCGCTGGAGCCGCCGGTGAAGTTGTTGCCCTGCCACATCTGCAGCGCGCCGCGAACCGTGGTGAGGAATGTGGGGCCATCCGCCCGCTGCATGATGAGGCCCCCGTCCATGAGGCCCGGGTAGCCCAGCGTGGTGACGGCGGCGGTCCACAGGCTCTTCGTTTTGGCCGAGCGCGTGAAGGAATAATTGTTCCAGCCATAAGTCATCCAGCCCACCACATCGCCGATGAAAAGATCGCCACTCTTGCTGACGATGAACACTGCAAGGTCATTGTTGCGGGCAGCCCCCACGCCGGTGTCACGCCCGTTGAGCCATGTCGCGGGAACGGCGACGCGCTCGGTGGTCCAGGCGCCGAAGGGTTGCTGCTGCGCCAGCGTCGATCCGGCGGGGCCATAGAAGCCGGGGCGGAAGGTCCAGCCGGAGAACAGCGCATTGGAGCCGAAGTCGGCGGCGCAATGCGCCGCCGTCACCATCACGCTGCGCTTGATCAGGCTGGCCGAGCAATGAGCCTGGCCGCCATCATACTGAAACACCAGCCGCCCGATGGTGCGATAGGGATAGGTGGTGCTCAGCCGGTTATCCGCGGTGGCGCTGCTCGCCGGTGGCCCGTCCTGCACCCGCACCGAGGTATAGGGAATACCGAAGCTGCCGAAGGCCCGGGCGCTGGCCTGAGCCTTTCCGCCGCGCGACCAGCCGCTCTGCCGCGGGTCGGCGGCGGTGACGGGCGTCACCGCCGCGTCCGCCGGGCTGGCCAGCCGGTTGCGCATCGGCGATGCGGCGGCAGGCAGGGGCGGGTGGCTCGGCGTCTGCCGCACCACCACGTTGCCATCGGCCAGGGCCTCCGCCGCAGGCAGCAGGGCAGCCAGCCCCATGATCATTGCAAGTCCGGTCACGCCACGTGGTGTCATCTTCGCCTTCCCTTGGGATATGGAGGATGGAGCGCACAGCACACTGCATCCAGGGTGAAAACACCCGGCGTTATATGCATAAAATGGGACCTGAAACAACCCCCAATCCGACAATTGCATGGCCGCGATGTGGGCGCTGTCCGTGCAATTGAAATCCGTTCCGCTCCGGCGGCTGCGCCCGTGTCATCTCCGGCCGACGGGGATCAGCGCCGCTCCGGATCGAAGGCCTTGAAGTGCTTCGACAGTTTCAGGCCCTGGCGCTGGTAGTTGGAGCCGATGCCCTGGCCATAGACGCGTTCGGGCGCCTGCGTCAGCGGCTCATAGACCAGCCGCCCGATGATCTGCCCGTCCTCGAGGATGAACGGCACCTCGTGGCTTCTCACTTCAAGAACCGCGCGCGCCCCTTCTCCGTGGCCTGACGAATGGCCGAAGCCGGGGTCGAAGAAGCCGGCGTAATGCACGCGGAACTCGCCCACCAGCGGGTTGAACGGCGTCATCTCCGCGGCATAGGCGGGCGGCACGCGCACCGCCTCCTTCGACGCGAGGATATAGAACTGGTCAGGGTCGAGCACGAGAGACCCGCGCGGCCAGATCGGCTCCCAGTAATCCAGCACCTCGAGCGCGGCCTTGCGGTCGATGTCGATGAGGCCCGCATGGCGCTTGGCGCGGAAGCCCACAGGTCCGTCCGCCCCCAGCGTCGAGAGATCGACGGAGAGGGCAAGCCCGTTGTCGATGTTCGCCTCGCCGGACGAGATCAGCCCCTCGCGCGCATGGAGATCGCGGATCAGCGCGTCGGTGGCGAGCGATGCGCCCCGGCGGAAGCGGATTTGCGACAGGCGTGAGCCCTCGCGCACCAGAATGGGGAAGGTGCGGGGCGAAATCTCGGCAAACAGCGGGCCTTCATAGCCCTCCGGCGCCTTGTCGAACTCCCGCGCATAATCCGTGATGACGCGCGTGAAAATGTCGAGGCGGCCGGTGGAGCTCTTGGGATTCGCCGCGGCGGCAACACCGCCCGGCAGCTTGAGGCTCTCCTGCAGCGGCACGATATAGACGCAGCCCGTCTCCAGCACGGCCCCATCGGCCAGCGGCACGCGGTGCAGCGCCAGTTCCCTCACCCGCTGGTCCACGGTTGCGCGCGGGCCGGGCAGAAACGATGCGCGCACGCGGTAGGCCCACGGCCCCAGTCTCAGGTCCAGGCTGGCGGGCTGGATCTGGTCCGCATCAGGCGGCCGGGCAAGTCTGATCTGGCCGTCCTCGCAATAGCGGGCAATGGCTCGGGCGGGCAGGATGCCGCAGGCTTCGGAACGGGTTGCCATCTCCATCACATGGCGGAAGTGTTGCGGGCTTGGCAAGTGTCTTCGCTGTGGAAAACCCCGCCACATGGGTTAAACTGGCGCCATGTATGAGCGCATCACCCGCGGCGTCAAAGTCATTGTCCGCCCCAAATATCTCGACGGCCAGTCGAAGCCGGAGGAGGGCCATTTCGTCTGGGCCTATTCCGTCACCATCGAAAATCACGGGCGCGAGACGGTGACGCTGCGCACCCGCTACTGGAAGATCACCGATGCGCTGGGCCATGTGCAGGAGGTGCGCGGTGCCGGCGTGGTCGGCGAGCAGCCCACGCTGAAGCCGGGCGACAGCTACAGCTACACCTCGGGATGCCCGCTGAAGACGTCCTCCGGCTTCATGGCCGGCGCCTATCAGATGCAGCTTCCCTCCGGCGAGTTCATCAATGTCGAAATCCCCGCCTTCTCGCTCGACAGCCCGCACGAAAAACACCCCATCAACTGAGCGAGATCATGACAGGCACCCGCTATTCGGCCGAGGAGATGCTGGCCCGCCTCATCGCCTTCGACACGACGAGCCGTGACGGCAACATCCCCCTGATCGAATTCGTCGAGAACTATCTCGACGGCTGGCGCGTCCCGCATTTCCGCGTCGATTACGAGGCCGGCAGGAAGACCAATCTCTTCGCCACCATCGGTCCGGCCATTGCGGGCGGCATCGTGCTCTCGGGCCACACCGACGTGGTGCCGGTCGATGGCCAGCCCTGGACGTCTGACCCCTTCGAACTCACGCAACGCGATCAGCGTCTCTTCGGCCGCGGCGCCTGCGACATGAAGGGCTTCCTCGCCGTTTGCCTCGCGCAAGTTCCGAATTTCCTCGCGGCAGGTCTGAAGTCGCCGATCCATCTCGCGCTCTCCTGCGACGAGGAGGTTGGCTGCAAGGGTGTCCGCCCGCTCGTCGCCCATATGCGCGACAATCTGCCAAAGCCGCGCGCGGTGATCGTCGGCGAGCCCACCTCCATGCAGGTGGTCAATGCCCACAAGTCGGCCGTCACCTTCTCCACCGAGGTCACCGGCCATGAGGCCCATTCCAGCCTCACCCACCATGGCGTCAACGCCATTCTTGTGGCGGGCGAACTGCTCTCCGAGATCGGCCGCATCCGCGAGCGCCTGATCGAGGTTGGGGACCCCACCCGCCGCTTCGATCCGCCCTATTCCACGATCCATGTCGGCGTCATCGCGGGCGGCACGGCAAAGAACATCATTCCGCGCAAATGTTCCTTCCAGTGGGAGACGCGGCTCCTGCCCACCGCGGACGCCGATTACGTGCCGCACCGCTTCGAAAGCTTCGCGCGCAAGCTGGAACCGGCGATGAAGGCCGTGGCGCCTGAAACCGGCATCGCCACGCAGGCCGTCAACAGCGTGCCCGGCCTGGCACCCGAGAAGGACAGTCCGGCGGAGACTCTCGCCCTCCATCTGGCCGGGGCGAATTCCGCCCATGCGGTCAGCTACTGCACGGAAGCCGGCCTCTTTCAGCAAATCGGCATCCCGGCCGTCATCTGCGGCCCGGGCTCCATCGAACAGGCCCACAAACCCGACGAGTGGATCGACGTGTCCGAACTCAGGAAGTGCGAGGCCTTCATGGGAAAACTTGTGTCCCAGCTGTCCTGACACCCTGCCGAGAACCCATCCGATCAGCCATGCGAGAAACATCGTCATGGCGGGAGATATAGCACGCTTAGGAATTAAAGTCAAGGAAAAATTTCCTTAAACTTTCATTCCTCCGAGTGAACCCCCGCCTCTCCCGGCTCGTCACCCCGGCGAAAGCCGGGGCCCAGCTTTCGCAGGGATTACGGTTCAAGAGGGGCTCACTGCAGCAGCCGCGGGATTTCCTCGCTGAACTCCTTCTCGAACACCTTGGCGTCGCCCTCATAGGCCTCGATTTTGCCCCACACGATCCAGTGCCGCTCGGTGGCCGTCAGCCGACCGAAGGTTTCGGTGCGGATCGACCAGTCGCCGCGCCGCCGCGTCTCCGTCCAATGCGTTTCCATCCGTGCAGAGAGCGGGTCGTCCGGCATGATCGAATAGCTCTCGCGGCCAACCCCGCCGATCACCAGGCCATGCGGGTGCAGCTCCTGTTCGCCGAAGTCGTCCACGATCTCGATCCGGAGTTCGCCGGTCCCGGGGTCCGTCACCGTCTCGCGCTTGTGCGAGGCGGGCGCGATCTCGGTCTGGTCCGCCGGCGGCGCGGCCTCCGGTTCCTGCCAGCTCACCGCCTGCTCGCCCGCCACGTCCTTCCTCAGCGGCAAATGCAGCTGCGATTTCCCCGCATAGACGGTGAGGGTGACGGGCTCGGGTGCGGGCCACATCATGGGGAAATAGCAGGTCGAGATCGCGACGCGCAGCTTGTGGCCCCTGGGCACGCGCATGGCGATGTCGTCCAGCTTGATCTTCATGCGGTAGTGCTTGCCGGGCTCGAGCGGCATGGGGTTCTCGCGGCTGTCGCGCATGCACAGGTTCTGCAGGTGGTAGGTGATGCGCGACACCTCGCCCGAAGGCCACACGTTGTTCAGGCGAACGGCAATATGCGCCACCGGCCTGTCGGCGGAGAATTCGATCTCCACCGCCGGCTGGCCCACGATGTCGATGTCGGTGACGAGAGGCGGCGTGTCGAAGGTGATCGACTGCGCATCGTCGCGCCGCTGGTCGCCGGGAAATTCAGGGCCGAGCCAGATGATGCAGTATTCCCCGCCGTCCGCGCCCGTGGTCTGCTTCGAGCAGACGGTGAGCGGCGTTTCCGCGCCCGCGGTGGGCCCGATGCCGCCGGAGTTGAGCCACCATTTCTTGATCTCGATATGCCCGAAGCCCCAGAAGCTGTCGCCGATCCAGCGGCCCCCGATCTTCTCCGGAAAGGCGCCGGGTTTCCACGGCTCCATCACATAATAGCGGTAATCCGGATCGCGCGAAATGTGGGTGGCGGCGCCCTTCAGCCACTGGTCCCACCAGCGAAGACATTCCTGCAGGAAGCCGATCCGCGGTTCGGGCACGGCGAAATGCGGGTATTTGTGCGCCCAGGGTCCGATGATCGCCTTCCGTGTGGTGCGCAGGCCCTTCATCAGCCGGGGCACGGCGTTGGAATAGGCGTCGTTCCAGCCCCCCACCACCAGCGTGGGCGCCTCGATCGCGGCATAGTCCTCGCAGACGGAGCCGTGCTTCCAGTATGCGTCGCGGTGCGGATGGGAGAGCCAGGGAATGACGAGGAAGGGCTCGTTCTCCAGCCGCTCCATCCACATCCCGCGCCAGCGCTCGCCCACGATCATCGGGTCCGGCGGGCGGGAGGAATAGGCCAGCATGGTGGCGGCCCAGCCCAGCATCTCGTTCAGCACCGTGCCGCCCTTGTAATGGACGTCGTCCTCATAGCGGTCGTCGGTCGAACAGATGGTGACGATGGCCTTCAGGGCGGGGGGCTTCAGCGCGGCCACCTGCAGCGCGTTGAAACCGCCCCAGGAAATGCCGAACATGCCGACCTTGCCATTGCACCAGGGCTGGTGGGAGAGCCAGCCGATCACCTCGACCGCGTCGTTCTGCTCCTGCTCGGCATATTCGTCGAGCATCAGCCCGTCCGAGTCGCCGTTGCCCCGCATGTCGACGCGGACGCAGACATAGCCGTGGCCGGCGAAATAGGGGTGCGTCAGCGCATCGCGCACATGGGTGCCGTCACGCTTGCGGTAGGGCAGGTATTCGAGCAGCGCGGGCAAAGGCGTCTCCTCCGCACCCTCCGGCATCCACACCCGCGCGGCGAGCTTCGTGCCATCGGAGAGCGGGATCCACAGGTTCTCGATTGCCGTCACCCGGCAGGGAAGGTCGGTACGCGTCGCGATGGTCATTCAGGTCCTCTCGGGGGGAAGGCGACCGCGATGCGCGAGGCTGGCGCAGGCGAGCGCGATGGCTTCGAAACCGGCGCGCGCCGGAGCGCTCATGCTCCGTGCACGGAGAAAAGCGTGGACGAGCAGCGGTTCCTCCCGCACATCCGCATGGACCCCAGCCGCGCGCAAGGCCGCCGCATAGTCGAAGCAGTCGTCATGCAGCGGATCGAGCGCCGCGGCTACGAGGAAGGCCGGCGCCAGCCCGCGGTAGTCGGTCTCGCGCAGGGGCTCGGCGAATTTCGATCCGCCGCCCCGGTAGGTGTCGCGGTAATACCGGACGTCGGCGGTGGAAAGCCCCGGCGCATTGGCCTGGCTGACGTAGGAGCCCTTGCTCATGTCGCCGCCGAGGCCTGGGTAGATCAGCACCTGGCCCTTGAGCCGCGGCGCCTGCTCGTCACGCGCCTTGAGGGCCAGCGCCGCGGCAAGATTGCCCCCCGCGGAGTCGCCGCCCACGATGATCTCCGCATGGGCGCGGGCCAAGGCCTTCAGCGCCGCCCAGCAGTCATCGAAGGCGGCGGGGAAGGGGTGCTCCGGGGCGAGGCGATAATCCACCGCCACCACGTCGATCCGCGCGGCGGCGCAAAGCTCGGCGCAGATGTCGTCATGGCTGTCGAGCCCGCCCACCACGAAGCCGCCGCCATGGAGGTAAAGCAGCAGCGGCGCATCGGTGGTACCATCGAGCCGGTAGTGTCGGCAGGCAACGCCGCCATAGCGCCGGTCTTCCGCCGTCACGCCCGGCGGGCGCGGCTGTCTGAAATGGGCGCAGTAACGGTCATAGAAGGCGCGTTGCTCCGCCATGGTGAAGCGCGCCGCATCGGGCGGATAGAAGCACTCGCCGGCGATCAGGAAATCGCGGATGCCGGGGTCTTCCAGCCAGGCATATTTCTGTTCGGTCGCGTCCAAGATGTTTCGCTGTGTGGCGCCCGGCGCGGGTGCGGGCCTCCGGCCACGTTACAAGCTCGCCCATCGAAAGCAAGATGAACGGGCGCGGGATGGGTGACGGGCTCCGTTGGAGCGCGGGGAAGCCCTGCAGGCCAGGCGGATTTCCTTCCGCCCCGGGCCGCCCTATCATGGCTTACCCAGGAAAGGGGAGCAACAATGCCTGACTTCAACCAGCCGCTCGGCGGCAATGACATGCCGCGCTTTGCCGGACCCGCCACCATGATGCGGCTGCCCACGCAGGCGACCGCCAGTGGCCTCGACGTGTGCTTCATCGGCGTGCCGATCGACATCGGGTCTTCGAACCGCTCCGGCACGCGCCACGGACCCCGGCAGATCAGGGCCGAGTCCTGCATGATCCGCCCCTACAACATGGCGACCAGGGCCAAACCCTTCGAGTCCTTCCAGGTGGCGGACATCGGCGATGTGGCGATCAACACCTTCGACCTCAAGAAAACGGTGGGGATCATCGAAAAGGCCTATGACGCGATCCTTGGCGAGAACTGCAAGCCGCTGACCCTGGGTGGCGATCACACGCTGACGCTTCCCATCCTGCGCGCCATGAAGAGGAAGCACGGGCCGGTGGCGCTGATCCATGTCGATGCCCATGCCGACGTCAATGACGAGATGTTCGGCGAGAAGATCGCCCACGGCACGCCCTTCCGCCGCGCCGTGGAGGAAAACCTTCTGGCCTGCGACAAGTCTTTTCAGATCGGCCTGCGCGGCTCGGGCTATTCGCCGGACGATTTCGACTGGACCAGGAACCGGGGCTTCACCGTGGTGACCGCGGAAGAGTGCTGGTACAAATCATTGGCGCCGCTGATGCAGCAGGTGCGCGCCAGGATCGGCAACCACCCGGTCTATCTCACTTATGACATTGACAGCCTGGACCCGGCCTTCGCGCCCGGCACCGGCACGGTGGAGGTGGGCGGCCTTTCGACCTGGCAGGCGCTTGAGATCATCCGCGGCTGCCGCGGCCTCAATCTGGTGGGCGGCGACCTCGTGGAAGTTTCCCCGCCGCTCGATCCCGCCGGCAACACGGCGCTGATCGGCGCGAACTTCCTTTACGAAATGCTCTGCGTGTTGCCCGGCTGCCAGTACGGCTGAAATGCCGGTCGCCCGGCAATCGATCCGTCATACCGGGCTGCAATGCTGCGCCCATGCATCTGTTTCCTCCGTTCATCCGTATATGAAGCGCAATGCCAAACACCGTGCCGCAGCCTGCCGACCTCGTCCACGCCATGCCGGACCCGGCCCTGGTGGTGGATGCGCAGGGCGTGGTGAGGCTGGCCAACGAGCAGGCGGTGGAACTGCTTGAGGCCGATCCCGCGGGCCGCCACCTCTCCGCCACGTTGCGCGCGCCCGACGTGCTGGAGGCCGTCGCCGAGACAACCTCGGGTGCGGGCAGCGCCAGCGTCGATTATGAAATCCGCGTGCCGGTGCCGCGCGCGTTCCGCGCCCATATTTCCTGCCTGGGCGCGGGCAAGGGCGCGCTCATCACGCTGCGCGACCTGACGCGCGAACAGCAGATCGAGCGCATGCGCGCCGATTTCGTCGCCAATGCCAGCCATGAGCTGAGAACACCGCTGACTGCACTGTCGGGCTTTCTCGAAACCATCCAGGGTCCCGCCAGGACGGACCCCAGGGCGCAGGACAAGTTTCTGGGCCTGATGAAGAGCCAGTCGGAGCGCATGCGCCGCCTGATCGACGATCTCCTGTCGCTGTCGCGCATCGAGATGAACGAGCATGTGCGGCCCTCGGGCGAGGTGGACCTCAACCGGGTGGCAGCCCATGTTCGCGATGTGTTCTCCGGCATGGCAAGGGAGCTCGAGTGCGAGCTGAAGCTGGCAAGCGATGGTCCGGCGGTGGTGACAGGCTCGCGCGACGAACTCGTGCAGGTGCTGCAGAACCTCGCCGAGAATGCCCTGAAATATGGAAGCACCGGCAAGCTGGTTGAGATCATTGTGCGCAGTGATGCCGGGTGGGCCGATGTCAGCGTGCGCGATTATGGCCCGGGAATTGCCGAGCAGCATATCCCGCGCCTCACCGAACGCTTCTATCGCGTCAACGCCCAGGACAGCCGCTCGCGCGGCGGCACCGGGCTCGGCCTCGCCATCGTCAAGCATATCGTCAACCGCCACCGCGGCCGGCTGGTCATCGCCTCCGAACTGGGCAAGGGCAGCACCTTCACGATGCGGCTGCCGGTGAAAGCCGGCTGAGTGCCCCGCCCACTGACCGTCATCCTGGCAAAAGCCGGGGTGACGGAATTATGTGATTAATATACAGTAGTTTAAGTCGTCAGATTTATGTAATTTTACCGTCACATAAGCGTTTTGTGGCACTCCTAGTGTGCGGCGGCCCTCAGACAGGAGTAGAAGTAATATGAAACGTATCCTCTTGACCGCCAGCCTCGTGGCGCTCACTGCCGTGCCGGCCCTTGCGGCGCGCGACCAGATCCGCATCGTCGGGTCGTCCACCGTTTATCCCTTCACCACCGCAGTGGCCGAACAGTTCGGCAAGACCAGCGGCATGAAGACGCCGGTGGTCGAAGCGACCGGCACCGGCGGCGGCCTTAAGCTGTTCTGCGCCGGCCTGGGCGAGGACAAGCCCGATTTTGCCAATGCCTCGCGCCCCATCAAGAAGGCGGAGTTCGAAACCTGCGTGAAGAACGGCGTCACCGAGATCGTCGAGCTTGAGATCGGCTTCGACGGCCTGTCCGTCGCCCAGTCCAAGGACGCGAAGCCGCTGTCCCTCACCAAGGAGCAGCTGTTCAGGGCGCTGGCCAAGAACATCCCCGACAAGGATGGCAAGCTTATCCCCAATCCCAACAAGACCTGGAAGGACGTCGATGCGTCGCTTCCCGATGTGAAGATCGAAGTTCTGGGTCCGCCGCCCACCTCCGGCACGCGTGACAGCTTCGCCGAACTGGCCCTCGAGGCGGGCGCCCTCAAGATCCCCGCCATGGCTGACCTCAAGAAGTCTGACGCCAAGGCTTTCGAGGCGGTGTGGAAGTCGATCCGCGAGGATGGCGCCTATGTCGAAGCCGGCGAGAACGACAACCTGATCGTCCAGAAGCTGGTCGCCAACCCGGCCGCGCTCGGCATCTTCGGTTTCTCCTTCGTCGAGCAGAATGCCAACGCCATCGTGGACATTCCGATCGACGGCGTGCAGGCCACCTACGAGACCATCGCCGACGGTTCCTACAAGTTGTCGCGCCCGCTGTTCATTTATGCGAAGAACCAGCACGTGGGCAAAATCCCCGGCATCGTCGAGTTCATCGCCGAATATGTCTCCGACAAGGCGATCGGCCCGGATGGCTATCTCGCGGCCAAGGGCCTGGTGACCCTTCCGGGCGCCGAAGCCGACAAGACCCGTGCAGTTGCCAAGAACATGACCGTTCTCACGGCGGCAGACGTCAAGTAACTGCATAAGTGAGGGATCAGGGGGACCGCGGATGAACCGGCCCCCTGTTCTTTGTTTTTCCCGCTAGTGTGGAGCGCGCAATGTTCCTGTGGACCGTGCTGCTGATCGTGCTGATGGCCGCCATCGCCTATTGGGCCGGTCGTGCGCGCGCCGCAGGCCTCGCCGCCACAGGCGGCGCCAGGCTTCATTCGCTTCCCTCCTATCACGGACTCTTCGCCGCCGCCGGGGCCATGATCGGCGGCCTGGCGCTGGCCATTGCCGGGGCTCTGATCGTTGGCGCGCAGTCGGCCTTCATGCCCGTGGCAGCCGTCATTGGCGGCGCCATTGGCGCGGCTCCGCTCTATTCGATGAGCTCGCCCGACTTCCGCGCCCGCAACAGTTTCGAGCGCATCGTGCTGGTGGTGCTTATCTGCTGCTCGGCTGTGGCCATCCTCACCACCATCGGCATCGTTTTTTCGGTGCTGTTCGAATCGGTGATTTTTTTCCGCTCGGTATCGCCCATCGAATTCCTGTTTGGCACGCATTGGTCGCCCACCGGCACGCCGCCGTCCTTCGGTCTCATTCCCCTGCTCGCCGGCACGCTGCTGATCACCGCGATCGCCATCGTGGTGGCCGGTCCGCTCGGCCTGCTCTCGGCCATCTACATGGCGGAATATGCCACGCCGCGCCTGCGGGGCGCGCTGAAGCCGATCCTCGAAATTCTCGCCGGCATTCCCACCGTGGTGCTGGGCTTCTTCGCCGCGCTGACGGTGGCCCCGCTGATCCGCGGCTCGGGCGAGGCCATGGGGCTCTCGGTCGCCTCCGAATCCGCCCTCGCCGCCGGCCTCGTCATGGGCATGATGATCGTGCCGCTGATCTCGTCCCTTTCGGACGACATCATCAACGCGGTGCCGCAGTCGCTGCGTGACGGGTCCTATGCCATGGGGGCCACGAAATCCGAAACCATCAAGAAAGTGGTGTTGCCCGCGGCGCTTCCCGGCATCGTTTCCGCCTTCATGCTGGCCATTTCGCGCGCCGTGGGCGAAACCATGATCGTGGTCATGGCGGCGGGGCTCGCCGCCAACCTGACGGCCAATCCGCTCGCCGCCGTCACCACCATCACGGTGCAGATCGCCACGCTGCTCGTGGGCGACCAGGAATTCGATTCGCCCAAGACGCTGTCGGCCTTTGCGCTCGGCTTCGTGCTGTTCTTCTTCACTCTCATCCTCAATTACATCGCACTGCGCATTGTGCAAAAATACCGGGAACAGTATGACTGAGGTTCGGAACGATCTGGTCGCCAAGCGCTACGCCGCCGAACGCCGCTTCCGCTTTTATGGCGCGACGGCGCTGGCGCTTACCGCGCTGTTCCTGGCGATCCTGCTGACCGACACCGTCATCAAGGGTATTCCCGCCTTCCACGAAACGAGTGTCGAGCTCGACGTGAAGGTCGATCCCGCCGAGGTCGATCCCAACAATCCGGTGGGCGGCAACTATGACAAGATGATCAAGGAGGCCTTCCGCGCCGAGTTCCCGGCGGTCGAGGGCCGGACCAATCAGAGGGCGCTCACCGCACTCCTCTCCAGCGGCGGCGCGGACGCCTTGCGCGGCATGGTCGTCGCCGATCCCTCGATCATCGGCAAAACCGTCACCGTGCCCGTGCTGCTCAGCGCCGACGCCGACATGTTCCTGAAAGGAATGCTCACCAGTCAGACCGTCGCCCCCGGCACGGCGGCGCTGCACATCGCCAGGCTTGACGGCGAGGAGGGCTTTGTCCTCACCGGCGACAAGACGGGCGAGGAGGCCGAGAAGGAGCTGGGCCTCGCGCCGCGTGACGTGGTGCGCTTCAAGGGCGGCGCCTTGCGCGTCACCGGTGTCGAGAACGGCTACCTGAAGGCCGTGCCGGTGCTGGCGACTGACCCCGCCGTCACCACCGTCGGTCCCGGCCAGTGGGACATCGTCAGCTTCTCCGTGCCGGAATCGAACCGCCGCATCAATGACAACCAGGCGCTCTGGCTCGACGAGCTGAAACAGGAAGGCCGCATCGAGAACAGTTTCTCATGGCGCTTCTTCGAGGCGGGCGACTCGCGCGAGCCTGAACTGGCGGGCATCCGCGGCGCATTGGTCGGCTCGCTCCTGACCGTTCTGGTGGCGATCGCGCTGGCGTTGCCGCTGGGCATCGCCGCGGCGATCTATCTCGAGGAGTTCGCCCCCAAGAACAAATGGACGGATGTGATCGAGGTCAACATCAACAATCTCGCGGCCGTGCCCTCGATCATCTTCGGCCTTCTGGGACTTGCGGTGTTCCTCAACTTCTTCGGCCTGCCGCGCTCGGCGCCGCTGGTTGGCGGCCTGGTGCTGGCGCTCCTCGTGCTCCCCACCATCATCATCGCCTCGCGTGCGGCGCTCAAAGCCGTGCCGCCGTCGATCACCGAAGCCGCGCTGGGCGTCGGCGCCTCGAAGCAGCAGGCGGTGTTCCAGCATGTGCTGCCCCTGGCGCTGCCCGGCATCATGACCGGCACCATTCTGGGTCTCGCCCGCGCCTTCGGCGAAACCGCGCCACTCCTGATGATCGGCATGGTCGCCTTCATCGCCGACATCCCCTCGGGCTTCACCAGCGCGGCCACCGTGCTGCCGGTTCAGGTGTTCCTGTGGTCGGACCTGCCGGAACTGGCCTTCAGGTCCAAGACGGCGGCCGCCATCATCGTGCTGCTCGTCGTGCTTTTCGCCCTCAACGCCGCCGCCATCTATCTCCGCAAGCGCTTCGAGCGCCGCTGGTAAGGATAAACATCATGAACGCCCCCGTCCCCCACCAGACCCTCGTCACCCCCGAAAAGCCCAAGGCGCTCGCCAGCGGCCAGTTCAAGGTCACGGCACGCGGCGTCGATGTGTATTACGGCGACAAGCAAGCCATCAAGAGCCTGTCGATCGACATTCCGGACCGCTCCGTCTCGGCCTTCATCGGGCCTTCGGGCTGCGGCAAGTCCACCTTCCTGCGCTGCATCAACCGCATGAACGATACCATCCCCACCTGCCGCGTGACGGGCCTCATCGATGTCGACAAGCACGACATCTACGATCCCAAGATCGACGTCGTGCAGCTGCGCGCCAAGGTGGGCATGGTGTTCCAGAAGCCCAATCCCTTCCCCAAGTCGATCTACGAGAACGTGGCCTATGGCCCGCGCATCCACGGGCTCGCCGCCGGCAAGACCGAGCTTGACACGATCGTCGAGCAGAGTCTGCGCAAGGCGGGCCTCTGGGAAGAGGCGAAGGACCGGCTTGCCCAGCCGGGCACGGGCCTCTCCGGCGGCCAGCAGCAGCGCCTGTGCATCGCCCGCGCCATTGCGGTCAACCCCGAGGTGATCCTGATGGACGAGCCGTGCTCGGCGCTCGACCCCATCGCCACGGCCCGGATCGAGGAACTCATCGACGAGCTCCGCCAGAATTACTGCATCGTCATCGTCACCCACTCCATGCAGCAGGCAGCCCGCGTCTCGCAGCTCACGGCCTTCTTCCACCTCGGCACGCTGGTGGAATATGGCGACACCGACGAGATGTTCACCGCGCCGCAGGAAAAGCGCACTCAGGACTACATCACGGGCCGCTTCGGCTGAGCCCTTGGGAGATCAAGACATGACCGATCACACCGTCAAGTCCTATGACGACGACCTGAGCCAGCTCAAGACCATGCTCGCCCAGATGGGCGGCCTCGTCGAACAGCAGCTTGACGACGCCATTGACGCGCTGACGCGGCGCGACACCGCGCTCGCCGACCGCGTGATCCAGATCGACGAGCGTGTCGATGTGCTTGAGCACCAGATCGAGGAGAAGGCGATCCTCACCATCGCCCGGCGCCAGCCCGTGGCGCGCGACCTGCGCGAAATCATGGTGGCGATCCGCGTATCGTCCGACCTCGAGCGCATCGGCGACCTCGCCAAGAACACCGCCAAGCGCACCCATGCCTTGTCGGACCAGCTGCCGAGGAAGCTCATGGCGGGCGTCACCCGCATGGGCCGTCTCGCCCAGGTGGAGCTCAAGAACATCCTCGACGCCTATTCGCACTCCGACGCCGGCATGGCGATGGAGGTGTGGCGCTCCGATGAGGAGCTCGACGCGCTGTACAATTCGATCTTCCGCGAGCTGCTTACTTACATGATGGAGGACCCGCGCAACATTTCGCTGTGCACGCATCTCCTGTTCGGCGCCAAGAACATGGAGCGCATCGGTGACCATGCGACGAACATCGCCGAGAACATCCACTATCTTGTCCATGGCAAGCCGCTGGGCGAGGGCCGCCCGAAGAAGGACGTGACCGCCGCCATGCGCATCGACCTCGAGGGATCGGAAGACAGATGAGCGTTTCGATCCTTGTTGTCGAAGACGAGGAACCGATTCAGATTTTGCTCAGCTATAATCTGGAATCGGAAGGTTATCGCGTGCGCCACACGGCGGAAGGCGAGGAGGTGGCGCAGCTCGTCGCCGGCGAGCGGCCCGACCTCATCGTGCTGGACTGGATGCTGCCGGGGATATCGGGAATCGAGGTCTGCCGCCTGCTGCGCGCCAAGCCCGAGACGCGCGACATTCCCATCATCATGCTCACGGCGCGCAGCGAGGAGGCGGAGCGCGTGCGCGGCCTCGCCACCGGCGCTGACGACTACATGGTGAAGCCCTTCTCGGTGCCGGAGCTGCTCGCCCGCATCCGAACCATCCTGCGCCGGGTGAACCCCGATGCGGTGGCCGACCAGCTGAAGGCGGGCGATCTCTCGCTCGACCGCAAGACGAGGCGGGTGACCCGCGCGACGCGCGACGTGAACCTGTCGCCCACCGAGTTCAAGCTGCTCGAACACCTGATGAGGAACCCCGGCCGCGTCTATTCCCGCGCGCAATTGCTCGACACGGTGTGGGGTCATGACGTCTATGTCGACGAGCGCACGGTCGATGTGCATGTCGGCCGTCTGAGAAAGTCGCTCAGCCGCGGCCGCGAGATGGACCCGATCCGCACCGTGCGCGGGATGGGCTATTCCTTCGACGAGAGGTTCGGGCGGACGAACTAGGCCAACGGCCACCGCACCCTCTTCATCATCGCCGGGCTTGTTGTTTGGACCGGGGACATGGTTGACGCCCCAAAAAAGATGCCCGGGACGCGCCCGGGCATGATGAACGTGATGAGCAGTCGTCTCATCCGAAATTCACCTTGCGGTTCCGCCGGTCCTGCATAGGCTGGTAGGCGAGCCTGGCGTGGTATTCGCAGTAGGGCGAGCCTTCGCGGGGGCCGTGTCCGCAGAAGCAGAATTCTTCCGATCCCGGATCGCCGATCGGCCATTTGCAGGTCTTGTCGGAGAGGTGCAGTATCGTAACCCGCCCGTCCTTCGGCAGATCGACGAGGCGCAGCGGCTGCGGCTCGGGGATCGCCGCCGGGCGAATATGGGTCTCGGCCCGCATCGTCGGCTTCAGCGCCGCGGAGCCGGCGGTGGGCATGCTGGGCATCGAGCTTCCGGCGCGCGGAGGAAGGCTGGGCTCGCGCTGCTTCCGGGGTTCGCGGGGGGCGGTGACGCGCTGCTGCTGCACCCGGCCCGACAGATTGAGGCGGTGCACCTTGCCGATCACCGCATTGCGGGTGACGCCATTGCCGAGGCGGCCGGCGATCTGGCTGGCGCTCAGGCCCTCCGTCCAGAGTTTCTTCAGAAGTTCAACGCGCTCATCAGTCCAGGACAATTTCGCCCCTCCAAGATTGATTTCATGCTGTGCCGACAACGGAATCCCCCGTTCTTCGCCGGATCTGCTCCGTTCCGGCGTGTTCATTCACCAAACTGACCGTTAGCCGCTACATCTCGTAGCTGATGGCGGCAACCCTACAATATGCGGTGGTTCACCCGCAACCTTCCGCGCCGGAATCGAACCCGTTTTCCCCAGTTTCCGTGCCAGGCGCCTTGCTTAACCAAACCTTATCAGGGGCAGGAATCGGCTGTCCCTGCGCTGTTTTGACTCAGTGTGGACAACCGTGAATCACGCCCTGAACGGCGTGAATCATCCAGCCGTCCCGGCGTCATTGACCCCGCGCGGCCTTGGAATTATAAGCTTTCTGCGGCGAGGCGCCCACCCAACACGGCGGGCGTCTTTTGATTTCAATATCAGGGTTCTGCCATGATCACGCCCGTTCTCCCCACCTATGCCCGTGCGAAGGTTGCCTTCGACAGGGGCGAGGGCGCGCGCGTCTTCACGCCCGAGGGCGAGGCCTACCTCGATTTCGGCGCGGGCGTTGCAGTGACCAGCTGCGGCCATGCCCATCCGCACCTGGTGGAAGCGCTTACCGACCAGGCCAAAAAGATCTGGCACACCTCAAACCTCTATCAGATGCCGGGGCAGGAGAAGCTTGCCCAACGGCTGATCGAGAACAGCTTCGCCAACACGGTGTTCTTCACCAATTCCGGCGCGGAGGCGCTCGAATGCGCGATCAAGATGGCGCGCAAGCACCAGTCCGCCACGGGCCACCCGGAGCGCTGTCGCCTCATCACCTTCGAGGGCGCCTTCCATGGCCGGACACTGGCCACCATCGCGGCCGGCGGCCAGGCCAAATATCTTGAGGGCTTCGGCCCCAAGGTCGAGGGCTTCGACCAGGCGCCCTTCGGCGACCATGAGGCGCTGAAAGCGGCGATCGGGCCCGAGACGGCCGGCATCCTCATCGAACCCGTGCAGGGCGAGGGCGGCATCCGCCCGGTGCCGCCGCAGTGCCTCAGGGGCCTGCGCGCGCTGTGCGACGAACACGGCCTGCTGCTGATCTTCGACGAGGTGCAGACGGGCGTGGGGCGCACCGGCAAGCTCTTTGCCCATGAATGGGCGGGCGTCACGCCGGACATCATGGCCATCGCCAAGGGCATCGGCGGCGGCTTTCCCATCGGCGCCTGCCTCGCCACCGAAAAGGCCGCTGTCGGCATGACCGCGGGCACCCATGGCTCGACCTTCGGCGGCAATCCGCTGGCCACGGCGGTGGCCAATGCCGTGCTCGATGTGATCCTTGCGGAGGGCTTCCTCGCAGGCGTGCAGCAGCGCGCCCTTACGCTGAAGCAGAAGCTCGCCGCGCTGAAGGATTCCCACCCGGCGATCATCGAGGACATTCGCGGCCAGGGACTGATGATGGGCATCAAGTGCAAGGCGCCCAACACCGCCCTCCAGGCGGCGGCGCTCGACCAGCGCCTCCTCACCATCGGCGCGGGCGACAATGTGGTGCGCCTGCTGCCGCCGCTCATCGTCACCGACGCGGACATCGCCGAAGCCATGGACAAGCTCGACCGCGCCTGCAAGGCGCTCGAAGCCACGGCCTGACCTTTCACTCCCATGACGGTTCCCATGAGTTCTCCGAAGCATTTTCTCGATATCGCCGATCTTGACGCATCAGCGCTGAACGGCATCATCGCCGCGGCGCGCGCCATGAAGGATGCGCGCAAAGGGCGCCCCAGGGGCCAGCGCGAGACGGACGAGCCGCTGAGGGGCCGGATGCTGGCCCTCATCTTCGAGCGGCCCTCGACGCGCACGCGCGTGTCCTTCGAGGTCGGCATGCGCCAGCTCGGCGGCGAGACCCTCGTGCTGTCCTCGAACGACATGCAGCTCGGCCGCGGCGAGACCATCGCCGACACGGCGCGCGTTCTCTCCCGCTATGTCGATGCCATCATGATCCGCGCGGCGAGGCATTCGCACCTCACGGAACTTGCCGCGGCGGCCGCCGTTCCGGTGATCAACGGCCTCACCAACCTCACCCACCCCTGCCAGGTGATGGCCGACGTGATGACGCTCGAGGAACATCTGGGGCCTTTGAGGAATCTCACCGTGAGCTGGGTGGGCGACGGCAACAATGTCGCCGCCTCGTGGATCCAGGCGGTGGGCCGCATGGGCGGCAGGCTGAGGATCGGCGCGCCGGAGGAACTGGCCCCTGTGCCCGAGGTGATGGCCTGGGCCAGGGCGCAGGGTGCCGACGTCTCCCTGATGACGTCTCCTGAGGAAGCGGTGGAAGGGGCGGACTGCGTGATCACCGATGCCTGGGTGTCGATGCACGACACCGATGGCGAGACGCGGCACAATCTGCTCAAGCCCTATCAGGTCAATGGCGCGCTGATGGGGCTGGCGAAGCCCAATGCCAAATTCATGCACTGCCTGCCCGCCCATCGCGGCGAGGAGGTGACGGACGAGGTGATGGACTCGCGGAATTCGCTGATCTGGGATGAGGCGGAAAACCGCCTCCATGTGCAGAAGTCGATCCTGCTGCACTGCCTGGGGGCATGATGGCCGATATGGCTGCGCTTGCCGCCGGCGACCTGGCGCTGCCTTTCGAGGTGAAACCCCTGGGCGTGCGCGGCAGGCTGGTGCGCCTCGGACCCGCGGTCGACGACATCCTGCACCGCCATGCCTATCCCGCACCCGTCTCCGCATTGCTGGCTGAAGCTGTGGCGCTGGCGGTCATCCTCGGCGCCATGCTGAAGTTCGACGGCAAGTTCATCCTGCAGACCAAGACCGATGGCCCGGTGGACATGATCGTCGCCGACTATATCGCCCCCGGCAAGATCAGGGGCTATGCCCGCTTCGACGCGGCGCGCGTGGCGGCGCTCAAGACCCCAACCGAGGCCGGGCTCCTCGGCGCCGGCTATCTCGCCATGACGGTGGACCAGGGGCCGGACATGGAGCGCTATCAGGGCATCGTGCCGCTCGACGGGGGAGACCTCACCGCAGTGGCCCACAGCTATTTCGAGAAGTCCGAGCAGATCCCCACCCGCATCCGCATGGCGGCGGGCCCCCTCATCCAGCGCGGTGCCAAAGGCGAGGCCTGGCGGGCCGGCGCCATCATGGTGCAGCACTTGCCGCGCGGCGGGGGCTCCAGTCCTCTCCCCACCCATTCCGGCGATGCGCCGGAGGGCACCGATATTGCACCGCAAGAAAACGATGACTGGGTGAGGGCGCGGCTGCTGCTCGACACGGTGGAGGCGCATGAGCTGCTTGACCCGCAGCTCGGAGCGGAACAGTTGCTCTACCGCCTCTATCACGAAGATGGCGTGACGGCTTACCCTGCGACACATCTGGAGCGCTATTGCAGCTGTTCGCAGGAGGGCATCGTGAGGATGCTGGCGCGCTTCCCGGCAGAGGACCGCACCGACATGGTGACGGACGGGAAAATCGCCGTCACCTGCGAGTTTTGTTCCACCACCTACACGGTGAAGCCGGAAGACCTGGCGACCTGACGGAAAGAACGTCGTTTTTCGCCCAAAACCTGTCCAAATCGTTAGTAGTATTCACCACCGCCCTGTGCAACTCTGATTGACGGACGCAAATCCCCGTGACAGGCTCGCGCGGATAGGGCCTGAAGCCCCAAGGATAAAGAAGAACGGACGTGGGAGAGGCGAAGGCATCGGGCTGCGGGACGCTTTTTCCATGCGGTCTCCGGCGCCCCGGAGCCACCCCCGAAACCTATCACTGGCGGTCACTTAAGGAGAGAGACGCATGACCGAATTCGAAATGAAACTGAAAGCAGCCGAGAAGGCCGTCGGCCTCGGCAAGCTGTCGCGCCGCGACTTCATCCACTTCGTGATGGCCTCGGGCGTCACGCTTGCCGCAGCGCAAGGAATGTTCGCCCGCGCCGCACGCGCCGAGCCCAAGAAGGGCGGCACGTTCAAGGCCGCCGTGGGCCACGGCCAGACAACCGACTCGCTCGACCCGGCCACCTGGTCCAACGGTTTCACCTTCGCCTGGGGCAAGTCCGTGATGGGCGCGCCGCTCGTCCATATCAGCACGAAGAACGAAGTCGTCCCGCATGTCGCCGAAAGCTTCGAGCCGTCGGACGGCGCGAAGAAGTGGGTGTTCAAGATCAAGAAGGGCATCACCTTCCACAATGGCAAGACGCTGACGGCCGATGACGTGGTCGCCACCATCAACTATCACATCGGGCCGGACTCCAAGTCGCCGGCCAAGGGTGTGCTGTCGAACCTCGTCTCGGTGAAAGCCGACGGCCCGGACACCGTGGTGTTCGAGCTGAGCGGCGGCAACGCCGACTTCCCCTATCTGGTCTCGGACTACCACCTTGCCATGTATCCCTCCGAGGGCGGCAAGATCCAGTGGGAGAAGGGCATCGGCGCCGGTCCCTATATCCTCAAGTCCTTCGAGCCCGGCGTGAAGATGACCGCCGAGCGCAATCCGAACTATTTCGGCACCACCTATTTCGATGCGGTCGAAGTTCTGTCGATCATCGACGTGGCGGCCCGCACCAACGCCTATCTCTCGGGCGAGGTGCAGTTCATCGACCGGGCCGATCCCAAGACCATCGATATCGTGAAGAACGCGCCGAACACCTCGCTCTACAATGTGTCGGGCACCGCGCTCTATTCGGCGCCGATGCTGGTCGACCAGGCGCCCTTCGACAAGCTGGAGGTGCGCCAGGCGCTCAAGTGGGCGATCAACCGCCAGGAGCTGGTGGACAAGATCCTCTACGGCTACGGCTCTCCCGGCAACGACAACATGCTCGCGCCCTCCCTCAAATATGCAATCCAGCCCGAGCCGGTCTATACCTATGACCCGGACAGGGCGAAGTCGCTGCTGAAGAAGGCCGGCATGGAAAACCTCAAGGTCGATCTCTCGGCGGCCGATGCGGCCTTCCCGGGCGGTGTCGACGCAGCCTTGCTGATGGCCGAGCAGGCAAAGGCCGCGGGCATCGAGATCAACGTGGTGCGCGAGCCGAACGACAGCTACTGGGACAACGTCTGGATCAAGAAGCCCTGGTGCCAGTGCTACTGGGGCGGCCGCCCGACGGCGGATGCGTTCCTGTCGATCTCCATGGCGGCCGGTGCGGCCTGGAACGACACGCGCTGGAAGAACCCGCGCTTCAACGAGCTGCTTGTCGCGGCCCGTGCCGAGACGGACGAAGCCAAGCGCCAGGCCATGTATGCCGAGTGCCAGCAGCTGGTGCATGACGACGGCGGCCAGGTGGTGCTGATGTTCAACAATTACGTCGGCGCGCTGAGCAACGCGATCGGTCACGATGAGGCCTTCAACACCGACTTCGACCACGATGGCGGCTTCATGTATGAGCGCTGGTGGATGGCGTAAGCCAGACCTGACCCGTCAATTTCGCCGAACTGGACCCCGTCAAGCGATTGACGGGGTCTTTTCGTAGGGCGCCGCCTGGAGCATGATCCGCAAGAGTGGAACGGCTTTTGCGATAAGATCATGCTCAAGCCTTTGATCTGGAGCATGATCCGCAAAAGTGGAACCGGTTTTGCGGCAAGATCATGCTCAAGCCTTTGATCCGGAGCATGATCCGCAAAAGTGGAAACGCTATTGCGATAAGATCATGCTCAAGATATTGATCTGGCGTATGTTCTTTTCATTCAGGCGATTCCGCCTGAACGGAACATGCGCGAGGGGAGAGGCATGCATCCGGTTCTGAAAACCGTACTGCAGCGCTTGGGACTTGGATTGCTGACGCTGTTCGTTGTGTCGGTCTTGATCTTCGCGTCCCTTGAAATGCTGCCTGGTGGCTTTGCACAAGCCATTCTCGGACAAGGGGCCACGCCGGAAACGGTGGCGGCCTTCAATCGTGAACTCGGTCTCGACCGGCCAGCAACCATTCGTTATCTTGAATGGATCTGGAACGTGCTCCACGGCAATTTCGGCTATTCCTATGCCGGCGCCGGCGGCTCGATCAAGAAGAGCGTTTCCGCCATCATCGCGCCGCGCCTCTACAACACCTTCTTCCTCGCCATCATGACGGCGGTCATCGCCGTGCCGCTCGCGCTGTTCCTCGGCATCATGGCCGCGCTCTACCGCAACAGCCTGTATGACCGGGCCGTCAACGCCGTGACGCTGACGACCATCGCAACGCCGGAGTTCTTCATCGCCTATCTGCTGATGTTCTTCTTGGCCATCAAGGTGAGGTGGTTCCCGTCGCTGTCCACCGTGTCCGAGGATACCTCCTTCCTTGAGCACATCTATCGCGCTGCGCTTCCCGCCATCACCCTCACCCTCGTCATCGTCGCCCACATGATGCGCATGACCAGGGCCGCGCTGATCAATCTGTTGTCCAGCCCCTACATGGAAATGGCCCGCCTCAAGGGTGTGTCGCAGCGCGACGCGGTCATCCAGCACGCCCTGCCCAATGCCTGGGCGCCGATCGCCACCGTCATCGCCTTCAACCTGGCCTATCTTGTGGTCGGCGTCGTCGTGGTTGAAGTCGTCTTCGTCTATCCGGGCATCGGGCAGCTGATGGTCGACTCCGTGTCGAGCCGCAACATGCCGGTGGTGCAGGCCTGCGCGCTGATCTTCGCGGCCACCTACATCCTGCTCAACCTGTCGGCCGATATCGTGTCGATCGTCACCAACCCGCGGCTGCTGCACCCCAAATGACCGCGCAAGCCCCACAACTCCGCTCCGTCCGCGCCCGCCGTACACTGTGGGAAAACACACGGCGCACGCTCGCCTCCGCGCCCATCAGCGCCTGGTTCGGCATGATCGTCATTGTGATCTATGTGCTGGCGGCCATCTTCGCCCCCTGGCTCGCGCCCTATGGCGAGGCCGAGGTGGTGGGCAGGGCCTATCAGCCCGCCAGCGAGCAGTTCCTCCTCGGCACGGACCAGATCGGGCGTGACCTGTTCTCGCGCCTCATCTATGGCGCGCGCAACACCATCGGCATCGCTTTCCTCACCACGCTTCTGTCTTTCGCCATCGGCGGCACGCTGGGCGTGCTGACCGCGCTGAAGCGCGGCTGGCTGGACCAGGCGATCTCGCGCGTCGTCGATGCCTTCCTGGCGATCCCGGTGCTGATCTTCGCGCTCATGCTGCTGGCGGTGGCCGGCAAGAGCATCCTCAACCTGATCCTCATCCTGGCGCTGCTTGACTCGACCCGCGTGTTCCGCCTCGCCCGCGCCACGGCGCTGAACGTCGTGGTGATGGACTATGTCGAGGCCGCAAAGCTGCGCGGCGAGAAGATGGGCTGGATCATTTTCAAGGAAGTGCTGCCCAACATCCTGCCGGTGCTCATCACCGAGTTCGGCCTCAGGTTCTGCTTCGTCTTCCTCACCATTGCCGCACTGTCCTTCCTTGGCGTGGGCATCCAGCCGCCCACCGCCGACTGGGGCTCCATGGTGGCGGAGAGCAAGACGCTCATCACCTTCCCCGTCCATACCTTTCCCTGGATCCCGGCGCCCTTCTACCCCGCCATGGCGATCGCGCTGCTGACGGTGGCGATCAATTTCGTGGTGGACTGGTTCCTCCACAAGACCAGCGGTCTGCGCGATGAAAAGTGACAACAGACAACGCGTGAAGGGCGAGGCCCTTCTCGAAATCCGCGGCCTCAGGATCGAGGGCAATTCGGATGGCGTGTGGCACCCCATCGTCAAGGGGGTGGACCTCACGCTGAAGCGCGGCGAGGTGCTGGGGCTGATCGGCGAGTCCGGGGCCGGCAAGTCGACGATCGGGCTTGCCGCCATGGGCTTCGCCAGGCCCGGCTGCCGCATCGTAGACGGCGCCATCATGTTCGACGGCATCGATCTGCGTGCCGCCCCGGAAGACGCGAAACGGAAGCTGTGGGGCGCCCGCATCGCCTATGTGGCGCAGAGTGCGGCGGCCTCCTTCAACCCCGCCCACAGGCTGATCGACCAGACGGTCGAAACAGCGGTGCGCGACGGGCTGATGACGCGCGACAAGGCGGTGGCCGACGCCATCGATCTTTATGGCCGCCTGCAGCTGCCAAATCCGCGGACCATCGGCGAGCGCTATCCGCACCAGGTGTCGGGCGGGCAGCTGCAGCGCGCCATGACGGCGATGGCCATGTCCTGCCGGCCTGACCTCATCATCTTCGACGAGCCGACGACGGCGCTGGACGTCACCACGCAGGTCGAGGTGCTGGCGGCGATGCGCAACATCGTCGAGGAGTTCCACACCGCGGCGATCTACATCACCCACGACCTCGCGGTGGTGGCCCAGATGGCCGACCGCATCATGGTGCTGCGCCACGGCCTCGAGGTTGAGGAAGCCCCCACGCGCGAGATGCTGCGGGAGCCCAGGGAGGACTACACCAAGACGCTCTGGGCCGTGCGCAAGCTCGCCAAGGAAGAATCGATCAGCGATGACGTGACGCTGAGCGTGCGCAATGTCGATGCGAGTTATTCCGGCGTGGTCAAGGTGCTCGACAATGTCACCGTCAGCCTGCCGCGCGGCCGCACGGTTGCCGTGGTGGGCGAGTCGGGCTCCGGCAAGTCGACGCTGGCGCGCGCCATCACCGGCCTGCTGCCGCCCGCCAGGGGCGAGATCCTGTTCAACGGCAAGCCCCTGCCGCGCGCGCTGAAGGACCGCGACAAGGACACGCTGCGCCGCATCCAGATGATCTACCAGTCGGCGGACACCTCGCTGAACCCGAAGCAGACGGTCCGCGACATTCTCGGCCGCCCGCTCGAGTTCTACCACGCCGTCAAGGGTGCGGCGCGCGACCGCAAGGTGGCGGAGCTGCTCGACTCGATCGAACTCGACGAGAGCTACATCGACCGCCTGCCGGGCGAACTCTCCGGCGGCCAGAAGCAGCGCATCTCGATCGCCCGCGCGCTTGCCGCCGGGCCTGACATCATCATCTGCGATGAGGTGACCTCGGCGCTCGACCAGATCGTGCAGGAGGAAATCCTGACGCTGCTGATGAAACTGCAGAAGGACACCAACGTCTCCTACCTCTTCATCACCCATGATATCGCCACGGTGCGGGCGATCTCGGACGAGATCGTGGTCATGCACCGCGGCAAGGTGGTGCAGCAGGGGCCCAAGACGCAGGTGCTGAACCCGCCCTTCCCGGCCTATACGGAGCTCCTCCTCTCCTCCGTCCCGCAGATGGACCCGGACTGGCTCACCAACCTCCTCGCCGAACGCGCCAGGGCGAAGGTCAAGGCCTGAGGACCGGCAATCTTGGCCGAACAGCGCAGCACCGGCGGCAGCCGTTACAGCGGGTCGGGCGAGGGTGAGGCCGCCCTGCTTCTCGGCGGCGGCTCCGCGCATCTGCGCGCGGGCCTTGCCGGCGCCTTTCGCGTCATCGCGCCCGAACTTGGCGCCGGCGATCCGGTTGCACAGGTCTTGCGGCTGCTGGATGATCTCGGCATCGCCTCCGCCAACATCATCGGGCACGGGGCGGCCGCGGCCGTTGCCCTTGGCGTCGCGGCGGCCCATCCGCACCGGGTGCGCCGCATCGTGCTGCTCGATGCGGTGCCAGAGCATGGCGGGCCGCCCGTGCTCTGCCCGGTTCTCATCATCGCCGGGCAGGTGCACGGCCAGGAGGCCGAGGCCCTGGCCCGCCAGCTGCAGCGCGGCCGCGCTGCCGCCGCATCCGGCGATGTCGAAGCCCAGATCGCCGCCTTCCTCGCCGAACGCCTGAGCACATTCGACAACCGGGAGCTCCGCTCCGCCTTCGGCAGCTTCATGACCGGCGTCACCATCGTGACCACGGCGGGGGCGGATGGCCAGCCCCGCGGCTTCACCGCCAACAGCTTCACCTCCGTCTCGCTGGAGCCGCCGCTCCTGATGATCTGCATTGGCAAGCAGGCGGCCAGCATGGAGACCTTCCGCACCGCCCGTGGCTTCGCCGTCAACATCCTGTCGGAGGCGCAGAAGGACACCTCCGTGCTCTTCGCCTCGAGGCGCCCCGACAAGTTCGAGGCCACCGGATGGCGCGCCGGCCCCTTCGGCAATCCGCTGATCGAGGGCTCCGCCGCCTGGTTCGACTGCGCCCGCTATCGGGCGATCGACGCCGGCGATCACATCATCCTGTTGGGCCATGTCGAAGCCTTCTCTTATTCGGATGCGAACCCGCTGGGTTATGCGCGCGGCCATTACATCACCCTGGGCCTCGAGCAGGCGGCCGTGAATGCCGCCTCCTCCGCCAGCCGCACCGTGGTGGGGGCGATCCTCGAGAACGACAACCGTCTCGTGCTGCTGCCCGACCCGTCACGCCCCAGCGGCCTGGCGCTTCCGGAGGTGGGCCGCCACGGCCATTCGGGCAGCGCCTCGCAGCTCCACGAGCTTCTGCAGCGCGAGGGGCTTGACGCCACGCTCGGCTTCCTCTTCGCGGTTTTCGAGAAACCGGGCACGCGCGAGCAGTGCATCTACTATCGCGGCGAGGCGCTGCTCCATGCAAGAGGCCGCACCGTGCTCGCCGGTTTCGAGGACATCCCGTGGGACCGGCTGCCTGACGAGGCCACCCGGTCCATGCTCCGCCGCTATGCGGCAGAGCGCAAGATCGGCCGCTTCAACGTCTATTCCGGCGACCACCGCCAGGGCACCGTGAAGGCCGTCGATTAGAGAGCTATCAGGTCAAGAGGCTGTCGGGCTGGCGGACGCCTCCCGGGAATTGACGGATACTTGCCGCCGCGCTTTGATGGGCCATGCTCAAGGCCACCATCCAGGATGCCGCGGCTGAGGCGGGTGTCGGCTTCGCAGCCGCCGGCCGGGCGGTCCGCGGCAGCGCCGCGGTGCTGGCCGATGGTGTCATCGGCATCCATCTCCGCGACAATATACCTTAGGAGGACCGCGCATGTATCTGGGACTGGACTTCGGCACATCCTCCGTGAAGGGCGTCTTGATCGACGCGAAGCAGAAGATCATCGCCACCGCGTCGGCGCCCGTCAGGGTCTCGCGCCCTGAGCCCGGCTGGTCGGAGCAGAACCCGGAGGACTGGTGGAAGGCCTGCAACACGGTGGTGAAGACGCTCGGCAAGCTGAAGCCCAAGGCGATTGCGGCGGTTGAAGGCATCGGCCTCTCCGGCCAGCAGCATGGCGCGACGCTGCTCGGCAAGGATGGCAAGGTGCTGCGCCCCTGCATCCTGTGGAACGACGCGCGCTCCTTCCGCGAATGCGTGGACATCGAGACGGCGGAGCCGCGCGCGCGGGAAATCTCCGGCAACATTCCGCTCGCGGGCTTCACCGCGCCGAAGCTGCTCTGGGTGAAGAAGCACGAGCCGAAGATCTTCTCGGCGGTGGCCAAGGTGCTGCTGCCCAAGGACTATATCCGCTTCCGCATGACCGGCGAATACGCCTCCGACATGTCGGATTCCTCCGGCACCTACTGGCTCGACTGCGCAAGGCGCGACTGGTCGGAGAAGCTGCTCGCCGCCGGCAGCATGAGCATCGAACAGATGCCGAAGCTCCATGAAGGCACCGATGCCACGGGGCGCCTCACGGCCGCGGTCGCCAGGTCGTGGGGCATGCCGAAGCGGCCCGTGGTGGCGGGCGGCGGCGGCGACAATGCCGCGGCGGCCTGCGGCATCGGCGCCGTCACCGACAACGCGGCCCTCGTCTCCATCGGCACATCGGGCGTCATGTTCGTCTCGAACGACACGTTCCGCCCCAATGCCGGACGCGCCGTCCACGCTTTCTGCCATGCAGTGCCGGGCGCCTGGCACCAGATGGGCGTCATCCTCTCCGCCGCCGCGAGCCTCGAATGGCTGGCGGCGATCCTCGGCAAGCCCGCGCCGAAGCTCACCGCCGCACTCGGCTCCAAGCTCGCCGGACCATCATCCGCGCTGATGCTGCCATATCTTTCGGGCGAGCGCACGCCGGTGGCCGATGCGCAAATCCGCGGCCTCATCATGGGGCTTGGCCACGAGAGCGGCCACAAGACGCTCACCCATGCGGCGCTCGATGCCGTGGCCTTCGCCTTCCGCGATTCGCTTGAAGCGCTTAAGGATGCGGGCACCGGGGTGACGCGCGTTACAGCCGTCGGCGGCGGATCGAGGTCCGAACTCTGGCTCAAGATCATTGCCACCGTGCTGGGCGTGCCGGTCGATCTCCCCGCCGCGGGCGACGTCGGCGGCGCCTTCGGCGCGGCCCGCCTTGGCATGATCGCCGCCACGGGCGCCGACTTCCGCAAGGTGCTCACCGCGCCGAAAATCGCCCGCACGATCAAGCCCGAACCCAAGGCGCGTGACGCTTACGAGGCGCATTACCGCCGCTATGCGTCGATCTATCCCGCCATCAAGGAGATTTACCGCTGATGTCCGCCTTCTATTCCATCAAGGAGCCGATCAGGTACGAGGGGGCCAACGCCCGAAGCGAAATTGCCTTCCGCTGGTATAATCCGGACCAGGCGGTGATGGGCAAGACGATGCGCGAGCACCTGCGCTTCGCCATCGCCTATTGGCACACGCTGTGCTGGCCGGGCGGCGATCCCTTCGGCGGCGACACCTTCCAGCGCCCGTGGCGCCACATGCCGGATGAAATGGCTGCGGCCCGCATGAAGGCCGACCTGATGTTCGAGACGCTCGAACTGCTGAACGTCGACTTTTTCTGCTTCCATGACCTTGACATCGCCCCCGAAGGCAAGTCGCTGAAGGAGTTCAACGCCAACGTCACGGAGATCGCCAAGCTCTTCGAGAAGAATATGGCGGCGAAGAACAAGAAGCTTCTCTGGGGCACCGCCAACATGTTCTCCAACCGCCGCTTCATGGCGGGCGCGGCCACCAACCCGGACCCGGACGTTTTCGCCTATTGCGCAGCCCAGGTGAAGCACTGCCTCGACGTGACCAAGGACCTCGATGGCGCCAACTATGTCATGTGGGGCGGTCGCGAAGGCTATGAGACGCTGCTCAACACCGATATCGGCCGCGAGCTGGAGCAGGCCAAGCGCTTCCTCGCCATGGTTGTCGACTACAAGCACAAGATCGGATTCAAGGGCCCGATTCTGATCGAGCCGAAGCCTAAGGAGCCGACCAAGCACCAGTATGACTATGACGTGGCCACCGTCCACGCGACGATCGCCGCGCTCGGCCTGCAGAAGGACGTGAAGGTCAACATCGAGCAGAACCATGCGATCCTCGCCGGCCACACCTTCGAGCACGAAATCGCGCTCGCCGCGGCGCTCGGCATCTTCGGCTCGATCGACATCAACCGCGGCGACTATCAGTCGGGCTGGGACACCGACCAGTTCGCCATGAACATCCCCGAAATGTCGCTGGCCTTCCTCGAAATCCTGAAGGCCGGCGGCTTCACCACGGGCGGCCTCAACTTCGACGCCAAGATCCGCCGCCAGTCCATCGATCCGGACGACATTCTCCATGCGCATGTGGCTTCGATGGATGCCTGCGCGCGCGGCCTGCTGATCGCCGCCACCATCCTCGAGGATGGCAAGCTCGGCAAGGCCGTGGCGGATCGCTACGCCAAGTGGAACGAGCCCAGGAACAAGGCCATGCTCGAAGGCAGGGAGACGCTGGAGTCGATTGCCGGGCGGGCGCTCGCCGAAGGCCTCGACCCACAACCCAATTCCGGCAGGCAGGAGCGCCTCGAAGCGCTTCTCAACTCTTACATCTGATCAGTCCAGGGAGGACCCGACATGCCGACCGATATCAAGGGACCCGCGATCTTCCTCGCCCAGTTCGCGGGCGATGCAGCACCCTTCAACTCATGGGATTCGATCACCAAATGGGCTGCCTCGCTCGGCTACAAGGGCGTGCAGATCCCCAGCTGGGACGGCCGCCTCTTCGACCTGAAGAAGGCCGCCGGGTCCAAAACCTATGCCGACGAGGTTCTGGGTGTCGCGCGCGCCAATGGCGTCGAGGTGACCGAGCTGTCGACGCACCTTCAGGGCCAGCTCGTGGCCGTGCACCCGGCCTATGACGAGGGCTTCGACGCCTTCGCGCCCGCCGCGGTCCACGGCAAGCCGAAGGACCGTCGCGCCTGGGGCGAGGAGCAGGTGAAGCTCGCCGCCAAAGCATCCCAAAACATGGGCCTCACCAGCCACGTCACCTTCTCCGGTGCGCTCGCCTGGCCGTTCATCTATTCCTGGCCACCGCGCCCGCCGGGCCTCATCGAGGAGGCCTTCGACGAGCTCGCGCGGCGCTGGAAGCCGCTGCTCGACACCTTCGACGGGCATGGCGTCGATGTGGGCTACGAGCTCCACCCCGGCGAGGACCTGATTGACGGCATCACCTTCGAGATGTTCCTCGAGCGCCTCGACAATCATCCGCGGGCCCGGATCAACTATGACCCGTCGCATTTCGTGCTGCAGCAGCTCGACTATCTCGACTTCATCGACATCTATCATGAGCGGATCTGCGCCTTCCACGTGAAGGACGCCGAGTTCAACCCCACGGGCCGGCAGGGCGTCTATTCGGGATTCCAGCCCTGGCTCAAGCGCGCGGGGCGCTTCCGCTCGCTGGGCGACGGGCAGGTGGATTTCGGCGCCATCTTCTCCAAGCTCGCCGGCCACAATTACGACAGCTGGGCGGTGCTCGAATGGGAATGCTGCATCAAGGATGCCGGGCAGGGCGCGGCCGAAGGCGCGCCCTTCATCGAAAGCCACATCATCAAGACCACCGCCAGGTCCTTCGACGACTTCGCGGGCGGCAAGCCGGACACCACCAAGGCCCGCCGCATGCTCGGCCTGGCCTGATCGGAGGAGAACATCATGGTATCGGGACGCAGCGACGCGAACGCGGGCCGCATCCGGCTCGGCATGGTGGGCGGCGGGCAGGGGGCCTTCATCGGCGCCGTGCACCGCCTCGCCGCCCGCATGGACGACCAGTATGAAGTCCTGGCCGGCGCCCTCTCGGCTGACGCGAAGAAGGCCAGGGCCTCCGGCGCGGAACTGGGGCTCGCGCCCGACCGCATCTATGTCGGCTTCCATGAAATGGCGAAGGCGGAGGCGAAGCGGGCAGACGGCATCGAGGCCGTCTCCATCGTGACACCCAACCACGTGCACGTGCCCGCGGCGCTCGCCTTCATCGAGCAGGGCATCCACGTCATCTGCGACAAACCGCTGGCGCTGAGCCTCAAGGAGGCGAAGCAGCTGGAGAAGGCGCTGGCCAGGCATCCGGACATCATCTTCGCCCTCACCCACAATTATTCGGGCTACCCGATGATCCGCCAGGCCAAGGCCATGGTGAAGGCGGGCGAGCTCGGTGAAATCCGCATCGTGCAGGGCGAGTATCCGCAGGACTGGCTTACAACCGCGATCGAAAAAACCGGCCAGAAGCAGGCCGAATGGCGCACCGACCCGAAGCGCTCAGGCTCGGGCGGCTGCGTGGGCGACATCGGAACGCACACCTATCAGCTCATGTGCGATGTCTCGGGGCTCAGCGCGGACGAACTCTCGGCCGATCTGACGAGCTTCGTGAAGGGCCGCGTTCTGGACGACAACGTGCATGTGATGCTGCGCTTCAACAATGGGGCGCGCGGCATGATCTGGGCCAGCCAGGTGGCGCCGGGCAACGAGAACGGATTGAAGCTTCGCATCTATGGCGCCAGGGGCGGCCTCGAATGGGCGCAGGCGGACCCCAACTATCTCTGGCATACGCCCTTCGGCGAGCCGAAGCGGCTGATCACCCGCGGCGGCGCGGGCTCCGGCCCCGCCGCGGGTCGGGTGACGCGCGTGCCGCCGGGCCACCCGGAGGGCTATCTCGAAGGATTCGCCAACGTCTACACGGAGGTGGCGCGCGCCATCAAGGCGAAGCGGGCGGGCAGGAAGCCGGACAAGGACGTCGCATTCCCCGGCATCGCCGACGGTGTGGCCGGCATGGCCTTCATCGAGGCCTGCGTGAGGTCGTCCGGCAAAAACGGCAAGTGGACGAAGCTGTAGGGCGGATGCGCCGCTCACCGGCTCATGCGTGGTGTGCGGGCATCTTCTTCCACGGCAGCGGAAGCGGGAGCAAGGCGCAAGGACCTCATTTTTCCGGACTCAGAATATGCTTCCTGAGCCTTCTGATGCCGTACCACACCAGGAATACCACGACCGGAATGATGATGATGCTGACGAGCTTCGTCTCCACATGGGCGTATGAGCCAAAACCTTCGATCAGCTTCGAGAGAATGGCGATCAGATAATAGCTGATCGCCACCACGGAGAGGCCCTCGACCGTCTGTTGCAGGCGCAGCTGCTGGTGGCTTCGTTTTTCCATCGACTGCAGCACCTGCTGGTTCTGCGCCTCGAGTGCGATGTCGACGCGGGTGCGCAGCAGGTTGGAGGCGCGTTCGCTGCGCTCGGCCAGGCTCTTGATGCGGTCGCTCACCGCCTGGCAGGTGGCCATGGCGGGCGAGAAGCGGCGGTCGAGGAAGACGCCGATGCGCTGGAAGCTCATCACCTTCTCCTCGCCCAGTTCCGCGATGCGCTTGTCGACGAGGGCGGCATAGGCGCGCGCGGCGGAAAAGCGATAGCTGGTGCGGCTCGAAATTTCCTCCACGTCGCGCGCGATGCGGCTGAGCGAGGTCAGCAGCTCCGCATCCTCGTGGCTCTCGCGCGCCGAGAGCATGTCGGCCGTCACCCTGGAGAGCGCGCGGTCGAGGCCCGCCAGTTCGCCCGTCACCTTGCGCGCCAGCGGCAGGGCCAGCAGCGCCATCATGCGGTAGGTCTCGATCTCGTGGACGCGGCGGACGACGCGGCCAAGCCGCAGCGGCGACAGGCCATTGTCCTTCACCAGCATGCGGGTATAGCCGTCCGGCCCGATGCGGAAGTCGGTCCACACGGCCGCATGGCCGGAGCTGACGACCGAGCCCGCGAGGTCTTCGTGCCCGAACATGCGGATCAGCTCCGCCACGTCCGGCCCCTCCTCCTCCTTGGCCATGATGCGGGTGTGGATGCCGACAAGGCGGGAGCCCGGCAGCCCGTCGACCCAGCCCACCGGCAGGATGACCAGCGCCTCGCCCTTTTCCGGTCCACCCCCGGCCACCACGCTGATGCGGTAGAACTCGCCATGGCGTTCATACTTGAACTGGCCGCCGGCAATGTCGAAGGCATGGTGGGCGGCGCCGGGCGGCGGCGGCTTCACCCCCAGCGCGTCGCAAAGCAGGCGGACGTGATCGAGCGGGTCCGGGTCGCCCTCGGACAGGGTGAAGGCCAGATGCGTGATGCGCGCAGGCGCGACCACGGGCAGGCCGGGGCGACCGTGCAGCTCGTCATTGAGGATCGATCTCAGTTCATGGTCGCGCATGTCAGGCTCTACGAGATATTTCCGCGGCGGGGTCAGCCAAGGCTCGTCCTTCAGCCTTTCCCCGGGGTCGAGCATTGACTATGCTGCACCGCATGGCAAGCGTGCGACAGTCCGACACAGCTTCCCCCCGCAAGGCCGCCCGGCCGGTGCGCCGCCACCGAGGGGTTGTGCCGCCAGGTGATTGCCGAAGGCGGCTATGCGCTGGACGCCGCACTCACCGCGCGGGCGCTGGAGTCGCTGGGCGACGGCCTGTGGGTGGGCCTCGGCGGGGCGGGCTACAGAGCCAGGTGAACGGCGCCCAGGCCCGGCGGGTCATGGCGGCCGCACTCGCCGCGTTCTTCCCCCGGCACTATGCAGCCCACGGCTGACTGGCGCAGCTCGGCTACCCCCTTCCGCGGCGCAGCAAAATCTCTATAACAGCCGCCGCGTTTCAACCCGCCACCATCCGGAGAGCTTCCCATGACGAAAGTCCGTGTCGCCATCAACGGTTTCGGCCGCATCGGCCGCAACATCGTTCGCGCCATCTATGAGTCCGGCCGAAAGGACATCGACGTCGTGGCGGTCAACGACCTGGGCCCGGTCGAGACCAATGCCCATCTCCTGCAGTTCGATTCCATCCACGGCCGCTTCCCTCATGAGGTGACGGTGAAGGGCGATTCGATCTCGATCGGCGCGGACCAGTTCAAGGTCACCGCCATCAAGGACCCGAGCCAGTTGCCGTGGAAGGACTTGGGCATCGACATCGCGCTGGAATGCACCGGAATCTTCACCGCGCGTGACAAGGCGGCGGCCCACCTCACGGCGGGCGCCAGGCGCGTCATCGTCTCGGCCCCGTCGGATGGCGCGGACTTCACGGTGGTCTATGGCGTCAACCACGACAGGCTCACCAGGGATCACATGGTGATCTCGAACGCCTCGTGCACCACGAACTGCCTTGCCCCCGTGGCCAAGGTGCTGAACGATTCGATCGGCATCGAGAAGGGCATGATGACGACGATCCACTCCTACACCGGCGACCAGCCCACCCTCGACACCATGCACAAGGACCTCTACCGCGCCCGCGCCGCGGCGCTTTCGATGATCCCGACCTCGACGGGCGCCGCCAAGGCCGTGGGCCTCGTGCTGCCGGAGCTCAAGGGCAAGCTCGACGGCTTCGCCATGCGCGTGCCGACGCCGAATGTCTCGGTCGTCGATCTCAAGTTCATCGCCAGGCGCGCGACGGCCAGGGAAGAGGTGAACGAGCTCATCCTGAAGGCTGCCGCCAGCGGCCCGCTGAAGGGCATCCTTGGCGCCACCGGCAAGCCCAATGTCTCGGTCGACTTCAACCACGATCCGCACTCCTCGGTCTTCCATCTCGACCAGACCAAGGTGATGGACGGCAACTTCGTGTCGATCCTCTCCTGGTACGACAATGAGTGGGGCTTCTCCAACCGCATGGGCGACACCGCCGCCTATTTCGGCAAGCTGATCGCCTGACCGTGAGGACACGGCCCCTGCTGATTGCCCCCTCCATACTCGCCGCCGACTTCGCGCGGCTGGGCGAGGAGGTGCGCGCCATCGACCGGGCAGGGGCCGACTATATCCACATCGACGTGATGGATGGGCACTTCGTGCCCAACATCTCCTTCGGCGCGCCGATCATGGATTCGATCCGTGGACTGACGAAGAAGCCCTTCGACGTTCACCTGATGATCGCGCCCGCCGATCCCCATCTCGAAAGCTTCGCCAGGGCGGGGGCTGACATCATCACGGTCCATGCCGAGGCCTGCCCCCATCTGGACCGCACCTTGCAGGCGGTCCGCGCCATGGGCAGGAAGGCCGGCGTCTCGCTCAATCCGGCAACGCCGGCCTCCGTGCTGAAGCACGTGCTGGACCGGCTGGATCTCATTCTGGTGATGAGCGTCAATCCCGGCTTCGGCGGCCAGTCCTTCATCCCGGCCATGCTGGAGAAGATTTCCGAAATCCGCGGCATGGTTGGCAACCGCAACATCGACATCGAAGTCGATGGCGGCATCACCCGCCACACCGCGGGCGACGCGGTCCGCGCCGGGGCCAATGTGCTGGTGGCCGGTTCGGCAATCTTCAAGGCCAGGGATTATGCGGCGGAGATCCGGGCCATCCGCGCGGCGGCGACGTCAGTCGCCGTCTGACGCGCTTTCGCATTTCCATTTTCATCATCGCCGGGCTTGTCCCGGCGATCCTTTTTGGTGACCAAAAAAAGAGGCCCGGGACAAGCCCGGGCATGATGACGAGTTGAGACGTGCAGAAGCGCGCGGGGCCTAGTACTACAGTTGCGTCTGCGATAGATTTGTGATTCCTGCCGCTTTTGGCGGGAGGACGACAATGGTCGCGGAGTGGTCGGGCG
>NZ_JADCDA010000010.1 GCF_020252405.1 Aestuariivirga sp.
GTGCTCCCGCCAAAGCTTTTGGCTACTCTCAAAGACGCATGCGATACGTTGTTTCCTAACAGCCCCAGGTTACCCCAGGACCCGCAAGAACACACGCCGCCTGCGTCTCTCTTTCTCTCTTCACAATGTCAATCAGCAACGCCTGAACCAGAAACAAACAAATCCCCCGGCACAACCCTCTCAGGCTAACCGGCAGAACCGCCACCTTCTCGGCTTTCAGCACAAAGAGCCCGCGCGCTTCAAACAACGCAGCCCACAGTGGCTGGGCTTATAAAAGATCACCAACCAAAGTGTCAAGCGGGTCGCGCATGGAATCTTCATAAATCCTGTAAATTATTGAAAGAGAATAATGAAATTGATCCGCTCCGGCCTTGGGAGCTGGCTTCGAGAAGGGCAGGCCCCGGGCTTTGCCAGCCATTTGCCTGGTTTGCGACGGAAGTCCGCGTGCCGTCATGCCGACGGGGTCCGGTCTCTCCCCCGAAACATGGTTAGCGAAATGGTAATGAGTGCATGGGATATTGCAGCGTGTTGTTCTCAAGCCCGCCTTCGTCACGGCGGCAGGAGGGCTGGTGGAACCCTGTGGAAAGCCGTCAGCCATTGACGGTTGACTAACTGGATTTGTAAGGGCATTTTCCGACGCGCGCCGGGGCCTCACACAGGGGGCCCTGAGTCCCAGACGGAGCAAGGCAAATGAAAAAGCTCCGCTGGACCTGCCGATCAAGGGAAGCGGGCAGGCGTCACGTTTCAGGCGCGCGAGCAGGATACGTGCGATCAACTCACGTGCGAATATGACACGTGCGAGTGAGACAGGGGATATGAGTATTGAACGATCGCGTTGACAGACAGTTTCGCGCCCGCACGCCATTTGCCGGCCCGACCAGCCGTCCGCCACTGCCGTCGAAACCGGTGCCCCGCTTCACGACGGCGCCGCGCGCTGCCACCGCTCCACGCGCCGCCGCCGTGCCACGCGCCGCCGCCGTGCCACGTGCTTCCGCCGCCGCTCTGCGCGCCGCTGCCGTCCCTGCATCCGTCACCGAGCCGATACCCGATCCGTTCCAGGTTGAGCCTGCGCATCACCGCTGGCTGCTGACCACCTGTGTTGCCGGCATTGCCGGTTCGCTCGTCATCGGCAGCGCCGTTCTGGGCATCTTCGGCGAGAACGCCGCCCCGCGGGATGCCTATGCCTCGGTCGAGAAGGCTTCCATCGCCGGCTTCCCGGCGGATGCGCCCGGCGGACTGATTGGCCGGAAGGAGCTTTCCGCCGCCTATCAGGCGGTGGTGCCGGAACGTGACCTGAACAACGCCAACCTCTATCCTGAGATCACCTCCGGCGACCTGCCCTACAGCGAGGACAGGCCGATGACCATCGACGCCGACATCGACGGCGTGGACAGCGAGGAGAACATCACCACCATCACCAAGCAGGTGCCGCCCGAGCCGACCGACGAGACCTTCACTCTGGCCAAGGGGCAGAACCTGATCGGCGCGCTGACTGACCGCGGTGTCAGCCCGGATGCCGCAAAGGCGCTGGTTGCCGCCATCGATCCGATCTTCCCGGTGAACATGATCAAGCAGGGGACGGCGATCGAGCTGACCCTCGATCGGCAGATCGACTTCTACGGCCGCGAGGTGACCTTCCCGGTGGAACTCTCCTTCGAGCCCGGCCCGAAAGAAACGCTCACCGTCGAGGCCGACGAAGACGGCCGGTTCCAGGCGGCAATCGAGGGCGCAAAGGCCGGGACGAAGTCGCAATATGCGCAGATCAATCACTTCCGCACGGAAGCCGAAGTGGGATCGAGCCTCTACGGCACGGCCAAGGACAACAAGATACCGGACTACATCATCGCGGAATTCACCCGCATCTTCTCGTTTGATGTCGACTTCCAGCGCCAGGTGAAGGCCTCCGACAGCTTCGAGGTGTTCTACGGCAACCCGCTGACCGGATCGTCGTCGCGCCGCAAGGTGCTGCACTTCGCGCAGCTGACACTCGACGGCAAGACCAAGACCTATTACCGCTACACCACCAGGGACGGGCAGACTGATTATTTCGACGAGAAGGGCCGCAGCGCCCAGAAGTCCCTGCTGAAGACGCCGGTCTCCGGCGCCCGGCTCACCTCCGGCTTCGGCATGCGCATGCACCCGCTGCTCGGCTACTCCAAGATGCATGCGGGCGTTGACTTCGGCGTGCCGCAGGGCACGCCAATCCGCGCCGCGGGATCGGGCGTTGTGAATATCGCCGGCCGGCACGGCGCTTTCGGCATCGCCGTCGAAATCAAGCATAACAACCGCTACGAAACGCTTTACGCCCATATGCACAAGCTCGCCACCGGAATCCGCCGTGGCGTGAAGGTGAACCAGGGCCAGATCATCGGCTATGTGGGCTCGTCCGGCCGTTCCACCGGGCCGCATCTCCATTACGAGGTCCACGCCAATGGCCGCCCCGTAAACCCAACGCGCATCAACTCCGCGGGTGGCAAGCAGCTCGGCGGCAAGGAGCTGGCGAAGTTCAACCAGATGAAGCAGCGCGTTCTGGCCATGATGCAGCAGGCGCCTTCGCCGCTGCAGGTGGCGCAGGCCAAACAGCAGTAAGCCTTCGGACGCAACCTGGCTTGCCCCGGCGCGCCGCGCCTGCGATGAGGCTTTCGGATGCGCGTCTTCATCACCTTCCTCGCGGCCTATGCGCTCAGTCAGTTTTACCGCTCCTTTCTGGCGGTGATCGCGCCCGAGCTGGCGCATGAGCTGGCCCTCGACCCGCAGGCGCTGGGCAATCTGCAGGCCTTCTGGGTCCTCGGCTTCGTGGCCACGCAGTTTCCGGTGGGCTGGGCGCTGGACACTGCCGGGCCGCGCCGCACCGTGTCGCTGCAGATGCTGGCCGCGGTGGTGGGCGCCCTGCTCTTCGCCACCGCGCACAGCGCCTTCACCCTCAACCTGGCGATGCTGCTGATCGGGGCGGGATGCGGATCGATCTACATGGGGGCGATCTATCTCTTTGGCCGCATCGCCCCGCCGCAGCGTTTCGCGCTGCTGTGCTCCTGGCTGCTCGGTCTCGGCACGGCGGGTAACCTCCTCGCCGCCTCGCCGCTGGCCTTCCTGGCGCAGTCGATCGGCTGGCGCGGCGCGATGACCGGCATGGCGGCGGCGACCGCGCTCTCAGCCCTGTCGGTACTGCTGCTCATCCGGGATCCGGAGCGCATCACCACTCACGGCGCGCGCGGGCTGTTCGGCGGCGTGGGCGACATTCTGCGCATCCGGCATCTCTGGCCGCTGCTGCCCATCACGGCGGTGAGTTACGCCGTGGTGCTGGCCGAGCGCGGGCTGTGGGCCGGCCCCTATTTCTCCTCGGTGTTCGGACTGGAGCCGGTGGCGCGTGGCAATGCGCTGCTCGTCATGGCGGCCGCCATGTCAGCCGGCGCCATGGTCTATGGCCCGCTCGACCGGTGGCTTCGCACGCGCAAATGGGTGGTGTTCGGCGGCGTGAGCGTGACGGCGCTGTGCTTTGCGGCCCTCGCCTTGCCGGGCCTGTCACCCGCCACCGCGATCATCCTCATGGGCCTCGCCGGCGGCTTCGGCATGAGCTATGGCGTGCTGATGGCGCATGGGCGGAGCTTCGTGCCGGACCACTTGCTGGGCCGCGGCATCACGCTGCTGAATGTGCTCTTCATCGGCGGGGCCGGCGTGCTGCAGCCGTTGAGCGGTTGGCTGATGACGCGGCTCGGCGACCATCCGCCCGAACAGGCCTATGCCACGCTGCACCTGATCTTCGCCGGGCTGCTGGCGGCGAGCCTCTTGGTATATCTGTTCGCACGGGACAATCCCCCGAAGGCGTGAACCGGGCGCACCGCATGGCGTCATTACGGCCTCCACCGGGATGACGAGATAGAGCAGGTTTCCGTTCAGTGGAACCGAAACCCGCTCCATCTCCTTGTTTGGTCGCATTTTCGACGGTCAACCGGTGTCCACTTGACCTGAAAATGCCTTAACCTGGGATGTCGAACCCGAGGGTCCTCTGCACCCGCTTCGGCAGGTTCAGCGCGGCAAGCCTGTGGCTTTCGCGCAGATAATCCTTGAGTGCCGCGTCATCGAGAGTTTCTTCGTTCCGCCGCTGCAGCCACAGGAGCCCGCGCGAGGCGAAATATGGTGCGGGCCTTATGCCCGGCTTGTCCCTGAGCAGGTCGTAGGAAAGCTGCGAAGCTTTGAACGTGATGTCGAGCGAGGGCCCCTCCCAGCGCGAGGCAATGGCGAAGACCTTGCCCCTGGGCCCGCCAACTTTCCACACATGCGCATCGTCCCACTGCACCACACAGGCAGTGTGGGCGAGGCCGCGGCAGAAGCGGTTGTAGCCTTCAAGGGTCATGTGCCGAGAGTGCCATTTGCTTTCACAACCGACAAGCAACACACCAGAGTTCACCTCACGCGGGCTTGACCCGCGTGTCCTTTTGGCCTGCCGCAAAGGATGCCCCGGTCAAGCCGGGGCAAGGCGCATGTTGGGGACTGAAACAAAAGGGGCGGCCCCGCAGGACCGCCCTCTTGAAGTTCAATGCAGCTTCACGACCTTCGGATCGATGACGGTCTTGCCGCCCACCGGCACGCCGTTGAAGGTGAGGAGGCCGGCCCTGGCGTCCACCTTCACCGTCTCGCCGTCCTTGATGCGGCCTGACAGGATCTCCTCGGCGAGGGGGTCCTGAAGGTTTTTCTGGATCACCCGCTTCAAGGGACGCGCGCCATAGGCCGGCTCGTAGCCCTTGTCGGCCAGCCAGTCGCGCGCCGCGTCGCTGATCTCGATGCTGATCTTGCGATCCGCCAGCAGCTTGCGGAGACGCCCGGCCTGAACATCGACGATGGCGCCCATGTGCTCGCGCTTCAAGCGGTGGAACAGTACGATCTCGTCGAGGCGGTTGAGGAACTCGGGCCGGAAGTGGCTCTTCACCACGCCCATCACCTCGTCCTTCACCGCGTCCACGTCCTGTCCCTCGCCCAGGTTCACCAGATATTCGGCGCCGAGGTTCGAGGTCATGATGATCAGCGTGTTCTTGAAGTCCACGGTGCGGCCCTGGCCATCCGTCAGGCGGCCGTCATCGAGCACCTGGAGGAGCACGTTGAAGACATCGGGATGCGCCTTCTCGATCTCGTCGAACAGCACGACCTGGTAAGGCCGGCGGCGAACCGCCTCGGTCAGCGCGCCGCCCTCATCATAGCCGACATAGCCGGGAGGGGCGCCGATCAGGCGCGAGACAGAATGCTTCTCCATGTACTCCGACATGTCGATCCTGACCATCGCATGCTCGTCGTCAAACAGGAAGTGGGCCAGCGCCTTGGTGAGCTCGGTCTTGCCCACGCCCGTGGGGCCAAGGAACATAAACGAGCCGATCGGGCGGTTCGGGTCCTGCAGGCCCGCACGCGAACGCCTGACCGCGGTCGACACCGCGATCACCGCGTCCGACTGGCCGATGACGCGCTTGGCGAGTTCCGTTTCCATGGCGATAAGCTTCTCACGCTCGCCTTCCAGCATCTTGTCGACGGGAACGCCGGTCCAGCGCGACACGACCTGTGCCACGTGGTTCTCCGTCACCGCCTCCTCGAGCATCTTGGCGCTCGATTTTTCTTCCGCCTCCTTCAGCTTTTTCTCAAGGCCGGGGATGGTGGCGTAAGCGAGTTCGCCCGCCTTGGCGAAATCGCCCTTGCGCTGCGCCTGCTCGAGGTCGAAGCGGGCCTTCTCCAGCTCCTCCTTGACCTTGGAGGCGGACGCGAGCTGCGCCTTCTCCTCCTGCCAGCGGCGCGTCATGGCGGCCGATTTCTCCTCGAACCCGGCGAGTTCCTTCTCGAGCTTCACCAGACGGTCCCCGGAGGCCTGGTCGGTTTCCTTCTTCAGGGCCTCGCGCTCGATCTGCAGCTGCATGATGCGGCGGTCGATCTCGTCCAGCTCTTCGGGCTTGGAGTCAACCTGCATGCGCAGCCGTGAGGCCGCCTCGTCCATCAGGTCGATGGCCTTGTCGGGCAGGAAGCGGTCGCTGATGTAGCGGTTCGACAGGATCGCCGCGGAGACCAGCGCCGTGTCGGTGATGCGCACGCCATGGTGAAGCTCATACTTCTCCTTGATGCCACGCAGGATCGACACGGTGTCCTCGACCGTGGGCTCGCCCACGAAGACCGGCTGAAAGCGGCGGGCCAGGGCCGCGTCCTTCTCAACGTGCTTCCTGTACTCGTCCAGCGTCGTGGCGCCCACGCAGTGGAGCTCGCCACGGGCCAGCGCCGGCTTCAGCAGGTTCGATGCATCCATCGCGCCATCGGTCTTGCCGGCCCCCACCAAGGTGTGCATTTCGTCGATGAACAGGATGACGCCGCCTTCCGCCGCGGTCACTTCCGACAGCACGGCCTTGAGCCGCTCCTCGAACTCGCCGCGATACTTGGCGCCGGCGATGAGCGAACCCATGTCGAGCGCCAGCAGTTTCTTGTCCCTCAGGCTCTCCGGCACGTCGCCCTTGACGATGCGGAGCGCGAGGCCCTCGGCGATCGCCGTCTTGCCGACGCCAGGTTCGCCGATCAGCACGGGGTTGTTCTTGGTGCGCCGCGACAGCACCTGGATGGTGCGGCGGATTTCCTCGTCACGGCCGATGACCGGGTCGAGCTTGCCAGCCTGCGCGGCCTCGGTGAGGTCACGGGCATATTTCTTCAGCGCATCATAACCCTGCTCGGCGGAAGCCGTGTCGGCGGTGCGGCCCTTGCGGACCGCATTGATGGCATCGTTCAGGCCCTGCGCGGTGACGGAGGCATTCTTCAGGACCTTCTGGGCCTCCGAAGGCTCGACGGCCAGCGACTGCAGCAGGCGCTCGGCGGTCACATAGCTGTCGCCCGCTTTCTCGGCGATCTTCTGGGCGGCCTCGAAAACGCGCGCCATTTCGGGCGACAGGTAGACCTGCCCCGCGCCTCCGCCGGACACCTTGGGCATCTTCTTCAGCGCCGCTTCGGTTTCCCTGAGCGCCAGGCGCGAATCACCGCCCGCGGCCTTGATCAGGCCGGCGGCAAGGCCTTCCCCGTCGTCGAGCAGAACCTTCAGCAGGTGTTCAGGCGTAAAGCGCTGGTGGCCCTCACGCAGCGCCAGCGCCTGCGCGGACTGGATGAAGCCGCGCGAACGTTCGGTGTATTTCTCGAAATCCATCTGTTTCTCCTCCTCGGCGCCCTTCATGGACCCTGGGATGGCGCCCCTGAAAAGCCGTCAACGGTTTGATGCGCCGCCCCACGCTGAACCCCCGCGAGGCATTCCCTGATGAGAGCGGCTTGACAGGGGGTCATATGGGAAGCGTTTTCAGTCAATCAAGCGAGGCGGTTTAGTACTACAGTTGCGTCTGCGTGGTGAGTCTTGCGCGGTAGTGGGCCTCGGCGGCATGGGCTTGGTGAACGCGCCGCCAGAGTGACCAACTGAACACGAAGGCGCGTTTGACAGGTGGCGGAAAGACAAGCCGCGCCA
>NZ_JADCDA010000100.1 GCF_020252405.1 Aestuariivirga sp.
CGTCATAGCCATAGGCCCAGGCGCGCGTGGGATCGGGTGAGGAGATCCCCGTGACAAGGCCCCTCGCATCGCGCGTGTAGCTCAGGTCCAGCGCCGTCTGCCCGCCCTTCTGCGTCAGCACGCGGGAGAGAAAGCCGCGCGCGTCATTATAGCTGAAGGCGGTGGCAACCCCGCCGCCATAGGCGATGGAGGTGGTCTGGCCGCGGGCGTTGTAATAGATGGACGAGATATACTGCTCCGGCTCGCTGGGCGAGGGCGTATTGGCATTGCCGATGCTGAACAGCCGGCCCGCGGCATCATAGGAATAGACGCCGGTCCACGACCCATCCGCCAGGAGCTTGCGCCTGAGGCTGCCGTCCGGCCAGTATTCGAAGGACTGGGTGAAGTCCCGGCCGTTGACATCAATGTCCCGGCGCTGGGCCAAGCGGCCGGCCGCGTCATAGTCATAGGCCTGGGTGAAGCTCTTGCCGCCCGCCTGACGCTGGGCGGTGGTGAGCTGCCCGGTGTTGAAGAAGCCCCCGCGCGCCTCGTCATAGCTGTTGGTGGTGACCTCGTCGCCCGCAGCACCCCGCACCAGTTTGCTGGTGACGCGGGAGAGCACATCATAGGCAAGTTCCGTGCTCTGGCCCTTGGCATCCGTCTGGACGGTCAGCCGCGAGGCGTTGTCATAGGCATAGGACCATGCGCCGAGATCGGGATCATTGACGCCGACGCGGCGGCCAAGGCCGTCATAGCCATAGGACCATTGGTTGCCCAGTGGATCGACAATGCGGGTGATGCGCCCGAGGCCATCGCGCTGGTATTGCGTGGTGACGGGGCTGGCGTCCTTCATCCGCGTGCGCCTGACGCGCTTGCCGTTGGCGTCCGCCGCCTCCAGCACACTGCGGTTGTTCTCGTCCGTCAGGGTGGTGACCAGGAGCTCCGGCGTCCCTGTGGCGCCGAGGCCGTAGGAGATGCTGGAGCTGGTGCTGTCCGGATTCGTTACGAGCACGCGCCTGCCGAGCTTGTCATAGGCGAGGGTCGTGGCAAAGACCGTCTCGCCGTAGTGATAGGGGGCGGTGGCGCGGGCAAGGCCCCCGCGGGCGTTGTATGACTTCTCGACGCGGATAGGCGCGCCGCTCTGCGGGCCGGTGGATTCGGTGAGGAAGCTGCGGCCGAAGCCATCCATGTAGTCGGCGCTGTAGCGCGGGTCTGCCTGGCCGCCGGGGGCGGGATAGACAATCTTGGTGTATTGCCCGTTGGGCTGGCCCAGGTTCACATAGCTGCGGACTTCCGTGTATCCCCCGGGCAGCTGGCGGCTGGTTTCACGGCAGAGCGCGTCATAACCGAAGAGGCTTGCCTGGCCATTGAGGTCCGTCTGGCTGGCGGGAAGACCACAGGCGAGGTTCCAGCCGGTCAGCTTGCGGAAGCGGGGATCGGCGGAACAGCCGGGCAGCCGCGTTTCCACCGGGAAGAGCCGCAGGGCGCCGTCATAGACGGTGGTTGTGGTGTTGCCGGCCCCATCCGTCTCCGTCACGCGGTTGCCGGCACTGTCATAAGACCAGCTGCGCGTGGTGATCCAGCTGTTGGCCGAGACCCAGTCATCCTGCTGGGTCCTCTCGCAGCGGGACGGGGCCGCGCCGGGGGCAGCGCCGTCATAGGAGAGGCTGGTTCCCGAGAGCAGCTGACCCGCGGGTGACGAACCCTGGTAAACCAGCGTGCGCCACGGGCAGGAGACCAGATAGTCCGCGGTGTTGGGCGTGAAGGAGGTGAGCGTCAGGGTCTCGTCGCCCGCCGTCCCCACCACGCCATTATCCGTGACCTGCGTGGTGTTGCCATAAAGATCATAGGCGAAGCTGCGGCTCACCGCGCGCGAATCGGTGCCCGAATAGATCCGGGCCTCCGTGGAGGTGGCAAGGCAGGTGAAGGGCAGCTGGCTGTCCTCGGCGAAGCTGGTGGTCTTCTGAGACAGCACGGCCCCGCCGGGACCGTCGAGCACCTGCTCCTGCAGCACCTGGCCCAGGCAGGCCGGCGCCTGCGAATAGACGCGCGCCTGCCGCGGACAGGTGGTTTCGCCCGCGATGCACGGCAGGCTGGTGGTGACTTTCTGGAAGCCGAGGAACTGCCGCTCGGTGCGCGACCAGAGGCCGCCCTCATAACTGAACCGAAACAGCGAACTACCGCCCCGCCCGTCATCAAGGGTGAGCGTCTTCACCACCTGCATGTTGAAGGGCATCCGGTTCCCCGGCGCACCGGCGGAGGGACCGTAGGTGACCGAAACCCGGCCGCCCAGGGGTTCCTGGATTGAGGTCAAGAGGTCCGCCTGGCCGGAGCGGGAAAGCCAGACTCCGGAAGAGAAACGCGAATCTTTGGCCATGGCGATGTCATCAGAGCCATCACCGTTAAAGTCCGCGATGATTGCAGGCGAGTGAAAGACGGATATCCCGTTTTGTTGTGCCGTAGTCTCGAAGCTATTGGCCATGGCCCGTACAATGCTTGTTCTGATCGACAGATCGGTGCGGCCATCTCCATTAAAGTCTCCAATCTTATAGGAATCCCACTGCTCCTCCGCAGATACAGATATCGACGACTGAGACAGCGGGTCTTCAGAGCTCGTACGATAGGTGGATCCATTTGAGAAGAAAGTAGTAATGGTGCGCTTCGAAGGGGGCGGGGAACTAATGAAAACGAGATCGCTGAGCCCATCACCGTTTACGTCCGCGATGAGTGGCTTACCGTTGCCACCAGAGAACTCAGGCTGGGCAGAGAAGCTTGTGCCTGTCGATAAGAAGACTCGATACTTATTCACGGATGTCCCTTCCCCCTTTGCAATGACGTCAGTTCTTCCATCGCCGTTTACGTCGCCGACTCCAACGAATTTCGCATAGAAAGCTCTGGTACCTGTCAGCCCCCAGTCAGCGACGATCGGGTGTCCGAAATCACTGGTATTCGACAGAAGAAGCCAACCAGTGCGCACGAGATAATCATCGACACCGTCGCCGTTGAAATCGCCGACCCCCCCCATAAATGAACTGTACTCTGTAAAGCTGCTAGCGAGGTCGCGAGTGCCGGGTATATCGAGATAGGAAATGTCATAGATCGTTCGGTCGGTGGATTGACCAGTTTCCATGACCTTGGTAATAAACCCACGAAACCGATACTCTTCGGGGAAGTCTGACTTATTGCTGTAGGTTACACTGTTCTTCTTTAGCAATCTGTCCGTAATGCCATCTCCATTGAAATCGCCAAACCCCGCGACGTATTCGGACGGTGCTACGGGTCCAGACGGCTTAAGTTCAAGCCTGTCGTCTGGAAGCTGAACCGGTTGACCGGTAGCCAGGTGAAGAGCTCCTTCCATAGCGCGTTCCTTAGTGTGCAAGGGAGGCGCGAAATAGTCTGTGTTCCACCCGTCGCCATTGAAGTCACCAACATATTCTCGACGCTTGTAATCTCCAAAATTCCGGGCTGGCTCCGACCAGTTATAAATCTTTGAAAAGCTCAATGTGCCAATTGCGTCATCTGTGACATCGCTTCCGGAATATCTCATCAAATAGGCGGGCAGCGTCTTGCCGGCATTGGGGGTCACGATGCCGTTGGAGATCACCGCGTCTGCACCGTATTTCTGGACGGCGGTCAGCCTCGACAGGCCGGTGGAGGCCGATGTCTGATAGCCGAGGCGATAGGCAGACTGAGGCTGGCCGCCGCTTTTGACCTGGATGGTGGTTATGCGCTTCGTCATGGCGCGCATGCCGCGGCCGTCGCCATAGGTGATGCGGTCCGGCCGGGCCTCGGTGAAGAACAGGACTTCGCTGGCGGGAGCGGACGTGCCCTGGCTGAAGGCCTTGATGCTGGCGATGGTGCAGTGGCCCGACTCGCAGCTCCAGCCATAGTCCATGCGGTTGCCCCGCCGGTCGGTGACGGAGGCGAGATGCCAGCGGAAGGCGAGATCGGCAGAGCCGCCCTCAAGCGAGGTGTAAAGCGACGTGACGCCGTCCCGGCCCGTCACCTCCCAGCTGTTGGCGCCCACGTCCCGGCGGATGCGCAGATAGGTTTCGAACCGGCTGGTGTGGGTGCCGCCCGTTGCACAGGACGGCGTCGACTGCGGGTTGGCCACTTCGGTGCAGGGGACGAGTTCCGTTCCGTCAAGCAGGAAGCTGTCCGGCGTGAAGCCGGCCGCGCCATAGGCTGGCACGCCGCGCCCGCTCGGCGCCTTGTTCTGCCCCGCGGCCGGTGGCGCGGTGCCCGACACGCGCTGGATGGCGGAGACGCCCTGCAGCGTCCAGCCCACGCCCAGTTCGCCGCCCGTCGGCGGAAGGTTGCGGATGCCGGAGGATGAATCATAGACAAGCCGAAGGTCCGGCTCGATCCCGTGAAAGCCAGGAACATCGATCGGGATGACGCGGCTGAAGCTGCCGTTCCGCCCCTCGACGGGGAGTTTCGGATCCTTCGCATCTTCATCATCGACCGCGTGAGCGGACGAAACAAGGACGCAAAGCAACCCGGCAGCCAACCACAGACGCATGGAATCCTCCCCTCAGTTGACCCAACGAAAGATAGCTCCACCAGCTGGATTGGCAACAGGAAAGTGATCGATCATCGCAAACATGTGATGAAATTGATTGCAGTCGCCTGATGCGGCATGGTTGTCGCTCCACCGGCCTTCTCCCGCCCCCGGCCGCCCCCCCGCTGCAACGTCACCGCCTTTCTTCCGGCGGCGGCCTGTGGGGGCATGATGTGACAGCGGCGGTGGCGTGCTGCCTATACCGTCACCTGGCTTCCCACCTCGATCACCCGGCCCGGCGGCAGGCGGAAATAGGTGCTGGCGTCGTTGGCGTTCCTCGCCATCATGATGAACAGCTTGTCCTGCCACACCGGCATGCCCTGATACCTGGACGCGCGCACGCTGCGGCGCGACAGAAAGTAGGAGGTGTCCATCATCGGGAAGCTCATCTGCTCCTTCGGGATGGAGGCGAGCGTCGCCGGCACGTTGGGTGTTTCCATGAAGCCGAATGTTGCCTCGATGCGCCAGAAGCGCTCCGCGAGCTGCTCGATCTTCAGCCGCCGCTGATCCTGCACGACGGGCACAGTGGCGCCCTTGACGGTGAGGATCACGTTGCGCTCGTGCAGCACCTTATAGTGCTTGAGGCTGTGCAGCAGTGCCGTGGGCGCGCTCCCGGAATCGCCCGTGAGGAACACCGCCGTGCCCGGCACGGTGGCGGGCGGCCGCTTGCTGAGCGAGGCGACGAGGTCCTTCAGCGGCACCTCCGACAGCCGGGTTTTTTCCGCCAGCAGGCGCGAGCCTTCGCGCCACGTCCACATGAGCAGGAAGATGGCCGCGCCCAGCGCCAGCGGCATCCAGCCGCCTTCGAGAATCTTCAGCGAATTGGCGCCGAAGAACACGAGGTCCAGCGCCAGCAGCGGCAGCATGAGGGGGAGCACCAGCCACAACGGCCAGCGCCAGTCCTTCCACATCACGGCAACCGCCATCATGGCCGTCACCACCATGGTGCCGGTGACCGCGATGCCATAGGCATGGGCCAGCGCGCCCGAGGACTTGAAGGCCAGCACCAGAACGACGACGCCCGCCAGCAGCAGCCAGTTCACCTGCGGCAGATAGGTCTGCCCGGCATGTGCTTCCGAGGTGAAGCGGATTTCCATGCGCGGCAGAAGCCCGAGCTGGATCGCCTGCTGGGTGAGCGAATAAGCGCCGGTGATGACGGCCTGGGATGCGATGATGGTGGCGGCGGTGGCCAGCGCCACCATGGGCGCCAGCCCCCAGTCCGGCACCATGCGGAAGAAGGGATTGTCGATCGCGGCCGGTTCGGCCAGCAGCAGCGCGCCCTGCCCCAGGTAATTGAGGACAAGGGCCGGAAGCACCACGGCAAGCCACGCCGCCTGGATCGGCCGCTTGCCGAAGTGACCGAGATCGGCATAAAGCGCCTCGGCCCCGGTAACGGCGAGGAACACCGCCCCCAGCACGGCAAGCCCGATCCAGCCATGGTTGGCGAGGAAGTGCGCGGCTTTGAGCGGGTTGAAGGCCATCAGCACCGAGGGATTGTCGAAAATGTGCCACAGGCCCACCGCGGCGAGCGCGGCGAACCACGCCAGCGTGATCGGACCGAAGAAGGCGGCAACACGGCTGGTGCCCTGCGCCTGCACGAGGAACAGGCCGAGGATGATCGCCAGCGTCAGCGGCAGGATATAGGGCTCGAAGTCGGGCGTCACCACCTTGAGGCCCTCGACGGCGGAGAGCACCGAGATCGCCGGGGTGATGATCGCGTCGCCATAAAACAGCGCCGCGCCGATCATGCCGAGCACGGAGATCCAGGTGACGGAGCGCCCGAAGGCGCGCTGCGCCAGCGCCATGAGGGACAGCGTGCCGCCCTCGCCCTTGTTGTCGGCGTTGAGCAGGATCAGCACATATTTGACGGTGACGACAAGGATGAGCGACCAGATGATGAGCGAGAGCACGCCATGCACCAGCGCGTCCGATATATGCCCGTCCTGCCGCATGCCGGCGGCGACGGCCTCGCGCAGTGCATAGAGAGGACTCGTTCCGATGTCGCCATAGACGACGCCGATGGAGCCCAGGGTGAGAATGAGAAACCCAGGCGGCCGGGGGCCGTGCCCGTGGATTGCGGCTTCGTCCGAAGCCGCCGCCTGGTCCTGCCTGCTGGTCATGCCGTCTCTCCGTTTCGTACTGCGGTGCAGCAAGAGCGGCGATATGCGCCTGCCCGTGCAAGCTTACCTGCGCCATTCCGTCAGTCCAGCCTTGCATTTTTGGAAGCGGAAGCGTTACTTCCGATAGTCGTGAGGAGGCCAGAATGACGGAATCCCATACCGGAGGTTGTCAATGCGGCGCCATACGTTATCGCATCGAAGGGCCCCTGGGGCATGCCGGGTTCTGCCATTGCCGGATGTGCCAAAAGGCCTTCGGCTCCTTCGGCGCGCCGCTCGTGAGCGTGGAGCCGAAGCACTTCCGCTGGACAAGGGGACAGCCCGCCACCTTCCGCTCCTCGCCCGTCGTGGCGCGCGGGTTTTGCAAGGACTGCGGCACGCCGCTGTTCATGCTGGAAGATGATTACGGGTCGATCAAACTCGCCATCGGCTCGCTGGATGACCCCAATGCCGCCGCCCCCGGCCATGTGGTGGGCGTGGAGAGCAAGCTCGCCTGGGCCGACACCCTGCCGGGCCTGCCGTCGAAGCGCACTGAGGACGACCGGACGCCCGCAGACCTATTGAAGCTCCGCTCGCTGCAGCACCCGGACCATGACACGGCGGAGTGGCCGACCTTGCGCAAGTTCAAATCAGGTGGAAACACCTGATCGGAACATGCGCCAGATCAATGGCCGGAGCATGACCTTATCGCAAAAGTGGGCTCCACTTTTGCGGATCATGCTCTTGCCACAAAAGCGGTTCCATTTTTGCGGATCATGCTCTGCTCCCGCTTGCGGAACGGGACGAGGGGGTTGCCCGTCACTGCGCCGGGCTGGCGGTTGTCTCGGCGTTCTTGCCGGTCTTTTTCACGGACTTCATCGGTTCGCAGCGGCTTGAATATTCGAAGAACTTGCGCAGGAAGCCGGGGGCCATGGCCGAGACCGGGTTCATCTGGAAGTCCGGCTTGTCCACCGTGCCGGCCATGGCGAAGGTGACGCCGATGATGCCCTGCCCCTTGCCGCCCGTGATGATATCGCCCAGCAGTGGAATATCGCCCAGCGCGGCGTTGAGGGCATAGGCCGGGGTGATGGTGCCGGCAATGTCAATGGCGCCATCCGACTTGCGGATAAGCCCCGCGGCACTGGCGCCAAGCTCGGGCCCGCGCACCAGCGCCTCGCCGACGCAGATGAAGCGGCTGTCGGAGGTGAAGGGCAGGCTCAGCTTCTTGAAACTGAGCGCATCCCGCCGCGGGCCGTCACGCCGCGGCGCATCGCGCTTCGGCTTGCCGCGGGCATCAAGCTCGGCCAGGGCTGCCTCGTTCCTGACCTCGAAGTCGCGCAGCACCAGCTTGCCGTTGCGCACCAAGCCCTCGCGCGTGAGCAGTGCATAGAACTCGATCTGGCCGCCCGCCACCTTGGAATAAAGATTGGCGGCGCGGATCGCCGCCCCGCCGTCGCGTCCGTTGATGCGCATCTCGCGCCCGCCCTCGACCGGCGCCACACGGAAAACGACAGGTTGGCCGCTGAGGAAAGTTCCGTTGATCTCGGCCTCGGTGAGGCGCGAGGACTGCGAGGTGAGATGACCGCTGACGCTGGTGATGATCTCGCCCATGTTGGCATAGACCCGGCCGATCGTCAGGCCGAGGCGCACGGTGCGTCCGGAATCGGCCTTGGCCTGCTCCGCCGCCTGGGCCGCCTCGTCGCGGTTCTGGTTGCCAAACAGGCCGCGGATGAGGGGGCGGGCATCGAAACTGTCGCCCGTCACCTGCACGTCCATCACATTGCCGTCGCTGACTTTCACGCTGGCGGCGAAGCGGTTCTCGTCCGAGAGCTTCATTTCGGTGAAACTGGCGGAGCGCAGGCCCTGGCGGTTGGGTGCGAGAAGCATGCTGCCCTTGATCGACAGGCCCTTGCCCTTGACCTCAAGGTTCTCGACGCGCGGAGCATTCTCGCCCTTCGAATAGAAGGTCAGTTTCGCGGTGGTCCTGGGGGCGGCCGGACGCGCCCAGCCGATCTGCTGGATGCGCATCTCCACCTCGGCCAGGTCCGCATCGAGTTCGACCTTGCCCTGCGGGTCGGCCAGATTTTCCAGCGTGGCGGTGACGCCGACGGGACCGCGCACGAAGGTGCCGAGGTCGACGCCGAGCTTGCGGCGCTGCTCGCCGTCGAGCGTGGCTTTGATGACGGCCGACTGCACGAAGCCGGGTCCGGCGCCGCGCTGCCACAGGATCTCGGCCGGAATACCGGCGATCCTGGCCGGACCCGTGGCGGTCAGCACGCCCTTGTCCATGGCCAGGTCGATCTTGCCCTCCGTTACGTCGATACCCGGCAGAGCGTCCCTCAGCGAGGCATTCGTGAGCCTTACTGCGGCTTTCACCTTGACCCTCTCCGGCGGCAGGGGCTTGATCATCGGAAAGGCCAGGTGAACCTTCATGGCCGCATCGCCCCCAAGCTTCGTTGTGTCGATGCCGGTGTGGCGGATGAGGCCGAGGTCGGGCTGGTCGAGATATTCGATAAGCGCCTGGGCGCCGGCAGCGATGTCGAGATCGAACTCCGACATGGTCTCCACCGCAAGGATATCCTTTGACAGCATGGAGCCGCTGGCAAGGCGCACCCGGGCGCCCGACGGCAGCATCACATCGGCGCCATCGATCTTGAGCGAAAAATCATTGTCGTCGAGATGCGCCTCGCCCGAAGCATTGAGCAGCGGCGGCAGCTTCTTGAAATAGCCGCTGGTGACACCCTCCATCTTCACTTTCAGGCGGATGGAGTCCGGCGGCAGCTTGCGTGTGCGCTTGGCCTCGGCCATGGCGTCAGCTGCCAGCGCAACTTTGAACTCGCCATCGGTGATGACGCCGTCCTCGACATTGTCGTTGACGAAGGCGCGGGTCTTTTCCGCGATGATGGGCGGCCACAGCCGCTTCAGCAGGGCCGCCGGCATGCGCTGCACGCGTCCGGCCAGGGAGATGGCGGGCGATTCGTTGCCGCCGGCAATGGCGCCGGTGAGGCGCACCACAGCGTTACCCGAAATGACCCGCAGATCCCCGATGTCGACCCGCGCCTCCTCGATGCCCGCGCGGCCCTGGAACAGCACCTGGTCGATGGTGACCGGGTCGCGGATCGAGCCCTGGGCATCGATGGCCGCGTTGCGCGCGCCAAGCGAGATGTCGATCGCCGTCAGGCGTCCGTCGGCCGAGCGCTCGGGCGACAGGCGGCCCGTCATCTGGGCATGCGAGCTGCCGATGAGCAGCGCGGAGTCGGTGATGGCAATGCTGCCGGTGGCGGGGTCATATTCGGCGCGCAGCGAGCCCTCATCGACATTGATCTTGCCGGCGAGGTATTCGGGAAGCTCGACAACGCCCGCCGCCGCGGTGAACTCGCCCACCGCGCGGGTGACGAGACCCGCGCCGGTCATCTCCATATCGACGCGGCCGGACAGCGGCACGTCAACGCGGGCCAGTTTCGAGAATGCATAGATCTGGCTCGAGATCTTGGCCGGGGATACGTCCGTCACGCGCGCGCTGACGAGAAAGGAATGCGTATCGCGCCGGTAGCTGGCGCTGCCGCCCGCTGTCCAGCTGCCGCCGCTCTGGTCGCCGTTCAGCACGGAGGCATTGGCCTCGACCTTGAATCCGTCCGGCTGACGCCTGAAAGCCAGGTCCGCGCCGCGGATCGCCCAGCTCGCATCATTGGCCTCGTCATAGAAGTTGATGGTCGCGCCGTCGATGTTGATGGCGTCGATGGAGCCCATGGAGGCGGCTCCGGGGCCGCCGCTGACCAGATCGATGAGGGCCGCGCCGGATCCGTTGAACCTCGGCGGGACGCCGCCAGAGGCCGCTGACTCAAGGTCGGACTTTCCGCCATCGCCCGCATCCACGGTCACGGACATGCTTTCCGGCGCCGGATCGTCGAAGCCCAGCGCAAAACTGCCGTCGAGATCGCGGCGGGCCCTTATTCTGGGCCCGATCAGGGTGATTGAGGTGGGCGCCACGCGGCCCGTCAGCAGCGCCGCCTCGTCGATTTCCAGCGAGGCATGGGGCGCGCTGGCAAGATAGTTCCCCTGCCGGTCATCGAGCCGCAGATTGTCCAGCAGCACATGCGGAAGCCCGCCGGAGCCGCCGCGCTGCAGGGTGACGCCGCCCACCGTGACAGTCATGCTGGGCAGGCCCTGGTTGATCTTGTTCTGAACGGTGGCGCGCAGGAAATCGAGCTGCACCGGACCCTTCGCCAGCCGGATGGAGAGGCCGACGGCGAGAAGCAGCAGAACGGCCAAGACCGACATCAGGCTGTAAGCGCATATTCTCGCAAGGCGCCGCAACGTCTTCCCGTTCCACTGAACTGATTCCAGCCAGTCATCTGCCATTCCGGACCGCGGCAGGCAATCCGGAAAGACCGCGCGGCCATTCCGGCCCCCATTGGCCACCAAAGCTGGGCCAAACCGTGGCCGCCTGAACCACACCCTTGTCCGGGACGTTGAGAAGCCGCCCGCAGAACTTGCACTGAACCGCATCCCAGTCATGGCGGGAAAGCCCGCAGTCCGGCGCCGGTCACCGCGCCGAGCACCGCCATTCCGTTCCAGCCGGGAAAGGAGAAGACGGTCACGAAGCCGGTGGTGATCATCTCGAAGATCGGCGCAACATTGGCGGAAACGATGCGATACGGGCTTGTCGCCGCGATGGAGTTCGGCGGCGCGCTGGTTCAGGCTCGATGCGGCCGCTTCGGCCATCGGGTTCCGGGAAGGACGGCGCAAGGCCCCCGCCCGGTCTGGACGCCGCGGAAGGCCCCGCTATAGTTCCGGGCTTTCGCAAGGAGCAAGCACAATGCCCAAGGGATACTGGATCGCCCATGTGACGGTGACGAACCCGGATCAGTACCAGCTTTATGCCTCGGCAACGCGCGAGGCCTTCCAGAAATATGGCGCCAGCATCCTGGCGCGCGGCGGGGACTTCCGGCAGCTCGAGGGCGAGGGCCACGCGCGCAATGTGGTGATCGAGTTCCCCAGCCTGAAGGCGGCGGTCGACTGCTATCATTCGCCGGAATACCAGGCGGCCAAGGCCAAGCGCGAGGGGGCGGGGATTGCCAACATCGTGCTGGTGGAAGGCGTCTAGTACTACAGTTGCGTCTGCGTGGTGAGTCTTGCGCGGTAGTGGGCCTCGGCGGCATGGGCTTGGTGAACGCGCCGCCAGAGTGACCAACTGAACACGAAGGCGCGTTTGACAGGTGGCGGAAAGACAAGCCGCGCCA
>NZ_JADCDA010000101.1 GCF_020252405.1 Aestuariivirga sp.
CTTCGACTGGCAGACCATTCTCTCCATTGGCGTGCCGCTGTTCCTCGTCACCATGGCCTCGCAGAACCTGCCGGGCTTCGCGGTGCTGCGCGCGAGCGGCTACCAGCCGCCGGTGCAGCCGGCACTGCTCGTCACCGGCATCGGCTCCACGCTGCTTGCGCCCTTTGGCAGCCATGCCATCAACATGGCGGCCATCACCGCCTCCATCGTGACCGGTCCCGACTGCCACCCGGACCCGAAGAAGCGCTGGCTCGTGGCCTACCCCTATTTCGTGCTCTATGGCCTGATCGGACTGATGGCGGCGAGCTTCGTTCATGTGCTGGGCGCCCTGCCCAAGGACCTCATCACCGCCATCGCCGGCCTCGCCCTGTTCGCGCCGCTCATGGGCGCCATCACCACCATGATGAAGGAGCCGCGGGACATCGAAAGCGCGCTCGTCACCTTCCTCGTCACGGCGAGCGGGCTGACCATCCTTGGGGTGGGTTCGGCCTTCTGGGGCCTTGTTGCGGGGCTGGCGCTGTTCGGAGCGCGGCATCTCATCCAGCGCGGCTGATCCGGCGGCCGCTTGCGCACGTTTCGGTCTCATGCGACATCTGATCCTCACCTTCTGGGCCCTTTTCTTTGCGAGCACCGCTGCCATGGCCGGGACAACCGCCTATGATTTCACCCTCACGGGTATCGACGGCAAGCCGATGCCTCTGGCCCAATTCAGGGGCCACCCCATTCTGATCGTCAACACGGCGTCCGAATGTGGCTACACTCCACAGTACGAGGATCTTGAAAAGCTGTGGCTCGCCTACAAGGACAAGGGTCTCATCATTATCGGCGTGCCCTCCAATGATTTTGGCCAGCAGGAACCCGGCACGGCAGAGGAGATCGCCACATTCTGCAAGGTCAATTACGGCGTCACCTTTCCGCTCGCCGACAAATCCGTGGTGACGGGCGGCAAAGCCATTCCGTTTTATAAGTGGGCGGGCGAGCAGGCCGGCATGCTGGGCCGCCCCAAGTGGAACTTTCACAAATATCTGATCGGCGCTGATGGCCGCTTCATCGACTGGTTCTCGACGCCGACGAAGCCGATGAGCGCCAAGATCACCGCCGCGGTGGATAAGGCACTGGCCGCGAAATAGGCCGGTCTGGAATCGCTGACGTCATTCCTTCGGTTCATCGGCGCCGGGCCCGTCCCGTCGATCTTTTATGGCTGCACGGCAAAAAGGCGCCCGGGATGGACCCGGGCATGATGATGTGAAAAATTCACCGCCGCCAGACGGCCGTGAGCAGACGCCTCAGCGCCACGCCACCTTGGCGATCTCGTAGGACTTGCCGCCGCCGGGCGTGTTGACCTCGACCGAGTCGCCCTTTTTCTTGCCGATGATGGCTCGGGCAATGGGGGAAGAGACGGAGATCTTGCCTTTCTTCACGTCGGCCTCAAACTCGCCGACGATCTGGTAAACGGTCTTATCGTCGGTTTCCTCGTCGATCAGCGTCACCCTGGCGCCGAACATGACGGTGTCGCCTGAGAGTTTGGAGATGTCGATGATCTCGGCGCGCGACAGCTTGTCCTCCAGCTCCGCGACGCGGGCCTCCGTCCAGCCCTGCTGCTCCTTGGCGGCATGGTATTCGGCATTCTCGGAGAGATCGCCGTGCGAACGCGCTTCCTCGATGGCCTTGATGATGCGCGGGCGCTCCACGGTCTTGAGGTGCTTCACCTCATCCATCATGGCGGAGTGGCCTTCGGCGGTCATGGGCACTTTGTCCATCGGTCTCGTCCAATCTTGTCCAGTTTCTTCACGTCCCCGACCGGGCCGGAGGCGGCGTTCCATCCGTGTCTGGGAAAAACGACACCCGGCGATGCGGAATATTCCGTATCATGCCGGGCGAAGCAGAAACATGGCCCAACTCGTTCCGGAATTCAAGGGGAGCAGGAGTGGCTGATCTAACTCATTGATTTAGAACCCGTAACCTCGGAGAATGCCGGGGCCCGGCTTTGCTTGCCGGAAGGGAAGGTGGTTTCCGGCCTGCGCCGGGATGACGGGTGGTGGGGAGAGTGATAGTGTCCCTCCATGCGCAGATTTCTCAGGGTCCTCCTGGCCATCATCCTCCTGATTGTGACGGCGTTCGCCGCGGCCTTTCTCATCCTCGGCCCCGAGCGCCTTTGGGCCCAGTTTGGCCCCGCCGACCTGGGCGAGGTTGACTTTGCAAACCTCGTCCGGCGCGATACGCCCAATGACGCGCTGGCCTGCCTGCCGCAATTCTGTGCGGCCAAGGCCGACATTCCCGCACCCGTAATTGCCCAGCCCTTGGGCGAGGTGTTCCGCGCGGTGCAGGATGCCGTGGCGCATGAGCCCGGCCTCGCGCAAGTCCATGCCGATCCAGGGCAGGCCACCCTGCGCTTCGTGCAACGCAGCAAGATCATGGGCTTCCCCGACACCATCAACGTCAAGATCGCGGCCACGGCCGATGGCGGATCGGCCGTGCTGATCTATTCCCGCTCACAGCTCGGCAAGTCAGACATGGGGGTCAATCTGGCGCGGGTGACGCGTTGGGCCGGTCTGATCGTTACCACGGCACGGAAGGACGCGCCGTAGTACCGGTGAACACGTTCCCCATTCACATCATGGCCGGGCGTGTCCCGGCCATCTTTTTCTGGTGCCGGCAAAAAGGATGCCCGGGACAAGCCCGGGCAAGATGAGCGTGGTGCTGAGAGCGTGAGGCCCAAACAGCCGCTCAGAAATAATCCTGCAGCGGCCTCACGTCGAGGCGGCCTTCCTTCTGGGCGGCGATCGCCTTGGTGACGGCGAGGATGCCGGGCAGCGTCGTATAATACGGCACCTTCTGCATCAGCGCGGTCTGGCGGATGGGCTTGGAGTCCGATTGCGAGGCGCGCGTTTCGGTGGTGTTGAGAACCAGCTGGATCTCGCCGTTCTTGATCGCGTCCACCACATGCGGGCGGCCTTCCAGAACCTTGTTGATCTTGGTGGAGGCGATGCCCTTGTCCTCGAAATAGCGCTGCGTGCCGCCGGTGGCCACCAGCCTGAAGCCCATCTCGATGAGCTTCTTCACCGCTGGCAGGATCTTCGGCTTGTCGGCATCCTTCACCGAGACGAACACCGTGCCCGCCTGCGGCATGCGCATGCCAGCCCCGATCTGGCTCTTGGCGAAGGCCATGTCATAGCTCATGTCGAGGCCCATCATCTCGCCCGTCGAGCGCATCTCGGGTCCGAGCAGGACGTCCACGCCGGGGAAGCGGTTGAAGGGGAAGACCGCCTCCTTCACCGCCACGTGATTGAGCTTCCTCCGCTTCAGCCTGAAGCTGGCGAGGCTCTCGCCCGCCATCACGCGCGCGGCGATTTTGGCGACGGGGAGACCGATCACCTTGGCCACGAAGGGCACGGTGCGCGAGGCGCGCGGGTTCACTTCCAGCACGTATACGTCGCCATCCTTGATGGCGAACTGCACGTTCATCAGCCCGACCACGTTGAGCGCCAGCGCCATGACCCTGGCCTGACGCTCGAGCTCGGCGATCACCGCGGGCTTCAGCGAATGGGGCGGCAGCGAGCAGGCCGAGTCGCCCGAATGGATTCCCGCCTCCTCGATGTGCTCCATGACGCCGGCGATGAAGACGTCCTTGCCGTCGCAGATCGCATCGACATCGACCTCGATGGCGTTGGAGAGATAGCTGTCGATGAGAACCGGCGAGTCGCCCGACACCACCACGGCCTCGGTCATGTAGCGCTCGAGCTGCGCGTCGTCCCTGACGATCTCCATGGCGCGGCCGCCCAGCACGTAGGAGGGGCGGATCACCACGGGAAAGCCGATCTTCCTGGCGATCTTCCTCGCTTCCGCGCCCGAATGCGCGATGCCGTTTTCCGGCTGGCGCAGCTTCAGCTTCCTCAGGAGCTTCGAGAAGCGGTCGCGGTCTTCCGCGAGGTCGATGGCGTCGGGCGTGGTGCCGAGGATGGGGACGCCCGCCTTTTCCAGGGCATCCGCCAGCTTCAGCGGCGTCTGCCCGCCGAACTGCACGATGACGCCCTTGAGCGTGCCGCTGGACTGTTCCTTGTGGATGATCTCGAGAACGTCCTCGGCCGTCAGCGGCTCGAAATAGAGGCGGTCCGACGTGTCATAGTCGGTCGACACGGTCTCGGGGTTGCAGTTGACCATGATCGATTCATAGCCCGCGTCATGCAGCGCGAAGCAGGCATGGCAGCAGCAATAGTCGAATTCGATCCCCTGTCCGATGCGGTTCGGACCGCCGCCGAGGATGATGATCTTCCGCCGGTCCGAGGGTCTGGCCTCGTCCTCGGCGTCATAGGTCGAATACATATAGGCGGTGGGCGAGGCGAATTCGGCCGCGCAGGTGTCGATGCGCTTGAACACCGGGCGCACGCCGGTCTTGTGGCGATGCGCGCGCACCCTCTCCTCCGGCAGGCCCACGAGTTCGCCCAGCCGCCTGTCGGAAAAGCCCATGGACTTGAGCTTCTTCAGATTCGCCGCATCCCTCGGAAGCCCGAGCTCCCTGATCTTTTCCTCCGTCCGCACGATCTCCTCGATCTGGCGCAGGAACCACGGCTCGTATTTGCACGAAGCGAAGATCTGCCCGACGCTGGCCCCCATGCGGAAGGCCTGGGCGATCTTGAGCAGCCGGTCGGGTGTGGGCGTTCCGAGCGCGGCGCGGATGGCGTTCTTGTCGTCGCCTTCGCCGGCTCCGGGGATTTCCACTTCGTTGAAGCCAGTGAGGCCCGTTTCGAGGCCGCGCAGCGCCTTCTGCACCGATTCCTGGAAGCTGCGGCCGATGGCCATCACCTCGCCCACGGACTTCATGGCGGTGGTGAGGGTGGGCGAGGCGCCGGGGAACTTCTCGAAGGCGAAGCGCGGGATCTTGGTGACCACATAGTCGATGGCCGGCTCGAAGGCGGCGGGCGTTGCGCCGCCGGTGATGTCGTTTGCCAGCTCGTCAAGCGTGTAGCCCACCGCCAGCCTGGCCGCGACCTTGGCGATGGGAAAGCCGGTCGCCTTGGAGGCGAGGGCCGAGGAGCGCGACACGCGCGGGTTCATCTCGATGACGACCAGGCGGCCATCGGCGGGGTTCACGCCGAACTGCACGTTGGAGCCGCCCGTCTCGATGCCGATCTCGCGCAGCACCGCGATCGAGGCGTTGCGCATGATCTGGTATTCCTTGTCCGTCAGCGTGAGCGCCGGCGCCACGGTGATCGAGTCACCGGTGTGGACCCCCATCGGATCGACGTTCTCGATCGAGCAGACGATGATGCAGTTGTCCGCGCGGTCGCGGACCACTTCCATCTCATATTCCTTCCAGCCCAGCACCGACTCCTCGATCAGCACTTCGGCGGTGGGAGACGCATCGAGGCCCTTCTCCACGATGTCGAAGAATTCCTCGCGGTTGTAGGCGATGCCGCCGCCGGTGCCGCCCAGGGTGAAGGAGGGGCGGATGATGCAGGGAAGCCCCACCTCAAGCATGGCCTCGAAGGCCTCGACCATGGCGCGGTTGCGATAGTTGCGCTGGCGTTCCGGCTCCTGTGCCGCCCACTGCCTCTCGAAGGCCCCGATGTCGCCCCCGTCCGTCTGCAGGCGGGCAGTCTCGGCGGCATGGAACGCCTTGTCGGCGTCCTTGGCGGCGGAGGCATTGGCCAGCATCGATTTCGGCGTGTCGAGGCCGATCTTCCTCATGGCCTCGCGGAACAGCTCGCGGTCTTCCGCCTTGTCGATGGCCTCCGCCCTGGCGCCGATCAGCTCGACGCCATATTTTTCGAGAACGCCCATCTTGTTGAGCGACAGCGCGGTGTTCAGCGCCGTCTGGCCACCCATGGTGGGGAGCAGCGCATCGGGCCGCTCTTTCTCGATGATGCGGGCGACGACTTCCGGCGTGATCGGTTCGATATAGGTGGCGTCCGCCAGGTCCGGGTCCGTCATGATGGTCGCCGGATTGGAGTTCACCAGGATGATGCGGTAGCCCTCGGCCTTCAGCGCCTTGCAGGCCTGGGCGCCGGAATAATCGAACTCGCAGGCCTGGCCGATAATGATCGGTCCAGCC
>NZ_JADCDA010000102.1 GCF_020252405.1 Aestuariivirga sp.
ACCACGGTCTCTAGGGACCAGCCCGGTAAATCGGTCTCCCGCCAACACCGGGGGTGCGGTCAGGCACCCCCGGCTCCTCCATTAAAGCGCAAATCGTCGAGACAAGCCCGGCGATGATGAAGGGGAGTGCGAGGTAACGATCAGACCAGCCCGATGCGCAGCAGGTCGTGGATATGCACCAGGCCCACCGGCTTGTTTTGGGCATCGATCACGAACAGGCTGGTGATCTTCAGCGAGTTCAGCTGCTCCAGCGCCTCTGATGCAAGAGCATCGGGGGCAATCGTTCTGGGCGTCTTGGTCATCACGGCGCCGGCCGTGCGGTTCAGGAGATCCGGCGCCATGTTGCGGCGCAGGTCGCCGTCGGTTACGATGCCGGTGAGCTGGCCATCCGCGCCCACCACGCCGAAACAGCCATAGCTCCGCCGCGTCATCACGATCAGCACCTCCGGCATGGTCATGGTTTCGGGGCCGAGCGGCAGCTCGTCCTTCGCATGCATGATGTCGCGCACATGCTTCAGCTGCGCGCCCAGCTTGCCGCCGGGGTGGAATTTGCGGAAGTCATGCGCGCTGAAGCCCTTGTCCTCCAGCAGTGCAATGGCCAGCGCATCGCCCAGCGCCAGCTGCAGCAGGGTTGACGTCGTGGGAGCGAGGCCGTTTGGGCAGGCTTCCCTGGCGCGCGGCAGCGGCAGCACGATGTCGGCCTCCTTGCCAAGCGTGGAGTCCGGCGCCGAGGTGATGGCGATCAGCGGCACCGCGAAGCGCCGCGAATAGGTGAGGATGTCGCGCAGCTCCGGCGACTCGCCGGAGTTGGAGATCATCACCACGGCGTCGTCCGGCGTGATCATGCCGAGGTCGCCGTGGCTTGCTTCCGCCGGGTGCACGAAGCCCGCCGGCGTGCCGGTGGACGCCAGGGTCGCCGCAATCTTGCGCGCGATGTGGCCCGACTTGCCCATGCCGGTCATCACAACGCGGCCCCTGGCCCCGCGGATGACCTTGACGGACTGCGCCAGCGCGTCGCCCAGCGGCCCATCGAGCGCGGCGATCAGCTGCTGCATGCCTTCGGTTTCGGTGACAAGCGCCCTCCTGGCAGATTCGCGCCATTGGGCTCCGAGCGGGACGGGAGTGAGGTGTCGTTTCGGCATGGCCGGGGTTCTAGACCTTTTGGGAGAGCGGTGCAAAGGCGGGTGCGGACTTCGTTGAGAAAGGCCCTCATCCGCCCTGTCGGGCACCTTCTCCCATCCCTGCGGGACGGGAGAAGGACTTGGTGAGGGAGGTCGCACAACGAGTCCTTCTCCCGTCGCGGCACGCAATGGGAGAAAGTGGCCGGCAGGCCGGATGAGGGCTGCCGGTCCTATAACCCGCCCTTCTCCGCCAGGATCTTTCTCAGCGCGTCCCGGAAGCCCGGCCCCACGTCCGGGCGGTCCAGCGCGAAGGCAACATTGGCGGCGAGGAAGCCCACCTTGTCGCCGCAGTCATAGGTGGTGCCGCGATATTTGAGGCCATGGAAGCGCTCGCGCTGCATGAGCCTGATCATTGCGTCGGTGATCTGGATCTCGCCGCCGGCGCCTGGCTCCTGGCTTTCGATTTCCCCGAAGATCTCAGGCTGCAGGATGTAACGGCCGGAGATGATGAGGTTCGACGGCGCCAGTTCGCGCGTCTTCGGTTTTTCCACCATGCCGGTGATGGTGAAGGCATTGTCCGTCCAGTCCTTCGCGCCGACCACGCCATAGCGGCTCACCTGCTCCCAGGGAACCTCCTCAACCGCCACCACATTGCCGCCGCCGCGGGTTTCGTAGACGTCGATCATCTGCCTCAGGCAGCCGGGGCTCGCGCGCATCACCATGTCGGGGAGCAGCAGGGCGAAGGGCTCGTCCCTGACGAGCTGGCGCGCGCACCACACGGCGTGGCCCAGCCCCAGCGGTTCCTGCTGGCGGGTGAAACTCGCCTGGCCGGCCTTCGGCAGGTCCTTGGCCAGCGCCGCGATCTCCCCGGTCCGGCCGCGTGCCGCAAGGGTGGCGTCGAGTTCGAAGGCCTTGTCGAAATGGTCCTCAATCGCCGCCTTGCCGCGGCCCGTCACGAAGACGAAATGCTCGATCCCGGCCTCGCGCGCCTCGTCCACCGCAAGCTGGATCACCGGGCGGTCCACCACGGTCAGCATCTCCTTCGGCATTGCCCTGGTGGCGGGCAGGAAGCGCGTGCCGAGTCCCGCGACGGGAAAGACGGCGGTCTTGACCGGACGGACCATGAGCAACCTCGTATTAAAGCATTTTCAGGTCAAGTGGACACCGGTTGACCGTCGAAAATGCGACCAAACAAAGACATAGAGCAGGTTTCGAGTCCACTGAACCGAAACCTGCCCTATCCACAACTGGCGTCTTGCGCCCCGAACAAGTTCGGCTTTGGGCAGATCCGAAACTTCGCTACACTCACCCCGCGGGAGATTTCAATGGCCATTCTTGTGACGGGCGGGGCGGGCTACATCGGCAGCCACATGGTGCTGGCGCTGGTGGAGCGCGGGGAGGAGGTTGTCGTCATCGACAATCTGTCCACCGGCCAGTGGTGGGCAATCCAGCCGCAGGCAAAGCTCATCGAGGGCGACATCGGCGACGAAGCGCTGCTCGACCGCGTCATGGCGGCCCACAACTTCGATGCGGTGGCGCATTTCGCGGGCTCGATCGTGGTGCCGGACTCGGTGAATGATCCGCTCGGCTATTATCTCAACAATACCGTCAAGTCCCGCATGCTCATGGCCTCGGCGGTGAAGGCGGGCATTCCGCGCTTTATCTTCTCCTCCACCGCCGCCGTCTATGGCGATGTGCCGGCCGAGCCCGTCTTCGAGGACCGCGCGCCCGCTCCCGTCTCGCCCTATGGCTTTTCGAAGCTGATGACCGAGCAGATGCTGAAGGACTCGGGGCGCGCTTATGGCCTGCAATTTGTGGCGCTGCGCTACTTCAACGTGGCGGGCGGCGATCCGAACGGCCGCATCGGCCAATCGACGCCCCGCGCCACCCACCTGATCAAGGTCGCCTGCCAGACGGCGCTGGGCCAGCGCGACCGGCTCGAGGTTTTCGGCACGGACTATGACACGCCGGACGGCACCTGCCTCCGGGACTATATCCATGTGAGCGATCTCATCGCGGCCCATATCGATGCGCTGGAGCATCTCCGCCGCGGCGGCGTCAGCGGCATTTTCAATTGCGGCTATGGCAAGGGCTATTCGGTGCTCGACGTCATCAAGGCGGTTGAGCGCGTCAACGGTGCGGCCCTGCCGGTCAAATACGGCCCGCGCCGCCCGGGCGACCCGCCGGCCATCGTGGCGGGAGCGAAGCGCGTGCGCGAGGTTCTGGGCTGGCAGCCCAAGCATGAAGACCTCGATTTCATCGTCGCAACGGCGCTCGACTGGGAGCGCAAGCTCGCCCGGCGCAACACCACCGGCCAGACCTGACGCCCGATTGAGGCCGCATTTGGCGGCTGAAACGCTTGCCTGTAGACTGATGCGCCTCTGGGCGGCTGCGCCCGAATCACGGGGATTCCATGGACCGAAGGACCTTCGCCTCGCTTCTGCTGTTCGCGCCCCTGCTGACGCGGGAGGCATTTGCCGATGATCCGAAATTCGTGGCCTTCATCCAGAACACCCTGTGGCCGCGCATGAAGACGGCGGGCGTGTCGAAGCAGCTTTTCGATCAGGCCTTCGCCGGCATCACCGAGCCGGACCCCGTCGTGCTGAAGCTCGCCGACAACCAGCCGGAATTCACCTCCACCACCTCCGCCTATCTCGAAAAGGCGGTGACGCCGGTCCGTATCGACACCGGCAGGCAGAAGGCCGGCAGCGAGAAAAAGCTGCTCGACGCCATCGAGGCCAAATATGGCGTTGACCGCTATATCATCCTCGGCATCTGGGGCATGGAGTCCAACTTCGGCAAGATGAAGGGCTCGATGAGCGTCATGCGCTCGCTGGCCACGCTCGCCTATTCCGGCAGGCGCAAGAAATACGCCTATGAGCAGATGGCCGCCGCCTTCAGGATCCTGAAATCCGGCATCGTGAAGCCCAATGACTTCGATGGCTCCTGGGCTGCCGCCATGGGCCATACGCAGTTCATCCCGTCTTCTTACATCTCCTATGCCGTGGACTGGACGGGCGATGGCAGGAAGGACATCTGGAACAGCCACCAGGATGCGCTGGCCTCCACCGCCAATTACCTCGCCAGGGCCGGCTGGAGGAATGACCGGCCCTGGGGCTGGGAGGTGACGCTGCCCAGGGGCTTCGACATGGCGCTCATCGGCCGCAGCCACTGGAAGACAGTGGCGGAGTGGGAGAAGCTGGGCCTCAGGCGCGCTGACGGGGCGAAGTTCGGTTCGCCGGACGCGCAGGCTTTCGTGATGGTGCCGCAGGGTGTCTCCGGCCCGCGCTTCCTGGTGACGAAGAATTTCCTCGCCATCATGGACTATAACATCTCGCATTCCTATGCGCTGAGCGTGGGCCACCTCGCGGACCGCATCCGCGGCCGCGGCGAATTCGCCGCTCAGTGGCCGGAGGTCAGCTACGATCTGACCTACAAGCAGCGCGTCGAGCTGCAGAGCCGCCTCAATGCGCTGGGCTTCGAAACGGGCGGCAATGACGGACGCTTCGGCGCCCGCACCTATGAGGCGATCATCGCCTACCAGAAGAAGAACGGCTTGCCGCTCGATGGCGTGCCCTCCGTCAAGCTCCTGCAGTCGATCGGGAAGAGGGGCTGATGAAACATTTCGCCATCCTCCTTGCCGCGCTGCTGCTGTGGGCTCCACCCGCCGCGGCGCAGACGGCGGATGGCCCGCTGATGGGCTCTTCGGGTTCGCAAAGCCCGGATATGCCAAGTCAGCCCCCGCCGGCGGACCACCACATCGTCGAGGTGCTGTCGATCGGCGATGCGCTCAGCGGCGGCCTCGGCGCAGGCCTTGCGCGCGCGGCGGAACCGAGCGGCAATTACGATATCTCGATCCGCGTCAACGAGGAATCGGGCCTCGCGCGGCCGGAGGTCTATGACTGGGCCGCCACCGTGCCGAAAATTCTCGACGGCAATGCCTATGACGTGATCGTGGTGATGCTCGGCTCCAATGACCGTCAGACGATCCGCGATGGCGGCAACCGCTATGATTTCGGCACGCCGGAATGGACCGCGGCTTATGCGGGGCGGGTGAACCTGCTGCTGGACCAGCTGGCGGCTTCCGACGCACGCATCATCTGGGTTGCGCCGCCGCCAATGCCCGAGCCTGACTATGATGCCGCGATGCGGACCGTCGCCGGCGTGCAGAAGGCCGAAGTCGAAAAGCGCGGCATGATGTTCCTTGACCTGCGCAATGACGTCGCCAGCCCCGGCGGCGGCTACGCCTACTCAATGACGGACGGCGCGGCCAACACCGTCAGGCTGCGCGGGCGTGACGGCATCTCCCCCTTCAATGGCGGCAACAACCCGATGGGCGAGAAGGTGTTCGCCGCCATCAAGGCGGCCGAATCGGCCGGTCAGACTCCGCAAGCAGGCAAGACCTCGCTGTTCGACGCGCCCGACGACAACAAGACCGATTTGGAGACGAGGACCAGCGCCGTGCCGCTGTTCGGCCGGGCGGTGATGGACAGTGCGCCCTATACGGTGCAGCCCGAGGGCGTCACCGCCAACGCCATCCTGCTGGCGGCGGGCGGCCTTGCGCCGGATGCGGCCCTGAAAACGCTGCGCGATATCTCGCCTTCGGGAAGCGGAGCGGAGAAACTCTTCAAGCTGGGCAGTCCGGAAGCCGCACCTCCCGGCAGGCCGGACGACTTCGCGGCGCCGTCGCCTTAAAGCATCGGGCGTTCAACTGAAATCAGAATACCGTTTATGCTCCTCTTATGCCGTCATTCCGGCGAAGGCCGGAATCCCGCTTTGCGTCAGCACGCGTTGAAAGAAAGCTGGATTCCGGCCTTCGCCGGAATGACGG
>NZ_JADCDA010000103.1 GCF_020252405.1 Aestuariivirga sp.
CTCCAGCAACGCGCCCGACCACTCCGCGACCATTGTCGTCCTCCCGCCAAAAGCGGCAGGAATCACAAATCTATCGCAGACGCAACTGTAGTACTAGACCATGATCCCGCAATCGTGAAACCCGCTTTTGCGATAACATCATGCTCCAGCGACTGATCTGGCGCAGGGTCTTGCCGATCGGGTGATTCCAACTGATTGGAACATGCGCTAGAACCAGCTATCATTCGAGAAAAGGCGGCAAAGCCCCATGAACGTGAACACCCCCAATTCCTTCCGCACGGGTCCTGACGAGAACGGCCTGTTCGGCATCTATGGCGGTCGCTTCGTCGCCGAGACGCTGATGCCGCTGATCCTGGAACTCGAGCAGGCCTACAAGGCGGCGAAGGCCGACCCCTCCTTCCAGGCGGAGCTCGACTCCTTCCTCGAGCATTACGTCGGCCGCCCCAGCCCCCTCTATTTCGCCGAGCGCATGACGGAGCACCTGGGCGGCGCAAGGATCTATTTCAAGCGCGACGAGCTCAATCACACCGGCGCCCACAAGATCAATAACGTGATGGGCCAGATCCTGCTCGCCCGGCGCATGGGCAAGAAGCGCATCATCGCCGAGACCGGCGCGGGCCAGCATGGCGTTGCCACCGCCACCGCCTGCGCCCGCTTCGGCCTCAAGTGCATCGTCTACATGGGCGAAGTGGACATGGAGCGGCAGAAGCCCAACGTGTTCCGCATGAAGCTCCTGGGTGCTGAAGTCGTTCCCGCCAAATCCGGCTCGCGCACCCTGAAGGACGCCCTGAACGAGGCGCTGCGCGACTGGGTGGCCAATGTCGGGGACACATTCTACTGCATCGGCACTGTCGCGGGCCCGCATCCCTATCCCGAAATGGTGCGCGACTTCCAGTCGGTCATCGGCAGGGAGACGAAGGAACAGATGCTGAAGCGCGAGGGCCGCCTGCCGGACTCCCTCGTTGCGGCCATCGGCGGCGGCTCCAATGCCATGGGCCTGTTCCACCCCTTCCTCGATGACAAGGAGGTCGAGATCATCGGTGTGGAGGCGGCGGGCCTTGGCCTCAGGACCAAGACAAAGCATGCGGCCTCGATCGCCGGCGGACGCCCTGGCGTTCTGCACGGCAACCGCACCTATTTGCTGATGGATGACGACGGCCAGATCATCGAGGGCCATTCGATCTCGGCGGGCCTCGATTATCCGGGCATCGGTCCGGAGCACGCCTGGCTCCATGACATGAAGCGTGTCGAATATGTCTCCGCCACCGACAAGGAGGCGCTCGAGGCGTTCCAGCTCTGCTGCACGCTCGAGGGCATCATCCCCGCGCTCGAACCCTCGCATGCCCTGGCGCATGTGATGAAGATCGCGCCCGGGAAGCCGAAGGACCATTTGATGGTGATGAATCTCTGCGGCCGCGGCGACAAGGACATCTTCACGGTGGCCGATATTCTGGGAGCAAAGCTGTGACGACGCGCATCGACCGCCGCTTCGAGGCCCTGAAGAAGGAAGGCCGCGCCGCCCTCGTCACCTTCGTGACGGCGGGCGACCCGGACTATGACACCTCGCTCAAGATCATCGCAGGCCTGCCCAAGGCCGGCGCCGACGTGATCGAGATCGGCATGCCCTTCACCGACCCGATGGCCGATGGCCCGGCGATCCAGGCCGCGGGGCTGCGCGCGCTGGCCAATGGCCAGAACACCAGGAAGACGCTGAAGCTGGTGAAGGACTTCCGCAAGACCGATCAGGACACGCCCGTCGTGCTGATGGGTTACTACAATCCGGTCTATGTTTATGGCGTGGAGAAGTTCCTGAAGGACGCCAGGGCCGCGGGCGTCGACGGCTTCATCATCGTCGACCTGCCGCCGGAGGAGGATGGCGAGTTCTGCATTCCGGCGCTCAAGGCGGGTCTCAACTTCATCCGCCTCGCCACGCCGACGACGGACGACCGCCGCGCGCCCACCGTGTTCCACAACACGAGCGGATTCGTCTACTACGTCTCGGTGCTCGGAATCACCGGCACCAAGGCGCCTGACCTGAAGAGCGTGAAGGCCAATGTGAACCGCCTGAGGAAACACACGCCGCTTCCCATCTGCGTCGGCTTCGGCGTCAAGTCGGCCGCGCAAGCGCGTGCGATTGCGAGGGATGCCGATGGCGTTGTCGTCGGCTCCGCGCTGGTGAGCGCGGTGGAGAAAAGCCTCACAAAAGCTGGAAAACCGACGTCAAAGACGGCGAGGGCCGTGCATGCGCTGGTCTCGGAAATCGCTGAAGGCGTGAGGAGCTAGAGTCGCTTGAACTGGATCAAGAACTTCGTCCGCCCGAAAATCCGGTCGATCCTCGGCGCGGGCAAGCGCGAGGTGCCGGAGAACATGTGGGTGAAGGACCCCGACTCCGGCCAGATGGTCTTCTACAAGGACCTTGAGGCAAACCAGCATGTCATGCCGCAGTCCGGCTATCACATGCGCATGCCGCCCGAGGCGCGGCTCAAGACGATGTTCGACGACGCCGCCTATGAGAAGATCGCCATGCCGCAGGCGCCGGCGGACCCTCTCAAGTTCCGCGACGAGCGCAGATACGCCGACCGCATCAAGGAAGCCCGCGCCAAGAATGGCGTGGATGACTGTATCCAGGCCGCCACGGGCGAGCTTGACGGCTTCCCCGTGACCATCGCCGTGCAGGACTTCGCCTTCATGGGCGGCTCGCTGGGCATGGCCGCCGGCGAGGCGATCATCACCGCCATGATGAAGGCGGCGGAGAAGAAGACGCCCTTCATCTTCTTCGTCTCGTCCGGCGGGGCCCGCATGCAGGAGGGCGTTCTCTCGCTGATGCAGATGCCGCGCACCACGGTCGCGGTGCGGGAGTTGCGCGCCGCGAACCTCCCCTACATCGTGGTGCTCACGCACCCGACCACGGGTGGCGTCACCGCCTCCTATGCCATGCTGGGTGACGTGCACATCGCGGAGCCGGGCGCGCTCATCGGCTTTGCCGGCCAGCGCGTCATCGAGCAGACCATCCGCGAGAAACTGCCCGATGGCTTCCAGCGCGCCGAATATCTCGAGGAGCACGGCATGGTGGACATGGTCGTCCACCGCCACGTGATGCGCGGGACCCTGTCGCGCATGGTCCGTATGCTGATGAAATCGCCCTCGCGCGAGGTTCCGTCCACCGCGCTCGTTCCCGTCGAAGGCTGAGACCTTGGCCCTCAGCGACGCCATCCTGACGCGGCTCCTGTCGCTGCACCCGAAGATCATCGACCTCGGTCTCGACCGCATGCAGGCGCTGCTCGCCAGGCTCGGCCGGCCCGAGACGAAACTGCCTCCCGTCATCCATGTGGCGGGCACCAACGGCAAGGGGTCCACCGTCGCCTATCTGCGCCACATCATGCAGGCCGCGGGCCTCAGGGCGCATGCCTATACCTCGCCCCATCTTGTCAAGTTCCACGAGCGCATCCGCGTGGCGGGCGAGCTGATCTCGGAAGCAGGCCTCGCCGCGCTGCTGGCGGAATGCGAGGAGGCCAATGGCGGAGAACCCATCACCTTCTTCGAGATCACCACGGCCGCGGCATTTCTTGCCTACAGCCGCACGCCGGCGGACTACCTCGTTCTCGAAGTGGGCCTCGGCGGCAGGCTCGATGCCACCAATGTCGTCGATCCCGCCGTCTCCGTCATCACCGCCATCGACTATGACCACCAGCAATATCTGGGCGATACGCTGAGCCTCATCGCGCATGAGAAGGCGGGCATCCTCAAGCGGGGCGTTCCCGCCGTCATCGGCGTCCAGCCGGACGAGGCGCGCGCCGAGATCGAACGGGTGGGCGAGCGCGTGCGCGCCGAGCTTCACATCGCAGGCCAGGACTGGCAGGCCTATGAGCAGCACGGCCGCCTCGTCTTCCAGGACGGGAGGGGCCTGCTCGACCTGCCGCTGCCGCAGCTCAGGGGCCGTCACCAGATCGACAATGCCGGCAACGCCATCGCCGCCATCCGCGTGCTGGACGATCCGCGCATCTCGGACGCGCATATTGCCGAGGGCCTCAAGTCCACCACCTGGCCCGCCCGCATGCAGCGGCTGGGGCAGGGGGCGCTTTCCGGGCAGGCGCCGGCCGTGTCCGAGCTGTGGCTTGACGGCGGCCACAACCCGTCAGCGGGCCGCGTGCTGGCCCAGGCCTTCTCGGAGCTGAACGAGCGTCACTCGCGCCCGCTGGTGATGATCTGGGGCATGCTCAACACCAAGGATGCGGGCAGCTTCATCGGCTGTTTCGCCGGCATCGCCAGCCGCGTCATCGCCATTGCCATTCCCGGCGAGGAAAACGCCGTGCCGGCGGAGAAGCTGGCGGAAGCCGCGCGCGCCCAGGGCCTTCAGGCCGAAACGGCGCCCGGCCTCGAAGCCGCCCTGGGTCAGGCCTCATCCACCGTGCCCGCCCCGCGCATCCTCATCTGCGGCTCGCTTTACCTCGCCGGCCACGTGCTTGCCGCGCATGGCAATGAGGAGATGACGAAGGTGAGCGGGGCGGGAAGGCGTTAAACCAGCGTTTCGATTCCATTGGATCGAAACCTGTTCTGGAGCATGATCCGCAAAAGTGGAACCGGTTTTGCGACAAGATCATGCTCAAGCTTGTGATCTGGCGCATGATCCGTCCAGGCGGTTCCGCCTGAACGGATCATGCGCTAGAAAGCCCTCGTTTCGATCAGGGGTAGTTTCATGCCAGGTCCACTCGCCGGTCTTCGCGTCCTCGATTTGAGCCGCGTGCTCGCCGGGCCGTGGTGCACGCAGATTCTCGCCGATTTCGGCGCCGAGGTCATCAAGGTCGAGAAGCCTGGCGAGGGCGACGACACGCGCGGCTGGGGTCCGCCCTTCATCGCCAACCCTGATGGCTCCAGGGGTGACGCGGCCTATTTCCTCTCCGCCAACCGCGGCAAGTGGTCGGTCGAGATCGACATGGCGCGGGCAGAGGGACAGCAGCTCATCCGCCAGCTCGCAGCCAGGGCCGATGTGGTGATGGAGAACTTCAAGGTCGGCGGCCTCAAGAAATACGGGCTCGACTACGGGAGCCTGAAAGCCGTCAACCCGGGCCTGATCTACTGCTCGCTCACCGGCTTCGGCCAGACCGGCCCTTACGCGCGGCGGGCGGGCTATGACTTCATGATCCAGGGCATGGGCGGCATCATGTCGGTCACCGGACAGCCGGATGGAACGCCGGGTGCGGAGCCGATGAAGACCGGCGTGGCCTTCGCCGATATCTTCGCCGGTCTCTACTGCGCCATCGGCATCCAGGCGGCGCTCTTCCACCGCGAGCGCACGGGAGAGGGCCAGCACCTCGACGTGGCGCTGCTCGACACGCAGGTCGGCGTGCTGGCGAACCAGGCGCTGAACTACCTCGTCGGCGGCAAGGCGCCCACCAGGCTCGGCAATGCACACCCCAACATCGTGCCCTATCAGACCTTCGCCACCAGGGACGGTCACATCATCATGGCGGTGGCCAATGATCGTCAGTTCAAGGAATATTGCGCGATCCTGGGCCTTCCCCGCCTTGCCGAAGATGAACGCTTCAGGCTCAACCGCGGCCGCGTGGAGAACCGCGCCGCGCTGATCCCGCTTCTGGTGGAGCCGATGATGACCCGCACGACGGCTGAGTGGGTCCAGGCCTTCGAGAGTGCCGCCATCCCCTGCGGCCCCATCAACACGATCGACCAGGTCTTCGCCAACGGGCAGGTGCTGGCCCGCGGGCTGCGGATCGGGCTGACGCGTGACGACGGCGTGCAGGTGCCGGGTGTGGCCAACCCCATCGTCTTCTCCGAAACACCGATACACTACGACAAGGCCCCGCCGCGCCTGGGCGACGGCACGGAGAAAGTCCTGTCGGAGGAACTGGGATTGAGCGCGGAGGACATCGCGCGGCTCCGCAAGAACGGCGTGATCGGGTAGAGGCCGTGGCGTCCCGCGCGCGCCGCGGCACTCCCCGTTTGCCGTCAGCCCGGCTTTCGCCCTCCGATATTCACAGATCTCGAATTTGGTTTGGCGGACCGGCTGGTTGTCTCGCTCAACCGGTCTCTTGAGGATGGCGTTGACTGGCGGCCAGGAGGGCGGCGTCCATGGTGTCTTCGCCTGCCGTTCGGCCAATACGCAACCGCTGATCCGCGCCGGGCCGGCGGATGGACCGGCTATGCGGCAAACCGGCCCCCGTCGTCATCTTCAGAGGCCTGCAAGAGCTCACCGCAATGCTCCGCGCTTGGAAACTCATCTCTCATGTGTGAATCTCGGAGGGCCAAGCCAGGGTGACGGTTCCAGGGGGACGGGAAGATCATGAACAAGCAGCGCACCCCCGTCCACGGCTGGGTCATCCTCGACAAGCCCTATGGCATGAGTTCCACCCAGGCGGTGGGCAAGTTGCGCTTCCTCTTCAATGCAGGGAAGGCGGGCCATGGCGGCACGTTGGATCCGCTGGCCTCGGGCCTCCTCCCTGTCGCGCTTGGGGAGGCGACCAAGACCGTGTCCCACGCCATGGACGGTCGCAAGGTCTACCGCTTCACCGCCCACTGGGGCGAGGAGCGGACGACGGACGACCTCGAGGGCGAAGTCACCATCCGCTCCGACCGGCACCCCACGCAATCGGAGATCGAGGCCGTTCTGCCCCGCTTCACCGGCCGGATCATGCAAGCACCCCCCACCTTTTCGGCCATCAGGGTTGCTGGCGAGCGCGCCTATGACCTGGCGCGGGCCGGGGAGGCGGTGGAACTGGCCGAACGCCCCGTCCTGATTGAGGCCCTGCGGCTGGTGGAGGTTCCTGGCCCCGATCACGCCACTTTCGAGGTGACCTGCGGCAAGGGCACCTATATCCGCTCGCTGGCCCGGGACATGGGCCGGGCGCTGGGCACGGCCGCCCATGTCTCCAGCCTGCGCCGTGTGGCGGTGGGGCCGTTCACCGAAGACCACATGATTTCGCTGGAAAACCTTGAGGAACTCAGCCATAAGGCGCGCGGCGGAGACGCCATCAAAGGGGTTCTGCTCCCCATCGAGACCGTGCTGGACGGCATCCCGGCACTGGCCATCGGTGAAGAGCAGGCCCGACGCCTGAAGCTCGGACAGTCCGTCCTGCTCAGAGGCGCGAATGCTCCCATCGCAGGTGATGCGGTTCTGGTGATGAGTGGCGGAAAGCCGCTCGGCATCGGCACGGTCAGCCAGGGGTCACTCAAGCCGAAGCGTTTGTTCAACCTGTAACCTTCCATTTATTGGAGATGACCGAATGACCATGACTGCTGAGCGCAAGGTCGCGCTCGTGAAGGAATTCGCCACGAAGCCGGGTGACACCGGCTCGCCCGAGGTCCAGGTTGCGATCCTCACGGAGCGTATCAACTACCTGACCGGCCACTTCAAGACCCACAAGAAGGACAATCATTCCCGTCGCGGGCTGCTGACGATGGTGAGCAAGCGCCGGTCGCTTCTCGACTATCTGAAGCGCGTCGACGATCAGCGTTACCAGACGCTCATCAAGCGCCTCGAGATCCGCCGCTAGAACATGATCCGCAAAAGTGGAACCGCTTTTGCGACAGGATCATGCTCAGGCTTTTGATCTGGAGCATGTTCCGCCCAGGCGATTCCGCATGAACGGAACACACGCTGAGCGGTCAGAGAGCCGGAAAATACGAGCGGGCGGATCACCGAGCAGCCGCCCGCGTCCCCAACACGACGAGTCCGGCAATGGGGCCGGACTTCCGAGGCCCAAAGGGGATGCCGTCCACAGTGGTGGTGCACGTCTTTCAAGCGGCGGCGAAGGGCACAAAGGAAAGACCACATGTTCAATATCGACGTCGAAGAAATCCAGTGGGGCGGGCAGACGCTGCGCCTCGAAACCGGCCGTGTGGCCCGTCAGGCCGATGGCGCCGTTGTCGCCTCCCTCGGTGAGACCACGGTTCTCGCCACCGCCGTTGCCGAACGTTCGGCAAAGCCGGGGATCGACTTCTTCCCGCTGACCGTCAACTACCAGGAAAAGACCTATGCCGCCGGCAAGATCCCGGGCGGCTATTTCAAGCGCGAAGGCAGGCCCACCGAGCGCGAAACGCTGATCTCGCGCCTGATCGACCGGCCGATCCGCCCGCTCTTCGTCGAGGGTTTCCGCAACGAGACTCAGGTCATCGCCACCGTTCTCTCCTATGACCTCGAGAACGACACGGACATTCTCGCCATGGTTGCCTCCTCGGCCGCCCTCACGCTCTCCGGCATCCCTTTCATGGGACCGGTCGGTGCGGCGCGCGTCGGCTACATCGATGGCGAATATGTTCTGAACCCGACGATCGAACAGCAGAAGCTCTCCTCGCTCGACCTCGTTGTTGCCGGCACGCAGGACGCTGTGCTGATGGTCGAGTCGGAAGCCAGGGAACTCTCGGAAGAGATCATGCTGGGCGCCGTCATGTTCGGTCACCGCGGCTTCCAGCCGGTGATCGCGGCGATCATCCGTCTGGCCGAGCGCTCGGCCCGCAGCCCGCGCGACTTCGCGCCGCCGGACGAAGAGGCGCTCCACAACCGCGTGAAGGCAATCGCCGAGGCCGACGTGCGCGCCGCTTACGCGATCCCCGCCAAGGAGGCCCGCCACGAGGCGGTCGCCAAGGCCAAGGACAAGGTCATGGCCACGCTCACCGGCGATGACAAGCCCGACGCGCCGCCCGCCAACAAGATCGGCGAGGCCTTCAAGCACCTCGAGAAGGACGTTGTGCGCAACAGCATTCTCGACACCGGCCACCGCATCGACGGCCGCGACACCAGGACGGTCCGCCAGATCGTCGCGGAAGCGGGCGTGCTGCCCCGGACCCACGGTTCGGCCCTGTTCACCCGCGGCGAGACGCAGGCCCTCGTCGTCACGACGCTGGGCACCGGCGAGGACGAGCAGTACATCGACTCGCTCGACGGCACGACCAAGGGCACCTTCATGCTGCACTATAATTTCCCGCCCTTCTCGGTCGGTGAAACGGGCCGCATGGGCGCCACGGGCCGCCGCGAAATCGGCCACGGCAAGCTCGCCTGGCGCGCCATCCACCCGCTTCTCCCCGCCCAGGACGAGTTTCCCTACACCATCCGCGTCGTCTCGGAGATCACCGAGTCGAACGGTTCCTCCTCCATGGCCTCGGTCTGCGGCGCGTCGCTGTCGCTGATGGACGCCGGCGTGCCGCTCAAGGCGCCCTGCGCCGGCATCGCCATGGGCCTCATCAAGGAAGGCGGGCGCTTCGCGGTGCTCTCCGATATCCTGGGCGACGAGGACCATTTGGGTGACATGGACTTCAAGGTCGCGGGCACCGCTGAAGGCATCACCTCGCTGCAGATGGACATCAAGATCACCGGCATCACCGAGGAGATCATGAAGGTTGCGCTGTGGCAGGCCAAGGACGGCCGCCTGCACATTCTGGCCAGGATGGCGGAAGCCCTGACGGGCGCGCGCGCCTCTCTCGGCGAGCATGCCCCGCGCATCGAGACGCTGAAGATCCCCACCGACAAGATCCGTGAGGTGATCGGCACCGGCGGCAAGGTCATCCGCGAGATCGTGGAGAAGACCGGCGCCAAGATCGACATCCAGGACGACGGCACCGTCAAGGTCGCCTCCTCCTCCGGCCCGGCGATCGACGCCGCGGTCAAGTGGATCAAGGGCATCGTCATGGAGCCGGAATTGGGCGAAATCTATGACGGCAAGGTCGTCAAGATCGTCGACTTCGGCGCCTTCGTGAACTTCTTCGGTTCGCGCGACGGCCTGGTGCACGTGTCCGAACTCGCGCCCAGGCGCGTCAACAAGGTCTCGGATGTCGTCAACGAGGGTGACACGGTGAAGGTGAAGCTCCTCGGCTTCGACAACCGCGGCAAGGTGCGCCTGTCGATGAAGCAGGTCGATCAGGTCACCGGCGAGGACATATCGAAGAAGCAGGCCGCCGAAGGCGGCGAAGAGGTGCCGCAGGGCGAGTAATCCTCCCCGACGGCGTGAAAATGCAAAGGGCGCCGACTGCAAGGCCAGCGCCCTTTCTCATGTTTCATCGACGCTATGCGCCTGTTTCGCCTGCCCGGTCCACTGGGCCATGGCGGCGGTTTCACCTCCACTTGGCGGAGAGGAAAAAACTCCAAAGCGCGGTTATTTGCTCGGAATGAGAACGGTGTCGATGACGTGGATGACGCCATTGTCCGTCATGATGTCAGCCTTGATGACCTTGGCATTGTCGACGGTCACGCCATCAGCGTTCTTGGTGATGGCAAGCGTTCGGTCCGGCTTGGCCTTCAGCGTGCGGACATGGAAGGGGCCCGCGAGCATCTGGTTGGATTTGAGTTCGCGCGGCAGAACATGATAGGTGAGAATGGCGATGAGCTGATCCTTGTTCTCAGGCTTCAGCAGCGATTCGACGGTGCCGGCCGGCAGCTTGGCGAAAGCTTCGTCAGTCGGCGCGAAAACAGTGATATTCTTGGTGGTGGCCAGCGCATCGGCCAGGCCCGCGGCCTGCGCGGCGGCAATCAGTGTTTTGAAGCTGCCGACCTGCTGGGCGGTTTCGACAACATTCGCGGCGGATGCGGAGGCGGTGCCGAGGAAAAGTGCGGCCGTGGCCGCAAGAACGATCTTGTGCATGAGTAACTCCAGGAAACGGTCAATTATTAGGAACGTGCGCGGCTTTCGGCGCTGATCTGGCGGTGTTGCCTGCACTGCTAATCGAAACGAAGTCACGCGCGAAACGGATTGCCTTTGGCCCGCGCCTCTCCTCACATGTTCGTGAGATGTAAGTTACCGCTGTGCCGAAAAGCAAAACGCCGGGCGCAGGGCTCCGGCGTTTTCCAATCGGGCGAATGGCGGGTCAGTTGCCGAGGATGGCGCTCTCGAGAATGTCGAGGCCTTCCTTCAGCACCATTTCCGATGCCGTCAGCGGGGTCAGCATGCGCACCGTGTCGGCGTAGACGCCGCAGGTGAGGATCAGCAGGCCGCGCTCCAGGCACTTGGCCGCCAGCGCCTTGGCCGCGCCCGCATCCGGGTCATTGCCGCCGTGCTGGGTCACGAGTTCGAAGGCGCACATGGCGCCCAGCCCGCGCACGTCGCCGATCGGCATGCCCTTGCCCCTGGACTTGATGGAAATCATGCGCTCCATGATGATCCGGCCCTGCTTCTCGGCCTTCTCGAGCAGGCCTTCCTGCTCGAAGGCGTCGAACACGCCAAGCGCCGCGGCACAGGCCACCGGGTTGCCGGCATAGGTGCCGCCGATGCCGCCCGGCTCCGGCGCGTCCATGATCCTGGCGCGGCCGACCACGGCGGCGAGCGGGAAGCCGCCGGCCAGTGACTTCGCTGCCGTCATCAGGTCCGGCTCCACGCCATAATGCTCCATGGCGAAGAACTTGCCGGTGCGGCCGAAGCCCGACTGGATTTCGTCGGCGATGAGAAGGATGCCGTGCTGGTCGCACAGCTGGCGCAGCCTCACCATCAGTTCTTTCGGCGCGATGTAGAAGCCGCCTTCGCCCTGCACGGGTTCGATGATGATGGCGGCGACGCGCTGCGGCTCCACGTCCGCCTTGAACAGCCATTCGATGGAATGCATCGTGTCATCGATGGTGATGCCTTTGTGCGCCACGGGGAAGGGCACGTGCCACACGCCCGGCGCCATGGGGCCGAACTTTGCCTTGTAGGGAACAACCTTGCCGGTGAGCGACATGCCCAGCAGCGTGCGGCCATGGAAGCCGCCATTGAAGGCGATGATGTCGGAGCGGCCGGTATAGGCGCGGGCGAATTTCACCGCGTTTTCGACGGCCTCGGCGCCCGTCGTCACAAGGGCCGCCTTTTTCTCGCCGGTGATGGGCGCCACCGCGTTCAGCTTCTCGCACACCTCGATGAAGGGGGCATAGGGCATCACCATGGCGCAGGTGTGGGTGAAGGCCTCAAGCTGCTCATAGACGCGCTTCATCACCAGCGGGTGGCGGTGGCCGGTGTTGACCACCGCGATGCCGCCGCCGAAGTCAATGTAGCGGTTGCCTTCGACGTCCCAGATCTCGGCGTTCTCGGCTTTTGCCGCGATGACCGGGGCGCCAGCGCTGATGCCGCGGGACACGGCCCTGGCGCGGCGCTCCACCCACTGCCTGTTCATGCCTGGGGCTGCGACCGGTGCGTTCATGATGCTCTCCTGGGGGATGCTTCTGTTTGAGTGGCTGGGCAGCTTTTACGCCCGTTGACGGGGTGGCGGCAAACGGATTTCATCCGCCCCGACAGAGGGGAATTCTCATGGCTGACCTGATCCGGATGACCGCCACCCAAATCGTCGATGGTTTGCAGCAGGGGAGCATCTCCCCGCTTGACTGCCTCGATGCACTGGAACGCCGGGTGGCGGAGGCCAACGGGCCTGTCAATGCCCTGCCCACCCTGTGCTTTGACCGGGCCAGGGCGCACGCCCGTGCGCTGATGGAGCGGCCGCTCTCCGAACGTGGACCACTCGCCGGCTTGCCGGTGCCCATCAAGGATCTGACCGACGTGGCCGGCGTGCGCTGCACCCAGGGCTCGCCCATCTTCAAGGACCGGGTCGCGGAAACTTCCGATCTCCTGGTCACCCACCTTGAGGGCAGGGGCGGGGTCATTTACGCCATGTCCAACACCCCGGAATTCGGGGCCGGCGCCCACACCTTCAACGAGATATTCGGTGTCACCCGCAACCCATGGAACACCGCGCTTTCGGCCTCGGGTTCCTCAGGCGGCGCCGCCGTGGCGCTGGCCACCGGCATGGCCTGGGTGGCGCATGGCTCCGACCTCGGCGGCTCGCTGCGCAACCCGGCGAGCTTCTGCGGCGTCGTCGGCATGCGGCCCTCGCCCGGCCGGGTCGCAGCCACCGTCTTTTCCAAGATCGACTCGACGCTCGGTGTCGAAGGCCCCATGGCCCGCAATGTGGAGGACCTCGCTCTTCTCTTCGATGCCATGGTGGGCGAAGAAGCGGCCGACCCATTGTCGCTTCCCTCCGACGGCACTTCCTTCTTGAAGGCTGCCCGCTCC
>NZ_JADCDA010000104.1 GCF_020252405.1 Aestuariivirga sp.
GGGATTAAGGGTGGGGGTCCCCGGGCTCAGGTCTTGGAGAATTGGACTCGTGGGCCCCCCACCCCTACCCCTCCCCACAAGGGGGAGGGAAATCCTAATGGAGTCAATTGACCGCCCGCCGCTTTAAACAAACACGTCAACCTTCCGGAACGCCGTCACGTCGATCAGCCCCTCGTCCGAAATGCGCAGCTCCGGGATGACGGCGAGCGCCAGCAGCGAGTGCTGCATGTTGGCGTTGTTGAGGTTGCAGCCGCAGGCCTTCATGGCGGCGACGAGCTTTCCGGCCTTCTCCGCCACGATTTCGGCGCGTTCGTCGGACATCAGGCCGGCGATCGGCATTTCGACGCGGGCCAGCTCCTTGCCCTCCGAGACCAGCACCAGGCCGCCGCCGGTGTCCCTGAGAATATTCGCCGCCTGCGCCATGTCCTGCTTGTTGGTTCCCACCACGATCATATGGTGGCTGTCATGCGCCACGGTGGAGGCGAGCGCGCAATCCCTGTTATAGCCAAAGCCCGAGACGAAGGCGTTCACCACCTTGCCGGTCGCCCTGTGGCGTTCGACCAGCGCGATCTGCGCCACGTCATTGGCGCGGTCCATTTCGACAAGGCCGGACTGGACCTTCAGCGTCTTCCGCAGCGCCCTGGTGGGCGCCTGGTTCTCGATCACGCCGATCACCCGCACATCCACCTGGTTGCGGCCCGCCGGGGCGGTGACGTCGAAATCCTCCGCCGTGAGGCAACGCTTCATGTTCATGGTGCGGCGCGCCGCCTCCGGATAGACATAGGCTGGAATATCGGCCGTGAGCCTGCCGTTCTCCGCCAGCACCCGGCCGCGCGCGATGACCAGCCCGATGGGCAGCGCCACGATGTCGGAGGTGAGGATCAGGTCCGCCCGGCGGCCGGGCGTGATCGAGCCCAGCTCGCGCTCGAGGCCGAAATGCTGCGCGGTGTTGAGCGTGGCCATCTGGATGGCGGTGATGGGCCTCACCCCCTGGGCAATGGCGTGGCGCACCACGCGGTTCATGTGGCCGTCATTGACCAGCGTGCCCGAGTGGCTGTCATCCGTGCACAGAAGAAAATTGCGCGGGTCGAGCCCCTGCTCGGTGACGGCCCTGATCTGGGCGGCGACGTCGAACCACGCGGAGCCCAGCCGCAGCATGGCGCGCATGCCCTGGCGCACCCGGGCAACCGCATCCTCGGCGCGCGTGCCCTCATGGTCGTCCGAAGGCCCCCCCGCCGCATAGGCATGGAACGGGAGCCCAAGGTCGGGCGAGGCATAATGCCCGCCCACGGTTTTGCCGGCGCGCTGCGTGGCGGCGATTTCCGCCAGCATCTTGCCGTCGCCCGCGGTCACGCCTGGGAAATTCATCATCTCGCCCAGCCCGATGATGTTGGGCCAGCCCATCGCCTCGCGCACCTCGTCAGGCCCCAGCGTGGCGCCGGGGTTCTCGAGGCCGGGCGCGCTCGGCACGCAGGAGGGCATCTGCACGAACACGTTGACGGGCATGGCCATCGCCTCGTCATGCATCAGCCGCACCCCGGCAAGCCCCAGAACATTGGCGATCTCGTGCGGGTCGATGAACATGGAGGTGGTGCCGTGCGCGATGACGGCGCGGCAGAATTCGGTCACCGTCACCATGCCGCTTTCCACATGCATGTGCGCATCGCACAGGCCGGGCACAAGGTAGCGGCCCTCGGCCTCGATCACCTGCGTGTCCGCGCCGGTGCAGTGGCTGGCATCGGGCCCCACATAGGCGAAACGGCCCGCCGCAATGGCGATGTCGGTGGCGGCGATGATCTCGCCCGAATGCACGTTCACCCAGCGCCCGCCGCGGATGACCATATCGGCCTTCTCCCGCCCCATGGCGACGGCGATGAGACGGTGGGCAGTGTCCGGCCAGGATTTCATGATCACGCTTTCCTCTCCGCGCCGTGTCCCGATATCCGGATATCCGGCGCCGCGGGCGGCGGCGCGGCGCCGGCCCGCTCCGGGGGAGGACTTTACCGGAAATCCGCCATGCGCCAAGCCCGCGGCCGGTGCGGCCGGCGGCGCCTGGTAACCTAAAGCCAAAACCCGCGGTTGACATCTGGCGCGGGCGCCAACAGCATTGGGCAGATCAACAAAGACGAGGCGCCATGAAGACGATTTTCACTGCGGCATTGCTGGCGGTCACCGCGCTGGCGCCGCTCAAGGCCGCGGCCGAAACGCTCGACATCGCGACGCTCAAGTGCAGCGACGTCGCCACCATGAAGCCGGAGGAAGTGGCCTTGGTGCTTGCCTGGATCGACGGCTATCTGGGCGGCCAGGCGGATGACACGCGGCTGGATCTTGATCGCTTCAACGCCAATGCCGACGCCGCCGCCGAAGCCTGCGCCGCCGAACCGGCGACCGGCCTCCTCACCGTGCTGAAGCAGGCCGAGAGCGGAAACTGAGGCGCGCCTCGGCGCAAACCGGCGCCAGTTCAAAAGCTTGAGCATGATCTTGTCGCAAAAGCGGGTTCCACTTTTGCGGATCATGCTCCTAGCCCTTGCCGCCGGACAGCATGACGATGAACCAGCGCATGGCCGGGATCTGCCTGCACACCGTCATCGCGGCCACCAGCACCGGAACGCCGATGAAGGCGCCCGTCAGGCCCCACAGCATGCTCCACAGGAAGACCACGAACATCACCGCGAAGGGCGAGATCGACAGGGTGGAGCCGGTGAACACCGGTTCGAGGTAGCTGCCGATCACGAACTGCACCGCGGTCAGCGACACCAGCACGAGCGCCGCCACCTGCAGCGATTCGAACTGCAAAAGCGCGAAGACGGTGGGCAGGATCGTGGCCACCAGCGGCCCGAGGAAGGGAATGTAGTTGAGCGTGAAGGCGATGGCCGCCCAGGCCGCGGGGTGCTCCAGCCCCACGCCCCAGGCCACCAGCCACACGGCGGCCCCCGTGGTCACGCTGGCGATGCTGCGCACCAGCATGTATTTGCCGAAATGCCCCGCCGTCTCGCGCCCCGCCGCCACCATGTCCACCCCGCCGAAGCGGCCGCCCGCCCTGGTGAGGCGGCTGGCGAGGTCCTCGGCCTCGAGAAGCCCCAGCACCGCGAAGGCGAAGACCAGCGTGGCGAAGCCCGCAAGCCCGTTGAGCCGCGCCGCGAGCGACTGCACGAAGCGCACCACCCAGCCCATGTTGAAGGTGTCCGACAGGGCCCCCGCCAGCAATACGCCATGGCCTTCGAGCCAGACGGCGGCGGCCTGGTAGATCGCCTGGAAGCGCGCCGCATTGCCCACCAGCCACTGCCCGATCACGCCGATGCCCCAGGCGAAGAGCAAGAGCAGGAAGGCGATGCACACCAGCGTCGCCACGGTGGTGATCAGCATGGCCAGCATGCGCGGCATGCGCCGCTGCAGCCAGGCCTGCACCGGCCACACCACCATCACGATGAACACCGCGAAGGCGGCCGGCGCAAACACCATCTCGCCCCAGGACAGCGCGGCCAGCACGATGATGACGGTGCACACGAAAAGCATGCCGCCGATGGCGGAACGCCCCGCCGTCCCGCTGCCGCCCGCCTCCATGCCGCTGCTCCCGCGATTGTGCCGAAGGCCGCATGAGAGAACACATTCCCCGTTTTGGCAAGGCCGGGCGGGGAGGGTTCTTCAGCGGATCGCGGGGAACGCCAGTTCCGGCCGGTAGCGCGTGAAGCTTTCGAGCCTCTGCGCGTTGCATTCCGTCTGCCAGCGGCTGCCCTGCACGACGCCGGACACGCAGCGGTACCTCGCGCGATAGACATCGGTCGCGGCATTCTCCTCGATGGCCACCGCCGCGAGGCCCACCACCGCGCCGCCCTGCCGCTCGACCAGACGGATGGCGCCATCCATGGTGCCGCCCGTCTCGACCCACTGGTCGGCGAGCAGCACCTTGGTGCCCGGCCCGAAGGCCGGAAGCCGCATCTCCATGTCCTGGGTGCGGCCGGAATAGTTGGAAAAGCTCACCTTGTCAGTGTCGACGCACAGCTTGCCCGCCTTGCGGATCGGCAGGAAGCCGACGCCGAGCCTCGTCGCCAGAGCCGAACCCAGCACGAAGCCCATGGCGTCGAGTCCGCCGACGACATCGACGGTCAGCCCGTGCAGGTCCGCCACCAGATCGTCAAGCAGGTCATGGAAGGCAGCGCCATTGATGTAGATGGAGGTCGGGTCCAGCCAGGCGAATTTCGGCCCCTTGGTGTTGGGCGCCATGAGGCTGAGATACCAGCGGTCGTCGCGCGGGCCCTTGTTGCGGCTCATGACATTGCTCCCTGTCTTGCACCATGTTCGCGTGTGAGTTTGAGAAGCCGGGCAAGCTTCGCGGGCTCGATATTATAGAAATCGCCGTCGCGGTTGATGCCGGTCGCCACCATGAAGCCGTCGGCGGCGTCCATGTAGAGATGCGCGTTTTCCGGCGTGATGCCGGACGCGAGCGTCAGCGCATGATCGCCGATGGCGGCGCGGAAGGCGCGGATCTTGTCCAGGTCCGCCGCCTTGCCGGTGGCCGCGCCAGAGGTGCACACCGCATCCATGAAGCCCGTGGCGAGCGCCGCGGAACAGCCGTAATGCTCGGGCGCCACCTCGCGCTGCTTCTTGAAGCAGGCGCCGCCGGTGTAGAGCCCGCTCCAGCCTGAAGCCTTCAGCGCCGCCGCGATCTCCTTGGCCTCCACCTGGTCGTCGGCCGCGCGGCGCTCGTCGATCCGCGCGTCATCCGCCCAGTAGCCGTCCACCGCCACGCCCTCGCGCTTCAGCTTGCCCAGAACGGGGAAGGCGTCCTTGCCCGTCACGGCGAGAAAGTTGACCCCCATCCACAGCGCGGGGAATCTGGCCCTCACATGCGCGATGACCGGCAGGAAGGGCCCGACGCCGAAATCATGGTTGATCAGGAAGCAGCCGGGCGCCCCCTCGCCCACGAGGACGCGCACATTGCGCTCCGCCTGTTCATTGTCTGTCACATGGATCACCGGCAGCACCGCGGGGCCCACGCTTTTGAACAGCTTCCGGAATTCATGCCGTGTCATGTCCGCCAGAATTACGGCCTTGCGCGGATTACGGAAATTTATAATGATGATGGAAGCATAAGGAGGGGCTATGCGGGCCATAAACCTGCCCACCGACCTGCTCAGGGCCTTCGTCAGCGTCATCGACCTGGGCGGCTATACCCGCGCGGCGGACGCGCTGGGCCGCACCCAGCCCGCGGTGTCGCTGCAGATGAAGCGGCTGGAGGAGCTGCTCGACGCCAGGCTCCTGTCGCATGAAGGCCGCGAGTTGAAGCTCACCGAGGAGGGCGAGGCGCTGGCCGTTCATGCCCGCCAGCTGCTCCGGCTCAATGACGAGGCGGTGGCCCAGCTCAAGGGCCGCTCCGCCAAGGGCCAGCTGCGCGTCGGCCTGCCCACCGATTTCTCGGTGGCCTTCCTGCAGGATTCGATCGTCGATTTCGCCGGCGAACAGGCCAGGGTGACATTGTCGATCACCTGCGACCTCTCCCGCAAGCTCCTCGACCTGCTGCATGCCGACGGGCTCGACATTGTCATTGCGCTGCTTGCCCGCGACAGGAACCCCTATCTGGTGCGCAGCTGGGAGGAGCGGCCGATCTGGGCCGTGGCGAAGGATTTTCCCCTGAATAAGCCGGGCGTCGTGCCGCTCGTCACCCACCCGGAGGGCTGCGAATACCGCCGCCGCATGACGGCGGCGCTCCGCGCCGAAGGTCGCGGCTGGCGCATTGCCTATACGACGCCCGACATCGGCGGGCTGCAGCGCGCCGTCAGCGCCGGCATGGGCGTCACCGCGCTCACCCGCAAGACGCTGCTGCCGGACATGCGGATTCTGGCCCCGCGCGAGGGTTTTCCGGCCATGGAGCCCATTCACATCGGGCTCTTTTACAAGCACCAGCGCCTCTCGGGCGCGGGCCTCATGCTGGTCGATTCGCTCATCGCCCGCATGGACGAGGCGGCCGAGCCTGCCCCGTCCAGGGCGGCCGCTGCCCGATAAGCGGGCCTCATGCATACATTAGCAGCATAAATTTCCCGAATGCCCGGTTGAGGGCTAGCCTGCCGCATGACGCGCTGGACCTCGGCAGCAAGACATGATGGCATGCGCGGTCAGGAGTGGGAACCAAACCGCCGGCCATCCTCCGGCTCCTAGGGAGAAAAGACGCATGCCCAAAATTCTCAAGCCCAATGTTTTGAAGCCAACGCGCCGCGACGTGCTGAAATATGGCGCGGCCGCCACCACGGCCCTGTGCACGCCCTTCGTCAGCCGTGCCTGGGCCGACACCGTCGAGATCAACATGCTCGCCTGGTACGGCCATGGCGAGCCGGACGTGGTGGGCGAGTTCGAAGCCGCCAACAATGTGAAGTTCAAGCCCAAATACTACGCGGGCGGCGACAACATGATGGCGCTCATCGCCCAGTCGCCGCCCGGCACCTATGACGTCATCCTGGCGGACGCCGAATTCGTGCAGCAGCTCAACGCGGCCGGCTACATCGAGGAACTGAACCCGGCGGACTATCCCTTCGACGACATGCTCTATGCCGACTTCAAGCAGTTCCCCGGCCACTGGAAGGACGGCAAGCTCTATTCCATGATGGTGCGCTTCGGCCACCTCGGCGTCAGCTACAACACCACGGCGATCTCGGAGGAGGAGGCGCGGAGCTACAAGGTGTTCTGGAAGCCGGAGATCAAGGGCAAGCTCGGCCACTTCGACTGGCACCTGCCCAACCTCGGCGAGATGAGCCTCGCCAACGGCAACGGGCCCAGGCTGTGGGACCAGGACGAGGCCGGCTGGAAGAAGATTCAGGAAACCACCATGTCGCTCAGGCCGCAGGTCGGCGGCTTCTTCGACTACGGCGGCACTTTCAACGGCCTCAAGAACAACGAGATGATGGCCATGGCCGGCATCGGCGACTGGATCACCGGTGTGCTGGAGCGCGATGGCGCTCCGGTGAAGTCGGTGGTGCCGAAGGAAGGCGGCATCCAGTTCACCGAGTCATGGTCGATCGGCAAGGGCACGCAGAAGGCCGCCATGGCGAAGAAGTTCATCCAATACATGCTCTCGCCCGATGGCCAGGCGCATTCGGCCCGCATGCTCGCCTATCCCGCCTTCTGCGTCACCAAAGGCGGCCGCGCCAGGCTGAACGAGGTGGACCCCAAGGAAGCCCAGCGCACCGGCCAGGTTGACGGCATGCCGAACGACCCGATCACGCTCATCAAGGACGGCCGCGTGCACTACCGCAACGTGCCCCAGCAGCAGAGCCTCGAGGACTGGAACGAGTTCTGGCAGGAATACAAAAACGCATCGTAGCTTTGAAAGCCGTCATCCCGGCGAAAGCCGGGACCCCGCTTTCTCTCCACGCATGCTGAAACGTATAATCTCTCTCCACCGTCACCCCGGCGAAA
>NZ_JADCDA010000105.1 GCF_020252405.1 Aestuariivirga sp.
CACCTTCTCCCATCGCGTACCGCGACGGGAGAAGGGAAAATTGACATGGCACAAGACACGCCGCCGCCATATGCGATTCGCCTGCCCTCGTGGGGAGGTGCAGGGGGGGGGGGCCCACGAGTCCAATTCTCCAAGACCTGAGCCCGGGGACCCCCACCCTTAATCCCTCCCCACAAGGGGGAGGGAGAATGATCGCGATCCGATATGACCGCCCGCCGCTCTAAGCGCCGGCTCACTGCAATCGAAAGCCGACAGATCATGCTCTGCCGTCAAGGGAACGGGAGCCGACAGGCGGAAAAGAGCCGGATCCCGCGTCCCGCCTAGTTTTGCCATGCCGGGGTCCGGCGCAGCAAAGCCTTGAGCTTCGGCCCCGGCGCGGGCGGACTGTCAAGCGCCTGCATGAATGAATCGTAGCGTTCAGTGTCGAGTGTGAACAAACGCTGGTCGAGCAAGACATCAATGGCTTGCCGCCGGGCGCTCTCCACCATGAATTCGGTGCGCGTCTTGCCGAGGACCGCCGCCGCATCGTCAATGAGCTGGCGCGTACCCGCCTCGATCCGCAGATTGACGCTGCCTTTCGCGTCAGCCCCCCGAACGGCAGATGTGGCGGAAGGATGCGGCGCTCCGGTGCTTGCTGCGCGTGTTTTTGCCATACGCGTGATATGGCGTCCCGCATCTACACTATCAATACAGAGAGCTTCGGACCAGACCGGGATGACCGAGCCGCGCTGCGGGGTGGCGTTCGGACGGAAAAATCATTCCCACTCGATGGTGCCCGGCGGCTTGCTCGTCACGTCATAGACCACGCGGGAGACCCCCTTCACCTCGTTGATGATGCGGGTGGCCACGCGGGCGAGGAAGCTGTGGTCGAAGGGGTAGCTCTCCGCCGTCATGCCGTCGGTGGAGGTCACCGCGCGCAGGCCCAGCACGCGGTCATAGGTGCGGCCGTCGCCCATCACGCCCACGGTGCGCACGGGCAGCAGCACGGCGAAGGCCTGCCAGATGGCGTCATAGAGACCGGTCTTGCGGATTTCGTCCAGATAGATCGCATCGGCCTTGCGCAGGATATCGAGCTTCTCAGCCGTGATGTCGTCATGCGGAATGCGGATGGCGAGGCCGGGGCCGGGAAACGGATGGCGACCGACGAAATGCGGCGGCAGGCCCAGTTCCTGGCCCAGCAGGCGCACCTCGTCCTTGAACAATTCGCGCAGGGGCTCCACCAGCTTCATGTTCATGCGCTCGGGAAGACCGCCCACATTGTGGTGCGACTTGATGGTGACGGAGGGGCCGCCGGTGAAGGAGACGCTCTCGATCACATCCGGATAGAGGGTTCCCTGCGCGAGATAGGCCGCACCGCCGATCTTCCTCGCTTCCGCCTCGAACACGTCGATGAACAGCTTGCCGATGATCTTGCGCTTCTGCTCGGGGTCGGTGACGCCTTCGAGCCCCGTGAGGAACAGCTTGGAGGCATCCACATGCACGAGCGGGATGTTGCAGGCCCCGCGGAACAGCCGCACCACCTCATCCGCCTCGTTCAGCCGCATCAGCCCATGGTCGACGAAGATGCAGGTGAGCTGCGCGCCGATGGCCTCATGGATCAGCGCGGCGGTGACGGCGGAATCGACTCCTCCGGACAAGCCGCAGATCACGCGGTCGAGGCCGACCTGCTTCCTGATCTTGTGCACCATCTCCGATTTGAAATGCGCCATGGACCAGTCGCCCCCGCAGCCGCAGATGTCGCGCGCGAAATTGGCGAGCAGCCTGGCGCCGTCGGGCGTGTGCACCACTTCCATGTGGAACTGCGTGGCATAGAACTGGCGGCGCTCATCGGCGATGGCCGCGAAGGGCGCCCCCTCCGAGGCGGCGATGACCTTGAAGCCCGGCGGAATCGCCGTCACGCGGTCGCCGTGGCTCATCCACACCTGGTGGCGCCCGCCCGTTTCCCACACGCCGTCGAACAGCGCGTTCGCCTCCCTCACCTCGACGAAGGCCTTGCCGAATTCGCGGTGGTCGGAGGCTTCGACCCTGCCGCCCAACTGGGCGCACATGGTCTGTTCGCCATAGCAGATGCCGAGAACGGGAAGGCCGCGGGTGAAGACCCCGTCCGGCGCGCGCGGGCTGCCGCCCTCATGCACGGAAGCGGGCCCGCCTGACAGGATGATGCCCTTCAGCCCCGGCCAGTCCAGCGCCTTGCCGGCCGACTGGAAGGGCACGATTTCCGAATAGACCCCCGCCTCGCGGATGCGCCTCGCGATGAGCTGGGTGACCTGGGAGCCGAAATCGATGATGAGGATGCGGTCTTGCATGCGGGGTCTTTAAGGATGACCGCAGGAGTCTGCAAGAGACCCGGACCCTGCCCCGCCAGATCATGCCCGGGCGGCGCTCCGCAACCCGGGCGAAAGGCCTTATTTGCAGGCCTTGCCTTCCTCCTGGGTAAAGGTGACCTTGCCACCCTTCACGGTGATGCCGCTGATGGTGCAGAGCACGCCCTCGTCGGGAGCGGAAACCTTGAAGTCATACTTGCCATCGGCCAGGGCGGCGATGGTGACAGTCTTGCCGTCATCGAGCGCGCCCTCCTTGATGCCTTCCATCAGGTTGGCGCCGAAGGCATCCTTGCCGGCCGGCGAAGCGGTCAGCTCGTCGATGGGCAGGCCGCTGTGGTTGGTGACGGTGAGGCCCGGCGCCGCAAACGCGGAAGAGGCCAGGGCCAGCAGCGGAAGAGCAAAAAGAACTCGCTTCATGTTGTTCAGTTCCCGAAAGATTGTGTGGCTCGTGTGGAGTGGCTCAGGGACGGTTGGTTCCGCCCTGAGTCGTCCGCCCGATCAGCGAACGGGCCGGGAATTACGTGCTGCGCCGCCAAAGAGCCATTGGGCTGGCGTTTAACCGGCCATTTCTCAACCCCGGAAGAAGCTCCCTAAACCCGGGTTTAGGCCGGTTTCAGCCCAAGGCGATGTCCCACAGCAGCTTGACGTTGAGCGAGATGATGATGATGGCGATCAAGGCGGCGATGACGGTCAGCCACGCCGGCGCGGTGAAGACCCCCATCTTCGCCCGGTCGCGGGTGAACATCACCAGCGGCACGATGGCGAAGGGCAGCTGGAAGGCCAGGATGACCTGGCTGAGAATGAGCAGCATGCCCGTGCCTTCCGCGCCGAAATAAATCGTCACGGCGGCAGCCGGCACGATCGCCACGATGCGGGTGATGAGACGCCGCAGCCAGGCCGGCAGCTTGATGTCGAGGAAACCCTCCATCACGATCTGGCCGGCCATGGTGGCCGTCACCGTCGAATTCAGTCCGCAGCACAGGAGCGCAATGGCGAAAAGCTTGGGCGCCAGCAGGGAGCCCACCAGCGGCGCCAGCATGGAATGCGCCTCGCCGATCTCGGTCACCGTGGTCTTGCCCGCGGCATGGAAGGTGGCCGCTGCGAGGATCAGGATCGAGGCATTGATCAGCAGGGCAAACATCAGCGCGGCGGTTGAATCCCAGGTGGCGAAGCGCAGGGCCTCCCGCTTCTCAGGGATGCTCCCGCCATAGGCGCGGGTCTGCACGATGCCGGAATGCAGGTAGAGATTATGCGGCATGACCGTGGCGCCGATGATGCCGAGCGCCAGATAGAGCATGGCGGGGTTATGGATGATTTCGGCCGTTGGCGCGAAGCCGCGGATCGCCTGCCCCCAGTCGGGGTCGGCCAGCGCGATCTGAACGAGGAAGCACAGGAAGATCACGCCCAGCAGCGCAACGATGAAGGCCTCGATCCAGCGGAACCCCAGGCGCTGCAGCCACAGGATCAGAAACACATCCAGCGCCGTGATGATGACGCCCAGTTCCAGCGGGATCCCGAACAGCAGGTTAAGGCCGATGGCCGTGCCCACCACCTCCGCGATGTCGGTGGCGATGATGGCGATTTCGGCGAACAGCCACAGCACCCAGGCGACGGGCCGGGGGAAGGCGTCACGGCAGGCCTGCGCCAGGTCCCGGCCCGACCCGATGGCAAGGCGCGCGCATAAGGATTGCAGGATGATGGCCATGATATTGGACATCAGCGCCACGCTGAGCAGCGCATAGCCGAACTGCGCACCGCCGGCGATGGAGGTGGCCCAGTTGCCGGGGTCCATATAGCCAACCGCCACGAGGAAGCCTGGGCCCGCGAAGGCCATGGCGCGGCGGAACAGCGGGCCATTGTCCGCCACCCGCACGGTGCGGAACACATCGACCAGCGGCGGCTCGCCCCTGGCGCGGCGCCAGCCCGTTTCGTCCGGCAATCCGGCGGTTATGTCCGTGCGGTCGGCCATGGCGCAAAGTTTAGCATTGGCTAAACCCTTTGCAATGGGGTAATTCTCATGTCGTCGAGGAGCCCCAATTGCCGCAGCGGACGAAAAAACCAGGCGCGTCCAGGATACGTTCCGCCGCCTTCCAGAGGATCAGGGCCGACCACTCGTCCGAGCTTGCGGAGGACTATGTCGAACTGATCGCCGACCTGATCGACGAGAAGGGCGAGGCACGCGGCTCCGATGTCGCCATGCGGCTCGGCGTGGCCAATGCCACCGTGGTCAAGACGCTGAAGCGCCTGCAGGATGCAGGCCTGGTCACCCAGGAACCCTACCGCTCCATCTTCCTCACCGGCGAAGGCTGGAAAATGGCGGAGGACGGCCGGAAAAAGCACAAGATCGTCGAGGCCTTCCTGCTGGCGCTGGGCGTTTCGGAAAAGACCGCGCGGATCGACTCCGAAGGCATCGAACACCACGTGAGCGACGAGACGCTGAGAGCCATGGCCCGGTTCCTGGCGCGAAAGGTGATGTAGGGCAGCGCCCCCCAACTCATCATACGCGGGCTTGTCCCGCGTATCCTTTTTGGTGCCCGGAAAAGATGGCCGGGACACGCCCGGCCATGATGGGTCTCGAACTATCCCCTCTTCATCACCGCCACGAAGAAGCCGTCCGTATCATGCCGGGCGGGTGTGAGCAGCAATGTGTCTTTGGAACCATCGGCCGAGACCGGGGCTTCGCCGCCGATCATCCGCTCCCAAACCTCTTTGTAGGGCACAACCCGCATGTCCCTGTGATGCGTGAGGAAAGCCGCAAGCTGCTCCGTGTTCTCCTCCGGCAGAACCGAGCACGTGATGTAGAGCACCGTGCCGCCGGGTTTCGCCAGCTGGAATCCTTTCTCAAGCAGTTGCGCCTGATCCTTGAGCCTTTGCGCGAGCTGCTTGGGCGTCAGGCGCCATTTGGCGTCTGGCTTCCTGCGCCATGACCCCGAGCCCGAACACGGCGCATCGATCACCACACAGTCGAAGGGGCCAGCGGCTTCGAGCCTGCCCCTGTCCTGCGCCGGGATCACCTCGCAGTTGGCAGCGCCGGCGCGGCTGAGGCGTTCGAAGATCGGGCGCAACCGGAAACGGTCAAGGTCATGGGCGACGAGGTGGCCCCCGTTCCGCATCATGGCGGCGAGCGCCAGGGTCTTGCCGCCTGCCCCGGCACAGATGTCCGCCACACGCATGCCGGGCTGCACTCCGGAGAGGAATGCCGCCACCTGGGAGCCCGCATCCTGCACTTCGAACCAGCCCATGCCATGGGCGGTCTCAGCCTCGACATTGGCGTTGCGCGTGTCGGGGCCGGTCGCGGCAATCCTCACGGCGAGCGGCGACCATGGCCCCTCCGCCGCACCGAAGCGCTCAAGCGCCTCCAGCACCTGTGGCCGCGTGGCCTTCAGCGTGTTGACCCGGAGATCGACCGGCGCGCGCCGGGCAAGTGCCGCCCCCTCTTCCGCGGCGCGCGGGCCGAAGGCCTTCCTGTAGGACGGCGCCAGCCATTCCGGCACGTCGCCCGCGACGTGGACGGGCAGGTCAGCGGAAAGCTGACGCGAGAGCGCCTGGCGCTCCTCCGCCGTCAGCATGCCGGGGCCATGCTGCTCCTCGGCCATCGCGCCGATGGCATCGGCTGACAGGCCCCACACATCGCGCAGGCCCGCCAGCGCCAGGGCGCGCGGCGTGCCCGTGCCCATCCGCCAGGCGAGCGAGTTCCGCCGCCGCAACGCATCAAAGACCAGCGTGCCGATGGCGTGGCGGTCGCCGGAACCCGCAAAGCGGTGCGCCTTGCCCCAGTCCTTGAGCGCCTCCGAGGCCGGGCGGTGGCGCTCAATGACCCCGGTGAGGACGTCAATCGCCGCGGAGACGCGGCCGGCAAGGCGCATGGATTATCCGATCAGGTAGAGGCGGAGCGCGAACCAAGCCCACATGAAGGCCAAGGCGCCGTAGCCCACCAGAAAGGCCTGTCCGCGCCGGATCACCACATTGCTGCCCGTGTGGACGAGGCTGTGGACGATACGGCTGGCGACGAAGACCCAGGCGAGCGCCACTGTCAGCCAGTCCACCTTCACCAGCAGGATCAGCAGCGGCAAAAGCGCATGGAACAGCACCGGAACCTGGAACTGGTTGTCATAGTTGTTGGCGAGCTTGCGCACGTCATCGGGCCAGCGGGAGGAGTCGAGCGCGATGTCGGCGAGCTTCACCCTGCCGGCCTTGACGGCCTTCATCCGCGCCTGGCCCATGCGCAGCCCGAGCGCCACGGTCCACGCCACATGCACGAAAGCCGGCAGCAGCAGCCACTGAACGACAGTCATCAAATCCTCCTCATCCCTGCCGCTGATAGTTGGGGGCTTCGCGCGTGATCATCACGTCATGCACGTGGCTCTCGCGCATGCCCGCCGAGGTGATGCGGATGAACTGCGCCTTGTTGCGCAGCTCCGCCAGATCGGCGGCGCCCACATAGCCCATGGCGGCGCGCAAGCCGCCCACCAGCTGGTGCAGCACGGCGCCGACGGGCCCCTTGTAGGGCACCTGGCCCTCGATCCCCTCCGGCACCAGCTTCAGGCTGTCCTTCACCTCCTGCTGGAAGTAGCGGTCCGCCGAGCCGCGCGCCATGGCGCCCACCGAGCCCATACCGCGATAGGCCTTGTAGCTGCGGCCATTGTAGAGATAGACCTCGCCCGGGCTTTCATCCGTGCCGGCCAGCAGCGAGCCGATCATGGCGACTTCCGCCCCCGCCGCCAAAGCTTTGGCGAGGTCGCCCGACAGCTTGATTCCGCCATCGGCGATCACCGGCACATCCTGCTTCGCACCTTCTTCGGCGCATTCCATGATGGCGGAAAGCTGGGGCACGCCCACGCCCGCCACAACGCGCGTGGTGCAGATGGAGCCCGGCCCGATGCCGATCTTCACCGCATCCGCCCCCGCCCCGATCAGCGCCTTCACGGCTTCCGCCGTGGCGACGTTGCCCGCCACGATCTGCACCTTGTTCGAAAGCGTCTTGAGGCGCGTCACCTGGCGGATCACATTCTCCGAGTGGCCATGCGCGGTGTCGACCACGATCAGGTCCGCCCCCGCATCGACCAGCATGGCGGCGCGTTCGAAGCCGGCGTCACCCGTGCCGGTGGCCGCACCCGCCAGCAGGCGCTCATGCTCGTCCTTGGCGGCAAGCGGGTGGTCGGCGGCCTTCTCCATGTCGTTGACGGTGATCAGCCCGACGCACTTGTAGTCATCGTCGACGACGATCAGCTTCTCGATTCGGTACTTGTGGAGAAGACGCCGGGCCTCGGCGCGGTCCACGCCGGCCTTCACGGTGACGAGGTTCTGGCTGGTCATCAGGTCCGACACCTTCATGTTGAGATCGGTGGCGAAGCGGACGTCGCGGTTGGTGATGATGCCGGCGAGCTTTCCCTTGCCGTCGACCACGGGAATGCCGGAGATGCGATGCCGCTCCTTCAGCGCCAGCACATCGCCCAAAGTGGCGTCCGGCGCGATGGTGACCGGGTTCACCACCATCCCGGATTCGAAGCGCTTCACCTGGCGCACATGGCTGGCCTGCTCATGGGGCTCGAGGTTCTTGTGGATGATCCCCAGGCCCCCGGCCTGCGCCATGGCGATGGCGAGGCGCGCCTCCGTCACCGTATCCATGGCGGCGGAGATGATGGGAATGGAGAGCCTCAGGGATTTTGTCAGCCGGGTTCCCGTCTTCACCTGCGCGGGCAGAACGGATGACGCGCCGGGCTTCATCAGCACGTCGTCGAAGGTCAGATATTCGGGGATCTGCCGCGGCATGGGCCAACCTCTCAAAGTCGCAGGAGTCGGGTGAAGATTGGCGTTCGTCCTTAACACTGCGATTGCAGCGCGGGCAAGCGGGGAATCCCGGCTCCTCACTTGCAATTGAACCGATTCCACCCGTATCTCTGTGGCATGATTTCCCAGCGCGCCCGCTATGCCTTCAAGGCGATGGTCGCCCTTGCCCGGGCGAAGCCGGGCGAAGGGCTTCAGATCCGTCAGCTCTGCGAACAGGAGAAGCTGCCACGCAAATTCCTCGAGCAGATCCTGCTGACGCTGAAGGCCGCGGGCTACATCACCAGCCGCCGTGGCCGCGACGGCGGCTATGAGATGCTGAAGGACCCGCAGAACATCCACATCGGCCCGCTGCTGCGCACGGTCGATGGGCCCATCGCGCCCCTTCCCTGCCTCTCCCGCACCGCCTACCGCCGCTGCGAGGACTGCCGCAACGAGGCCCACTGCGAACTGCGCATCGCCTTCGACAAGGCCTATTCGATGTATTTGTCGGCGCTGGAGAACACCACGCTGGCGGAAGTGATGACCGAGGCCGGCGAACCTGCGAAGCATCTCCTGCTGGAACAGTAAGGGTCCCGTCTTTTCCCGTTTCTTCAGCGGGGCTCCACCCCCCTCACCTCCCCCGGGCTTGAGCCGGGGGTCCTTTTCAACGGCAACATAAAGGATGCCCCGGTCGAGCCGGGGCAAGGTGAGATGAGGGAAAACTCCCGCAGGACGGGAGAGGTCAACGGCCGGACCCTTCCTAAACGATTGATGTTCCATGCTTAGAACAATTTGTTCGACAAATAGAACTTTTTGGCTTGATCTCCCACTAATCCCGTATAGTATCGGGTCATCAACCTGAGGAGACGACGATGCCATATCTGACCCGCCGTTCAATTGCCCTTGGCGCTGCTGCGCTGTTCTTGTCCCTGGGGGCCGCCCAGGCCCTTGCCGACCGCGCGCTGCTCAACGTGTCCTATGACCCGACACGCGAATTCTACAAGGAATTCAACGCCGCCTTCGCCGCCGACTGGAAAGCCAGAACGGGCGAGACCATCACCATCGAGCAGTCGCATGGCGGTTCCGGCAAGCAGGCCCGTGCCGTGATCGACGGCCTTCAGGCCGACGTGGTCACCCTGGCGCTGGCCGGCGACATTGACCAGATCGCCAGCAAGAGCGGCAAACTGCCGAAGGACTGGGCAAAAAAGCTCCCCAACAACGCGGCCCCCTATACGTCCACCATCGTGTTCCTGGTGCGCAAGGACAACCCCAAGAACATCAAGGACTGGGGTGATCTCGTGAAGGACGGCGTGCAGGTGATCACGCCCAACCCCAAGACCTCGGGCGGCGCGCGCTGGAACTACCTCGCGGCCTGGGCCTATGCATCGAAGCAGCTGGGCGGCGACGAGACCAGGACGAAGGAGTGGATCGCGGATCTCTATCGCAATGTGCCCGTGCTCGACACCGGCGCGCGCGGTTCCACCACCACCTTCGCCCAGCGCGGCATCGGCGATGTGCTGATCAGCTGGGAGAACGAGGCCTTCCTCGTCCAGAAGGAATTCGGCGCCGGTAATTTCGAGATCGTCGTCCCGTCGCTGTCGATCCTTGCCGAGCCGCCGGTGGCCGTCGTTGAGGGCAACGCCAGGGCCAAGGGCAATCTCGACGTCGCCGAGGCCTATCTGAAGTTCCTCTATTCGCCGGAGGGCCAGAAGCTGGCCGCCAAGAATTTCTTCCGCCCGGTTGACCCTTCGTCCGCAGACCCCGCTGACCTTGCCCGCTTCCCCAAGGTGGAACTCGTGTCGATCGACAAGGACTTCGGCGGCTGGGCGAAGGCGCAGAAGGAATTCTTCGCCGACGGCGCCATCTTCGACCAGATCTACCGCCCGACCAACTGATGGCTTTCCCGCCGTCCTCCCTGCGGCAGCCGAGCGCCCTTCCCGGTTTCGGGTTGGCGCTCGGTTTCACGCTGGCCGCCCTCGGCCTCATCGTGCTCATCCCGCTCGCGGCGCTCGTGCTGCGGGCGGCCTCCATCGGCCCGGCCGAGTTCCTCAAGATCGCCAGCGACCCGCGCACGCTGGCCGCCCTGCGCCTGTCCTTCGGCACAGCGCTGCTGGCGGCGCTCATCAACACTGTCTTCGGACTCCTGATCGCCTGGGTGCTGGTGCGCTACCGCTTCCCCGGCCGCCGCATGATCGACGCGGCGGTGGACCTGCCCTTCGCGCTGCCCACGGCGGTCGCCGGCATCTCCATGGCGGCGATCTATGCGCCGAATGGCCCCGTCGGCGCGATTGCGCAAAGCCTCGGCTTCAAGATCGCCTACACGCCGGCCGGCATCGTGGTGGCGCTGGTCTTCATCGGCCTGCCCTTCGTTGTGCGCACGGTGCAGCCGGTTTTGGAAGAGGTCGAGACCGACATCGAGGAGGCCTCGGCCCTGCTTGGCGCCGGCAGGCTGCGCACGGTGTTCCAGGTGGTGCTGCCGCATGTCCACCCGGCGCTGCTCACCGGCTTCGCGCTGGCCTTCGCGCGCGGCGTTGGCGAATACGGCTCCGTCATCTTCATCGCCGGCAATATTCCGCTGGTCTCGGAAATCGCGCCGCTGCTGATCGTCATCAAGCTTGAGGAGTTCGATTACGGCGGAGCCACCGTCATCGCCGCGCTGATGCTGGCAATCTCCTTCGCCATGCTCTTCCTCATCAACGCCATCCAGGGCTGGAGCCGGACCAAATATGGCAATGTCTGACCGCGTCCTGCCGCTCGCGCACACGCCCGAACGCGCCACCACCGAAACCGCCGCGACGAAGGCTGTCCTCATCGGCATCGCCGTGCTGTTCCTTGCGGCCATCCTGTTCCTGCCGCTCGTCACCGTCTTTATGGAGGCGCTGCGCAAGGGGTGGGGCACGCTGTTCGAAAGCTTCGGCGATCCGGATACGCTCGCCGCGATCCGCCTCACCTTGCTGGTCGCCGCGATCGCCGTGCCGTTCAATGCCGTGGTTGGGCTCGCCGCCTCCTGGGCCATCGCCAAGTTCGAGTTCAGGGGCAAGAACCTGCTCCTGACGTTGATCGACCTGCCCTTCTCGATCTCCCCCGTCATTTCGGGCCTCGTCTATGTGCTGCTGTTCGGCGCTCATGGCTGGCTGGGCCCGTGGCTGCAGCATTACAATATCCAGATCATCTTCGCCGTGCCCGGCATCGTGCTCGCCACCGTGCTCGTCACCTTCCCCTTCGTGGCGCGCGAGCTCATCCCGCTGATGCAGTCTCAGGGCACCTCCGAGGAGGAGACCGCGCTCACGCTGGGCGCCTCCGGCTGGCATACCTTCTTCCGGGTGACATTGCCGAACGTGAAATGGGCGCTGCTCTATGGCGTGCTGCTCTGCAATGCGCGCGCGATGGGCGAGTTCGGCGCGGTCTCCGTCGTCTCCGGCCACATCCGCGGCCTCACCAACACCATGCCGCTGCACATCGAGATCCTCTACAACGAATACAACTTCGTCGGCGCCTTTGCCGTGGCCTCGCTGCTGGCGGGCCTCGCCTTGCTGACGCTGCTGGCCAAGAGCTTCCTCGAATGGCGCTTCGCCGGCGAACTCGCCGCGGCGGCGCGCCGTCACTGATCCAAGGAGACCCGACATGTCCGTTCCCGTCCGTGTGCGAAACCTCGAAAAAACCTTCGGCCGTTATCCGGCCCTGAAGGGCGTCTCGCTCGATGTCGAGGCGGGCGAGCTCGTGGCCCTTCTCGGCCCCTCCGGTTCCGGCAAGACCACGCTGCTTCGCGCCATTGCGGGCCTCGAGCAGCCGGAGGCCGGCCAGGTGCTGTTCGGCGGCATCGACGCGGGCAGCCTGAGCCTGCGCGAGCGCCGCATCGGTTTCGTGTTCCAGCAATATGCGCTGTTCAGGCACATGAAAGTGTTCGACAACATCGCCTTCGGGCTGCGCGCCCGCCCGCGCGCATCGAGGCCGCCGGAGGCCGCGATCAAGGCAAGGGTGCTGGAGCTTCTCCACCTCGTGCAGCTCGACGGCCTCGAGGCGCGGTATCCCGCCCAGCTTTCGGGCGGCCAGCGCCAGCGCGTGGCGCTGGCCCGCGCGCTCGCCATCGAGCCGCGCGTGCTGCTGCTGGACGAGCCCTTCGGCGCGCTCGACGCCCGGGTCAGGAAGGACCTGCGCAAATGGCTGCGCGGGCTGCACCAGCGCACCGGCCATACGACCCTGTTCGTCACCCACGACCAGGACGAGGCCTTCGAATTGGCCGACCGCATCGCCATCCTCGATCATGGCCGCATCGAGCAGGTGGGCACTGCGGCGGAAATCCTCGGGCATCCCGCAACACCCTTCATCGACAGCTTCATCGAAGGCATCGCCCGGCGCGAGGCGCGGGCCAGGGAATGGACAAAGCCCCATGCGGTGGCCGGCAGATAGAGCATGATCCGCAAAAGTGGAACCGCTTTTGCGATAAGATCATGCTCCAGCATATGAACTGGCGAACGCAAGCCAGGTCACGAAATGCAGAATGGCCGGAACGGACCCGGCGATGGAGAAGGAATAATTTCTGGACGTTGCGCCTTTCCGGCGGATCGAGCGCGCGCTTTAAATGATTAAATTCTTATTTTAGGACGCTTCGTTTTCAGTCCCGCCGCGGAAACCCATCGCCAGCACGAAAAGCTCGGCCGAGTCATCCCGGCTTGCCATGGGCTTCACGTGGCGCACGCTGGCGAAATCCTTCTTCATCATCTTCAGCATCTCGCCCTCAGCGCCGCCGCGCAGCACCTTGGCGAGATAGGCGCCGCCGGGCTTCAGCACCTGTTTCGCGAATTCATAGCCGGCTTCCGCCAGCGCCATGATTTTGATGTGGTCGGTCTGGCGGTGTCCCGTGGCATGGGCCGCCATGTCGGAGAGCACGCAGTCCGCCTTCCCGCCGCCCAGCGCCCCGATCAGCAGCTTGGGCGCATCCTCCTCCAGAAAGTCCTTCTTGAAGATGGTGACGGAGGGGATCGCATCCATGCCATGCATGTCGATGGCGATGACGCGCCCGCGCCCCTCTTCCGCCCTGGTGCGCTTCACCGCCACCTGGCTCCATCCGCCCGGCGCGGCTCCCAAATCGACAATGCGGCCGCCGGGCTTAAGGAATTTATACTTATCGTCGATCTCGATGAGCTTGAAGGCGGCGCGCGAGCGATAGCCCTGCTTTTTCGCCTCCTGCACATAGGGATCGTTGAGCTGGCGCTCCAGCCAGTTTTTCTGCGACACGGTGCGGCCCTTGCCGGTCTTCACCCGCACCTTCAGCCGCACGCCCGGTTTCTTGCCGCTTCCGGGCCTGCTCATGCAGCGCCCCCGAAGGTTCCGTCTTCCTTCATCAGCATGGTGAGAATTCCCTCGCGCAGGCCCCGGTCGGCCACGCGGATGCGCTGCGCGGGAAAGGCAAGGCGGATTTCCTCGAGGATCGCGCAGCCCGCCAGCACCAGATCGGCGCGCTCCCGACCGATGCAGGGGTTCGCGGCGCGCTGCTCGTAGCTCAGCCGCAGGAGCCGGCCGGTCACCGCGCCGATATCGCCGCTGTCGAGCCAGCAGCCGTCAACGCGCGACCGGTCATAGCGCTGCAGGCCCAGCTGCACGCCGGCAATGGTGGTCACCGTGCCGGACGTTCCAAGAAGATGCGAGGGCACTGGCGGCGCGCCGCCATTGGCGGCCGAAACGCGCTGCGCGAATGCCTGCACCATGGGCCGGAGACAGTCGCGCATCGCCTCGAAGGAGGCGGGCGTCACATCCACACCGCCGCCGAACCTCTCGGAGATGGTCACCACACCCGCCGCCAGCGAGGTCCAGGCCACCGTCTCGAACCGGGCTCCGGCGCGGCGCATCCACAGCACCTCGGTGGAGCCGCCGCCGATGTCGAAGACCAGCGCCGTCTCCGCCTCGCGGTCGACCAGCGGCTCAGCGCCCACCGCGGCAAGCCCCGCTTCCGTCTCGCGGTCGATGATCTCAAGCTCGAGGCCCGTCTCGCTCTTCACGCGGCCGATGAATTCGGGACCGTTCTCCGCCATGCGGCAGGCTTCCGTGGCCACCAGCCGCACCCGCTCGACCTTGCGCCAGCGCAGCTTGTTGGCGCAGACGCGCAAAGCGTCGATGGTGCGCCCCATGGCGTCCTCGCTCAGCCGTCCGGTCTGCGCCAGCCGCTCGCCGAGGCGGACGATACGCGAAAATGCATCGACCACCGAGAACCCGTTCCGGGCGGGGGTCGCGATCAAAAGGCGGCAGTTGTTGGTGCCAAGGTCGAGGGCCCCATAAAGGCGCCCCGGCACCCGCTCACGCGAAGCGGACGGCCTGCGGGCATGAACATCCCCGGCCGCCGGTTTGCGCCTTGGCCGGTCCCTGCCCGGCCTGCTGGTCGCATCCACGTCCTTACCTTTCGAGGGCGGCCCGGCTCGACGGAGAACCGGAGCGGCGGCGGCTGCCCTTGCAATTATTGCGTTATGATGAACGTAACAGTTCCGGCCTCACCTCACAAAACAAATCTCTGGCCGAAGCCGGTGGATAACATTAACCTGACTTTGAGACATTGAATGTCAGATGAAACGGTAACTCCAGGGTAAGCGATGCGAACGTTCGGCCCCAAACTGTTCAAGGAAGGCTCGCTCATCGGCGAGTTCTCCGGCCATCTCGGCCTCGCCATTCCGCAGCGCAAGCAGGCCATTGCGCTCCAGGCCGCCAAGGTCGACGCCGAGCTGGCCTCGAAGGCCAAGTCCGAATTCATCGCCAACATGAGCCACGAGCTGCGCACCCCGCTCAACGCCATCATCGGTTTTTCCGACATGCTGCATACCAGAACGGTCAGCAGCCCGGAAAAGGTCAACCAATACACGGGCTACATCAAGCAGGCGGCCGAACACCTGCTCGAACTGATCAACGGCATCCTCGACGTCTCCAAGATCCAGGCCGGCAAGCTGACGGTGGAAAAGGAAGTGGTGGAGTTCGCCCCTGTGCTGGCCTCCTGTCTTCTCATCGTCGAGGCCAAGGCGCGCGAGAAGAACATCGGCGTCGGGCACCATGTTTCCGATGATCTCCCGCCGCTGATGGCGGACCCGTTGCGGCTGAAGCAGATCCTCATCAACCTCCTCGGCAATGCGGTGAAATTCACGCACGAGAACGGAAAGGTGCGGATCGCCGCCACTGCCTCCCCGGACGGCACCGCGCTGATCGTGGTGGAGGATACCGGTATCGGCATGTCGCCGCAGGAGATCGAGACGGCGCTGCGCCCCTTCGGCCAGGTCGATTACGGCTTCAACAAGCGCCACGAGGGCACGGGGCTGGGCCTGCCGATCGCCTATGCGCTCTCCAGGTTGCATGGCGGAGACCTCCGCATCGCATCGGAAAAGGGCCATGGCACCCGCATCAGCGTGACATTGCCGCTCGCCCACCCGGCGACATCCGACTCCAACTTTCATTGAGAGCGCCAGATGACATCTCACGAAAAGTCCTCCTCCCGCATCGGCCGCATCGTCGCAGTGACGGGGGCGCATGCGGTGATCCTCATCGACGGCGGCTCCGAAAGCGACGTGCGGGCCAAGACGCCGGAGATCGGCACGCTGCTGCGGGTCGATACCCCGCGCACCATTTCGGTCTGCATCGTTTCCGCCGTGTCGTCCCCGATGCCCAGCCACACGCCGGACGAGCCGGAGACGCACATCATCGAGGTGGAATTTCTCGGCGAACTGCCGCGGGACGATCAGGGAGAGCCGATGAACTTCCGCCGCGGCGTCTCCTGCTATCCCTCGCTCGGCGATTCCGTGCACCGCGCCTCGAAGCTTGAGCTGGAACGGGCCTACGCCTATCACACAGACTCCGCCATCCGGGTGGGGCACATCACGCAGGACGAGACCATTCCGGCGATGGTCAAGATCGACGAACTGCTGGGCAAGCACTTCGCGATCCTCGGCACCACCGGCACAGGCAAATCCTGCACCGTGGCGCTGGTGCTGCGCCGGATTCTTGAGAGCAACCCGCAGGGCCACGTGCTCCTTCTCGACGTGCACCGCGAATATGCGCACGCCTTCAAGGACATTGCGGAGGTCATCAGCCCCGCCAACATGAATCTGCCTTTCTGGCTGCTGAACTTCGAGGAAATCGTCGAGATTCTCATCGGACAACAGGCAAACCGGGAAACAGACATCGAAATCCTGCGTGAGATGATACCCGTAGCAAAGATGCGTTTCATGAACAACCAGCGGCGCGAGCGCCCGGCGCTGCAGCGCGCCCGCGAGCTGGCGGAGCCTTCCGCCATCGGCGTCGACACGCCGGTTCCCTATCGCTCCTCCGATCTGATCGGCATCCTCGACGAACACATGGGCAAGCTCGAGCTGCGCGGAGAGCTTGCTCCCTACAAGCGGCTGAAGGCCCGGCTCGAGGCGATCAACCGGGACAGCCGCTATGCCTTCATGTTCGGCTCCCTCACCGTGCAGGACACCATGTCGCAGGTCCTGGCGCGGCTGTTCCGCATTCCCGTCAACGGCAAGCCCATCGCCATCCTCGAACTGGGAGGCCTTCCGTCGGAGATCATCAACGTCGTCGTCTCGGTGCTGGCGCGCCTTGCCTTCGATTTCGGCGTCTGGAGCGCGGGGCGCATTCCCATCACCTTCGTTTGCGAGGAAGCGCACCGCTATGTGCCGGTTGACAAGACGCTCGGCTTCGAGCCCACCAAACGCGCCATCTCCCGCATTGCCAAGGAAGGCCGGAAATACGGCATCTCGTTGTGCATCGTGTCGCAGCGCCCAGCCGAACTCGACGCCACCATCCTGTCCCAGTGCAGCACCATCTTCTCGTTGCGCCTGACCAACGAACGCGATCAGGCGATCATGCGCGCCGGCGTTTCGGACGGGGCGGCGAGCCTGCTCGACTTCATGCCCACCATGGGCGTGGGCGAAGCCATCACCTTTGGCGAGGGCGTTGCGCTGCCAACCCGCATCAAGTTTGACATGCTGCTGCCCGAAGAATGGCCGAAGAGCAACACCGCCTCCTTCACCAGCAGCTGGGCGCGGGAATTACCGAACGATGGATTCGTCCAGGACGTCGTGCTGCGCTGGCGCGCCCAGAGCTTCGCCCCCGAGGGCACGATATTTGAAGCGCCGCAGCAGGCCACCTTCGGGCAACCCTCCGCCAGCCCCTCAGCCGACCTCACCGCCCCGCTCCGGCGCCTTTCTGGCAGCCCGCCCGCCGCGTCCCGCACCCCAACCACCGACGAGGAGCGCCAGAGCCTCGCCAACCTGATCCGCCAGATCCGCAGTTGAGGCGGATAACCCCTTGCGCGACAAGGACCCAGCGGCTATCTAGCCGCCAAGTGTCCCATTGGGGGATCGTCTAACGGTAGGACCGCGGACTCTGACTCCGCTAGTCTAGGTTCGAATCCTAGTCCCCCAGCCATACCTTTTGCGGCGCAGCAATTCCTTTTAAATCAAGCGCTTAAAAGGAGCGGCTTGGCAGGTATACCCCCCTTCTACCCCCCAGAATATACCCCCCGGACTGGGTAAACGCCCTTCCCCGAAAGGCCCCGAAAGGGTCTATCGCGAGAGACATGGGAAGATACGTGACGAAGGACGCGTTTTCCCCCATGGCCGCCCCCACCCCTCACGCTAGGTCAATCACCACCACCCTAAAGCTCGCCCGGAAGCGACCAGCGCCGCCAGAAGCACGAGCGTGAGCAGCCCGCCCCAGCCTTGCGCCGTGGCCTCGAAGCCCTTGGCCTTGATCCTGATGGAGTGTTTGCCGTCCGTCATCTTCACCTCTTGGTTTGAGCAGCAAGAAAATCGGTGAAGGGGACTAGGGGTTATAGGGGGCCATTTCGTCCCAAGTTGCAATGGGAAAATCATGACGAGAGCCGAAGGTTCGAGTCCAAGGACGGCCTCGCATGTCCCTTTCTTTCCAAGGTCTTAGAAATAGGGTTGGGATACTGTAACGCACCATTAGCCGCTGTACGCGTCCCAAACCTTGCCCAACCCTGCGACAGCCCGCCGCACCTCCATTTGAGCATGCTTTCACGGAACCACCTCCCAGACCAGTTCCAGAATACCTCTTGAGAATCCTAACGGAACCGCTTATAAGGGAACCACCTTAACAGAACTCAGGGGTTCACCTATGCCATTCATCCGCGCCTATCTTCGCGCCTCCACTCAAGAGCAAGACGCCAGCCGCGCACGCTCAGACCTCATCCGCTTTGCTGAGGAGCGGGATCAGAAGATCGCCTCCTTCTATATCGAGAATGAGAGCGGGGCGACACTCAAGCGGCCTGAGCTTTTCCGCCTCCTCTCGGATTGCCAGCCGGGCGACGTGCTGTTGATCGAGCAGGTGGACCGCCTCAGCCGACTCAACGCCGCCGATTGGGAGCGCCTCCGGGCAGAGATCGCCAGCCGCAGCGTCCGTATCGTGGCCCTCGATCTTCCCACCTCTTGGACAATGCTCAGCCCTGCCACCGCCTCAGACCAATTTACGGGCCGCATGTTTGAGGCCATCAACAATATGCTTCTCGACATGCTCGCAGCTATCGCACGCAAGGACTATGAGGACCGCCGCCGCCGCCAAGCTCAGGGCATAGCCAGGGCCAAAGCAGAGGGTGCCTACAAGGGCAGGCCTGAGAACACAGAACGCAACACCGCCATTCTCGCCATGCTCAAGGCCGGGCAGTCTTGGAGTTCAATCCAGAAGGCCACCGGATGCGGCAAGGCCACCTTGGCGCGGCTGAGGGCACGCATGACCGGGGAGGAGAAGACCACCGCCGCATGAAATCATCCGCAGGCTGAAAGCTCGCAGTATGGCAGCACCGCGCCTCATTTCTGAGCGGCTTCAAGCCCATGCCGCACACCGCACAGTGCGGAAGCTGAGATTGTTGACGCGAAGGCCTTTTGAACTCACCCTCAGGCTCTCATTAAGAGAGGAGAACCGACATGTCATCGAACACCACCGCCACCGCCAAGCCCCGCACCTATCGGCCCCGCTTCGCAACTTTGGGCCGCCTCGAATTCATGGCCGAGCGCATGCCGGATTGGCACAAACCGTCATGGTTGCGCAGTGGACGCGGCGACGTGCTCGCTTGGATTGGCCCTTGGCACTTTGCGGCCTCTATTCTGCCAAGCCCCAGCAATCGCGCAGAGAGCAATTGGCCCTAGAACCCCCAGAGAAGGCCCGTGGAGCCAAAATCCGTTAGCAGCTAGGAGAATAGCCTTAGGGCACTCCAAGCCGTCCAGCTGGCTTGGGGCCGCTGCTATAGGCAAACCACAAGATGTTGACGCGAAGGGGGCTTGATGTCTACATCTGGTAGGTAATAGGCAGCTATCTGAGTAGAGACAATTATCTCGCTCATAACCCCCAGGTTCCTTTAAGGTAGTCTTCAAGGTGGCATGAAGCCATCCGCCCCTACCCTGACATAAGGGGGCTTCTAGACCGGCTTAGGTCTAGGAGCCTGTCTGGATAATCTGATTTTTGTTGCATTTGTGCAATGGGTTCAGCGGGATGTTCTGGCTCATGTTGCGGCCTTGGCCAGTTTGCAGAGGTTGTGGGCGGTGCAGATC
>NZ_JADCDA010000106.1 GCF_020252405.1 Aestuariivirga sp.
CGATGGGAGAAGGTGGCCGACAGGCCGGATGAGGGCTTCTTTCCGCATCGGAATCTGTGGACAAAGGCCCTCATCCGCCCTTCGGGCACCTTCTCCCATCCTTCGGACGGGAGAAGGGAACCCATATGCAATAGCCCTGCCAACGGGGGAGAGGAATAATGTCTCTGTGCTCCGGCGCATGGTCCGGCTGGGTGGGTCTGGCTGGCCGGGGTATGCGCTGGCGGGACGGTTCGGTCCGGCTGGCGCGGGGATGACGGGCGTTGGGGAAATCCGGAAAGCGCTTCAGGACAGCGGTTCCAGCGCCTTCCGCATCCGCGCCACGGCCTTGCCGATCTCCGCCTCGCCGCAGGCGAAGGACAAGCGGATCGATCCTGGTGCGCCAAACGCCGTGCCGGGCACGGTGGCCACGTGGTGCTCGTCCAGCAGCCAGTCACACAGCGCGTCCGTGGTGTCGAGCACATGGTTGCCGGCCTTCCTGCCGAGCAGGCCCGAGACATCGGGGAAGGCATAGAAGGTTGCGGGGATGTTGCCCATCCGCACGCCGGGAATGGCGTTCAATCCGCCCTGCACCATGTCACGGCGCAGCCGATATTGCCCGCGCATGCGCTGGACCTCGTCACGCGGGCCTTCCAGCGCCGCGATGGCGGCGCGCTGCACGAACTGGTTGGCCCCGGCCGAGATGGCGCTCTGCATGCGCGCCATGGCCCTGGCGATGGGCTCTGGCGCCGCGGCATAGCCCAGCCGCCAGCCGGTCATGGCGAAGCCCTTGGAAAAGCCGTTCACCGTGATCGTCCGCTCGCGCATGCCGGGAAGCGCCCCGAAGGACTGCATCTCGCCGTCGAAGATGATGTATTCGTAGATCTCGTCCGACATCACCATGAGCCGCGGGTGTTGGCGCACCACCGCGGCCAGCTCATCGAGCTCCGCCTTGCTCCACACCGCGCCCGAGGGGTTCGACGGCGAGTTCAGCACGATCAGCTTGGTCCGGGGCGTGATCGCCGCGGCGATGCGGTCGGGCGAAACCTTGTAACCTTCCTCCACACCCGCATGCAGCACCACCGGCGTGCCGCCGGCCAGGTGAACGGTGATCGCGTAGGACACCCAGAAGGGGGCCAGCATGATCACCTCGTCGCCCGCCCCGATGACCGACAGCATGGCGTTGGCGATGGCCTGCTTGGCGCCATTGGCCAGCACGATCTCGCTCTCCGAATAGTCGAGGCCGTTCTCATATTTCAGTTTCTTCGACAGCGCCGCGCGCAGCTCCGGAATGCCCATCACCGGCGAATAATGCGTGAAGCCCTTCCGCATCGCCTCCGTGGCGGCGGACTGGATGTTGCCGGGCGTGTCGAAATCCGGTTCGCCCAGCGTCATGCTGATGACGTCAGCGCCCCTGGCGCGGAGTTCGCGGGCGCGTTGCGACATGCGGATGATGGCGCCTTCATCGGCGGTCCGGGAGCGGTCGACGAGCAGGGCGGCGGGATCGAACTCTGTCATGCCCACCCCTATACGTCAGCCCGCTTGCCCGGTGAAGGGATGGCAGGCATAAGGCGGCCATGCAAAAATACAGCCGTGGCCTGATTCTCTCCGCTATGGCGCTGGGCCTCGCGGCCTGCGGCGACAGCGGCGTGCGCGTGACGCGCGACAAGCCGGCAGACCAGGTGGCGATGGCGCCGCGCAGCGAGCCCGTATTCTACAATGGCAAGACCTACCGGCTGGATTTTTCCCCGAAGGGCCCGAACCAGTTCGAGATGGCGGTCTCAGGCATGGGCCCGGCGCAGCAGAAGGATGCGGTGGCGGTGGCCACCTCCGCGCTCGGCTATTTCGCCTGCCCCGAGGGGCAGAAGGGCAAGCTGCTGGCCAACCCGACCTATGCCGGCGGCAAGTGGCGCATGCAGGCGAAATGCGGCTGAGGCTCTGCCCGCGCGCCGCGGGGCTCATCCGAAGCGCCGGTCGATCCAGTCCCGCGTGCGGAAATAGCGCCCGATCCAGGGCAGGAACCAGGTGTTGCCGGAATAGAGCGCGTGGTCCGGGAATTCCGGCCGGTCGAAGGCGCAGACACGGTTGACCTTGCCCGCGATCTTGCGCGCCGTCTGGTGACCCAGATAGCTCATCATGGCGATGCCCGAGCCGTTGCAGCCCAGCGCATAATGCATGTTGTCGAATGTCCCCATATGCGGCGTCTCGTCGAGCGTGAAGGCCACATTGCCGGTCCAGGCATGGGTGATCCTCGTGCCCTTCAGCTGCGGGAAGCGGTCGGTCATGAAGCCATGGAGGATGGGCGCGGTCTCGACGGGATCGGTGTGGCCGAACCTGGCGCGGCCGCCGAAGATCAGCCGCCTGCCGTCAGGCGACATGCGGTAATAGGTGAGCACGCGCCGCGTGTCCGCGAAGGACCGGTTCTTCGGGCTGATGGTCCCCGCGAGGTCCGGCGGAAGCTCCTCGGTGGCGATGATGTAGGAGCCGACCGGCACCACCCGCCGCTTCAGCTCCGGCGTCACATCGCCCGTGTAGCCATTGGTGGCGATGATCACGTCGCCCGCTTCGATGGCGCCGCGCGGCGTGTCCACCCGCCAGCCGGCGCCGGTCTGGGTGAGTTTCACCGCCGGTGTTTTCGTGGCGATCGGAATGTTGCGCAGCAGGCAAAGGTCGAGCAGGCCCTTGAAGAACAGAGCGGGGTGCAAATGCCCCGCGCGCCCCACCACCATGCCGCCGCGATAATAGTCGGACCCGATCTCGTCCCGCTGCCTCTCCGGCGGCACGATATAGGCTTCCGACTTCGCGGTTTCGTTCAGCAGCGCCACCTTGTGGGCCATGCCGTCATAGTGGCTCCTGCACCAGGCGCCGAGGAAATAGCCGGCACGCCGCCAGCCGCAGTCGATGGCCTCGCGCGCGATCAGGTTCTCGACATGGGCGAAGGCATCCGCCGCGTCGTTGAGGAAGGGGGCGGCCTCCTCATCCGTCATGGCCCTGGCCATGTAGCGCTTGCCGACGTTGACGCCACCCGACACCATGCCGCCATTGCGCGAGGATCCGCCGAAGCCCGGCTCATTGGCATCGAGCACGATGCAGTCCAGCCCCTCCCGGTTCAGCTCAAGGGCCGCGTTGAGACCGGCATAGCCCGCTCCCACGATGACGACGCGCGCCTGTTTGGGCAGGTCAATCCCGGGCAGGGGCCTGGGTTCATGGGCCTCCCACCAGAAGGGGCGGGGTTTGAAGTCCTTGGCGAAGATTGTTGAGCTCATGTCCGGCAGCTTGCGCGAGGAACGGGTGCGGTGGCAAGCCGCATGCCCGGCAACCCGGCCTTGCCAGGAAGGCGCGGCTGTGGTTCTGAGTTGCCCATGAAAACCGTCATCAAGGGCATTGTCTTCCTCGTCATGGCGCTCACCGTCATCTTCTATGGCGGCGCCTATATGTTGCCGGGCGAGGCGCGGGTGGAGCGCGCCATCACCATCGCCGCGCCGCCTGAGAAGGTCTACGCCATCGTCGCGGACCTGCGCCGCTGGCCGGAATGGTCGCCCTGGATCGAGACCGATCCGCACACGGCCTTCAGCTTCGAGGGACCGGCTGAAGGCGTGGGCCAGGTGATGCGCTGGGCCTCCGGCAACCCGATGGTCGGCAGCGGCACGCTGAGGGTGACGGGGGCCACGCCGGATGTGCGTGTGGCAACGGCAACCGACTACACCGGATTCGGAACTTCCACCGCCATCATGGACCTCGTTCCGGATGACGCCGGAACGCGGGTGACCTGGGTTTTCCAGTCAGCACTTCCGGGCGTGGTCGACCGCTGGGCCGGACTCGGCATCGACCGCACGGTGGGCGCCGAATATGAGCGGGCGCTGGCCAAGCTGAAGACTCTCGCCGAAACGCCACTGCGCTGAAAACGGTAACTCAATGGAATTCATGCTTGCAACGCCGGCGCATTTGTATGACGCTTGCCAAAGGTCAACTCCAGAGGCACCCCCATGTTCCGCTCCGCGCTTTTCGTCTCCGGCCTCCTTGCCGTAGTGCTGTGCGCTACGTCAGCCGCCGAGGCGGCCAATGACTGCCAGCGCTCGACCGGCGGCAAATGCAAGGTCGGGCAAACGGCCGCGCCAAAAAAGAATAAGCAGAGCGCCGTGACCAAAAAGAAGACACGGAACCCGGGTCCCAGCAGCAACAGAAAGGGCCGCGACGATTATTCGGCCGCGGACCGCCAGAAGATGATGGAGCGCGCCCAGCAGATTTGCAGCAAGGAGTTCGGCCGCCCCTCGCGCGTTTACCGCATCGATTACAAGCAGGGCCGCGTCTGGTGCACGCCCGCCTCCTATTGAGGCCGGGCGCTGCGTTCGGGGCATGGTTTGCGCAGTTTGAGGCCGCCCCGCAAATCGCCTAAGCTTGCCGCCGGAGAGAGCGGGGAAAGGTGATGTCAGACGGACGGTACGCGCTCGTCACGGGGGGTGCGCAGGGCATTGGCTTCGCGGCGGCGAAGCGGTTTCTGGAACTGGGTTTCAGCGGCGTGCTGCTGCTGGACCGCAGTGCGGCGAAGCTGGCGGAGGCGGCGTCAAGGCTCAAGGCGCTTGGCCGGGTGGAGACACTGGCGGGCGACCTGATGGACGTGACGCTTCCGGCCCGCGCGGTCTCCGCCGCCGTTTCGGCCTTTGGCGGCCTCGATGTGCTCGTCAATGCCGCCGGCAACACCGAGCGCTGTGGCCTTGACGACACCACCCCCGAGGCCTTCGAGCGTTTGTTCGGCGTCAATGTCCGCGCGCCATTGTTCATGATGCAGGAGGCGGTGAAGGCAATGCGCGCCAGCCGCGCGGGCACCATCATCAACATGTCCTCCATGCTGTCGCACGGCGGCCCGCCAAACCTCACCACCTATTCGGCCTCCAAGGCGGCTCTCAACATCCTCACCCGCTCCGCGGCGCAGAAGGTGGCGCGGGACGGCATCCGCATCTTCGCCATCAATCTGGGCTGGGTGAATTCGGAGGGCGAGCATGCGCTGCAAACGGGCTTTCACAACATGCCGCAAGATTGGGCGGAAAAGATCGGCCGGCGCATGCCGTCAGGCCGCCTGATCACGCCGGATGACGTCGCGGGGCTCGTCGCATATCTTGTCTCGCCCTCCGCGCGGATGATGACGGGGGCCATCATCGATTACGAGCAGATGCCCGTCGCGGTCTTCGAGCAGCATCCGGCACTCGCGCCCGAATGAGCCTCATGCGGGGTCGACAACGCTGATCTCCGGCGGCATGCCGAGGCGGTGCATCAGTCCCGGGCTTCCCTCATCTCCCCGTTGCTGGCGCAACGGGTCCCTTCTTCTCCCGCTGAAGGAGCGGGAGAAGACGTGTCACGTCCCCTTGCACACTCCCCTGAAGGCCCCGGTGCGGAAGCCGGGGCTTTGTCCTCTCCCGCGCGCGGGAGAGGAAGGGGCCCCAACGCAGTTGGGGGAGGTGAGGGGAGGTCAGAGGCGTGTTCAACCGGAAACATCCCTGACAGAATAGACCGGCGACATCCCTGACACTATTTGGCTTCGGGTTCCGCCGCGGAGGCGGGCCGCCATGGCGGCGCGGCGTAGCGGTGGAA
>NZ_JADCDA010000107.1 GCF_020252405.1 Aestuariivirga sp.
AAGATGACGGGGACCAAGCTTGACCACGGTCTCTAGGGACCAGCCCGGTAAATCGGTCTCCCGCCAACACCGGGGGTGCGGTCAGGCACCCCCGGCTCCTCCATTAAAGCGCAAATCGTCGAGACAAGCCGGGGCAAGGTGGCTCTTGAAACTTGTACTCCCCTCACAGCATCGACGGCAGCACCCGGTCCGGCGGGTTATGCCCGTCCACCCAGGTCTTGATGTTTATGATCACCTTCTCGCCCATGTCGATGCGGCCCTCGATGGTGGCGGAGCCCATGTGCGGCAGCAGCACCGCCTTCCTGGCCTTGAGCAGGCGCGGGTTGACCGCGGGCTCATGCTCGAACACGTCGAGCCCGGCGCCGCCCAGTTCGCCCGCCTCCAGCATGCGGGCCAGTGCATTTTCGTCGATCACCTCGCCGCGCGCGGTGTTGACGATGATGGCCTCGGGCTTCATCAGCCTGAGGCGCCGCGCCGACAAGAGGTGATAGGTGGCCGGCGTGTGCGGGCAGTTGACGGAGACGATGTCCATGCGCGCCAGCATCTGGTCGAGGCTTTCCCAATAGGTGGCCTCGAGCTGTTCCTCGATGTTCGGATGGACGGGCCTGCGGTTGTGATAGTGGATCTGCAAGCCGAAGGCCTTGGCGCGGCGGGCAACCGCGGTGCCGATGCGGCCCATGCCGATGATGCCGAGGCGCTTGCCCCAGATGCGGTGTCCGAGCATCCAGGTGGGCGACCAGCCGGCCCAGCTGTTGTCGGCCCCAATGACCTTGGCGCCCTCGATGATGCGGCGCGAGACGGCCATGATGAGCGCCATGGTGAAGTCCGCCGTATCCTCGGTCAGCACGCCCGGCGTGTTGGTGACGGTGATGCCGCGCGACAGCGCCGTCTCGACGTCGATGTTGTCCACGCCATTTCCGAAATTGGCGATGAGCTTCAACTGGCCGCCGGCCTGCAGCAGCACCGCCTTGTCGATGCGGTCGGTGACGGTGGGGACCAGCACCTCGGCGCTCTTCACCGCCTCGGTCAGCGCGGCGCGGTCCATTGGCTCATCCGTGGTGTTGAGCTTGGTGTTGAACAGCTCCATCATCCGGGTCTCGACGACGTCGGGCAGCTTGCGGGTGACGACGACGAGAGGCTTGCGCTTGCTCATGCGGTTATCCTGGCTCCGGTCCTGATCTCCGGCGCATGTTCCGATCAGGCGGAATCACCTGGTTGGAACATGCGCTAAGACATTTTTAACCCCGCAGGCTCAATCCTGCCATCGGTCCGTGCGGGGTCACGGTCCCGAGCCCCCTCGTTTGCACGGGGCGGACGGCGGTGTAAACTGACTTTGTGGCGTAACGGGCGCGATGACCGGCGGCGGGCGCCGGGGCAGTTGAGAGGATTGGCGATCATCATGGCGGAAGGTCCGGCCAAAAAGCGGCGGTATGGCTCGATCGTCCTCAGTCTGGCCTGCATTGGCGTGGCCTGCGCGGTGGGCTGGTCGCTGTTCGGCAAACGCCTCGAGTCGCAAGCCAGCGCGGGGCGTGGCGCGGTGACGGGCTCGATCGGCATGGAAGTGGCGAGGCCGGTGGGCGCCTCCGGGTTTCCGATCCCGCGTTTCGTGTCGCTGAAGGCCGAGAAGGTGAATGTCCGCCGCGGTCCGTCCAGCGATCATCCGGTTGCCTGGGTGTTCCAGCGCAAGGGCCTGCCGGTGGAGATCGTCGCCGAATTCGAGAACTGGCGCCGGGTGCGCGATTCCGACGGCGAGGAAGGCTGGATCCTGCAGAACATGCTGGCCGGCAGGCGCACGGCCGAGATCGCGCCCTGGAAGAAGGGCCAGAACGTGACGCTGCTGCAGAGCCCCAGGAACGGCGCAGGCATGGTGGCCAAGGTCGGCTCCGGCGTCGTGGCCGAGGTGGAAAACTGCGACGGCGACTGGTGCGAGCTCAGCGCAGGCGGCTACAGCGGCTTCGTGGAGCAGACCCAGCTTTGGGGCGTCTACCCCGGTGAGAAGGTGAACTGAGCCGGGCCATCACGCCCCGCGCGCTCCGATCCGCCCCACCACATTGGCTGCAATCCGGGCCGCGGTGAAGGCGGCGGTTTTCGAGCGGTCGCGCAGCGGCACGAACTCCACCATGCAGAAACCGGCAATGCGGGCCTTGGCGGCCACGCCTGCGATGAGGTCGGTCACCTGGGTATAGCTGAGCCCGCCGGGCGTGGGGTAGGCGACAGCCGGCATTTCCGCCGCATCGAGAGCGTCGCAGTCGAAGGAGATGACGCAGTTGCACTCCTCCGGGATGTGCCGCAGCACCTCGGCGACACCCTTGTGGTGCACCTCGCGCGCCGTGACGATATGCGCCCCCCAGGCAAGCGCCTCGCGCACCTCCTGTTCGCGGGCGCTGCCGACGCCGCGCGCGCCCGCCTGCACGATGCGCCAGACATGGTCATGCTCGGCGGCGCGCCGCATCGTGGAGGAAAAGCCCATGGCCTCGCCGCGCCGCTCCTGCCGCCAGTCGATGTGGGCGTCGATCTGCAGGATGACGATTGCAGGCTGCTCCGAATAGGCGGCGATAAAGGGAATGGGCGCCGAATCATCGCCGCCGAACATGATGGGCACGGCGCCGGCCTCAAGGATCCGCCGGGTGGTCTCTCCGATCAGGGCGCGGTTGTGCGCGCCGTCCCGCGGGCGGGTTTTGAGGTTGCCGAGGTCGCAGATCTTCTGGCCGTGGCGCAGCCGCGGGCCGCCCAGGTCGAAATCCCAGTGGTCAAGCCATTCGGCATCCGCCGCCAGTGCGCTGCGGAAGGCATCCGGCGCGCCGGCATGTGGGGAATTGTCGATTTCGGGGTAGGGCGTGCCGTGCGGTGCGCCGAAGATGGCGGCATCGAAGCCTTCGGGAGTCGCGGCGCGGATGGCGCCCAGAAAGGGCGGAACGGCGGTCAGCGCAGGCATGTTCGGCGAAGCTCGGTCCTCAGGCGGCGCGGGCGGGGCGGTGCTCGTCCGGCCAGGCCACGCGCGCCGCCGGCAGCGTAAGGCGGGCGCGTGCGCCCTCGCCAGGGCTCGACGCCACCGTCACCTCGCCAGCATGGAGGAGCGCCACGCGCCTGGCAATGGGAAGGGCAAAGCCCTTGAGGCCGGCGAGCGCCAGTTGCGGCTCGAACAGCCGGTCACGGGGCTGCACCCCGGAGGTGGCCTCCGCGCGGCTGATGATGTCGATGGCAAGTCCCCGGTCGGGCAGGCGCAAAAGCTTCACATCGACAATGCCGCCGGCGGTTGAGCCGCGCGCCGACCACATGATGAGACTGGCGAGCGCCTGGCGGATGCGCTCGGCATCGCAGGAGACTTCGATGCCGGCCGGAATGGCCGCGGCGATCGTGGTGCCCGCCTCCTCCGCCGACGCGCGGCAGCAGACGAGGGCCGCCTCCACCAGTTCCCCGGCATCGACCTGCTGCTGCTTCAGCCGCAGGCGGCCGCGCTCGAAGCGGATGTAGTCATGCAACTGTGTGGCGAAGCCAAGCAGGTTGAGGCTGCCGTCCAGCAGGTGGCGGCGCGCTTCGTCCGCGGTGGCGGCCGGCAGCAGTTCGGCAAAGCCGGCGAGCGTGGTGGCGCTGGTCTTGACCTCCACCGCCACCGCCTCCAGCAGCCGGTGAACGGGCGAATCCTGCCCGGCGTTGCGCAAGGGCGAGCGGCGCTCCACCCCGGCGTGCGCCGCGGCTGGGCTGGCGAGCGCGCGCCAGTGCACATACCAGCCCGATGCCGCAAGCCCCAGTGCGGCCGCCATGAAAGCCGCAATCAGCAGAATACCCAGCGCGTCCACCGTGGCATAAATGACGATGGCGCCCGCCAGCAACAGGGTGAAGCCGCCTGCGGCCGCGAGTGCCGCCAGAACAGGCAGTTTTTCCGGATCGATTCCGGTTGGAAGGCGCATGGACGTCATATCCCTGCCAAAAGCAAATTCCTCCCCAATATGATCTTTTGGCATTTTCAAGCCGTTAACGGGGGAGTAGTCACTCAATCCGCGCGGCAGCTTCGGCTAACAGGACGGTTTCGAGATTTCCATGAATGTTCTTCCCCAGGGCCACCCTCCGTTCAAGGTGGGAAAGCTCGGCGTGTTGCTGATCAACCTCGGCACGCCCGAGGGAACGTCCTATTGGCCGATGCGCCGCTACCTCAAGGAATTCCTCTCCGACCGCCGCGTGATCGAGGTGAACCCCGTGCTCTGGTGGGTGCTGCTCAACGGCATCATCCTGTCGACCCGCCCGAAGAAGTCCGGCCATGCCTATGAGCAGATCTGGAACCGGGAGAAGAACGAGTCGCCGCTCAAGACCATCACCCGCTCGCAGGCCGAAAAACTCGCCGCGCGCCTGGCGGATCTTCCAAATGTCATCGTCGACTGGGGCATGCGCTATGGCCTGCCGCCCACGAAGGCGCGCATCGAGGCGCTGAAGGAGCAGGGCTGTGACCGCATCCTGCTGTTCCCGCTCTATCCGCAATATTCGGCCTCGACCACGGCCACCGCGCTCGACAAGGCCTATGACGCGCTGAAAACCATGCGCTGGCAGCCCGCCATCCGCACCGTGCCGCCCTATTTCGACAATCCCGCACATATCGAGGCGCTGGCTCTGTCGCTTGAGGCGCATCTCAGGACGCTGGACTGGGAGCCGGACGTGATCCTCGCCTCCTTCCACGGCCTGCCGAAGGATTACTTCATGGCGGGGGACCCCTATCATTGCCACTGCATGAAGACGGCGCGCCTTCTGGGCGAGCGTCTCAGGCTGCCGCGCGAGAAGCTGCAGGTCGTGTTCCAATCGCGCTTCGGCAAGGCCGAATGGCTGCAGCCCTATGCCCAGCAGACGGTGGAGGAGCTTCCCTCCAGGGGCGTCAAGAAGCTCGTGATGGTGTGCCCCGGCTTCGCCAGCGACTGCGTGGAAACGCTGGAGGAAGTTGCGATCGGGCTCAAGGAAACCTTCGAGGAGGCGGGCGGCGAGAAGTTTTCGGTGGCGCCCTGCCTCAACGACAGCGAACCCTCCATCGCCATGCTCGACGCCATCGTCCGCAACGAGCTTAAGGGCTGGGCATAGGCACTTGAACTCCCGCGGCGATAGCGCCATCTTCATTTGGCCGCACGGCGGTGGCACCACGGGGGCAACATGTTGTATCAAGGCCTGAGCATTTTCGTTCTGGTGTTTCTCGCGGTGGTGATCTTCTACCTGCTGCGCGCCATCCGCATCGTGCCGCAGGGCTATAACTACACCGTGGAGCGCTTCGGAAAATACATCGGCACGCTGCAGCCGGGGCTCGGCATCATCGTGCCCTTCATCGACCGCGTGGGCGCCAAGCAGAACATGATGGAGCAGGTCCTCGACATCCCCTCCCAGGAGGTGATCACCAAGGACAACGCCATGGTGAAGGTCGATGGCGTCTCCTTTTATCAATGCGTCGATGCGGCGCGCGCGGCCTACGAGGTGCGCAATCTCGAGAACGCCATCATCAATCTGGTGATGACCAATATCCGCACGGTGATGGGCTCGCTCGATTTAGACAATCTCTTGTCGCAGCGCGACGAGATCAATCATCGCCTGCTCAACGTCGTCGACCAGGCGACCCAGCCCTGGGGCATCAAGATGAACCGCATCGAGATCAAGGACATCAACCCGCCGCGCGACCTGATCGACTCGATGGCCCGCCAGATGAAGGCCGAGCGGGACAAGCGCGCCGCCATCCTCGAGGCGGAGGGACTGCGCCAGGCCGCCATCCTCAAGGCCGAGGGCGAGAAGCAGTCAGTGGTGCTCGAGGCCGAGGGCCGCAGGGAAGCAGCCTTCCGCGACGCCGAGGCGCGCGAGCGCTCGGCGGAAGCCGAGGCCAAGGCCACGCAGATGGTGTCTCAGGCCATCGCCGAGGGCGATGTGCAGGCCATCAATTATTTCGTGGCCAATAATTACATCAAGGCGCTGGAGCGGATCTCCGTCTCCCCCAACCAGAAGGTCCTGATGCTGCCGCTCGAGGCGGCTTCGGTCATCGGTTCGATCGCCGGCATCTCTGAAATCGCCAGGGAAGCGTTCGGCGGCGGCCCCCCTGCGCAGCCGCAGCGCAGCCGTGGCAGCGTGCCGCCCATCGGTCCGGCGAAATAGGGCGCCCGCGGTGGAACAGGTCTTCCCCCTGCTCGGCAACTGGGTATGGTTCGTGGCGGCGGGCATTTTGCTGCTGCTCGAGCTGCTGTCTCCGGGCGTGTTCTTCATCTGGCTTGGCATCGCGGCCGCGCTCACCGGCGTCACCGACAATGTCCTTGATATGCCGTGGCAGGGCGAACTCCTGGTCTTCGCCATGCTCTCCGCCATGGCCGTCATCGGCGGCCGCCGTTTCTACAAGGGCCCGGCGATGGAGCCGAAGGACAATCCCCACCTCAACCGCCGGCAGTTCGGCTATGTCGGCCGCAGCTTCACCCTCGGCCAGCCCATCATCAACGGCCGCGGCAAGCTGACGATCGAGGACACGGTCTGGCAGATCGAGGGGCCGGACATGGAAGCAGGCACGCGCGTCAAGGTCACGGCGGTGAACGACATGACGCTGGTGGTGGCGGCGAATTAGCCGAGGACGGTCCTGGTTCGCATTCACAATTCACGGCACCCATCATGCCCGGGCTTGTCCCGGGCATCCTTTGCGGCCGCCAAAAGGATCGCCGGGACAAGCCCGGCCATGATGACTGATTTCGTTAACCGTGAAAGAGCATCACCGCGCCGCGCCGCGCTTGTCCGCGACCGGGATGTGGCTGTCTTCCGCCATTTCGGCGAGACCGTCCATGTGCAGGAGCGCTTCGCCGATGCGGGCGGCGGCGGCGCCGTCGTTCCGGCCGATGTTGCCGGCACCCTCCTCCAGCGCCTTCGCGGCTTTGGCGGACATGTCCGAGAGGGTCGAAATGGCGCCGAACAGGCGGCCGGAGGGCGCAGTCTCCATGATCGAGCAGAGCTTCCGCAGCGAGGTTGCCGCCGCCGTTCCCGACAGGCCCTCCGCCGCAAAGCACAGTTCATTCAGCATTCCGCGTCCTGCCTTCATTCTCGCCAACTCCACACACCTGACGGGGGTAAGCTTGACCGGGCCGGCTTAAAGGATGGTTAAGCGGCCTTGTTTCGGCGAGGGTTGCCTGCCTGGCGCAGGTTTCGATTCCGTCGAACCGAAACCTGCTCCATTTCCTTGTTTGGTCGCATTTTCAACGGTCAACCGGTGTCCACTTGACCTGAAAATGCTTTATAAGCCAGACCGTCACAATTCGAAATCCGCACCCGAGGGTTCCATGGCCGGTCATTCGCAGTTCAAGAACATCATGCACCGCAAGGGCAAGCAGGATGCGGTGCGCGCCAAGATATTCTCCAAGCTGTCGCGCGAAATCACGGTCGCCGCCCGGGCAGGCCTGCCGGACCCTGACGCCAATGCCCGGCTGCGCCTTGCGATCCAGAACGCGCGTGCCGAAAGCATGCCCAAGGACAATATCGAGCGCGCCATCAAGAAGGCCGCCGGCGGCGATGCCGAGAACTATGACAATGTTCGCTACGAGGGCTATGGCCCGGGCGGCGTTGCCGTCATCGTCGAGGCGCTGACCGGCAACCGCAACCGCACGGCCTCCAACGTCCGCTCGCTGTTCGCCAAGTTCGGCGGCAATCTGGGGGAATCGGGTTCGGTCGCCTTCATGTTCGCGCGGGTTGGCGAGATCGTTTATCCGGCGGCGAAGGCCAGCGGCGATGCGATGCTGGAAGCGTCGATCGATGCCGGCGCCGACGACGTGGTCTCGGATGAGCAGGGCCATACCGTCACCTGCGCCTTCGAGTCGATGGGCGAGGTCTCCTCCGCGCTGGCCAGGAAATTCGGCGAGGCGGCCTCCGTCAGGATCGTGTGGAAGCCCCAGACCATGGCCCCGGTCGACCAGGAAAAGGCCGAAAGCCTGATGAAGCTGGTCGATGCGCTGGACGAGGACGACGACGTGCAGACCGTGTTTTCCAACGCCGACATCCCCGACGAGGTGATGGCGAAGCTCGGCGGAGAATGATGTAGACTGCGCCGATGGTCAGAATCATCGGCATCGACCCCGGCCTCCGGAACACCGGCTGGGGCGTCATCTCTCAGGAGGGCTCCCGGCTCGCCTATGTCGCCGACGGCGCCATCCACTCGGATGGCGGCGCCTCGCTGGCCGAGCGGCTCCTCCAGCTCCATGCGCAGCTGATCGGCATCCTGCGGGAATTCGACCCCGACGAGGCGGCGGTGGAGGAGACCTTCGTCAACACCGATGCGCGCGCCACGCTGAAACTGGGGCAGGCGAGGGGCGTGCTGATGCTGGCGCCGGCCATGCTGAAGCTGCCCGTCTCCGAATACGCACCCAACACGGTGAAGAAGGCGGTGGTGGGGGCTGGCCACGCCGAAAAGACCCAGGTGAAGCACATGGTGAAGCTGCTGTTGCCCAAGGCCCGCATGCGCAGCGCGGATTCGACCGACGCGCTGGCGGTGGCCATCTGCCATGCCCACTATCGCGGCGCGCAGCGGCTGGCCGGCGTGCTGGCGCGTTCTTGACTTGTTCCCGTCTTGCCAGTAGCACGGCTGTTATGGGGGCGCTTGCATGATCGCAAAACTCAAGGGCCGGATCGATGCCGCGGGCGCCGACTGGCTGGTGATCGACGTCAACGGCGTTGGCTATCACGTGTCCTGCTCGTCCAGGACGCTGGCCGCCCTTCCCGGCCCCGGCGAATACGCCGAGATCCACACCGAGATGCTGGTCGGCCAGGACATGATCCGCCTCGTGGGCTTCGCCACGGTGAACGAGCGCGAATGGTTCCGGCTGCTGCAGTCCGTGCAAGGGGTGGGCACAAAGGTGGCGCTGGCCATCCTCTCGACCCTCTCCACCGCCGAGATCGGCAATGCCGTGGCGCTGCAGGACAAGGCGATGATCGGGCGCGCCAATGGCGTGGGCAGGAAGCTCGCCGAGCGCATCGTGCTGGAGCTGAAGGACAAGACGCCGGCCTTCGCACCGCTGCCGCCGGAGGTTGCGAGGCTCGCCGCCGGGATCGGCGCGCCAGGGCCCACGGCGGCGGCCGATGCGGTTTCGGCTCTCGTCAACCTGGGCTATGGCCAGGCGCAGGCCGGCGCCGCCGTCTCCGCCGCGATGAGGAAGGCGGGCGATGATCAGCCCACGGAGAAGCTGATCCGGCTGGCGCTGAAGGAACTGGCCCTGTCATGACGAACCCGGTCCGCGAGCGCGGCAATATGCCGGAAGACGCGATCGACACGCATCTGAGGCCGCAGCGGCTGGAGGAATTCATCGGCCAGTCCAAGGCCAAGCAGAACCTGCGGATCTTCATCGAGGCGGCGAAGGGGCGCGGCGAGGCGCTGGACCATGTGCTGTTCGCCGGTCCGCCGGGCCTCGGCAAGACGACTCTCGCCCAGATCATGTCGCGCGAGCTGGGCGTCAACTTCAAGGCCACCTCGGGGCCGATCATCGCCAAGGCGGGCGATCTTGCGGCCCTGCTCACCAATCTTGAGGAGCGCGACGTTCTCTTCATCGACGAGATCCACCGCCTCAACCCGGCGGTGGAGGAGGTGCTTTATCCGGCGATGGAGGATTTCCAGCTCGACCTCATTATCGGCGAGGGCCCGGCGGCGCGCTCGGTGAAGATCGACCTCGCCAAATTCACCCTCGTCGGCGCCACCACGCGGACAGGCCTTCTCACCACGCCGCTGCGCGACCGGTTCGGCATCCCGGTGCGGCTCGATTTCTACACCGAGGAGGAGCTGCTCGAGATCGTGAAGCGCGGGGCGCGGGTGATGCAGATGGCGATCGCGGAGGAGGGGGCGCGCGAAATCGCACGCCGCGCCCGCGGCACGCCGCGCATCGCGGGCCGCCTGCTGCGCCGGGTGCGCGATTTCGCCTCCGTGGCGCGCGCCGGGGTGATCGATGCGGCACTCGCCGACAAGGCGCTCCTGGCGCTCGACGTCGACCACCGGGGCCTCGACTCGCTCGACCACCGCTACCTGAAATGCATCGCGCTCAATTTCGGCGGCGGGCCGGTGGGCATCGACACCATAGCGGCGTCCCTCTCGGAAGCGCGCGATGCGCTCGAAGACATCGTCGAGCCCTATCTGCTGCAGATGGGATTCCTCAACCGCACGCCGCGCGGGCGGCTGCTCACCCCGCATGCCTTCCGGCACATGGGGCTTGCCATTCCGCAGCGCCCGGACATCATGCAGGGCGTGCTGCCGCTGGAAGACGCCGATGACTGAAGAGGCATGGCCGGGCTTCGCCGGACGCATCGGGACCGGCATCCACATCAAGCCCATTCGCGTCTATTTCGAGGACACGGATGCCGGCGGCGTGGTCTATCACGCACGCTACGCCGCCTTCTGCGAGCGGGCGCGCTCCGACTGTCTGAGGCTGCTGGGTATCCGCCAGTCGCAGCTGGAGAACCTGAATTTCGTGGTCCGACGCATGGTCTGCGACTTTCTCGGCCCGGCGCGGCTCGACGACCTGCTTGAGGTGCATACGCGCTTCATCGGCATGACCGGGGCGCGAATCGAAATCGGGCAGGACGTGATGCGCGACGGCGCGCTCCTGTTTCGGGCCGCCGTGACCGTGGCCCTGGTGGACCGCGAAGGCCGACCGAAGCGGTTTCCCAAGGAGATGACCGCACGCTTTTCCCCGCTTACCGGAGCATCGGGCGGCCCCACGGGACAGGATGGCTCGGATTGACCGGCCGATGCGTCAGATCAAAGGCTTGAGCATGATCTTGGCGCAAAACCGTTTCCACTTTTGCGGATCATGCTCGGGTCAAAAGCCTGAGCATGATCTTGTCGCAAAACCGTTTCCACTTTTGCGGATCATGCTTCAAGCCGCAGCCCTGGCGATCGCGCCGCAGAGATCATCGACGATCCTGGCGACCAGGCCCTTGTCGTCGCCCTCCGCCATCACGCGGATGACGGGCTCGGTGCCGGAGGGGCGGATGACGAGGCGGCCGGAATTGCCGAGGCGCGCTTCGGCATCGGCGATCATCGCGCGCACGCCATTGTCCTGCAGGGGGTCTCCCAGCCTGAACGTCACGTTTTTCAGAACCTGCGGCAGCGGCGTGAACAGATTGCACACCTCGCTCACCGGCTTGCCCTGGCGCTTCACTTCCGCCAGAACCTGCAGCGCCGCGAGCAGGCCATCGCCCGTGGTCGAAAAGTCCGACAGCACGATATGGCCCGACTGCTCGCCGCCCACATTGTGGCCATGGGCGCGCATGTGTTCCACCACATAGCGGTCGCCCACCTTGGTGCGGGCCAGCGTCAGCTTGTGCTCCGCCAGATAGCGCTCAAGCCCGAGGTTCGACATGACGGTGGCGACAAGGCCGCCGCCGCGCAGATCGCCGCGCCTGGCCCATGAGGTGGCGATCAGCGCCATCAGCTGATCGCCGTCCACCAGCTCGCCCTTGTCGTCGGCGATGATCACGCGGTCCGCGTCGCCATCGAGCGCGATGCCGATGTCGGCGCGGAGCTCCTTGACCTTGGCGCACATCGACTCGGGGCGAGTCGAGCCGCAGCCGTCATTGATGTTGAGGCCATTGGGCTCATTGCCGATCTGGATCACCTCGGCGCCCAGCTCCCATAAGGCCGTGGGCGCAACCTTGTAGGCCGCGCCATTGGCGGTATCGATGACCACGCGCAAGCCATCGAGCGTCATGTCCTTCGGGTAGGTGCGCTTGGCGAATTCGATGTAGCGCGCCTGGGCATCCTCGATCCGCTTGGCGCGGCCGATCCCATCGGGCGGCGCCAGGGTCATCAGCGATGGATCGTCGAGCATCGCCTCGATCTCAAGCTCTTGCTCATCCGACAGCTTGAAGCCGTCGGGCCCGAAGATCTTGATGCCGTTGTCGGCGAAAGGATTGTGCGAGGCGGAGATCATCACGCCAAGGTCGGCGCGCATCGAGCGGGTGAGCATGGCGACGGCGGGGGTGGGCACCGGACCCAGCAGGAACACGTCCATGCCGGCGGCGAGAAGGCCCGAGGCCAGCGCATTCTCGATCATATAGCCCGAAAGCCGCGTGTCCTTGCCGATCACCACACGGTGGCGGTGGCTGCCGCGGCGATAGAGATTGCCGGCGGCCATGCCGATCCTCAACACGATGTCCGCGGTCATGGCGCCGGTATTGGCGCGGCCGCGCACGCCGTCGGTTCCGAAATACTTCCGCGCCATGGAAACTCCCCCGCGTAGCGCAGGTTTCGGTTCAGTGGAACCGAAACGCTGCTCCATCTCTTTGTTTGGTCGCATTTTCGACGGTCAACCGGTGTCCACTTGACCTGAAAATGCTTTATAGTCCGCTGCGGTCCGGGTCCGCGGCGGCGCCTGCCACCGCCAGCGCCTCCACCGTCGCCTTCACATCATGCACGCGAATTATATGCGCGCCGTTGAGCGCCGACCAGACAGCGCCGCCCACCGAGCCGCTGACGCGGTTTCCGGCCAGTTTCTCGCCGGTCAGCGCGCCGATGAAACCCTTGCGCGACAGCCCCATCAGAACCGGCACGCCGAGCGAATGATAGAGCGTGAAGTGGCGCAGCACGTCGATGTTGTGGCGGAAGCTCTTGCCGAAGCCGATGCCGGGATCGGCCACGATGCGCCAGCGCGCGATGCCCGCCGCGACACAGGCCTCGATGCGGGCTTCGAGCCAGTCGAACACGTCGAGCGCCACGTCGTCATAGTGCGGGCTCAGCTGCATGGTCCGGGGGTCGCCCTGGGCATGCATGAGGATGACGGGGCAGCTGGCTTCCGCCATCGCCTCAATGGCGGCGGGATCATAGGTGAGGGCAGCCACATCGTTGACGATGCTGGCGCCAGCCTGAAGCGCCGCGCGCATGACATTGGCCTTGCGTGTGTCGACCGAGACGGTGAGCCCCCGCGCCGCAAGCGCCTCGATGACGGGCAGGATGCGGCGCAGTTCCTCTGCCTCCGGCACACCTTCGGAGCCGGGCCTGGTCGATTCGCCGCCGACGTCGAGAATATCAGCGCCTTGTTGCGCCAGGAGCAAGCCATGGGCGATGGCGCGGCCGCTTTCCGCATGGAGGCCGCCGTCCGAGAAGCTGTCGGGCGTGACATTGACAATGCCCATGATCAGCGGGCGCTCGGGCGAGAGGAAGGCCGGCACCACCGTCTGGCGCGGCAAACGTCCCGTGGCGAAACGGCGGCGGACGGAGGACGCCCCGCGCGCAATCTCCTCGACAAGCGTATAGGCGATTGCGGAAAGGCCGCCGAGCGATGCTCCGCGGCCTTCCTCAATCAGCTGCCGGGCGTCGGGTCCGTAGACGAGCCCTGCCGGCCTTGCGTAATGCCGGATCATCACACCTGCGGCTGCGGTTCCATGCCGCCCGCGCCTCCGGCCTTGGGCTGGCCCGTGGCGGGAACGGAGGATGTTGCCTTGGCGCCCTTCCTGCCGCCATCGCCATCCTCGCGCCGGGGCGGCGTGCCGGCGAGCAGGTTCCTGATCTCCTCGCCCGACAGCGTCTCATATTCGAGAAGGCCCTGGGCCAGCGCCGTCAGCTCGTGGTTCTTCTCGGTCAGGATGCGGCGCGCGGCGGTCAGGCCGTCAAACACCAGCCGCTTCACCTCCTGGTCGATCTTCTGCGCGGTCTCTTCCGAGATGTTCTGGGTGCGCGACACGGAGTGGCCGAGGAACACCTCTTCCTGGTTCTCGCCATAGGCCACCGTGCCGAGTTCGTCCGAATAGCCCCAGCGCGTGACCATGGCGCGCGCCAGCCGCGTCGCCTGCTCGATGTCGGACTGGGCGCCCGAGGTGACATTCTCCTTGCCGAAGGTGATCTCCTCCGCGATGCGCCCGCCCATCATGATGGCAAGGCGCGAGGTCATCTGGGTGTAGCTCATCGACAGGCGGTCGCCCTCGGGCAGCTGCATCACCATGCCCAGCGCGCGGCCGCGCGGAATGATGGTCGCCTTGTGCACGGGGTCGGCCTTGGGCACATTCATGGCGACCAGCGCATGGCCCGCCTCATGATAGGCGGTGAGGCGCTTCTCCTCCTCGGACATGGCCATGGAGCGGCGCTCCGCGCCCATCATCACCTTGTCCTTGGCCTCTTCGAATTCCGACTGCGTGACGATGCGCTTGTTGCGCCGCGCGGCGAGAAGCGCCGCCTCGTTGACGAGGTTGGAGAGATCGGCGCCCGAGAAGCCAGGCGTGCCCCGCGCGATGGTCTTGGCATCCACATCCGGCGCCAGCGGCACGTTGCGCATGTGAACTTTCAGAATCTTCTCGCGGCCCTGCACGTCCGGGTTCGGCACCACGATCTGGCGGTCGAAACGGCCGGGGCGAAGCAGGGCCGGGTCCAGAACGTCCGGCCGGTTGGTCGCGGCAATCAGGATCACGCCCTCATTCGCCTCGAAACCGTCCATCTCGACCAGGAGCTGGTTCAGGGTCTGCTCGCGCTCGTCATTGCCTCCGCCGAGGCCCGCGCCGCGGTGGCGGCCGACCGCGTCGATTTCGTCGATGAAGATGATGCAGGGCGCATTCTTCTTGGCCTGCTCGAACATGTCACGCACGCGGGAGGCGCCGACGCCCACGAACATTTCGACAAAGTCCGAACCCGAGATGGTGAAGAAGGGCACATTGGCCTCGCCCGCGATGGCGCGCGCCAGCAGCGTCTTGCCGGTGCCGGGCGGACCCACGAGCAGAGCGCCCTTGGGAATCTTGCCGCCCAGCCGCTGGAACTTGTGCGGGTCCTTCAGGAAGTCGACGATCTCAACGAGATCGTCCTTCGCCTCCTCCACGCCCGCGACGTCCTCGAAGGTCACGCGGCCATGGCGCTCGGTGAGGAGCTTTGCCTTCGATTTGCCGAAGCCCATGGCCTTGCCGGAGCCTGACTGCATCTGGCGGATGAAGAACACCCACACGCCGATCAGGAGCAGCATGGGGAGCCAGTAGACGAGCGCATTGGTGAGGAGCGAGTCGTTTTGCGCGGTGCGGAACGTGATCGAGACGTTCTTTTCGCTCAGCTGCTTCAATTGGTACTCAAGCAGCGGACCGGTCGTCTGCACGGTGGCGCCATCGGAGAGCTTGCCGGTGATATTGTCGCCGGTGATCACGATCGACTGAATGGCACCCGAATTGGCCTTCTGCAGGAACTCGGAATAGCTGAGCTCGGAGCTCGACGGGCTGCGGACCTGGCCCTGGAACACGCTGAACAGCGCGAAGAGCAGCAGCGCGATGACGATCCAGACAGCGAAATTGCGGAATTGGTTCACGTGATCCTCACAGATGGCGACCCGGCCCAGGGGACGGACGGCAGCTCAAATTTCAGACTGTCCAATAACATAGGCCGGAGCGGAAGTATTTCCAAGAACGGCCTTTGGGTAAATCGCTCGCCCATGCGTGGTGAGCCGCAGAAAGCGGCTGCGCGGCGGCGGCACCCCGGGCGGTTGCTCGACCCAAGGGCAGGCGCGAAGCGCATAGACGGGAACTCCGGGACTGGGCGGCAGCTTGCGCGACGCTGTTGGCGCAACCTGCGCGCCCGGCGCGGCCTCCACCAAAAAACGCTTATCCCACAACAGCTTGCCTGTATCCGGCACGATCCGCGGGGTGGCCTCGATGCGCGCCGCCTCACGCGTGACCCAGAAGCCGGATTTCCGGCGGCCCAGCAGGGCGCCGCCCAGGGTGCAACGCACCGGCCCCTCCCCGATTGCCGCCCAGCGCGCGATCCGTCGCAGCTCTTCGGCGTCGGGCGCTTTCCGCCCCCCGCCATAGCGCTCGATGACGATGCCGAGGATGCGTTCCTGAAGGGTCTCCGGCAGGCGCTGGAACCGGTCCAGCGCAAGGTGACAGATGCCGGTCTCATGTTCCTGAAGGTAAAAGGCAATCCACCGCCGCGCCGCGCGCTCCAGAAGCGCTGCGGCCGCCGCAGCCCGATCCGCCAGCGCCGCGAGGCGCGCGGCGGTTTCGGGGCCCAGGGCGGCAAGGCTGCGGCGCGCCCGAACGCGCTCGAAACGGTCGTCCTCATTGGAGGGATCGTCGATCCAGGGCTGACCGAGCCGGGCGAGCCAGCCGCGCAGGGCTTGCCGTTTGGCGCGCAGCAGCGGGCGCAGCAACGGCAGCCCATCCCATACGCCAAACTGGCGGATGCCGGCAAGGCTATCGGGGCTCATGGTGCGGGCGAGCCTCATCAGCACTGTCTCGGCCTGATCGTCGAGCGTGTGGGCGGTGAGCAGCGCCGTGGCCCCGTGGCCGCGGCACCAGTCCGCCATCAGCCCGTAGCGCGCGTCGCGTGCTCTCGCCTGCAGGCCGGTGGTGGGCTTCGGCTGCTCCGTCCAGTGCAGCACATGGTGAGGAAGGCCAAGCCCGGCGGCCCACTGCCCGACGCGGGCCGCCTCCGCCGCCGCTTCGGGCCTCAGACCATGGTCGATGGTGAGCACGGACAGCTTGAGGCCCGGATGGTTGGTCCGGGCCCAGTCCGCCGCGAGGCGCATCAGTGCAGTCGAGTCGGAGCCCCCCGAAACGGCCAGCGCCACATGGCGCTCCGGCCGCAGGGCCGAGAAGTCAGCCGGAATGTCAGGAGGCGCAGCCAACGCGCCTGGCTTCCGACTGGGCGCGCTTGCGGGCATCCACCGCCTTCGGATATTCCGTGCTGACGGCGGCCAGGGCGGCGCAGGCCTGCTCGCCCTGACCAAGACGGTTGAGCGACATGCCGAGCTTCAGCAGGCTGTCCGGCGCGCGGCGGCTTGCCGGATATTTCTTGTAGCCCTGCAGGAAAATGGCGGCGGCGCGCTTGTAGTCGTTCTGGGCGTAATAGGTTTCGCCCAGCCAGTATTGCGCGCTGCCCGCCAGGCTGTGATCGGGATACTGCGACAAAAAGGTGGAGAAACCGGCCTCGGCATCGCCGTACTGGCGGCGCAGCAGGCTCTCGTTGGAGCGCTCATAGAGCGACTCGGGCGTCTCCGTCTGGGTTGCCGCACCGGGCTGGAGCGAAACGGTCTCGATCGAATCGTCATTCGTGGCGGGCTGCGCGGCGGCGCCCTGCTTCCCATAGTCATCGCCCGGTTCCTGCTGTGACGGGGGCACCAGAACCTGGCCCTGGAAGCCGCCGTCATTGGGCTGGGCGGCGGCATTGTCGAGCGCGCCGAACACCCTGGCGGCAGGCGCGGCCCCCGGCACGTCCTGTTGGACGGTTTCGGCGGAGGAGGCCTCCGGCATTGCGGCCGGCGGCATGGTGGCCGGCGGCATGGGGACCGACGCAGGCGCGCCGAGCGGCGCCTGTTCGATGGTTTCAACCCCATTGCTGTCAGGGATCGGAGCTCCGGCCGAGGCGGCGGCAAGCCGCTTCTGCTGGCTGGGCTGCGGCGGCGGTGCGGGCTGGGGCGCCGCAGCAGCAAGCGACGCGGCGGGCTTCAGCGCCAGGCCGGCGCCGTTCTGCCGCGGGGCGGCAGCGCCCGCCACGCGGAGCTGGTTCACCTCGAAGGACAGTTCCTGCACCCGGCCGGTGAGCTGGCGGACCTGCTCTTCCAATTGCTGCATGCGCACCGCCATCTCGGAAGCGCTCTGCGCCATGGCGGGTGACACAAGGCCAAGGCCCACAAGTGCGGCGACGGCGACGAAAGATTTCACGAACTTCAGCATGATCTGCACCCAGCGGCCCTTACAAGGGGCGGATTGTTCTCGTCAGACCCGCAAGTGAACCGGAATCACGGTGAAATTGAGGCTCGGCCGGTGGCACGCCGCCGTGCAGCCGGCAACGTTTACTGTTTTGCGCCGCCGGTGATAACGGTGACGGCGCGGCGGTTCTGCGACCAGCACTGCTCGGCATCGCACAGCGCCGCCGGGCGTTCCTTGCCATAGGCGATCGATGAGATACGCGAGCCCCTGACGCCCTGGGCGATCAGGAATTCGCGCGCCGCCGTGGCGCGGCGGGCGGAGAGCGCGATGTTGTATTCGCGCGTGCCGCGCTCGTCGGCATGGCCTTCCACCTGCACGGTGACGGCGGGGTATTTCTGC
>NZ_JADCDA010000011.1 GCF_020252405.1 Aestuariivirga sp.
CCACCTTCTCCCATCGCGTACCGCGACGGGAGAAGGGAAAATTGACATGGCACAAGACACGCCGCCGCCATGTGCGATTCGCCTCCCCACCGGGGGAGAGGTTAGGTGAGGGGGTGTTTCCGCGCGGGAGACGCTTGAGCAGGAATTTCCGGCGCTGTCCGCGTGGACAGACCCCCTCACCCTGCCCTCTCCCCCGGTCTGTACACCGGGGAGAGGAAAGAGGAAAAAACGCACAAGTCCCGTTTGCGATAGCCTTGACCTCGTGGCGGGGGGCGGGACAAATTATTCCTGACCCATGTGAACCGCCCGGCACACGCCTGTTCCCACCGGGTGGACCCGCCTCGCCGGATCGTGCTCTGGTTGCGCCATGTTCCGGTTTGATGAAAAATTAACTGTACTGGCGCTGTTTATACGGAAGGTTACGCGGCGGTCGAATCGATTGAGCCCGGGGAGGGTATGATGGCAAAGCTGATGTGGATTTGCGGCATCCTGCTGGCTGCGGCGGGGCTGGCGCTTGGCATTGTTCTCTTTGTTTCGCCGGTTCGCCCTGGCGGCATCGACATCCAGACCGCCGCGATCCTGCTGGTTGGCGGGGTGTTGGCGCTCGGTCTCGGCAGTGTGATCGACGGACAGGCCGCGGCCCTCAAGCGGTCGCCCAGTTCCGAACCGGAGAGCCCCGCCAGGACGCCAATCCCCGAATTCGACCCCCGCGGAGCCAGGACCGCGGCATCGCCCGCGGCTTCTGCCGCCGCCGCTGCCGTCATTGTCGGGGAAGAGGTTTCGCGCCCGACGCTGGACACCATCGAGGCCCTCGATCAGGCGCGCCAGAGAATCGAGCAGGCCTTCGGTGAAGGGTCCGCGCCGGCCTCAGCCATTCGCGTGCCGCGGGACCCGGATCAGGCCTTTTCCCCTGCTGTTGAGGAGCCGGTGGTGGAAGAGCGGGCGCCCGCCGGGGAGGAGGCCGCCAGCGAACAGGAAGCCGCCGAGGACGAGGTGATGGAAGAGGGTCAGCTCTATGTGGTGGAAGAACGGATCATCCGCCGCCGTCCAGCGCGCATCCTGTCCGACGGCACAGTGGAAGCGGAAACGGCCGAAGGCTGGATGCGCTTCGAAAACCTCGAGCATCTCGATGAATATCTCGACGCCATGGAGGCGGCGCGGAGCTAAAGCGGCGGGCGGTCAAGTGGAAACGGTTTTGCGATAAGATCATGCTCAAGCTTTTGGTCTTGCGCACGTTGCAGAAGCCGCATGTCGCCCATCTCGCCGGGCTTCCCGCGGCACTCCGGCGTGCGCGCCCCGCCGCGGCAGAAATCGACCCGCACCGGCCGCCAAGGCAGGCGGCGGGACTGCAGCAACAAGGCCACTTTATGGGCGTTGCCGGACCCGCCCCTGCAGCAGAGCGTGTCGTCCGCCATCCTCCGCGCCCCCTCACCGCACATCGAGCACGCTGGTGCGGGCCTTGCGCACGACTTCCGTTGCCGTCGAGCCGCGCGCCAGCCGCGCCAGCCGCGAGCGTCCCTCGTCGGTGACCACGATCACCTGGTAGAGCGAACCGGCCTCCACGATCTCCTCGGCGGGCCTTCCGACTGCAACGCGTGTCTCCGCGACCGGGATATTCATGGCCTTGAGCAGTGCTCCGGCATTGGCCACGGCGTCCTCCGCCGCGGACTTGCCGGCGGGCGAGGCCGCAACCGAGAAAAGCGTGATCGGTTCGCCCGTCACCCGCGCCAGCACGGCCGACCGGCGCACCGCCTGCGTCGAGCGCGGGGACCCATCGGTGCAGATGAAGAAGCCTTTTTTATCAAAACTGTTGCGGGCAACCAGCACGGAGCAGGGCGCCATGGTGGTGACCGTCTGCACGATGCCGGAGCGGAACACCGCCATCAGCTCGCCCGTCCAGCGCGAGGGGTGACCCGTGATGATGAGGTTGTAGGGGCCGAGCTCATACTGGTCGAGAATGCCACTGGCGACGTCGGGCGCCGTCTTGAGCTTCAGCACCACGGTGCGGCCCCCGGGGCTGGCGAATTCAAGTTTGTTGTCGCCCGCGGGATCGCCCCAGGCCTCGCTGCGCCGGGATTCCCTGGGCCAGCCCCCGACATCGAGGCCCTCCTGCCTCAGCGCCTCGAGAGCCTGCTTCAGGTGGGTGACGCCGGGAAGCTCGAAGCCCGCCTCCAGCATGTTCTCGCGCGCCAGCCTCACCTGCAACCCGCCGGACTGCAGCCCCGAGTCGATGGGCCGCACGAAAAGCACGATCAGGTCGCAGTTGTCCTGCACCGAGAAGCGCGCCGCGAAACGCACGGTGATGAGCGAGTCCTCCGTGCCGTCGATGCAGGCGAGGATGCGGAAGCGGTTGCGCCGCTGCGAACGGAGGGTCTGCAGCGTTTTTTGCACAGCTGCTTCCTGCCGGTCGGATAATGGGGAGCGACTGAACATGACCGTCCCAGTTTAGGGAGCCAGCAGCGGCCAGTACAGCACCGAAATGGCCATCAGCACGATGAAGGACAGCGCCATCATGCGGATGCCGATCTTGAAGAAGTCGCTGCCCTTCAGGAAGCCCGAGGCATAGATGATGGTGAAGGCCGGCTGCGCGGCGGGTGTGAGATAGCCGAAGGCGGACGAGATGGCCGTGATGAAGCCCGCGTCGATCGGGTCCTGATGCGCCGCGACGGCGGTCTTGAGCACGATGGGGGCGAGCACGGCCACGGCGGCGCCCGCCGTCATGGTGTTCGACACCGCAATCGTGAGCAGCGAGATGACCGCGTTGAAGCCCAGCGCATCGGAAGCCCCGATCTCGCGCATCACCGTGAAGACGCTGCCGGCAACCCAGGCGGCGGCCCCCGTGGCCTTCATCTCGACGCCGAGCGAGATCGCCGCCGCATAGAGCAGGACCACGCCCCAGTTGACGCCCGAATTGATGTCTTCCCAGCGCACCAGGCCGAGGATGAGGAACAGCGAGGCGCCGCCGATGGCGATAATGCCGAGGCCCAGGTCGTTCGACAGGGTGACCCAGCCCACGATGGTGAGCGCGAAGATCAGGATGGTGAGCCACTCCGAAGCGCGCATCGGCCCCTGCATCGACACCTGGGTGCGCAGCCGCGCGACGGCGCGCGACATGTCGGTGACTTCCGGCTTGAAGGTGAAGATGAGCAGGGCCGTCACGATGGGCAGCCGCAGCAGGAACATCGGGAAGGCGTAGACGATCCAGGTCACGTAATCCATCAGGAAGCGGCGCGTGGCGGGATCGGCGGGATTATAGAAGAAGTCCTTCCAGTAGCTGATGATGATGGCGTTCCGCGCGCCACCCGAGGGAGTTGCAACACCGGCGATGGAACAGCCATAGGAGATCGAGAACAGAAGCACGGCCGCGAGGTTGTGCACCTTCCTCGGGTCGCCGGACGTGAGTGTGATGAGCGCGACGCCGACGGGCAGCATCATCGCGGCCACCGTGTGCTCGCCGATGAAGGCGGCGATGACGCCGCACACCGCCGTGATGCCGAAGCTGATCCAATAGACGTTGGTGCCCGTCATGCGGACGATCCACCAGGCGATGCGCTTGTCCAGCCGCTGGCGCACGATGGCCACCGCCAGCATGAGCGATCCCATGATGAAGAGCACCGAGTCCGTCATCAGGCTCTGCGCCACCTTGGTCGGATCGGCCCTGAGCAGAACCACCTGGCCCACGATGATGAGCAGCGGCACGGTGGGCAGTGGAATCGGCTCGGTGATGAACAGCATGGTGGCCATGATCGACATGACCAGCACGATCTGCCCCTCATGCGTCAGTCCCGGCGGCGTGGGCAGCGCCATCAGCACGAAGCCCACCACCATGGTGATGACGAACCAGCGCCGCTTCCAGACGAAGGCGAGATCGATATCGCCCATGAAGGCGAGGAAGCGCTGGTAGCCGCGGCGGCGGAAGCGGCGGAGGCCCGCCGAGGGCTCCTGCGCCTGCAGGCTGTCACGCGCCAGCGAGAACTCCTCCGGCTTCATGCCGCGGCCCTTGCCGCGGGGGCTTGCGCCATGACATTGTCGTCACGCGCAACGATGCTGGTGAAATCTTGGACCATTCCGCCCCTGTCCTGGCAGAAATAGATCAACAATTCCCTGAGAGCCTGGAGCGGCTGTTCGCGTTGCTGCGGTTTCCGAGCGTTGGCACGGACCCGGCCCATCACGGGGATTGCCGCGCATGTGCCCGATGGCTGGTGGCGCAGCTGAAGGCGATGGGGCTCAAGGCAGGCCTGCGCGAAACCACGGGGCAGCCGCTGGTGCTGGGACGCTATGAGCCACCGGGTGGGGGCAGGAGGCCCCATGTCCTGTTCTATGGCCATTACGATGTGCAGCCCGCCGATCCGCTGGAGCTCTGGACGTCGCCGCCCTTCGAACCCCAAATCCGCAAAGGCATCCGGGGACAGGATGCGATTTTTGCGCGCGGCTCGGCGGACGACAAGGGCCAATTGATGACCTTTCTGGAAGCCAGCCGCTGCTGGCTGAAAGTGCATGGAAGCCTGCCCTTCCGCCTGACCGTGATGATCGAGGGCGACGAGGAGAGCGACCCCGCGCACATCGATCGCTTTCTCAAGGCTCACGCGCGGGAATTTCCCGCCGATGTGGCGTTCATTTGCGACACCGGCATGTGGGACGCCAGGACGCCCGGCATCGACACCAGGCTCCGCGGCTGCCTGGGGATCGAGTTCACCGTGACAGGCCCTAAAATCGACCTGCATTCCGGGCTTTACGGCGGCCCGGTGCAGAACCCGATCAAGGCGGTGAGCCGCATCATCGCGGCGCTCCATGACAAGAGGGGGAAGATCGCCATCCCGGGCTTCTATGACGGCGTGAGGCCGATCCCCGCGAGGACCCGCAGGCAATGGGCGGCGCTCAAGTTCCCGGCGAAGAAATTCCTCGCTGACGTGGGGTTGGGCATCCCCGCCGGCGAGCAGGGCTATTCGGCGCTGGAGCAGATGTGGGCCAGGCCCACGGCCGAGGTGAACGGCATCCATGGCGGCTATCGCGGGCCGGGCAGCAAGACCGTGCTGCCTTCGGAAGCCACCGCCAAACTCACCTTCCGCCTTGTCGAGGGCCAGGACCCGAAGAAGATCCGCGCCGCCTTCAAGCGCTTCGTCAGGGCGCTTCTGCCCGCGGACTGCAAGGTGCGTTTCGACGACAGCGGCGGGGATTCGTCCGGCATTTCGGTCTCCGCGGAGACGCCGTGGATCCGCGCGGCGCAGTCGGCGCTGAAGGCGGAGTTTGGCCGCGAGGCGGTGCTGATGGGTGCGGGCTATTCGATCCCCGTGGTCGAGAGCTTCAAGAAACACCTGAAAGTGGACAGCCTTCTGACGGGCTTCGGCCTGCCCGACGACAACGCCCATTCGCCCGACGAGAAATACGACGTGTCCGCCTTTCACAAGGGCGCCCGGACATGGGCCCGCATCATCGCGCAATTTGCAAGAGAGTGACCGACATGACCGACCTCCACGCCGTTCTCGACGCCGCCGCGAAGGACTTCGACAACAGCCTTGAAAGGCTGTTCAAGCTCGTCCGCATCCCCTCGGTTTCGACCGACCCGGCCTATGCGGCGGACTGCGAGAAGGCGGCCCTCGCCATCGTCGATGACCTGCAGGCGCTGGGCTTCAAGGCGCAGGCGCGGCCCACGCCCGGCCGGCCCATGGTGGTGGCGCATTACACGCCGGAACACGCCGGCAAGGACACGCCGCATCTGCTGTTCTACGGCCATTATGACGTGCAGCCGGCCGACCCGCTTGACCTGTGGAAGACGCCGCCCTTCGAGCCGACCATCAAAACCGACGGCAAAGTGAAACGCATGTATGGCCGCGGCACGTCCGACGACAAGGGCCAGTTCATGACGTTTGTCGAAGCGGCGCGCGCCTGGATCCGCACCACCGGCACGCTGCCGGTCCGCGCCACCTTCCTGATCGAGGGCGAGGAGGAGTCAGGCTCCCCCTCGCTCGTTCCCTTCCTCAAGGCCCATGCCAAGGAACTGTCCTGCGACGCTGCTTTCGTCTGCGACACCAACATGTGGGACCCGAAGACACCCGCCATCACCACGAGGCTGCGCGGCATGGCGCGCGAGGAGGTGACCATCACCGGCCCCAGGATCGACCTCCACTCCGGCATGTATGGCGGCCCGGCCATGAACCCGATCCGGGTCCTGAGCAAGGTGATCGCGGCGCTGCATGACAGGCAGGGCAAGGTGACGATCCCCGGCTTCTATGATGATGTGCCGGACCTGCCGAAGCAGACCAGGAAGCAGTGGCAGTCGCTCAAATTCTCGGAGGCGAAGTTCCTCAAGGACGTGGGGCTGAAGCACCCCGCGGGCGAAAAGGGCAAATCGGTGCTGGAGCAGATCTGGGCGAGGCCCACGGCGGAGGTGAACGGCATCTGGGGCGGCTACACCGGTGTTGGCACCAAGACCGTGCTGCCGTCCAAGGCGCATGCCAAGTTCACCTTCCGGCTCGTCGGCAAGCAGAACCCGGACAGGATCCTCAAGGCCTTCCGGAAATACGTGAAGGGCCTGATCCCCGCGGACTGCAAGGTGGAGTTCGCGGGCGGCGGTGGAAGCCCCGCAACCGAGATCCCGGAGGACAATCCCTTCATCGCCAAGACGGCGAAGGCGCTCAAAGACGAGTTCAGGCGCGACACGGTGCTGATGGGCTCCGGCGGTTCCATTCCCATCTGCCGCTTCTTCAAGGACATTCTCGGCATGGACTCGATTCTCGTCGGCTTCGCGCTGACCGATGACGCGATCCACAGCCCCAATGAGAAATACGATCTCGGGAGTTATCGCCGCGGCATCCGCAGCTGGGTGCGGATCATGGGCGAATTCGGCGCATGAGCCTCGATCCCGTGGCGCTGCTCAAGCGCTACCATGCGGCCCTCAACGCCTATGACGCGCGCAAGGTGAAGGCCATGTTTGCCAAAGAGGCTGTCTATGTCTCGCCAGGCGTGAACGGCCGGATCGCGGGGCGCGACGCCATCATCGCCGCCTTCACGGCCTATTTCGCGGAGCATCCGGACCAGCGTGCCGTCGATGACGAGGTGCGCCAGCTCTCGGCGGATGCGGCGCGCTCACTGTGGCGGCTTGAAGCCACCGCGCGCTCCACCGGCCGGCCTGTGACGCGGCGGGGGACCGAAATCGTCCGCTTCGGCGATGATGGCCTCATCCGTCATGTCGAGGTGACCGACGCGTGATCGCGCAGCTGGCCATCGGCACCGTCGTGATCATGATCAATGCCGTGATCCAGGCGGAAATGTTCGCCGCCTTCGCGCAGCACCTGGAAAAAGTCATCATCCATCTGCGCCGCACCTTCCGTCGCTTTGCCAACACGGCAACCATCGTCATCTGCGTGCTGTTCGTCATGAGCGTGCAGACGGTGAATGTCTGGGTCTGGGCCACGACATTTTATTTCACGGGAGTGTTCCAGGCCTTCGAGCCCGCGCTTTACTTCTCGCTCGTCACCTTCTCGACCCTCGGCTTCGGCGACATCATCCTCGATGAAAGATGGCGGCTGCTCTCCGGCCTCACGGCCGCCAACGGCCTGCTGAGCTTCGGCTGGTCGACGGCCTATATGGTGGAACTGGTGCGGCGGACGCAGTAGGTTATCCGCCACGAAATCCGGCATGGAAAGGCCGTTGCCGCATTCCCTTGCGCATGTTCCGGTCGGACGGACTCGCCTCGTTGGATCATGGGCCAGATCAAAAGCCAGAGCGTGATCTTATCGCAAGAGTGGCTCCACTTTTTGCGGATCATGCTCCGCCAGCCTTCGTCCACCGCGCCGCATCAGCGCCATCCGCTTGACGGCTGCGGAGGGCCGTCCTTGATCATCCGCAGCCCGGTCATTCCAAAGACAACCGTGATGAGGGGATTGAGAAGGTTGAAGAAGCAGAACGGCAGATAAGCCATCGTGGCGACGCCCAAAGTGGCGGCCATGAAGGCGCCGCAGCTGTTCCAGGGAATAAGCGGGGAGGTGACGGTGGCCGTGTCGCCCACCGCGCGGGAGAGCACCACGGGCGCCAGCTTGCGATCCACAAACGCCTGACGAAACATGCGGCCCGGGAGCACGATGGCGATGTACTGGTCCGAGGCGAGGATGTTGGCGCCGATCGCCGCCGTCGCGAGGGCCGCGATCAGGGCGCCCGTCGACTTCGCGGCGGCGATGAGAGGGCTGAGCAACCTGTCGAGGATGCCGGCCTTCTCGACGATGCCGCCGAAGCCCAGCGCTGCAATGATGAGCCAGATGGTGCTGAGCATGCTTTCCATGCCGCCGCGCGTCAGCAGCTTGTCGACCGCCGCGTTGCCGGTCTCGGAGAGATAACCGGACGCGAGCGCCTGCCAGACGCCCTTGACCAGTTGCAGCACAAATGGCTGCTGCGGGTCCGCCGCGAAAGCGGCAACCCGCGCCGGATCATACAGAACCGCCAGAAGGCCGCCGGCCAGCGCGCCGAGGAAAATTGTTGTGAAAGGCGGCCAGCGCAGCATCGCGAGCGCCAGCACCACGAGAAGCGGCAGAAACTGGACAAGCGAAATCCTGTAGGAGCCGCCCAGCGACTCGATAACGGGTGTGGCGTCAAAATCGCCCCTCTCGCCAAGCGAGTAGAAGATGATGAGCGTCAGCACAAGCGAGGGCGCCGAGGTCCACAGCGCCTCGCGGATGTGTTCATAGAGATTCGCGCCAGACGCCGCGCAGGCGAGGTTGGTGGTATCCGAGAGCGGAGACGACTTGTCGCCGAAGTAGGCGCCCGAAATAACGGCGCCCGCGGTGATGGCGGGATTGAGCGCCATTTCGTTCGAGATTCCCATCAGGCCGATCCCGATCGTGCCGGCCACTGTCCATGAGCTTCCGATGCTGAGGGCCACCACAGCACAAATGATGCAGCAGGTAAGATAGAAGTAGTTTGGGTTGAGGATCGTCAACCCATAATAGACCATGGCCATAAGCGTGCCGCTCAGCGCCCATGTGCCTATCAGCGCCCCGACCGCAAACAGGATGAAGATGGCGCTGAGACCGGAGTTGACGCTGCCCACCGCGGCTTCGCGCATGGCCTCGAGCGGCCAGTTGCAGCGCCAGCCGAAGAAGGCCGCGACGAGGCTGGCGATGGTGAGGGCAATCTGGTTGGGACCCGCCGCCGCGCCGCTGCCGAACAGATAGAAGGCCAGCGCCAGGAGTCCGATGAGCGTCAAGATCGGAACGGCGGATTCCACAAGGCTTGGTGGCCGCGGCTCGGGCTTCTTGTCCCTGGCATCCGTCATGTCGCCTCCCCTGCGATGCGCTTACTCGCGGACGGCATAAGTGTAGAAGCGGATCCGGTCGTCCTCAACCTCCTGGTACACGCCCTGAACCTCGTAGTTGAAGCCGGGAAAGCGGTTGAAGGACTCCTCGAATATCAAGAAATAGTCCAGCATCGGTTGGGCACGCTCGTCCCAGCGCTCGCCCGGAATGACAACGCCGATTCCCGGCGGGTAGATCAGCGCCAGCGTGGCGGCGATGCGGCCCTTCATCTCTCCGAGCGGCACATAGTCCACATCGTTCCCGACGAGGGCTTGGTAGGCCTGTTTCGGCGACATCGCCAGTTCCGGAAAGCTTGAAGCTCTGAAGCATGCGCGCTGCAACTCCTTGATCCCGGCCCGGCGGTAGAAATCATGCATCTCGTTGCAGATCTGGCGGAGCGTATAGCCCGCGTAGCGGCGGCCGTGCTTCTCGAACAGCGACGGGAGCGCCTCCTCCAGCATCTCGTCGCGGTCCCACAGCATCTTGAACTTGACGAGCTTGGCGATGAGTGTGTTCAGCTTGCTCTCGTCCTCGGCCGGGGTCATGAGGAAGAGCAGGCTGTTGAGGTCGCATTTTTCGGGAACCACGTGCTCTTCGCGCAGGTAGTTGGCCACGACTGTCGCCGGAACCCCGAAGGCCAGGTATTCGCCGGTCTTGCGGTCGATGCCGGGTGTGAGAAGGGTGAGTTTGTTGGGATCGACCATGGCGTAACCATCGGAATATCCCGAATAGCCGTGCCAATTGCTGGCGGGGTCGAAAGTCCAGCATTGCTGCTCGCGCTTGATCACCTCGGTCGGAAGATCCTCCCAGCGGGTTCCGCGCGTGTCCTGCGAATGCCGTGACCCTTGCAGCCGCACGGATTCAGGCACGAAGGGGTCGAAGAACCAGCGCTCTTCCTCGGTCTTGCCGATGCGCTCGAAGTAGTGTCCGAACTCCCGCAGCTTCTTGCGGACCTCGATGCCGAGCTCGATGCAGCGGTCCCACATCATTTCGCCCGCTGCCCCTTCGTGGATCTTGGCATTGACATCGAGCGAGGCGAAGAGCGGATAGAACGCCGAGGTTGAGGCGTACATGAGCATCGCCTCGTTGAACCGCTTGTGGTTGACGAAACGGCTCTGTCCGCGCAGGTGTTCGTCGCGCTTGTGGATCTGCGAGGCCTGCGAGAAACCGGCTCCCTGCTTGTGCACCGACTGCGTCGAGAACAGGCCCGGCATGTCAGGGCCCAGATCCTCCAGCCGCATCGGACTGTGATCGGCAAACAGCGGATGGAAGGCGTTGTAGCCTATCCATGCCTCGTCCCAAAGCACATAGTCGCAGAGATGCCCGATGCGTTCAAGGACTTTTTTCACATTGTAGATTGTACCGTCGTAGGTGGCAAGCTGGATGCAGGCGAGCCGGAAGGGTCGCGGCGTCAGGTGGCGTCCGGGGTCGGTGACCAGCGGATTGAGGCGGATCTGCTCACGCAGATAAGCCTCGTCCCACGCGGACCAGTCCACCGCGCCGATCATTCCGAAGGCATTGCGGGAGGTGGGAAGGAAGACCGGGACCGCTCCGGCCTGAACCAGTGCGCCATGGTGCACCGATTTGTGATTGTTCCGGTCGAACAGAACAAGGTCGCCCTCGCGCAGCAGAGCCGTCGCAACAACCTTGTTCGAGGTGCTGGTTCCATTCAGAACGAAGTAAGTGCGGTCGGCGCCAAAGACCTTGGCCGCAAAACGCTGGGCATCGGCGGCCGCGCCCTCGTGGATCAACAGATCGCCGAGCTCGATATCGGCATTGCACAGGTCGTTGCGGAAGATGCCTTCCCCGAAATGCTTGAAGAACAGCTGGCCCGCCGGAGACTTTCTGTAGAATTGCCCGCCCTGGTGGCCGGGACAGGCGAATGTGATGTTGGCGCGCGCATCGTAGGCCATCAGCGTGCCGAAAAAGGGCGGCAGCAGGCTCAGTCCGTAATCAATGATGCTGGCGACCACCTGCTTGCCATAATAGGCCGGCGTCTGCTGGCCGAGGTATATGTAGCCTTCGACCTCGCCCACCAGCTCCAGCACGCCCATGTCCGACACCTTGTGCGAGTCAGCGACGATCCACAGCGGCGTGGCGAAGCCAATCTGCCGCACGGCCCGGCCAAGCTGCCGCGCCTTTTCCAACCGGTCACCGTCAATCAGCATCACATAAGCGCCGACGCCTGCATCCTCCGTGACATCGCGATCGAAGCTGCCGGTGACATCGACCTTGAAGCCTGCGTGCTCAATGTGGGCGAGCAGCTTCCTGGTATGCGGCTCCTGAGGGTCCACGATGGCAACCACCTTCAACAGTCCGCCGAAGGGTATGGGAATGCGGGGGTCCATATCGAAAGTTTGGGTCATCGGACCTGCAATCAAAGATGGCGGAAAATCAGACGCATCCCGTAACCATCCGGCGTTGAGGTGACGGAGCGGTGACGGTCCGGATGGCGATCGCGCGAGGCCTTGCGCCGGATCTGCCGCGAAAACCCGGAATTCCGCTCCGCTTTTCCGCATGGATCGAAGCTGGCCTTGATCCACCGGACAGGAGATTCGGAAATCGCAGTAGAATCGGGCGGATGGGTTGTCGTAATGCCGACACTTCAACGGCGGAACGTGTGGTTCCCTACTTGAACAGGTCCGCATCATGCAAAATACGATCGCGCCCGCCGCTCCGGCCGCGCCCGCCGTTGCCGCAAACAACGGCAAGCTGACGCTCGTTCCCCTCATCGCCCTCGTTGTTGGCTCGATGATCGGCGGCGGGGTGTTCAACCTCCCCTCCGACATGTCGAAGGCGGCCTCTCCCGGCGCCATCATCATCGGCTGGTTGATCACGGGCTTCGGCATGTTGATGCTGGCCTTCGTTTATCAGGGCCTGGCGGTGCGAAAGCCTGATCTCAATGCCGGACCCTATGCCTATGCCAGAGCCGGTTTCGGTGATTTCGTGGGTTTCAATTCCGCCTGGGGCTATTGGCTCAGCGCTTTCCTCGGCAACGTGGCCTATGCGGTGGCAATCTTCTCTGCCCTGTCCTATTTCATCCCCGCCTTCGAGGGCGGCAACAATCTGCTGTCGATCATCTGCGCCTCTGTCCTCCTCTGGGGCATCCATTTCCTCGTGCTCAGCGGCGTGAAGCAAGCCGCCTTCATCAACATCATCACCACCGTCGCCAAGCTTGTTCCGATCATGGCATTCGTCTTGCTGGGTGTCCTGGCGTTCCACTGGGACAAATTCCACTTCAACTTCTGGGGTTCGGCGGGTCCGGATGGACAGGGCGGCCTCGGCAGCATTCTCGATCAGGTCAAAAGCACGATGCTGGTCACGCTGTGGGTCTTCATCGGCATCGAAGGTGCGAGCGTCTATTCCGAGCGCGCCGCGAGCAGGCGCGACGTGGGCCGGGCCACTGTTATCGGCTTTCTGGGGGCACTGGCCATTTATGTTCTGGTGTCTCTGCTGGCGACCGGGATCATGTCCCAGCAGGAACTCGCCGGCCTCAAGGTGCCCTCCATGGCCGGGGTTTTTGAGCAGGTCGTGGGTCCGTGGGGCGCCATGCTCATCAACCTTGGTCTTATCGTGTCAGTGGGCGGCGCCTTCCTCGCCTGGACGCTGCTGTGCGCCGAGGTGCCATATGCGGCCGGCAAGGACGGAACCTTCCCCACATGGTTCGCGAAGGAAAACGCCAACGGATCGCCCGTCAACTCGCTGTGGGTCACCAACGGGCTGATCCAGCTGTTTCTGATCGTCAGCCTGTGGAGCGAGGAGGCCTATCAGTTCTTTTATTTCATCGCCTCCGTGGCAATCCTGCCGCCCTATGTGTTCTCGGGCGCTTATGCGGCAAAGCTTGCCATCACCGGCGAAAGCTACGAGCGGGACCAGAGTGCGAAGACCCGGGACATGATCGTGGGGCTCCTCGCCACGATCTATGGCATCTGGCTGGTCTATGCCGCCGGCCTGAACTACCTGCTGATGAACGCAGTGCTCTTCGCGCCCGGCATCCTCGTCTTCTGGTACGCCCGCAGGGAACGCGGACAAACATCCTTCAGGCCTTTCGAGCTGGCGCTCGCAGGCCTTCTGCTGGCCGCGGCAGCCTATGCCGGTTACCAGATGTATACCGGCGTGCTGAGCCCGTTCTGACCCTGAGGATGACCTCGATGAGCCGCGGGCCCGAGATGAAGGACGCCGGACAGCCGGCAGCGCGGCCGGCCGCGCTGGGCTTCTGGGGGTGCACCGCACTCGTGGTGGGCAACATGATCGGTTCGGGCATCTTCCTGCTGCCGGCCTCTCTGGCTGTCTATGGGCCCATCTCGATCCTCGGCTGGCTGGCCACGTCACTCGGCGCCATCGCGCTGGCGCTGGTGTTTGCCCGTCTGGCGAAGCGCGTTCCCGCCAGTGGCGGTCCTTATGCCTATACACGCGTTGCCTATGGGGATTTCACGGGGTTCCTGATCGCCTGGGGTTACTGGATTGCCCTGTGGGCAGGAAACGCCGGGGTGGCAGTGGGCTTTGCCGGATATACTGGCTATTTTTTCCCCGGCATCGCCGCCTCGCCAGGGTTCACAGCGGCCGTCGCCATTACGGCGATTGTCCTCACCACGGCCATCAACGTGCGCGGCGTGGCGCAAGCCGGCATCGTCCAGATTATAACCACCGTCCTGAAGGTCGCCCCTCTCGTGGCCCTCGTGGGGCTGGGCATGTGGTCGGTGGACGCTGCGAACTACGCGCCGTTCAACGCATCGGCGGGATCGGCCCTGGCTGCGGTGGCGGGATCGGCGGCGCTGACCCTGTGGGCTTTTCTCGGCCTCGAGTCAGCAACCGTACCGGCCGGTGAGGTGGCCCGGCCGGAGATCACCATCCCGCGGGCCACCGTGCTGGGAACCGTCTTCACAGCAATTCTCTACATGGCTGTCACCATGGTTGCCATGGGGCTGCTCTCCAATTCCGCCCTGCGCGCCTCGACCGCGCCCCTTGCCGATGCGGTCGGCAAGCTGGCGGGCCCTGCTGCCGGTTCGGCCATCGCCATTGCCGCCTTCGTCTCGACCTTCGGGGCACTGAACGGCTTCACCCTGCTGACCGGACAGGTGCCGATGAGCGCCGCACGCGACCGGCTCTTTCCACCAGCTTTCGCGCGGCTCTCGCCGCAGGGCACGCCCGCATTCGCGCTGATCCTCTCCAACGCGCTCGCGGCGCTGCTGGTGCTGATGACCACGTCCCGTGGCCTGGTCGAAGCCTACACTTTCATCACCTTGCTCGCGGTCTTCGCGGCGCTTGTGCCCTATCTCTTCTGCTCACTGGCCGAGGTGCTGCTGCACGCGGCGGGAAAGAGCGAACGGCCTCTCGGCCTTGCCGTTCCCGCGCTGGGCCTGGTGTCCTTCCTCTATACGATGGCCGCCATCTACGGCGTCGGCGCCGAAGTCGTGCTCTGGGGCTTCATGCTGCTGCTTCTCGCGGTGCCCATCTATGCGGCACAGCGCAGCCATGAAGCCCGGGGCCGGGCGTCCCCTCTTATCGGCAACCCTCTGATGCAAACAGGAGATAACCATGCGGCAGGTAGGCGTTCACTCTGAAATCGGAAAGCTGAGGACAGTGATGGTGTGCCGTCCTGGCCTCGCTCACAAGCGGCTGACCCCGTCGAACTGCAAGGAACTGCTGTTCGACGACGTCATATGGGTTCAGCAGGCGCAGGTCGATCACTATGACTTCGTCAGAAAGATGGAGGAAAGGGGGGGCGAGGTCCTTGAATTCCACGACATGCTGACAGCAGCCCTCGAGGATCGCGATGGCCGCGAGTGGGTGCTTGACCGCCGCATCACCTACAATCAGGTCGGTGTTACGATGCGCGACGACTTGCGCGGCTGGCTCGATTCGATGCCCGCCGCCAGGCTCGCCGAACACCTGATCGGCGGCATCGCCCGCTCCGAGCTTCCCTTCGAGGCCGAAGGCCTGGTCGGCCGTTATCTCGAGCCGTCCGATTTCGTGATCCCGCCGGTGCCGAACACGCTTTTCCAGCGCGACCCGTCCTGCTGGATCTACAATGGCGTGACCGTCAATCCGATGTACTGGCCGGCCCGCCGCCCCGAGACGCTGCTCGTCACCACGGTCTACAAGTTCCACCCGGAGTTCAAGAAGGCCAAGGTCAACATCTGGTACGGCGATCCCGATGTCGATCACGGTGTCGCTTCGCTCGAAGGCGGCGACGTGATGCCCATGGGCAATGGCGTCGTCTATGTCGGGATGGGCGAGCGCACCACACCGCAGGCGGTCGGCCAGCTCGCCATGGCCCTTTTCGAGAAGGGAGCCGCCGAGCGCGTGGTGGCCTGCCAGATGCCGAAGAGCCGCGCCGCCATGCATCTCGACACGGTCTTCACCATGTGCAGCCACGAGGTCGCCAATGTCTTTCTGGATGTCTGCAAGCAGATCCGCTGCGTGTCGATCCGCCCCGGCACGGGCAACCAGAAGCTCGACTACACCTACGAGAAGAAGCCCTTCCTCACGGATGACGGCGGCGGCGCCGCGGCTGAGTGCATGGGCCTCAAGAAGCTCAATCTCGTGACCACCGGCGGCGACGAATACGAGCAGGAGCGCGAGCAGTGGGATGACGGCAACAACATCGTCTGCCTCGAGCCCGGCGTGGTGGTCGGCTACAACCGCAACACCTCCACCAACACCAAGCTGCGCAAGGCGGGCATCGAGGTGATCTCGATCAACGGCAACGAGCTCGGCCGCGGCCGGGGCGGCGGCCACTGCATGACCTGCCCCATCTGGCGCGATCCCGCCTGAGCCACAGACACAACCGAGGAAATGAAATCATGAGCTTCAACCTTCGCAACCGCTCGCTGTTGACCGTCCAGGACTATTCGCAGCGCGAATTCCGTTACCTGCTCGACCTGGCGCGCGATCTGAAGCGCGCCAAATATGCGCGCACCGAGCAGAAGCACCTCGACGGCAAGCAAATCTGCCTGATCTTCGAAAAGACCTCGACCCGCACCCGCTGCGCCTTCGAAGTGGCCTGCCACGACCAGGGCGCGCATGTCACCTATCTCGACCCGGCGGGCTCGCAGATCGGGCACAAGGAATCCTTCAAGGACACGGCCCGCGTCCTCGGCCGCATGTATGATGCGATCGAGTATCGCGGCGCCTCGCAGGACGGCGTCGAGACGCTGGCGAAATACGCCGGCGTTCCCGTTTACAACGGGCTCACGGACGAATACCACCCGACCCAGATGCTTGCCGACGTTCTCACCATGCGCGAAAACTCCGACAAGCCCATCACCCAGATCAGCTATGCGTTCCTTGGCGACACACGCAACAACATGGGCCACTCGCTCATGCTCGTGGGCTGCCTGATGGGCATGGACGTGCGCATCTGCGGCCCCAAGGCGCTGTGGCCGTCCGACGACTTCGTGTCAATCGCCCGCAAGCTCGAGGCGCAGTATGGCGGCAAGCTTACCATCACGGACGATCCCCAGGCCGCCGTGAAGGGCGTCGACTTCATCCACACCGACGTCTGGGTGTCGATGGGCGAACCCAAGGACGTGTGGAAGGAGCGCATCGCGCAGCTCATGCCCTATCAGGTGAACATGGAGATGATGAAGGCGACCGGGAACCCGCACGTCAAATTCATGCATTGCCTGCCGGCCTTCCACGACACCGAGACCAAGCTGGGCAAGGACATTGCGGAGCAGTTCGGCATCTCGAACGGCCTTGAGGTCACCAACGACGTGTTCGAGAGCGAATACAACATCGCCTTTGAGCAGGCGGAGAACCGCATGCACACCATCAAGGCAATCCTCGTTGCGACACTGGGAGACTGAGCCATGCGCGTCGTGATCGCTCTGGGCGGCAACGCCCTCCTGCGCCGTGGCCAGGCCATGACGGCGGAGAACCAGCGCGCCAATGTGCGCATCGCCTGCGAGGCGATTGCCCCGATTGCGCGCGGCCACGAGGTGGTGATCAGCCACGGCAACGGCCCGCAGGTCGGCCTCCTTGCGCTGCAGGGGGCCGCCTACAAGCCTGACGAGGTCTATCCGCTGGACGTTCTCGGCGCCGAGACGGAAGGCGGCATCGGCTACATGATCGAACAGGAGCTAGGCAATCTTCTGCCCTCCGAGGTGCCCTTTGCGACCCTTCTCACCATGATCGAGGTGTCATCCGACGATCCGGCCTTCGGCGACCCGACCAAGTTCATCGGTCCTGTCTACGACAAGGCGGCGGCTGACGGACTGGCGGGGGAAAAGGGCTGGGCCTTCAAGCAGGACGGCGACAAGTGGCGCCGTGTGGTGCCTTCGCCGGCGCCAAAGCGGATTTTCGAGATCCGCCCGATCCGCTGGCTGATCGAGAAGGGAACGGTGGTGATCTGCGCCGGCGGTGGCGGAATCCCCACCGTCTATGACGGGCAGCGCAAGCTGCGGGGGATTGAGGCGGTCATCGACAAGGACTTTGCGGCCGAGCTCCTGGCGCGGGAGGTGGACGCCGACATGTTCATCATGGCAACCGACGCGCCCGGCGTCTGCATTGACTGGGGCACGCCCACTCAGAAGGAAATCGCCACCACCTCGCCCGAAGGCCTTCGGAGTTTCAACTTCCCGGCCGGATCCATGGGGCCAAAGGTGGAGGCCGCCTGCCAATTCGCCGAGAAGACCGGAAAGAAGGCGGCGATCGGCTCATTGGCTGACCTCCCGGCGATCATGGCGGGCACAGCCGGCACCATCGTCTCGACGGAGTTTCAAAGTGTGAGCTATCGCGGCTGATTTTTCCGGAGGGCAAGTTGTTCGTGATCGCGCGGGGTCCCGGCGGCGTGCTGGTTCATTGATCGCGTCCTACTCATCGACCGCCTGCAGTTTCTGGCCGGACCCTCCCAGTTTGCTGAAAAAACCGTCAGTTTCGGTGTTGTGATGAGATGGTGTTGTGATGAGAACCAGTCTGTCATGCAAGGCGGAGTGATCCGGAGAATGCCGGTTCAGGGGGATTTGAGCGTATCGAGATAGGCGATGATGGCGGTGACGTCATCCGGCTCGAAGGCGAATTCGGGCATGTTGTTGTGGCCGGTGACGATGCCCTCGGCCAGCGCCTCCTGCAGCGCATCGGGATCATAGTTCCTGACCACGTTGCGGAACGGCGGCGCCTTCCCGTTGGGCGACATGCTGCTGGCGTCGATGGCGTGGCAGCGCGCGCAGTTCGCGCGCAGCAGGTCGAAGCCGCGGGCGGCCTGGCTTTCCTCCGGCTTCTGGCCGGTGCCGAGGCTCATGACGAAGGCGGTGAGCGCCTCGGCCTGGGGCTGCGTCACGTCCCAGTTGGGCATGAGGGGGTGGCGCACGGCAAGGCCGTCCATGAAGCCGTCGATCAGTTCCTCGCGGTCATAATTCTTTGCGATCTCGCGGAAGGGTGGGCTTTCGGCGAGGGGGCTTGCGCCTGCCGGCTCGATGTTGTGGCACTTGGTGCAGTTGATCTGGGCGAGGCGCTTTCCCTCGGCGATCATCTGGGCCTCGCCGGCGGCGAGGGCCGGAAGAGCGAAGGCGGCGAGCGCCAGGAAGGGCAGGGCGATTCGCATGGGTGGTCCTTGTCTCACCCTCTCCTGAAACGGGTTCCAGCCGCGGTCAAGCCGTCACTCCGTCCGGGCGCGCACATAGGCGCCCGGCGCATCCCCGATGATTTTCAGCTTGCCCGAGCCCGGGCTGGGCGCCTTCACCCTGGGGCCGGATTTGTCCGCCATCCATGCGGCCCAGTCCGGCCACCAGGAGCCGGGGTGCTCGGTGGCGCCCGCGAGCCAGTCCTCGATGCTGGCCGCGCCCTTGTCATTGGTCCAGTACTGATACTTGTTGGCCTCCGGCGGATTGACCACGCCGGCGATGTGACCCGATCCCGAGACGACAAGCCGCGTCGCGCCGCCGAAATGGCGGCCGAGGCGGAACACCGAGGCGAGCGGCGCGATGTGGTCATCGCGCGCCGCGAGATTGTAAATGGGGATCTTCACCTTCCTGAGGTCGATGCGGACGTTGTCGAGCACCATCTTGCCCCGGGAGAGCTTGTTCGACAGGTAGCATTCACGCAGGTAGAAGGAATGCACGCCCGCCGGCATCCGGGTCGAATCGGCATTCCAGTAGAGAAGATCGAAGGGCATCGGGTCCTTGCCGAGCATGTAGTTGTTGACGACGTAGGACCAGATCAGGTCGTTTGAGCGCAGCAGGTTGAAGGCGTCAGCCATGCGGGCGCCGGGGAGATAACCTTTGTCCTTCATGCGGTCCTCGATCCACTTCACCTGTTCCTCGTCGACATAGACGAGCATGTCGCCCGCCTTCTCGAAATCCACCTGCGTGGCGAAGAAGGTGGCGGAACTGACGCGGCGGTCGTTCTGCGCGGCCATCCATCCCAGAGATGCAGCGGTCAGCGTGCCGCCGATGCAATAGCCGATGACATTGACCTTCGGCGCGCCCGTGGCATCCAGCGCCGCCTGCACCGCTTCGAGGAAGCCCTCGCGCATGTAGTCGGAGAAGCTTTTCCGCGCCTGGCGTTCGTCGGCGTTCACCCAGCTGACGATGAACACGGTGAGGCCCTGGTCCACCGCCCATCTGACGAAGGACTTCTTCGCATTGAGGTCGAGAATGTAGAACTTGTTGATCCACGGCGGGAAGATGACGAGGGGATATTCATAGGTCTCCCCCTGCGTGGGCGAATACTGGATGAGCTCGAAGGTCTCGTTGCGGAACACCACCTTGCCCGGCGTGGTCGCGATGTTGCGGCCGATCTCGAAGGCCGACATGTCGGTCTGCCTGATGCGCAGGCGGCCGTCCGGCGTCCGCATGTCTTCCTGCAGATGCTTCATGCCTTCGATGAGATTGGCGCCATTGGTGGCCAGCGTCGCGCGCAGCACCTCCGGATTGGTGAGACCGAAGTTCGTGGGCGAGATGGCGTTGGCGATCTGCTCCACATAAAAGCGCGCCTTGTGGCGGGTGTGCTCGTCCACGCCCTCGGCATTCCTCACCATGTCCTGCGCCCAGTTGGCGGAGATCAGGTAGAACTGCTTCAGGAAGTCGAAGACGGTGTTTTCCTGCCAGTCCTTGTCCTTGAAGCGCTTGTCGGCGCGGGCCGGTTCGGCCACCGGGGCAGGATTCTCGCCCAGCGCCCTGGCCCAGGCGTTCTGCCAGAGATGGGTATAGGAATTCCACAGCTGCATCTGGGCGTCCATCAGCTTGCGCGGATCGTTCATGTAGGATTGGGTGATTGCGCCCAGCGTCTTCGACACCTGCTCCACGGGCGTGAGCTGCGTCTCGGCCTCGGTCAAAACCGGGTTTGGCCGCTCCGCCACCATGCGGGCGATCCCCGCCGCCTGCTCGAACACCTTGGCCATATTCTGCGCGAACTGCACCGGGTCCGCCAGCGTGTACTGGGTGGAGACCTGGGGCGACACTGCCTGCGGTTTCTCGGGCGTCTTTTCCGGCTTCTTCTCCGTCATGGCCTGCTCTTGAAGGGCGAATATGGCGGAAGTGTAAAGGGGCTGGGGCGAAAGGCAAATGGGTCATCAGGACGGGAGAAACACTTGCCGTCAGTCTGTCTTCGCATGTGCGGCATCCTTTGTGGAGCAGGCACTGCGCCCTCGCGCGAAAACGGGGCGCGCCCGGTCCTGGCGTTCAGCGCCTTGATGGCATTGGTGGCTGAGATGATGCGCCGGACGCTCCCGGGGATGGCAAACAACCGCGCGATCTGGCTCCCGTGTCGCCGCCATGCGAAAATCCGTCCTCCTCGCCGGCGCAGCCGCCGCCAGCGGCGCAGACGGGCGGATGCGCCCGTCCACTTGCAAATCTTGCCATAAGCAGGCTCGGAGCTTGCGCCGGGACGGTTCAGCCGACTTTCCTCCTTCCCGGCGGCCTTGCATGCGCGGCGGTCGGGGCGGGCCTTGCGGGGGAACGCCCCTTTTTCGTCAGTGATCGGAGGAATTTCAGTCCTCGGAGATCATCCGGTGGATGATGGCGCCGAGAACGCCGCCCGTCAGCGGAGCGATCCAGAACACCCACATCTGCTGCAGGGCCCAGGGCTCGGAGAAGAAGGCCACTGCAAGCGAGCGGGCCGGGTTCACCGAGGTGTTTGACACCGGGATCGACACGAGGTGGATCAGCGTCAGGCACAGGCCGATGGCCAGCGGCGCGAAGCCGGCGGGCGCGTTCCTGTGGGTGACGCCGAGAATGACCACCAGGAACATGGCGGTCATCACGATTTCGCAGACGATGACGGAGGACAGCGCATAGCCGCCCGGCGAATGCTCGCCGAAGCCGTTGGCCGCGAAGCCGCCGGCCACGAAGCCGGCCTTGCCGCTGGCGATCAGGTAGAGCACCGCCGCCGCCACGATGCCGCCAAGCACCTGCGAGGCGATGTAACCCGGCACATGGCTCCACGGCATGCGGCCGGCGGTGGCCAGCCCAACCGACACGGCAGGATTGAAATGCGCGCCCGAGACATGGCCCACGGCATAAGCCATGGTCAGCACGGTGAGGCCGAAGGCCAGGGCGACGCCGGCAAAGCCGATGCCGAGTTCCGGAAAAGCGGCGGCCAGCACGGCGGAGCCGCAGCCGCCGAAGACCAGCCAGAAGGTGCCGAAGAATTCGGACGCATATTTCTTCATGTTCATTCCCCCATTTATGGCGCGGCCCGCAGCGTCGAATCGGCGGACCCCGGCCGGGACACGCCCCGGACAAGGCAAAGATTGTCCCCTGGGCAGCGCTTTCGCAAGCCCATCAATAAGCGAGGCTCCGGGCGAATTGACTTTCCCCACCGGAATCCCTATGTGCGGGCTGATTGACGCGCCCGGGCCCTTTTGGCGCACCCGCCCGCCAGCGCATTTCCAAGTTGAACAAAAGCCGCCAGAACGGTCTCTCACCACACATGAATTTCTCCGAGCTCGGATTGAGCCCCAGAACCCTCGAAGCGGTCGCCGCCGCGGGTTACACCACCCCCACCCCCATCCAGGCGGAAGCCATCCCTCCCGCCCTCCAGCGCCGTGACGTGATGGGCCTGGCCCAGACGGGCTCCGGCAAGACGGCGGCCTTCGTCCTGCCCATGCTGTCGCTGCTCGAAAAGGGCCGGGCGCGCGCCCGCATGCCGCGCACCCTGATCCTCGAGCCCACGCGGGAACTCGCCGACCAGGTGCGCGAGGCCTTCGAGACGCTGGGCAAGCTGCACAATCTCTCGGTGGCCCTGCTGATCGGCGGCGTCGCCTTCGAGCCGCAGGCGCTGAAGATCGACCGCGGCGCGGACGTCGTCATCGCCACGCCGGGGCGCCTGCTCGATCACTTCGAGCGCGGCAAGCTGCTGCTTACCGGCATCGGCATGCTGGTCATCGACGAGGCGGACCGCATGCTCGACATGGGCTTCATCCCGGATATCGAGCGCATCTGCAAGCTGCTGCCCTTCACCCGGCAGACCATGTTCTTCTCCGCCACCATGCCGCCGGAGATCCAGCGCCTCACCACCGCCTTCCTGCACAATCCCGTCCGGGTGGAGGTGTCGCGTCCGTCGTCCACGGCGGAGACCATCACCCAGATGCTGGTCAGGGCCCCGCATGACATGAAGGCCAAGCGCGAGGCGCTCAGGCAATTGCTCCGTACCCAGACCAACGTCAGGAACGGCATCATCTTCGCCAACCGCAAGACCACCGTGGCGCTGCTCGAGAAGTCGCTTGCCGTCCACGGCTTCAGCGTCGGCGCGCTGCATGGCGACATGGACCAGCAGGCCCGCCTCAGGACGCTTGCCGGCTTCCGCAACAACGAAATCACCTATCTGATCGCGTCGGACGTGGCGGCCCGCGGGCTGGACATTCCGGACGTCTCCCATGTCTTCAACTTCGACGTTCCCACCCATGCGGAGGATTACGTCCACCGCATCGGCCGCACGGGGCGCGCGGGGCGCGAGGGGGCGGCCTTCACCATGGTGTCGAAGGAGGACGGCAAAAACCTCAAGGCCATCGAGCAGCTCATCAAAAAGGACGTCCCCTATTTCGAGCTGAGTGCGGAGGCCGAAGCCGCCATCGAAACCCGCGCCGCCGAGCCGGACCGCCATGCCGCCCGCGAAGGCCGCGGCGGCGACCGTGGCCGCGGCCGCGAGCGGGACCGTGACCGCCGCCCGCGCGAGGTGAAGGACCACGGCGAACGCGCCGCGATGGAACCCGCCAGGCGCGCCGGGCACTCCGAAGGTGCTCCCGCACCGCGCGCCGAACGCGCCCCGCGCGAGGCAAGGCCGGAGCGTGAGGTGTCCGAGCCGCGCCGCGAACGCAGCAGCGAAGCGGCGCAAAAGCCCACCGCCTCCGCCGCCCCGCCGCGCGGCGGCAAACCCCGCCGTGACCGCGAGCCGCGCAACGACCGCCACCCCCAGCGCGACGTCTCCGACGCGCCGGACCACCGCAGCTTCACCGAACAAACCATGCCCGCCTTCCTGATGCGCAGCGTGAAGGCGGAGTAACCTCCGCACCGTCGATCTTCATCAATCCCGGAATGGCAGGAGCATTCGCACGCTCCTTGCGGGACCGGTCTCCGGGATCACGCAACCGCCGGCCGCGCCTTGTCGGGTGGGGCACTGGGGCAGCAGGGCAACGGAGCGGATGGGCCGGAGAGTTGGTGCATCTTCCGCAAGGCTGTTCCCTTCGCGTGGGGCTATGATCTCCGCCCGCGGATATCGCGCATTGCCGATGACGCCGAAGGGATTGCCGGGGATGACATGCAGCGTCGTTGCCTGGCGTGGGAAAAGCGGCGGACTTGGAGTACGTTCCGCAAAAGTGGAACCGGTTTTGCGATAAGTTCATGCTCAAGCTTTTGACTTGGTGCATGTTCCGACCAGGTGATTCCGCCTGATCGGAACATGCGCTGGAGCGCGGGGTAGGGGCCGTCACCCCGTTTCCCTCTGGCCAGACATGCAATAGAACGGGGGCATGCACCTCCCTCCGCCCCAGCCTGCGCCTGACCGCGGCGCCGTCGCGCTGTTCCGGGCTGAATTGCCGCCCGGCGCCATTCCGGCGGAACAGATGCCTCTGGCGGAGAACATTGCCGGGGCCTCGCCCTATCTGCGGCAGCTGATGTTGCGCGATCCGGTCTTCGCGGGGCGCGTGTTCAGGGAGGATGCGGATCGGCTGTTTGGACTTCAGCTCTCAGACCTCGGCCATATCGGCCCGGAGATCTCCCAGGCGGAGGCGATGGCGAGGCTCAGGCAGGTGAAGAAGCGGGTGGCGCTGCTCGTTGCGGTGGCGGACCTTTCCGGGCGCTGGGATGTGGAGCAGGTGACGGCGGCGCTCACCGGTTTTGCCGATGCGGCCCTTTCCGCCGCGATCTCCTGGCTGCTGTCGGATTATGCGCGGGCGAGCAAGGTGAGGCTTGCCGATGCCGCGAACCCGCAAGCCGGTTGCGGCTATGTGGCGCTGGCCATGGGCAAGCAGGGCGCGCATGAGCTCAATTACTCCTCCGACATCGACCTCATCATCCTTTATGACGCGCTGACGCCGCTGCTGGATGACCCGCATGAGGCGGCCACCTTCTTCGTGCGCCTCACGAGGCGTCTCGTGCAGATCATGCAGGACGTGACCGAGGACGGCTATGTCTTCCGCACCGACCTGCGCCTCAGGCCAGACCCGCGCGCCACGCAAGTTGCGATCTCCATCGATGCGGCGGAAGTCTATTACCTGAACCAGGGCCAGAACTGGGAGCGCGCCGCCATGATCAAGGCGCGGGCCTGCGCGGGTGACGTGGGCCTCGGCGCCCAATTCCTCGACCGGCTGAAGCCTTATGTCTGGCGCAAACATCTCGATTTCGCGGCGATTGCCGATGTGCAGTCGATGAAGCGCCAGATCCATGCCGTCAAGGGCCATGGCGAGGTGAAGGTCAGGGGCCACAACCTCAAGCTCGGGCGCGGCGGCATCCGCGAGATCGAGTTCTTCGTGCAGACGCAGCAGCTCATCGCCGGCGGCCGCAACCCGAAGCTCCGTGGGCGGAGCACCATCGCCATGCTGGAGGCCCTGGCCGATGCCCATTGGATCACGCGCGGGGCCGCGGCGGAGCTCGCCTCCGCCTATCGCTTCCTGCGCGCCGTCGAGCACCGCGTGCAGATGGCGAATGACGAGCAGACCCACACGCTGCCCGCGGACGACCCCGCCTTCTTGTCCATGGCCCGCTTCTGCGGCTTCGAAAGCGGAGAAAGTTTCGAAACCGAAGCGCGGCGCGTGCTCGAATGCGTGCAGGGTCATTATTCCCGCCTCTTCGAATCCGCCGAAGAGCTGGGCACGGCCGGCGGCAGCCTGGTCTTCACCGGCGGCGAGGACGATCCGGAAACCGTCGAAACCCTCTCGCGCATGGGCTACAGGAGCCCCTCGGAAGTTTCCGCCACCATCCGCGGCTGGCATTTCGGGCGCTATGCGGCAACCCGCAGCGCCAGGGCGCGCGAACTGCTGACGGAGCTGATGCCGAAGCTGCTCACCGCGCTGGCCGCCATGGGCGATGCGGACCTCGCCTTCCTGGCCTTCGACAAGTTCCTCGGCGGGCTTCCGGCGGGCGTGCAGCTGTTCTCGCTCTTGAAAGCCAACCCCAAGCTTCTCGGCCTGCTCGCCAGCATCCTCGGCAGCGCGCCGCGGCTGGCGGAGCAGCTGAGCCGGAGGCCCAAGGTGCTGGACGCCGTGCTGGACCCCGGCTTCTTCACGTCCCTTCCCACCGGGGCGGAGATGGCCCGGCTCATCGCCGCCGCCATGCCCGAAGGCCTGGAAACCGACGAGGTGGCGGACCGCGCCCGCATCGTCGGCAAGGAGCAGGCCTTCCGCATCGGCGTGCGCGTGCTGTCGGAAACCGCGGGCGCGGCGGAAACGGGGCGCGCCTTCTCGGAGCTCGCGGGCCTGCTGCTGGGCCGCCTGCACCAGGCGGTGACGGAGGATCAGATCCGCCGCAACGGCCATGTGCCGGGCGGGCGCAGCGCGGTGATCGCCATGGGCAAGCTCGGCGGCCATGAGATGACGGCGGGCTCCGACCTCGATCTCATCATCGTCTATGACGCGGCGAAGGGCGCGGAGATGAGCGAGGGGGCAAAGCCCCTGAGCGTCAACCAATATTATGCCCGCCTGTCGCAGCGGCTGATTGCGGCCATCTCCGCCCCCACGGCCGAAGGCGTGCTTTACGAGGCCGATATGCGGCTTCGCCCCTCGGGCAGCAAGGGGCCGGTGGCGGCGAGCCTGGCGAGCTTCGAGAGCTATCACAGCACCTCCGCCTGGACCTGGGAGAAGCTGGCGCTCACCCGCGCGCGGCCTCTCTGCGGCGATGCCGGGCTGATGAACGAACTCGCGGCCCGCATCCGCGCCGGCCTGTGCGAGCCGCGCGATGCCGCGGCGGTGAAGGACGACGTCACCGCCATGCGCAAGCTGATGCTGAAGGAGCAGGGCTCGGGCGGCCTGTGGGACGTGAAGCGGGCGCGCGGCGGGCTCGTGGAGCTCGAATTCATCGCCCAGACGCTGCAGTTGATCCACGCCCACCGGCATCCGCGGGTGCTGGACACAAATACGCTGGCCGCCCTGGAGAAGCTTCATGGGGCCGGGCTGCTGGCGGACGCAGACCACGCGGCGCTCGAGCGCGCGGGGCTGCTCTACCACCGCCTCACCCAGATGCTGAGGCTCTGCCTCGACGGGCCCTATGACCCGGCCAGGGCGCTGCCCGCCCTCAACCGGCTGGCCGCCAATGCGGCGGCAGCACCCGGCATCGCCGCTGCGGAAGCGCGTCTGGCGGAGGCCCAGGGCGAGGTGGCGGCAATCTTCGACCGGCTGGTCGGCCCGGTCTCCTGACACGAGCACGATCCGCAAAAGTGGAACCCGCTTTTGCGACAAGATCATGCTCAAGCATGTGACCTGGAGCATGATCCGCAAAAGTGGAACCGCTCTTGCGGATCATACTCTTGCGGAAGAAATCCAGAAATCCCGCGACGGAATCCCGTTTGCCCCCCGTCTTGCTGTGAGGACAGCCAAGAGGAGGAACCGTCCGATGAGCCGACTGACCCTTGCAATCGCCCTGTTCAGCGCTTGTGCCGTGGCGCCCGCCACCGCCTTCGCCATGCAGCCCTATCTGCCCAAGAGCTCCAAATCCTTCACCAAGGCGGATGTGGACGCCAACGGCAAGCTCACCGCCGCCGAAATCACGCCACGCGCCGAAAAGCGTTTCGACCGGCTGGATGCAGACCGCAATGGCGCGGTCTCCACCGCCGAGCTCAATGGCGCGCTCGAACAGGCGCTGGAGCGCCGCCGCGCCCGCATCCTGGCCGATCTCGACACCGACAAGGACGGCGCAATCACGCGCGCCGAGCTTGATGCCTCGGTCGACCGGCTGATCGCCGCGGCTGATGCCGATCATGACGGCGCCGTCACGCTGGACGAGGCGCAGAATTATCGTATTGCCAAGCTCCGCAAACCCGTTACGCCTGCTGGAGACAAGGCCAACTGACCGAGCAACCGGACCCATGTTTTGACGCCAGAGCCATCGGCCTTCCGCCAGATGCCGGATGCAGGCCTCCTCGAGGCCTCCGCCGGTGGCTCTCATGCGGCCTTCGCCGAAATCGCCCGCCGCCATTATCAGCCGGTTTACCGGCTGGTGTGGCGGATGACCAATGGCGCGGCCGATGCCGAGGACATGGCGCAGGAGGCCTTCGTCAAGCTGTGGCGGAACCCCACCCAGGTGCGGGATGCGGCGGCTTTGAAGGGCTGGCTCATGCGCGTGGCGGCCAATGCGGCGATCGACCGCGGCCGCAAGCCGCGCGGCACGGCGCTCGACCATGCGCCCGATGTCGTGGACCCGCAGGCGAGGCCCGACGCGCCGTTGGACCGGGCGCAGGCCGCGCGGCTGGTGGATGCCCGCATCGCAAGCCTGCCGGAGCGCCAGCGCCTCGCTCTGTCGCTTGTGTATTTCGAGGGGCTCTCCAATATCGAGGCCGCGGCCGTGCTGGAGGTGAGCGTCGACGCGCTCGAATCGCTTCTCGCCCGGGCGCGCCGGGGTTTGAAGGACAGCCTGTCCGCCGGGTGGCGCGAGCTGCTGGCCGGCCTGGCTGAAACGGGGCAGTGAGAAACGAGAATGAAACAGGATAGCAATCCTTCCGGGGACCCAGAGATGCGCGCCGTGCTGGCGCATGCCTCGGCGCCGCCGCTTCCCGCCGGCGCCGTGGACCGGCTGATGGCGAGGATCGCCACCGAGCCGCGGCAGGCCGGGGTGATGCCCTTCGCGCCGCGCCCGCGCGCCCCGCGCGCCGCCTTCTGGCGCCATGCGGCGGCGCCGCTTGCCGCCTCGCTGGCCTTGGGCGTCTGGCTCGGCGCCAGCGGCAGGGTGGATTTCGTCTTGCCCAACGCCGTCACCGGCGGCGTGGCGCTGATCGACGATGCGCCGGTGGACGATCTGGGCGGCGTGGGCGATGCCTATGCCGGGGAAGGCCTGACATGAGCGGCGCAACGGTCGCACCCGGCTCTGCGCCCCGCCGCGTCAACTGGCTGAAGGCGGCGCTCATCGCCTCGCTGGCTGTCAACCTGCTCGTTGCGGGCGCCGTTGCGGCGCGCTGGTACATGGGGCCGCCGCCGGAGCGCTATGCCCGCCTCACCCAGGCTCAGCTCATCCCGCGCCTCTTCTTGCGCGATCTTGACCGTGCGCGCCGCGTGCAGCTGACGGCGGTGCTGAAGGCGCAGGACAAGGACATCCGCGATGGCCGCCAGGCGGTCAAGGCCCAGGTGATGGCGCTCGCCGATGCGCTGGAGGCGGAGCCCTATGATCCGGCCCTGGTCAAGTCCGCGGTGGATGGCTTCACGGCGAAGAGCCTGTCGCTGTTCCAGACGGGCAGTGCCGCGGCCCTCGCCGTCATCGGCCAGCTCACGCCCGGGGAGCGCCGGCTCATGGCCCAGCATCTGCGCAACCGTGAGGACCGGGGCCGCGGCAAGCCCGGCGCCGGCAAGCCCGATCAGCCCTGACCCCGCCCGTCAGTCGCTGTCTTCGGAGCCGGCTGGCCGCGGCTTGCCTCAGGCGACCCTGGTGGTGGTCTGGCGCAGCGGGAAGGTGACGGTCACTTCCGTTCCCTTGCCCACGGTGGAGCGGATGGTCAGCGCGCCGCCGTGCAGTTCCACGAAGGACCTGGAGATGGCGAGGCCCAGGCCGGATCCGCCGCGCGACTTGGTGAACTGGTTCTCCACCTGCTCGAAGGGTCTTCCCAGCTTTTCGATGTCGCGCGCCGGAATCCCGATCCCCGTATCGCGGATGGCGATCGCCATCACGCCGTTGGATGCGAGCGCCGAGACGGTGATCTTGCCGCCATCGGGCGTGAACTTCACGGCGTTGGAAAGAAGATTGATCAGCACCTGCTTGAAGGCGCGGCGGTCGGCCCACAGCGTGAAGCCCTGCGGCACCTGGCGCTCCACCGTCACGCCGCCCTCGAAGGCGCGTGGCGTGATGATGCGCATGACTTCGTCAAGAGCGGCGTCCACCTGCAGCGTCTCGCATTCGAGCGGCATGCGCCCCGCCTCGATTTTCGACATGTCGAGAATGTCGTTGATGACGTCGAGCAGGAACTGGCCGCTGCGGTGAATGTCGCGCGAATACTCGGCATATTTGTCAGATCCCATCGGCCCGAACAACTGGGAGAGCATCACTTCGGAGAAACCGATGATGGCGTTCAGGGGCGTCCTCAGCTCGTGGCTCATATTGGCGAGGAACTCGGACTTGGAGCGGTTTGCCGCCTCGGCCCTGGTCTTCTCGCGGGCATATTTGTCGGCGAGGTCGGCCAGGCGCTGCGCCTGCTGGTCGGCGAGCAGGCGCTCCTTCTGCAGGTCGCGCACCGTCATCATCAGCTCGCGCTCGGACATGCGCAGCCGCTCCTCCTGCAGCTTCAGCGCGGTGATGTCGGTGCCCACGGAGACGAAGCCGCCGTCCTTGGTGCGCCGCTCGTTGATCTGCAGCCAGCGCCGGTCGGCAAGCTGCACCTCGAAGCTTAGTCCCTCGCCGCCTTCGCCGCGGATGCCGGTGCGCTTGGTGATGGCGGGCTCCTTGGCGGAGCGCACCACGTCTTCGTAAGGCGTGCCGGGAATGCACACGGAAGCGGGCAGCGAATGGAACTGCTGATACTTGGAATTGCACAGCACGAGGCGGTTGTCCGCGTCCCACAGCACGAAGGCCTCCGAGATGTTCTCGATCGCGTCCTTCAGGCGGAGCTCGGCTTCCTTGTTCAGCTTGTCCGCCAGCTTCTGCTGGGTGATGTCGAAGACGATGCCCATCAGGTGCGGCTTGCCCCGCGCCTCGCCCGGCGCCAGCGCCACGCGCGCCCTCAGCCACACATAGTGGCCGTCCTCGTGGCGCATGCGGAATTCCCGGTCAAAGGCGGTGATCTGCCCGTCGAGCAGCTGCTCCACCGCCTCTTCCAGCTGCGTATCGCTCTCGGGAATGCGGCCCGCCAGTTCGGCGAAGGAGAGGTAGTCGCCCTTCACCGGCATTCCCAGCATATCGAACATCGAGCGCGACCAGAAGATGATGCCGCGGTTCACGTCCCAGTCCCACATGCCGCACTGGCCACGGTCCAGCGCCTTGTCGAGCCGCGCGGTGGCGAGCCCGAGGATCGAGTCGGCCTCCGCCGCCTTCGCCGCCTGCCAGTGAAAGGCCGCTCCCAGCAGCATGAGAACGAGGAAGGTGACGATGAACAGCGCCGTCACCTGGGTGACGCCCGAGCGCCAGGCCGAGAGCACGTCCTGCTGGCGCTGCAGAACCACGAGCGTGCCGGGATAATCGCCGAGGCCGAATGCGGATACGAAGACCTCTTCGCCCGAGGCCAGCGTCAGCGGCGCCATCTCGCCGGTGTCGACCGGCGCCGCTTTCGCGAAATCCGGCGACAACACCGCGCTGATCGGCTTGCCGCCAGGCTGTTCGGATGCCGGAACGCTCGCCGCGATCCGCCCCGTGCTGTCGGCCACCGCGAAGATGCGCGCCTCGGCGAGCGCGTCCGCCGGCAGCAGCGCGCGCAGGTAATCGCCGCTCAGCACCGGCGGCGTGCGGCCTGCGCTCTGTGCCCCCGCAATGTCGGCCTTGATGCGCTGCGCCACGAGCTGTCCGTGGAGGGCCGAAAGCCTGTTTTGCCCGGCCACATGGGTGGTGCGGCTGTCGGTCAGCCGCACCAGCAGCGAGCTGCCCAGCACGAGGAGAAACAGAACGATCAGCGACGTGATGAGCAATCTGAGATGGCGCTCGCCGATGCTGATGCGGAAACGGCCGGGCCATGGCGAAGGGAGCTTGAGAACCCTCTCCTTGAAAAACAGTTCGCCAATGTGCGTCTTGCCCAAATTTTTCCCCTGAAACCCGGCCGTCACGCGGCGGGGAGACTTTGAAAACACGGACGCCACCACTGATCGAATCACCGCCTATTGATTCGAAAAGGGGGTGATTTGTCCAGTGTCGAAAGCGCGCCTTAGGACATTGATTTCCCGAGTTCCTTTCCCCCGGCGGGGAGCGAAATGCCCTTGCGCCAACGCCGGGAAACGGGAGGGGCAGGGCCGTGGGGCGGCCGTGCAAAAACGAATTCACAATATCAAAAAGCAGCAGGCAGAAATATGAATAAAGGCTTCGTATAGGAAGGCAGGAAAGTCAAGGAAAAACACCGTATCGTCGTCTTGCGGGGCTGGAAGAAGACGATACTCCTAAAATCGGTCAACCCTGAACGGCGTCATGTCGATGTTGCTCCTGACGCCGGTCAGCTGTTCGGCGATCAGCCGCCCGGTGCTCGGCCCCCAGGTCAGGCCCATGTGGCCGTGCCCGAAGCCGTACCAGACATTGGACGCCGTCTTCGAAGGCCCGATCACGGGCAGCGAGTCCGGCGTGCCGGGCCTGCGCCCCATCCAGCGCGTCGTCCCGGCGTCGGGTTCGCGCAGCCCCGGCAGCACGGTCTTGAAATTCTTCCACAGCGCATCGGCGCGCGCGTAATTGGGCGCTGCATCGAGCCCCGCGAACTCGTCAGAACCCGCGAGCCTGAGCCCCATCTCCATCGGCGTCGCAGCGCCGGGTTTTCCGGCACAGGTCAGCGAGCGCGACAGGCTCACGCCGGAGTTCGGCAGCACCATGTGATAGCCGCGCTCGGCTTCCAGCAGCACCTTCTCGCCCAGCTGTTTCGCCAGCAGATGCGAATAGGCCCCGGCGCAGATGACGAGCTTGTCCACCTTGTGCAGTCCCCGCGCCTTCAGGCGAAGGCCGGTCACGCGGTTTCCCCCGCGCTCCAGCGTCACCACCTCGTCCTCCAGCACCGCGCCGCCGTTCCGGACGATCTCAGCCGCGATGGACTTCACGGCGCGGCCCGGATTGGTGAGGAAGAACCAGCCGCCGTGGAACGCGCCGCAATGCACGTTCTTGCCGAGGGCGGGTTCGAGCTCGCGCGCCTCGCCGCCGGAGATGCGCCGCATCTCGTAGCCGTATGATTTCTTGATCTCGCGCTCTTTCGCCTCGGACAGATACTGCGCCTCGCTGTCGTAGAGCCTCAGCGTATCCCGCAGCCGGATCATGTCCGCCGTGCCCGCCGCCTTCAGCAGCGTTTCGAAGTCCGAGACGACCCGCATGGCGAGGTTGGCGCGGGCCGCGGTGATGGCCTTCACCCGGTCCGGCAGCGAGTTGCGCGCCAGCGAGAGGAACCACGGCAGCGCCTTCGGGAAATAAGACCAGCGGATGGTGAGCGGTCCCAGCGGGTCCATCAGCCAGCCCGGAATCTTCATCAGCATGCGCGGGTGAACCGTGGGCACGATTTCGGCGAAGGCCAGGCCCCCCGCATTGCCGAAGCTCGCCCCTTCGCCCGGCGGCACGCGGTCGACGATCGTCACCTCATAGCCTTCGCGCTGCAGGAAGGCGGCGGCGGAAACGCCAACGATGCCGGCGCCGATGATGGTCGCGGAGGGTTTCGTCACGGTCTCACGGTCCTGAAATAGTCCACGCAATGCGCCTCGAAGGCCGAGACCAGCCGTGTTTTGCGTATTTGCCTCAAGGCCGCAAGCGCGATGACGCCGCGCTCCACCGCATCGGCAATCGGCCGCGCCGCCAGTTCCTCGCCCGCATAGGAATGGTCGTCGAAGGGCCTGGTCACCAATATGGAATAACCCAGCCCCTGGCCCACCAGCCCGCGCACCACCTCGAGCGAGGGCGACGAGAAGGCCACGTTCGGCACGATCCCGGCATTCTCGAGGATGCGCGTGAAACAGGTGCGGCTGGGCGCGATGTCGAGCAGCACGAAGGGCTCCTCCCTCAGCGCGATCAGCGGCACGTGCTTCAGCCGCGTCAGCCTGTGCTGTCCGGGAAGCAGCACATGGGGCGCAACCGCGGTGATCAGGGACCGGCCCTTCATCGACTATCGCCAGCTCACCGCGGTCGACAACCAGGGCCGCTCCGCCACATGGTCCGGCGCCCATATCCTGGGCACCCATGGCGTCTCCGAGCAGCGCGACTGCGTGGCGGCGGGCAATCTGCTGAAGCACGCGAGCCTGCCGAAGGCCATGACGGACGCCTTCGCCGCCAATGCCGATCAGCACCTCGCCGAACGCCTGCTGCGGTCCCTCGAAGCCGGTCTCCATTCCGGCGGCGAGGAGGGGCCGGTGCATTCGGCCGCCCTCATCGTCCATCACGGGCAGGCCTTTCCGCTGGTTTCGCTGCGCATCGACTGGCACGACGGGAACCCGATCCGCCTGCTGCGCCGCCTGTGGGAAGACTACAAACCGCAGATGGGCGCTTACCTGCAGCGCGCGGTGGACCCGACCCAGGCGCCGAGCTACGGCGTGCCGGGAGATCCGTAAGGTTTGGATCCATCCCAGGGCCGGAGTTGCGCCGCAGAAAGTGATGAGGGCACGCGGGGATGACATTCCCGTGAGGCTCTTCACAGCCTCTCCCCGCCTTGTCAAAACTTCCAGCATCGACAGGAGGAACCATGGCGAGAACCTACGCAGGCGGCTGCCTCTGCGGCCATATCCGCTTCGAGGCGGAAGGGCCGCCGCTCAAACCCCACACCTGCTCCTGCACCATGTGCCAGCGCCATTCCGGCGCGCTGACCGTCCATTGGGTGGAGTTCCCGGCGGACAAGGTCCGGTGGAGCGCAAAGCCTTCCGTCTGGCGGTCTTCCGATTATTCCAGCCGCAGCTTTTGCCCGAAATGCGGGTCCACGCTGGGCGCCATCGACGACAAGCCGGTGGTGGCGCTGGTGCTGGGCAGTTTCGACTCGGCAAACAGGAAGGAGCTTGCGCCGGAGTTTCATTCCTATGCTGGCAAGCGGCCGAAGTGGATGAAAGTGAGCGTCTGATTTCCATTCGTCATCATGCGCGGGCTTGACCCGCGCATCCTTTTTTGGTCCCGCACAAAGGATGGCCGGGACACGCCCGGCCATGATGAGAGTGGGACGAGGACGCTCTAAGGCGCCAGCTTCTCCACCAATCTCTCCAGCATGCGGTCGCACTGCGCCATTTGTGCCTCGCTCACGTGCTCGTCGGGCTTGTGCGCCACCGCGATGTTGCCGGGGCCGCAGACCACGGCGGGTGTGCCCAATGCCTGCTGGAACAAACCGCCCTCGGTGCCGAAGGTGATCTTGCCGGTGGAATTGCCGCCGGTCAGCGCGTGGACGAACTTCACCGCCTCGCTGTCGACGGGTGTGTTCATGGCTGGATAGCTCTGCAAGTCCGCGAATTCGAAGCGCGCGAGCCCGAAGACGTTGCGATAGCCCGCGGCGATCTCCTCGGCGGCGGCCTTGATGCGGGTGACGACGGCGGTCTCGTCGTCATCCGGCAGATAGCGGATCTCGAAATCGAAGCTGCAGCGGTTGGGCACGATGTTCATCACCTCGCCGCCCTGCATCTTGCCCACATGCAGCGTGGTGTAAGCCACCTCGTAGTCGCCGTCGCGCAGGCCATTATCGGCGATGTCCTGCTGGATGGCACGGATCGCGCCGATGAGATCGGAGGCCATGTAGATGGCGTTGACGCCGCTGGGGGCGAGTCTCGAATGCGCCTCAAGCCCGTGGGCGGTGACGCGGAAGCCGAGCTTGCCCTTGTGCGCGGTGACGGCCTGCATCAGCGTCGGCTCGCCGACGATGCAGAGGCGCGGTTTCACCGGCGCGTCTTTCAGGATGTCGAGCAGCCGCCTGACGCCGACGCAGCCGATCTCCTCGTCATAGGAGAAGGCGAGGTTGATGGGCATGTGCAGCGTGCGGGACGATGCGATCTCGGCGGCGCGCAGGCAGCAGGCGATGAAGCCCTTCATATCCGCCGTGCCGCGGCCGAAATAGTTTCCGTTTCTCTTTTCCAGCCTGAAGGGATCGGAGGACCACGCCTGGCCTTCGACCGGGACCACGTCGGTGTGGCCCGACAGCACGATGCCCGGCTTGTCCTTCGGCCCGACGGTGGCCCAGAGATTGGCCTTCCGCCCATCCTCATCGTGCAAGATGAGTGACTCGATGCCGAAGCCTCCAAGGAAATCATGCACATAGGCGATGAGATCGAGGTTCGAGTTCCGGCTCACGCTGGGAAAGGCGATCAGTTTTTCGAGGTGTTCAAGCGAGGTTTTCATCGGGGCTCAATGTTGCCGGGGCCAAGGCGCGGCTCACGGGAGCGGATTTGATACATGTCAATGAAGGGCAGGGGAACCACCGCTAAAGCGGCGGGCGGTCAATTGACTCCACTAGGATTTCCCTCCCCCTCGTGGGTGTACAGACCGGAGACAAGGGTAACACCTGTTCGGGGACATGGGTAACACATTTGCCTGACTTTCAGGGAGGTGGGCGATGCCATGGGGAGCTATGTCGGTGATGGAGTTGAGGCGTGAGTTTTGCGCGTTGGCGA
>NZ_JADCDA010000012.1 GCF_020252405.1 Aestuariivirga sp.
AACGACTCCGGGAAGCCGGAAAACCCTTCAAGGTCGCCCTCGTCGCAGCCATGCACAAGTTCCTCACCATCCTCAATGCCATCATGCGAGACAACACGGAGTTCCGCCACAGCTACTGAAAATCGACAGTTGCTTGACCCGGACATCCTCTTTCGCGGTGACCAGAAAGGATACGCGGGTCAAGCCCGCGTAAGGTGAGTGTGAAGGGTGACGGCCACGCCCTACCCCGCGAAAAACACCCAGCCCACCACCGCGAAAAGCGGCAGCAGGATCGCGCCTGACCACAGCATATAGCCGAAGAAGCCCGGCATTTTCACGCCGGCGTTGCGCGCCATGGCATAGACCATGAAATTGGGCGCATTGCCGATATAGGTGTTGGCGCCCATGAACACCGCACCCGCCGAGATGGCGGCGAGCGTCGTCGCTCCCTCGGTCATCAGGTATTGCGGGTCGCCGCCCGCCAGTTCGAAGAACACCAGGTAAGTGGGCGCGTTGTCGAGGAAGGACGAGAGCCCGCCGGTGATCCAGAAATAGGCGAGGTTGTCGGGCTCGCCGCCCGGCCCCTGGACAAGCGAGACGAGCGGCGCGAAGACGCCGCCCATTCCCGTCTTCAGCATCGCCAGCACCGGGATGATGGTGATGAAGATGCCCGCGAAGAGCTGCGCCACCTCCTTGATCGGCTCCCAGTCGAACTTATTCGCCGCGCGGCGTTCCTGCGGCGTGAAGGCAAGCGACAGGCCGACGATGACGATGAAGGCCCCATCGCGCAGCAGCGCGGCGACGGGTTCATGCGTGCCGAAAATCACCACGTCGCCCAAATCCACCGAGGCGGAGAGCAGAATGGTTGCGATGATCGCGGCGATCAGCAGGAAGTTGATGCCCCCCAGCACGCGCAGCGGCGCGCCGTCCGGCGTGGGGTCGCGCGGCAGGTGGCCTTCCTTGCGGTAGACGGCGCTGTCCATCGCGAAGAACAGGGCGAGCAGCACGCCAACGATCATGAGCGCGGGCAGCAGCAGGTGCACCGTGGGCCAGAAGAAGCTCACGCCGCGCAGGAAGCCCAGGAACAGCGGCGGGTCGCCCAGCGGGGTGAGCGCGCCGCCGGCGTTGGCCACGAGGAAGATGAAGAACACGAAAACATGCGCATTGTGCTTGCGGTCATCGTTGGCGCGGATCAGCGGCCTTATCATGATCATCGCCGCGCCCGTGGTGCCGATGATGGAGGCCAGACCCGCGCCGATTGCCAGCAACGCGGTGTTCGTGGCGGGCGAACCATGCAGATTGCCCCGCACCACGATGCCGCCCGCCACGGTGAACAGCGCCAGCAGCAGCAGGATGAAGGGAATGTATTCCATGAGTGCCGTATGCACCAGCGCTTCGCCCGCGGTGCCGGGGCTCCGCGTCACCACGATGGGGATCAGCGCGAGCAGCGCCCAGAAAGCCGCCACCTTGCCGCGGTGATGATGCCAGAAGTCCGCCGCCACCAGCGGGAAGACGGCGATCGACAGCAGCATGCCGAGGAAGGGGATGGCCCAGGGCAGGCCCAGCGTGCGCCCGTCAAGACCCTCCGCGGCGAAGGCCGGAGCGGCGGACAGCAGAAGGAATGCGGCGGCAAGCCCCGCGCGTCCCGTCGTCATCATGGCCTCAGTCGATGTCCAGCGTTTCGCCCGCATCAGGCACCAGGAAGGAAGCGGGGTCAACCGAATACTGTTCGAGCGCGCTCTTCAGCGCCGCCACCGGCGCATCGATCGCCTCGTCGGTGAGCTGAATGGTGCCGTGGTGGATGGCGAGGCTGGCGCGGCTTTCCAGAATATTGTGCGCCTTCACCGCCTCCTCCGGGTTCATGTGCTGCGGATGCATGAACCAGCGCGGCTCATAGGCGCCGATGGGCAGCAGCGACAGGCGCGGCGGTCCGAAACGCCCGCGCACATCGCTGAAGGTTGAGCCCGTGCCGAAGCCGGTGTCGGCGGCGAAATAGATGGGGCCGCCCGGCGTCTCCACAATAAAGGCGCCCCACAGCGCGGTGTTGGCGTCGAACAGCCCGCGCTTCGACCAGTGCAGGGCGGGCGTGAGATGAATGCGCAGGCCCTTGTGCTCAACGCTGTCGCCCCAGCCCAGCTCGTCGATGCCGAAGGACGATGATGCGCGCCTGACCCAGCGCGCATTGCCATGCGGCGTCACCACATGCGCGGCGTGGCGCCTTGCAATGCGCCGCAGCGCCGGCAGGTCCATGTGGTCATAGTGATTGTGGCTGAGCAGGATGATGTCGATGGGCGGAAGCGTTTCGGCGGTGAGAGCGGCAGGCCTTGCACGGCGCGGACCCGCGAAGGGAACAGGGCTCGCCCTGGACGACAGAAACGGATCGGTGAGGATATTGAGACCCCGCGTCTGCAGCAGCACCGTCGCGTGCCCGACCCAGGTGGCCTTCAGCGCATCGCCCTCGACGCGCCGGGGCGGCGGCGGAAAGCCGCGGTTGCTCACGCGCCAGGGCCAACGGGCGCGGTTTCCCTCCATCTGCCACTTCATCAGGTCAAGCAATGAAGCTTCGCCCCTATGGTCCTCGAGACTGTAGCGCCGGCCGTCATGGAGGATCCGCACCATGTCACATCTCCGCGCCGGTCGCCCACGGAATGGGCCCCGGCAGGATGGCGGCAGCCCCGGAGAAGGGCCTGTCATGCTGCACGATGACGAACAGCATGATCGCGACCGTGATCCCGGCCACCGGCAGGACGGTGGCAAAGATGCCGCCCGGCGGAAGAGAATAGACAAAATCCGGCGGCATCTTCCTGTCCCTTTCCCGGAACATGCGCCAGATCAGGACGTTGATCATGGTCTTATCGCAATAGCGGTTCCACTTTTGCGGATCATACTCTAGAAAGCAATTATGAACTCCGCGAAACAAGCCGAAAGCCGGACCCTCGACATTCTGCGTCATCTCGCATCGCAGCCCGGCCATGACGAAGTCAAGGCCGACTTCCGCGAATTGCTGATTGAGGAGTTCCAGGTCGACCGCGCCAATCTCGAATTTGAGCGGCGCATACCGGAGGTGAGGGGCCGTCTGGACGCTCTGATCGGCAGAACGGTTTTCGAAGCGAAATCCAACCTCGCGCGGGAGTGGGCCGACGTCGAGCGCCGTATGCCCGACTACCTGCGGGACCGGGAGGCGGAGGAAGGCGAGCGCTTTGTCGGCATTGCCTCCGACGGACTTCGCTGGTCGGTTTTCGAGCTTTCCGGGGGCAAGCTTTCGAATTTCAAGGAAACCCAGCTCAATCCCGAAAAGGCGGCGGAGTTTCTGGCATGGCTCGATGGCGTGCTGGCCCTCAAGTCGTCTCTGCCGCCGGACGTCATCAACATCAAGGCGGAACTGGGCTACGGCTCGGTCGCCTACCGGCGCGCCAGCGATGGGCTGCGCCAGCTGTGGAACGCGCTGAAGGCCGACCGCGCCACAATGCTGAAGCGGCAGCTCTGGTCATCGCTCCTGAAGCTTGTCTATGGCAAGGAGATCGAAAACGACGAACTTTGGTTGCAGCACAGCTATCTCGTGATCGTGGCCAAGGCCATCGCGCTGGCGGTTCTGGATGTCAATGAGGATGATCCCAGGCGGCTGCTGTCAGGCGAAAGCTTTCAGCGTCTCAACATCCTGGGCGCGGTGGAAAGCGACTTCTTCGACTGGGTGACGGCGAGCGCCGAGGGCGAGGACCTGGTTCGCCGCATCATGGCGCATGTTCGCCGTTTCCGCCTGCGCGAAGTTCAATCCGATGTTCTCAAGGTTCTCTATGAATCCCTGATAGACCGCGCGGAGCGGCATGGCCTGGGAGAATACTATACGCCGGACTGGCTTGCGGCGAAGGTGGTCCGGCAGTCGGTCACCGCTCCGGTTGAGCAACGCGTGCTGGACCCGGCCTGCGGTTCGGGAACTTTTCTGTTTCACGCCGTGCGGAACTTCATCGCCGAGGCCGAGGACGCGGGCATGAAGCCAAACATGGTGGCCGCCGAGGTGACGGCCCATGTCGCCGGCATGGACATTCACCCCGTCTCCGTCATCATTGCCCGCGTCACCTACCTTCTGGCGCTTGCCCCGGCGCTTGGCGCGCGCGATGGCGCGGTTTCGATCCCCGTCTATCTGGGTGACGCGATGCAGCTGTCCATTTCGGAGTGGATGGGCGGCAAGGAACTCACAATCAAGGTTCCGCCGTCGTCCGCCGGCAACAGCACCAGCGGCGAAGGCGAAAACGGGCGCGAGCAGCTGGATTTTCCGGACACTTTTTGCCGCGATCCGGCGCTGTTCGACAAAGCCATCGAGCGCATGCGCACGGGGTCTCTCGAAGGCATGAAGCGCGATCAAATCGAGGCGGCGCTCAAGCGGATCGTGGAACAGCACTACAAGCGCGACATCAATCAGGAAGAAGAGTTCGCCATCAAGGACATGGGCAAGACCTATGTGGTGTTTGACAGGCTGCGCCGCGACGGACGCGACTCCGTCTGGGCTTATGTTGCCCGCAATCTCTCGCGGCCTCTCTTTTTCTCGGCGGCGGGTGGCTGGGCGAATGTTGCCGTGGGCAACCCGCCCTGGGTCGCTTTCCGCCACATGAGCGCTGATCTGCAGAAGAAGTTCAGGGAACTCGCCAGGGGCGAACGGGTCTATGTGGGCGGCAAATTGGCCACCCAGAACGATCTCTGCGCCCTGTTCATGGTGCGCGCGGCGGATCTCTATCTTCGCGCGGCGGGCCGGATTGCGTTTGTCTTGCCGCTCGCCGCCCTCACACGCGGGCAATTCGCCGAGCTTCGCCGCGGGTCCTTCCACTCCACCCGGCTTGCCTATGATGCAGCCTGGACGATGGATGACGGCGTGCAGCCGCTGTTTCCCGTTCCGGCCTGCGTGCTGTTCGCGCGCAAGCGCGCCACCGCCAGGCCCGTGCCGGATATCGTGACGGCCTATGCCGGCAATCTACCCTATCGCGATGCGCCGGAGGAACTGGCCGACCGGCATCTTCAGGTCCGCAACGATGCGCCGCGGCCGGAGGAGGCCAATTTCGAGAGCGGCTCGGCTTACCGCAAGGCTTTCCGGCAAGGCGCAACGCTGGTTCCCCGCATGCTGTGCCTCGTCGAACGCGGCCAGACGGGTGGACGGCTGGCCCCCGATAGATCCTCACCCTTCGTCGTCAGCCGCCGCAACAGCCAGGAAAAGGAGCCCTGGAAGTCACTCAGCGGCATCGAAGGCCGTGTGGAGGCGGAATTCATCCGCCCGGTGCTGCTGGGCGAGAGCATCTTGCCTTACCGAGTCTTGAGGCCCTTCGAGGGCGTGGTTCCCGTGACCGAAAAGGGAGCGGTGCTCGACGCGGATGCCGCCGCAAACCGGGGATATTCCGGCCTGACATCCTGGATGATGAGGGCGGAAAAGGTGTGGGAGGAGAACGCCGAAAGCGGAAAAATGACTCTTGTCGGGAGATGGAACTATCACAATGAGCTCGGTTCGCAGTTTCCGATAGGCGGAATTAAGGTACTTTATTGCCGATCTGGCAGTCTCCAAGCCTCCGCCATCCTGCAGGATGACAGAACAATTATCGATTTTGCTCTTTATTGGTCGAAAGTGAAGACAATCGAGGAAGCAAGATATCTGTCAGCCTTTTTCAATAGTGAAGAGTCGCGGAGAAGGGTAGAGATGTATCAGAGCCGGGGGCAATGGGGTGCGCGAGACTTTGCCAAAGTTATGTTTAACTTGAATTGGCCCGTTTTTGATCCGGACTCAAATCTTCATCGGCGTCTCGCTGCCGCAGCGGCTGATGCGGAGAACCTGGCGTCAACAGTCGAAATTCCCGATGGCATGAAGTTCCAGCGCGCCAGGAGGCTGGTCCGTGACGCCCTCACCGAGGCCGGCATCGCCCAGAAGATCGACAAGCTGGTGGCAAGGCTGCTCGACGGCGCGTGACGGTCGTGTTCCGAGGCGCGGTGCGGCGTCTGACGGTGAAGCCGCCCGCGAGGCGCGCCCTTGATTGTCATTATTGAAAAGTTTCAGAAAGTTCAAACCGGCGTGGTGAGGATGCACATACCTTGCCACGGTTCCCGCGGGACTCGTTGCGGGATGCTGCTACAATCGTTCTCTGAAAACGATTGGACACAGGCATGCCCGGAATCGACAGCGAAACACGCAATGCTTTCAATGAGTTGCTTGTGATGGATGAGCTGTCGCGGCTGCCCTTCGGGGCAATGATGCGGGTGTTGCAAACCTTGCCCGCGCCCGTTCTGGAGGTGGCGGCGAGCAGTGTTTTGCGAAGCCCTTGCCGGGATGGCCGGGGGTCGCACGCGGGCAGCCCTCCGCCTGGCTCCCGGTGATTGCACAACTGGGCCTGCTGTCACCATGACAATCGACTTCGATCGGGTGGTTATGTCCGCGCTTTCGCGGGGCTTGTCAGAGGGGCGCTTTGCCATGCTCCGGCGCGATCCTCCGTCGGACGGTAGCGGCGGAGCCTGAGGGCATTGCTGACGACGAAGACGCTGGAGAGCGCCATGGCCCCCGCCCCGATCATGGGCGACAGGAGCGTGCCGTTGACCGGATAGAGCGCCCCGGCGGCGACGGGTATGAGCAAGACGTTGTATGCGAAGGCCCAGAACAGGTTTTGCTTGATGTTGCGGACGACGGCCCGGGAGAGGCCGATGGCGGTGGGCACGCCGCGGAGGTCGCCCGACATCAGCACCACGTCAGCGCTCTCGATGGCGATGTCCGTGCCGGTGCCGATGGCGATGCCGGTGTCCGCCGCGGCCAGTGCCGGCGCATCGTTGATGCCGTCGCCCACGAAAGCGACCGGGCCTTGCGCCTTGAGGCGCGCGATGGCCTCCACCTTGCCCTCCGGCAGCACCTCGGCGACGACCTCGTCGATGCCCAGCGTCCTGGCGATGGCCTCCGCCGTGCGGCGGTTGTCGCCGGTGATCATCGCGACCTTGAGACCCATGGCGTGGAGCGCTGCGATGGCGGCGGGGGTCGTGGGCTTCACCGGATCGGCCACGGCGATGATGGCGGCGAGCTTGCCGTCGATGGCGGCATAAAACGGAGTCTTGCCCTGCCGGCCCAGACGTTCGGCGCTTGCGGCGAAAGAGGACACGTCGAGGCCAAGCTTCGCCATATAGCGGCCGGCACCCACGGCGACGTCATGGCCCCCGGCAAGCCCGCGCGCGCCGAAGCCGGGGATGGCCTCGAAGCCATGGACGGCGGGAATGGCGAGGCCCCTTGCCCGGGCGGCGGAGACGATGGCGGCGGCGATGGGGTGTTCGGAGGAGTTCTCGACCGCGGCGACAAGGGCCAGCGCGTCACCGGGTGGGACGCCGTGAAGCTCGAAATCGGTGAGCTCCGGGCGGCCTTCGGTGAGCGTGCCGGTCTTGTCCAGCGCCACCACCGCGACGTCGCGCAAGGCTTGCAGCGCCTCGCCCCTGCGGAAGAGGACGCCGAGTTCGGCGGCGCGGCCCGTGCCGACCATGATGGACGTGGGCGTCGCGAGGCCCATGGCGCAGGGACAGGCGATGATGAGCACGGCGACGGCATTGACGAGGCCGAAGGCAAGCGCGGGCTGCGGGCCGAGGAGGAGCCAGACGAGGAAGGTCAAGCCCGCCACCGCCATCACCGCGGGCACGAACCAGGCGGTGATGCGGTCGACCAGCGCCTGGATCGGCAGCCTGGCGCCCTGCGCCTGCTCCACCATGCGGATGATCTGGGCGAGGAGCGTGTCGGCCCCCACCTTGGTGGCGCGATAGGTGAAACTGCCGGTCTTGTTGATAGTGCCGCCGACAACCTCCACGCCTTGTGCCTTCGCCACGGGAACGGGCTCGCCGGTGATCATCGCCTCATCGACGAAGGACGAACCCGCGACCACCACGCCATCGACCGGCAGCCGGTCGCCCGGTCGCACCTGCACGATGTCGCCCACCACCACCTGGTCGAGAGGCAGTTCCACGGTCATGCCATCGCGTTCGACGCGCGCCGACTTGGCCTGAAGGCCGACGAGCTTTGCGACGGCCGCGCCGGTGCGGCCCCTGGCGCGGGCTTCCAGCAGGCGGCCCAGGAGGATCAGCGTGACGATGACGGCGGAGGATTCGTAATAGACGTTCTGCGTGCCTTCCGGCAGCAGCGCGGGCCAGAATGTGGCGGCCACGGAATAGCCCCAGGCCGCGGTGGAGCCCAGCACCACCAGCGAATTCATGTCCGGCGCGAGCTTCAGAAGGTTGGGAACGCCCGTCCTGTAGAAGCGCAGGCCGGGGCCGAACTGCACGATGGTCGCCAGCACGAAGTAGAGGAGATGGAGCTTGAAGCGGTCCACGCCATGGAGCCAGTGGCCCACGGCGGGGATGAGATGGCCGCCCATCTCCATGATGAAAAGCGGCAGGGTGAAGACGGCGGCAATGAGAAAGTCCCGCGTGAGGCTGGCGTGCTCCTTGTCCTTAGCCGCCCGGAGCGCATCGGGATCGGCCGCATCGGGACGACGCGTCTCATAGCCCGCCTGACGAATGGCGGCCTCGACGGAGGAGAGCGGCGTGCCGGCGAGGAGCTCCACCGTGGCGCGCTCCGTGGCGAGGTTGACGGTCGCGGAGACGACGCCCGGCACGGCGGCGATGGCCTTCTCCACCCGGCGCACGCAGGAGGCGCAGGTCATGCCCTCCACGGGGAGGCTCTGGAGCGGGGCGGGTGACATTTGGGTCATGGGTGTGGACCTTCCCATGATGAGGGGTCAAGCGGCAATTCAGGGCGTGGCCCGGCGTGGCGGCCACCCCTCAGCCGGTTGCGCCCGAAGCTGGGGTCCTGCTTGCCGCCGGGGTGACGGCATCGGGGGTCCGGGGCGCGCCGCTGCCTACGCCGCGGCTTCCTTCAGGAACAGCTCGCGCAGCTTTCTGACCACCGGCCCCGGTTGGCCGCCGCCGATCCTTTTGCCGTCGATCTCCACGATGGGCATGACGAATTGCGAGGCGGAGGTGAGGAAGGCTTCGTCGGCCGCGAGCGCCTCCGCCACCGTGAACTTGCCTTCGACGATCTCGACCCCCTCTTCCCGGGCCAGCCGCATCAGTGCCCGCCTGGTGCAGCCGGCGAGGATCTCGCTGGAGAGATGCCTCGTGATGACCTTGCCGTCCTTGACGATATAGGCGTTGGAGGACGTGCCCTCGGTGACGAAGCCGTGCTCCACCATCCAGGCCTCCTGCGCGCCCTTCTCATAGGCCTCCTGCTTGCCCAGCGCGGGGGCCAGCAGCATCACCGTCTTGATGTCGCGCCGCGCCCAGCGCAGGTCCGGCGTGGTGATGACCTTGATGCCCGTCACCGCATTGGGATTGCTGACCAGGCTCATGGCCTGGGTGAAGGCGATCAGGGTTGGCTTCACGTCGCCCCTGGGGAAGTTGAAGGCGCGGTCCGCCGCACCCCGCGTCACCTGCATGTAGATGATGCCCTCCGCGAGCCCATTGCGCCTGATGAGCTCCGCATGCATCGCGTCAAGCGCCTCGCGCGGGCAGGGCCAGGCCATGCGGAGTTCGTTCAGCGAACGGCCAAGCCGCTCCATATGCGCGGTGTAGTCAACCAGCCTGCCGCCGATCACCGCGCTCACTTCATAAACTCCGTCGGCGAACAGGAAGCCACGGTCGAATATCGATATTTTCGCTTCCGTTTCCGGAAGATACTCGCCGTTCACGAAGACGGTGCGGGCCATGGACCGGGCTCCCTCATGCTGACCCGCTCTAAGCATGATTCCGCCATCTGAATCCATGGGGGTTGTGGCTTCGGGGGCGGGGGGCTAGGAAAGTGGCCAACGTCAACCGTCCAGAAGGATATCATGCCGCGCAGCATTCCGGAGCAAGCGATAAAGGCCATGCTGAGCCGCGAAGAGGCCCTCTTCACCCAGCGCAACCCCACTTCCAAAAAGCTCTCGGACGACGCGGCGCGCAACTGGCTGAAGGGTGTTCCGATGCACTGGATGGTGGACTGGGGCACCCCCTTTCCCCTCTTCATCGCCAATGCGCAAGGCGTGGACCTCATTGACGCTGATGGCCACCGCTATATCGACTTCTGCCTGGGCGACACCGGCGCCATGTTCGGCCATTCGCCGCCGCCCGTGGCCGATGCACTCGCACGCGAGGGCGCGAACGGCCTCACCACCATGATGCCCTCACCCGATGCGGCGGTTGTCGGCAAGCTGCTGGAAGACCGCTTCGGCCTGCCCTGCTGGCAGGTGACGGCCACCGCGTCGGACGCCAACCGCGCCGTCATCAAATGGTGCCGGGCGATCACCGGCCGGAGCAAGATCCTGGTCTTCAACCATTGCTACCACGGCGCGGTGGACGAGACTTACGTCACCATCGATGGCGGCACGCCCCATGCCGACCCGGCCCTGATCGGCGAGGTGCGCGACCTTACGCAGTTCACCAAGGCCGTCGAGTTCAACGATATCCCGGCCCTCCGGAAGGCGCTGGCGGACAGGGACGTCGCCTGCGTGCTGGCCGAACCGATCATGACCAATGTGGGCATGGTGCTGGCGGATGACGGCTATCACGCGGCGCTCCGCGCCCTCACCCGCGAATACGGCACGCTGCTGGCGATCGACGAGACGCATTGCATGTCGTCAGGCCCCGGCGGCTACACCCGCGAATATGGGCTGGAGCCCGACGCCATGGTGCTGGGCAAGCCCATTGCCGGGGGCATTCCCGCCGCGGTCTATGGCTTCACACAGGACGTGGCGGACCGCATCCGGACGTTCCTCGAGACGCGCACGCCCGGCCATTCCGGCATCGGCACCACGCTGTCGGGCTCCAGGATCCAGCTGGCGCTGATGCGCGCCGTGCTGGAAAACTATTTCACCGGGGAGGCGTTCGGTCCCCTCCTGGCGCTGGCCAGGCGCCTCGAGAAGGGGATTGCCGATGTCATCATCAAACATGACGCGCCGTGGCACGTCGTCCGTGCCGGCGCCCGGGTGGAGTTCATGTGCACTCCCCAAAGGCCCCGCAACGGCGGCGAGGCCGCAAGAGTGATCCATCGGCCCATCGATAAAGCCGTGCATCACTATCTGCTCAATCGCGGGGTGATCGTCACCCCCTTCCACAACATGATGCTCATCTGCCCGGCGACGGTCGGGGCGCATGTGGACCGGCTGGTCGATGGACTCGACCGCTGTCTCGCTGAATTGATGGGCTGAGGAGCAAGCAGAATGACACTCGTGTTCCCCCGCCGGGAGGCGGAAGCGCAGGCCTTCCTCGACCAGAACCCGGACATCGAAAGCGTCCATGTGATCTGGACCGACATGTGCGGCGTGGCCCGCGGCAAGGTGCTGCGCCGCGACGAGGCGGCGCCGGCCTGGAAGGACGGCCGCTTCCTGCCGATCTCGGCGCTCGTGCTCGATGTGACCGGTCAGGACGTGCCGGAAACCGGCCTCGTCTTCGACGAAGGCGACCGCGACATGCTGATGTGGCCGGTGCCGGGCTCCATGATGCGCGTGCCCTGGGCGCAGGCGCCCACCGCGCAATACATCGCCACCGTGCATGACCTCGACGGCACGCCGCATTACGCCGACCCGCGCAATGCGCTGGAGAAGATCGTCAGGCGCTTCGAGACCGAACTCGGCATGAGGCCGGTGGGCGCGGTCGAGCTCGAGTTCTTCCTGATGGACCGGGCGTCCGCGCTGGCCGGCAGGCCGGTTGCGCCCAAGTCGCTGATCAACGAGGCGCGGCCTCGGCATTACCAGGCCTATTATCTTCAGGATACGGAGGACTTCGCGCCCTTCTTCCAGGACCTCTATGCCATGTGCGGGGTTCAGGGTCTGCCGGCCAGGACGCTGATCTCGGAATATGCGCCGGGCCAGATGGAGATCGTGCTGCGCCACCGCGCCGATGTTCTCAAGGCCTGCGACGAGGGCATCCTGCTGAAGCGGCTGATCAAGAACGTGGCCGAGAAGCACGGCCTGGCCGCCACCTTCATGGCCAAGCCCTATTCCGCCTGGACGGGATCGGGCATGCACATCCACGTCTCGCTCGGCGATCAAGACGGCAACAACCTGTTCGCCGCGGAGGACCCCACACGGAACGGGCTGCTGATGCACGCCATCGGCGGCCTCAAGGCGGCGATGGCGGAGTCGATGCTGATCTTCGCGCCCAATGCGAACTCCTACCGCCGCTTCCGCCGCAACTCCTATGCGCCCGTCTCGGCCAGCTGGGGCATCAACAACCGCACGGTGTCCCTGCGCATTCCCGCCGGCCCGCCCGAGGCCTGCCACATCGAACATCGCCCCTCGGGCGCTGACGCCAACCCCTATCTCGTGATGGCGGCGGTCCTCGCGGGCATGCATCACGGCATCACCGGAAAATGCGACCCCGGCAACCCGGTCAGCGGCAATGGCTATGAGCGGCGGGCCAAATACATTCCGGGCAACTGGTTCGACGCCATTGACGCCTTCTGGCGCGCCTCGATCCTCAAGGAATATTTCGGCAAGGAATTCATCGACACTTACTGCACGCTGAAGGAAGTCGAGGCCGACCGCTTCTATGCCGAGCCCACGGCGCGCGACTTCGAATGGTATCTCAGGACAGTCTAAAGCGAAGAGCGCTCAAGTCGAATCATGTGGTCTTGCGACGTGCGGCCTGTCTTCTCCCGCTCCTTCAGCGGGAGAAGAAGGGACCCGTTGCGGAACGCAACGGGGAGATGAGGGGACTTGTCTGCCGCTGGAGCGGCGGGCGGTCAATTGACTCCATTAGGATTTCCCTCCCCCTCGTGGGCAGGGCTATCGCATATGGGTTCCCTTCTCCCATCGCGTACCGCGACGGGAGAAGGGAAAATTGACATGGCACAAGACACGCCGCCGCCATATGCGATTCGCCTCCCCACGAGGGGGAGGTAAAAGACCCCGATTCTGCATGACCGCCCGCCGCTCGAGGAGCATGATCCGCAAAAGCGGTTTCACCTTTGCGGATCATGCCCCAAGCGATTTGGAAGCCGACAAAAAGCAATCCGACTGGCGCGTCTGCCTGCTGACCAGCGGAGTTGCCGCGCCGCAGTATCCCAATTGCCCCCGCGGGCGCGGCTCACGTCCCGCGCTTTGTCAGCGGCACGTAATCGCGGCGGGGCGCGCCGGTGTAGAGCTGGCGGGGGCGGCCGATTTTCTGGCCGGGCTCTTCGATCATTTCCTTCCACTGCGAGATCCAGCCCACGGTGCGGGCGAGCGCGAAGAGCACGGTGAACATCGAGGTGGGGAAGCCAAGGGCGCGCAGGATGATGCCGGAATAGAAATCCACATTCGGGTAAAGCTTGCGTTCGATGAAATACGGGTCGGACAGCGCCGCCTGTTCGAGAACGCGCGCCACTTCCAGCAGCGGGTCGTCCTTGATGCCGAGTTCGGCCAGCACCTCATGCGCCGTCTTCTGCATGATCTTGGCGCGCGGGTCATAGTTTTTATAGACGCGGTGGCCAAAGCCCATCAGCCGGATGTGGGAGGTCTTGTCCTTCACCCTGGCGATGAAGTCCGGAACCCTGGCCGGGTCGCCGATCTGCTGCAGCATTTCCAGCGCCGCCTCGTTGGCGCCGCCATGGGCCGGGCCCCACAGGCAGGCAATGCCCGCCGCGATGCAGGCGAAGGGGTTGGCGCCCGACGAGCCCGCAAGCCGCACCGTGGAGGTGGACGCATTCTGCTCATGGTCGGCGTGCAGGATGAAAATCCGGTCCATGGCGCGCGCCAGGACCGGATTCACCGCATAGTCCTCGCACGGCACGGCAAAGCACATGCGCAGAAAGTTCGCCGCGTAGGAAAGGCTGTTCCGCGGGTAAACGAAGGGCTGGCCGATGTGATACTTATAGGCCATGGCGGCGATCGTCGGCAGCTTGGCGATCATCCGGTGGCAGGCGATCTCGCGCTGGCGGGCGTCGTTGACGTCGGTCGAGTCATGGTAGAAGGCCGACATGGCGCCGACCACCGCCACCATCACCGCCATCGGATGCGCGTCGCGGCGGAAGCCCTGGTAGAAGCGGGTCATCTGCTCGTGCACCATGGTGTGGTAGGTGATGTTCCTGTCGAACTCCTGCCTCTGCGGGGGGGTGGGAAGCTCGCCGTAATAGAGCAGGTAGCAGGTCTCCAGGAAGTCGCCGTGCTCGGCCAGCTGCTCGATGGGGTAGCCGCGGTAGAGCAGCACGCCCGCATCGCCGTCGATATAGGTGATCTTGGATTCGCAGGAGGCGGTGGAGGTGAAGCCGGGGTCAAAGGTGAAGGCGCCGGTCTGGGCATAGAGCCTCGTGATGTCGACCACGTCCGGCCCGATGGTGCCGGATCTGACCGGCATGTCCACCGACTTTCCCGCGAATTCGAGAACTGCCTTCTTCGGATCGTCAGCCATTGCGGCCTCCCGTGTCTGAATTTTTTCCGTTACCGACTATTGCACCGCACCATGGAAAGGTCAACGTCACTGACCTGATGCGCTGGTCCGCCGGCCGCCTGGCTGTCCGCCGCCCATCGCCATCCTGCGGCGGCATGCATTTTGGCATCTGCCGCAACATGAGTCAGTTGCACTTCGGACGGCAACCGGCACGCTACGGCGACAACGCTTTTGTGCACCGGCAGCAACCTGTTTGCGACCGGAAAACTGCATCAGGACGACGCCTGATCGCGCAACCGGCCGAGCGACTCCCCCCGGCCCAGCACGTCCAGCACGTCGAAGATGCCGGGCGAGGTCGAGGCGCCGGTCAACGCCGCGCGCAAGGGCTGCGCCACCTTGCCGAGCTTCAGCCCGGCCGCCTCGGCGTAGGATTTTACAGCCGTTTCAAGATCATGCGCCTGCCAGTTCACAACCTGCTCAAGCACCGGAATCACCGCGCCCAGCACGTGGGCGCCGCCATCCCGGATGATCTGCCGCGCCTTGTCATCCATCGGCAGGGGCCGTTCCGCGAACAGGAATTGCGCGCCATTCTTCAATTCCACCAATGTCTTGGCACGCTCCTTCAATCCGGGAATCGCACGCAGCAGCTTAACTCTCATCGCGTCGTCGATCTTCGCCCTCATGGCCTTGCCGCCCTCACCATACGGCAGGAAATCAATGAACGATATCAATAACTTGTCATCCGGCATATGGCGCATATAGTGGCCGTTCAGGTTCTCCAGCCTGGCAAAATCGAACCGCGCCGCCGACTTGCCGATGGCGTCGAGGTCGAACCACTCGACCAGCTGCCCGGTCGAAAAGATCTCGTCATCGCCATGGCTCCAGCTTAAGCGGGCCAGATAATTCCTCATCGCTTCAGGGAGATAGCCCATGGCCCGATAGGCCTCGACACCCAGTGCCCCATGCCTCTTGGAGAGCTTTGCCCCATCCGGCCCGTGGATCAGCGGGATATGGCTCATGTGCGGCGCCCGCCAGCCCATGGCCTGGTAAATCTGGCTCTGCCGGGCCGCGTTGGTCAGGTGGTCCACACCGCGGATGATGTGGGTCACACCCATGTCATGGTCATCCACCACGACGGACAGATTATAGGTCGGATTGCCATCCGAGCGCAGGATGATCAGATCATCCAAGTCCTTGTTCGGAAAGACGACTCTGCCCTGGACAGCATCCTCGATCACGGTCTCGCCCTGCTGTGGCGCCCTGAAGCGGATGGCCGGCTTCACCCCCGCCCGCACCTCCTGGGGGGCGCGGTCGCGCCACGTCCCGTCATAGCGGATCGGCCGCTTCTCGGCCTCCGCCCTGGCCCGCATCGCCTCCAGCTCCTCCGGCGTGCAATAGCAGCGGTAAGCCTTTCCCTGCGCGAGCAATTCCTCCGCCACCTGCCGGTGCCGCCCGGCCCGCCCGAACTGCGAGACGGGCTCCCCCGCCCAGTCCAGGCCGAGCCAGGTCAGCCCCTCGATGATCGCGTCAATGGCCTCCGCCGTCGACCGCTCACGGTCGGTATCTTCTATGCGTAACAACATCTTACCGCCCATGTGCCGCGCATAGGCCCAGTTGAACAGCGCCGTGCGCCCGCCGCCGATGTGAAGGTAGCCGGTGGGCGAGGGGGCGAAGCGCGTGACGACTGGCGATGACATGAACGCCGTTCTCCTTATTGACTGACGTTGGGGAAGATGATTGCGTGCTCCGGGCCGCCAGATCAAAAGCTTGAGCATGATCTTGTCGCAAAAGCGGGTTCCGCTTTTGCGGATCATGCCTTAGCACAGCTGTGCGCGGCCTGTAAGGGGAGTGCCATGTCGCTTGCCACGCTGGACCCTGCGGCGGCGGATGACCGGCCCCGCCGCGCGTGGTTTTCCGCCGCCACCGGCGCGGCGCTGGAGGCCCAGCAGGGCCGCGGCTTCCTTTGGGCCGCGCCAGCCTTGAGCCTTGGAATCGGGGCCTATTTCGCCCTCGACCAGGAGCCCGGAACCCTGCTTCTCGCGAGCCTTGCGGCGGCGGGTGCCGGGCTCTTCTGGCTGGGCCGCGCAACAGGCCCGCTGCTGCTCGCGGGGCTTGTGTTCTGGGGCTTCGCACTGGCGGGTTTCCAGTCCTGGCGATCCGCGACGCCGCTCCTCGCCTTCACCATGGGCGAGGTCACGGTCACCGGACGGGCGGTCTCCGTCGATCGCTCGTCGCGCACCCGGCTGGTGATGATCCTGGCACCGGAGCAGATCGCGGGCCTTGCGCCGGAGCGCCTGCCAAATCACTTGCGCCTTACGCTGCCGGAGAGGGCCGGGGCCACGCCGCCCGGCGCGCGCGTCACCTTCAGGGCCCGTCTGGCGCCCTTGCCCTCACCCGTGGCGCCCGGCGCCTTCGACTATGGCCGCAGCCTGTGGTTCGGCGGCGTTGGCGGCACCGGCCGGGTGACCTCACAAACCATTGAAATTCTTGATGTTCCACGGACCATACTGCCGCTCGAAAGCTGGCTCTCCGCCATCCGCGCCGCCATGGGCGCGCGCATCCGCGCCGCACTTGCTGAACCCTATTCCTCCTTCGCCGAGGCGCTGATCACCGGCGAGCGCAGCAGCATTCCGCCGGAAGTCAACAAAAGCCTGTTGATATCAGGGCTATACCACATCCTCTCGATCTCGGGTCTGCATATGTGGCTGGTGGCGGGCAGCGTGTTTTGGGCGGTGCGCGCGGGGCTGGCGCTGGCGCCCGGCCTGGCGCTGCGCTTTCCCATCCGCAAATGGGCTGCCGGAGCGGCGCTGCTGATGGGCCTGTTCTACATGCTGCTGGCGCAAGGCGGCACGGCGACGGCGCGCTCCTTCCTCATGGTCGCCATTGTTTTCTTTGCCGTCATCGTCGACCGTCCGGCGCTTTCCATGCGCAACCTTGCGCTGGCCGCCGTGGCGATCCTCGTGCTCGATCCGCAGGCCGCTGTCGAGGCGAGTTTTCAGATGTCCTTCCTGGCGGTGCTGGGCCTTGTCGCCTTCTATGAGTTCTGGGCGCGCCGGAAGGAGGAACACGGCGCCGGGCAGGAACCCACGCCGCACTGGGCGTGGCGCATTGCGCGCTGGGCCGCCGCGGCCTTCATCGCCAGCCTCGTCACCTCGCTGATTGCCGGTTTTTCGTCATCCCTGCCAGCGGCCTATCACTTCGGGCGCATCTCGCCCTATGGTGTGCTGGCCAATGGGCTGGCCATTCCCGTGGTCGGCGTTCTGGTCATGCCCTTCGCCCTGCTGTCGGTGCTGCTGATGCCGTTCGGGCTGGAGCAGCTTCCGCTCACGGTGATGGGCAAGGGTCTGGAACTCGTCATTGCGATTGCCAATGGCGTTGCGGCGCTTCCGGGCGCCAACGAAGTCATTGCCCGGCCGCCGCTGACGGCCATGCTGACGATGGTTGCTGGCATGGTGCTGCTCTGCCTGCTGGCCGGTCCGGTGCGGCTTGCCGGGCTTGCGGTGATGGCGCTGGGCGCGCTGCTCGTTCTGCCGGCCCCGCCGCCGCCCGATCTCTTGATCGAGGCGGCGGGCGCCAACGTGGCGCTGCGCGACACGGCGGGTCAACTGGTGCCCGCCCAGCCACGCCGGGCGCGCTTTGCGGTTGAGAAATGGCTGCAGGCCAATGGCGAGGAGGCGAGCCTGGCCGAGGCCGCCAAACGCCCCGGCTGGAACTGCAGCGACGGGCGCTGCACCGCCACCGTGCGGGGCAGGGCCGTCGTCTATCTCGCCGGAGGAGAGGGAAAACCCTTGAATTGCGAAGGGGTGGACATTCTCATCGCAAGTTTTCCGTTGCGCGGCGACTGCCGGAACGTGGCCTTGCGCATTGACCGCTTCGATCTGTGGCGGCATGGCGCGCATGCCATCGGCCTCAGCGGTCCCGAGCCGCTGGTGACCACGGCACGCGGTGCGCAGGGGCGGCGGCCCTGGGTGGTGGCGCCTGAACCCCGCCCTCCCGCCGATTGACGGCAGGACCGGTTGCAGGCAAGAGGCAGGCCATGAGCAAGCCCCCGAACCTCACCATGGGCGAGATCCGCAAGGAGATCGACCGCATCGACGAGAGTCTCATCAAGATGCTGGCCGAGCGCCAGCGCTGGGTCGAGAAGGCTGTCGTCGTCAAGAAACGTGACGGGCTTCCGGCGCGCGATGACGCCCGCGTGCGCCAGGTCATTGACCATGTGCGCGTTCTGGCCCGCGGCCACCATGTCGATCCGGCCCTGGTCGAGACCATGTGGACGGAAATGGTCGAATGGTTCATCGCATATGAGGAACGTTCGATGTGAGGCTCGACGGCGGGCGGGGCGGCTGGTTATCATCAGCCATCATGATGTTCCCGCACCTGTTCTCGCCCTTCACAATTAAGTCCACCGAGATGCGCAACCGCATTTTCTCGACCGGGCATGACACCTATCTGCCGGAGGGCGGCCTGCCGTCCGACGCTCTGATCGCCTACCAGCGCGCCCGCGCCAGGGGCGGTGCGGGGCTCATCGTCGTCCAGGTCGTCGGCGTGCACGAGACTTCGCGCTACACCGAGGCGCTTTTGATGGGCACCTCGGATGACTGCATCAAGCCCTTCAGCCGGCTGGTGGATGCCATCCACGGCGAGGGTGCAAAAGTCTTCATCCAGCTCTTCCATCCGGGCCGTGAGCTGCTGGGCCGGCCCAACGGCGTGGTGCAACCGGCCTTCGCGCCGTCGCATTCCCCTTCAGAGCGCTTCAAGGTCATTCCTCGCGAGATGCCGCAATCGATGATCGGCGAAATCGTCGATGGCTTCGCCCAGGCCGCGCGCCGCATGGCGGAGGCGGGGGCAGACGGTGTCGAGATCGTGGCCAGCCACGGCTATCTGCCGGCCCAGTTCATGAACCCCTGGGTCAACCGACGGCAGGACCAGTATGGCGGATCGCCCGATAACCGTTTGCGCTTCACCCGCGAGGTCATTTCCGCCATCCGCGCCCAGGCGCCAGGCGAATTCATCGTCGGCATGCGCATGTCCGGCGACGAGCATGACGAGGACGGCCTGGTGGAGGATGACTCGGTCGCCATCGCGCGGGCACTGGCGCCGGAGCTTGACTACCTGAATGTCATCGCCGGCACGTCGGCCACCGCCTCGGGCGCTGCTCACATCGTTCCTTCCATGGCAAATTCAACGGCTTATGTTGCGCCCTTCGCCCAAAAAGTGAAGCAAGCGACGGGCAAGGCCGTGTTCGTCGCGGGTCGCATCAACCAACCGCAGATCGCCGAGCAGGTGCTCGCTTCGGGCTCGGCCGACATGTGCGGCATGACCCGCGCCATGATCGCGGACCCCGAGATGGCCAACAAGGCGAAGGCCGGGAAGGTCGATGACATCCGCGCCTGCATCGGCTGCAACCAGGCCTGTATCGGGCACTTCCAGCTCGGCTTGCCGATCTCCTGCATCCAGCATCCGGAGACCGGGCGCGAACTGGAATATGCCCGCAAGCCGCCTGCCGCAATCCGCAAAAGGGTCATTGTCATCGGCGGCGGGCCGGCCGGTCTGAAGGCGGCTGCCGTGGCGGCCGAGCGCGGCCATGAGGTGCACCTCCATGAGCGCGAGCGCCAGACCGGCGGCCAGACCCGCCTGGCGCAGCTTCTCCCCAGGCGCGCCGAGTTCGGCGGCATTGCCACCAACCTCACGGCCGAGGCGGAACGCCATGGCGCCAGAATCCACCGCCGCAGCGAGGTGACGCGGGACATGCTGCTGGCGGAGAAGCCGGACGCCGTCATCCTCGCCACCGGCTCCAAGCCCCACACTCCGCCTTTCGAGGGCGAGGCGGCGCAGATGGTCCATGTCGCCGACATCCTCGCCGGGCGGGCCACCACCGGCCAGAGGGTGGTGGTTTATGACTGGATGGGCGATTGGGCGGGCTCCGGCATCGCCGAGAAGCTGGCCGCCGAGGGTGCCCACATACGCCTCGCCGTGAACCACCACTGCGCCTCGGCCTCGATCCAGGCCTATATCCGCTTCGAGCAGGTCGCGCGCCTGCACAAGCTGGGCGTCGAGGTTCACCCGTGGCTGCGGCTTTACGGCGGCGACGGGCGGACGGTTTTTTTCATTCACACGCCCTCGCGCGGGGCGGTGGTGATGGAGGACGTCGACACCATTGTGCTCAACACCCCCAATCTGCAGGAGGACGGGCTGGCGCCCGTGCTGGAGGAATTTGGAATTCCCCACCAGATCGTCGGCGACGCCTTGACCCCGCGCACCGCGGAGGAAGCTGTCTACGAGGGAATGCGCGCGGCTTTGGCGGTTTGACCGGCGCAACTGTGGCGCGGATGCAACAGCCGCCCGATTTGTGAGCACTGTCCAATTCCGCCAGAATCACAATCTTTTATCCGCCCAAATTGCTGCTTAGCGTGGTCAGCGTGCAGGGGAAAAAACTCTATCTGCGCGGTCGATAGGGGCTCAGGGCAGAGCGGCGCTTTACCATCGCGTGGACATTGGCCGGGCGAGGGGAAGCGTCGCGTTGGCGGAGGCCGTCGGCGTGTCCCGCGTGATGTGGAAGAGAAAAAGTGGCGTCGTCGAGCATGGGTCATCCCGTTCACACCTTGAGCTTTGCAATCGCAAAGCACGGCTGGGGGGCTTGGAGCGTGATCCGCAAAAGTGGAACCGGTTTTGCGACAAGATCATGCTCAAGCTATTGACCCGGCGCATGTTCTTTTCGTTCAGGCGATTCCGCCTGAACGGAACATGCGCCCGGGAACCGTGATGTGGCCGGCGCTGCTCAGGGGCATGCATCGGGTTCGGTTCAGCAGCCGCCATGCCGCCCTTGCCGTTGGCGTGCTGATGCTGACGCTGGCGCCCGCCGCCGCCGCCGATGATGACGGAAAGGGACCGCTTTCCGAATTCTATTCCTACCTGCCCGCGGCGCCTGACATCCATCTTCCAGAAATCCAGATCCCGTTCTGGACAGATGACCTCAAGAAGGCGAAGCGCGCCTATAAAAACGGCGACTATGCCCGTGCGCTGACGCTGTTCCGCCGTGTTTCTGACGACGGCAACATCGTGGCCGACTGGTACCTTGGCCACATGTACAGCCAGGGCGTGGGCGTGCCCCGCGACGACGCGATGGCCTATACCTACTACACGCGCGTGGCCGAGCACTATGACCCCGAGGAAACCGATCCGAAACGCCTCAAAATCACTGTCGATGCCATGGTGCGGCTGGCCGACTACCAGCGCACCGGCGCTGTCAATGCCGGCCTTCAGCCCGACCCGAAGGCTGCGGCGCAGAACTATCTCAAGATCGCCACGGCCTATGGCCACCCCGCCGCTCAGTTCGCGCTTGGCGTGATGAGCATCAAGGGCGAGGGTTTGAAGAAAAATCCAAGCCAGGGCCTGAAATGGCTGATGGCCGCGGCCCGCAAACGATATGCCCCTGCGGAAGCCTATCTCGGCGATCTCTACTGGTCTGGCCAGATCGTCAATGCTGACCGGACCCGCGCCGTGATGTGGTACATCCTCGCGCGCCAATCGGCCCGGCCTGACGAAAACCCGGAAATCCATGCCCGCGCCGCGCAGATCGAGGCCAGCGTGGGCGAGGACGAACGAATCGAGGCCGAAGCCCGCGCCAAAGTGTGGGACGACCAGTATCCGGCCGAAAAGGCAAAGCCGGCGGGCGACTGATCGAGAACATCGGGCGCGCGCGATGCTCCGGCGATCCAATCCGGCTTGTGTCCGGAGGGGCGGGCGAAAGCGCCTATGAGGCGCGCCGTCCCGGGCGCGACAGGATGAATCCTGCTGTCGCCCCCATTGCCAGCGCCGCGCCGATTTCGACCCAGGCGGGGGCTTCGGCGACAAAGTGGAGGTAACCGAACATCGCCGTCATCATTACCACGGCGATGACCTTGGCGCCGGTGGGGATAATGCCATGGTCTTCCCAATCGCGGACATATTTGCCAGCATGGCGATGGGAGCGGATTTTCTGGGCCATCTCCGGACTTGAGCGCGAGAAGGCCCAGATGGCCGCCAGCAGGAAGGGTGTGGTCGGGAACAGCGGCATGACGATGCCGAAGACCCCCAGCGCCGCGCAGAGCCAGCCGGTGCAGGGAAGAACCGGGCGGCGCAGGGCTTTCACCGCTCCGCCCCTGCGGGGCTTGTGATCGCAAGCCGATTCATGTCTAGTGATTGTCCCATGCCCGATCCCATTAATCCCAAGTCTCGCGTGAAGGGCGCTGACGTCGAAATCAAGGCGCACAGCTCCGTTTTCAGCAAGCTGCGCGCCTATTTCTTCACCGGACTGGTGATCACCGCGCCCATCGCCATCACGATCTGGGCAACTTACTGGTTCGTCACGCTTTTCGACTCATGGATCAAGCCGTTCCTGCCGGCAAGCTATAACCCGGACACCTATCTGCCGGTCAAGGTGCCGGGGTTCGGGCTGATCTTCGCGCTCCTTGCCATCACGCTGATCGGCTTCATGGCCGCCAATCTCGCTGGCCGGACGATGATCGCAATATGGGATAAAATACTTAATTCAACCCCGGTGGTGAGATCGATCTATAAGGGTTCGAAGCAGATTTTCGAGACCCTTTTTTCGCAAAAAGGCGCCTCTTTCCGTTATGTCTGCCTGGTCGAGTGGCCCCGGCGCGGCACGTGGTCCCTTGCCTTCATCTCGCGCGAGGTGGATGGCGGGCAGATCGGGCTGGAGCAGGGGCGCGCGATGTATGCTGTCTACATGTCGACGACGCCCAATCCCACGTCGGGTTATGTGTTTTTTGTCGATTTGGAGGACGTCAAGATCATCGACATGAGCGTCGAGGACGGATTGAAGCTTGTCATTTCCATGGGCCTCGTGTTCCCGGACAAGCCGTTGCCGCCGGAAAAGGAGGCGGCCGTCGCCGTCAGCCGGCCGACAGGAGCCTGATCGCCTCGTCCCGCTCGAAGAGGTAGAGCAGCAGGCGCAGCGCTTCGCCGCGGGGGCCTGTCAGTTCAGGGTTTTTGTTCAGCGCCAATTGGGCGTCGTCGCGCGCCGCCTGCAGCAGGTCGCCATCGGTGGAGAGGTCCGCCATGCGGAACAGCGGCAGTCCCGATTGCCGCGTGCCCAGCATCTCGCCCGCACCGCGCAGCCGCAAATCCTCCTCGGCGATGCGGAATCCGTCCTCCGTCCCGCGCATGATGGAGAGCCGCGCCCTGGCTGTCTCGCCCAGCGGCTCCTGATAGAGCAGCAGGCAGGATGACTTGCCCGAACCGCGGCCCACACGGCCCCTCAACTGGTGCAATTGGGCAAGGCCGAAGCGCTCGGCATTCTCGATGACGATGGCCGTCGCCTCCGGCACGTCGACGCCGACCTCGATGACAGTGGTGGAGACGAGCAGTTGCAGCGTGCCATCCTTGAACTCCTGCATCACCCGGTCCTTGTCCGGCCCCTTCATGCGGCCATGGATGAGGCCGGCCTGGCCTTTGAAGCGGGAGGCGAGCTGCAGGAAGCGCTCCTCGGCCGCGGCGAGGTCCACCTGTTCGCTCTCCTCGACAAGGGGGCAGACCCAATAGGCGCGGTTGCCCAGCGCCATGGAGCGCGCGAGGCCTTCGATCACGTCGTCCATGCGCGCCATGGGGATGACGCGGGTGTCGATGGGAAGGCGGCCTGCCGGCTTTTCGGTGAGTTTCGAAACGTCCATGTCGCCATAGACAGTCAGCGCCAGAGTGCGCGGGATGGGTGTTGCCGTCATGACGAGGAGATCGGTCGCGCCGCCGCCCTTGGCCTGCAGGGCGAGGCGCTGGTGGACGCCGAAACGGTGCTGCTCGTCGATGACCACCAGCCCCAGGTCCCTGAACGCCACGTGCTCCTGGAACAGCGCATGGGTGCCGACGACGAGGGAGGTTTCGCCCGCCGCGATGAGCGCGAGGATATCCTCGCGCGTCTTGCCCTTCTCGCGGCCCGTGAGAAGCGAGACGGAGATGCCCGCGGCGGCGCCCAGCTTCGACAGCGTCGCATGGTGCTGGCGGGCGAGGATTTCGGTGGGCGCCATCAGCGCACCCTGCGCGCCGCTTTCGATGGCGGTGGCGAGCGCCAGAAGGGCGACCACCGTCTTGCCGGAACCCACGTCACCCTGGAGGAGGCGCAGCATCCGGTCGCCCGAGGCCATGTCGCGCAGGATGTCTTTGACCGCCTCGCTTTGCGCGGCGGTGAGGCTGTAGGGCAGGGCCTTGATGAGCTTCGCGCGGAGGTCGCCCGTGCCCGGCAACTTGCGGCCCCGCGCGCGCTTCATGTTGGCGCGAACGAGGGTGAGGGCCAGCTGGTTCGCAAGCAACTCGTCATAGGCGAGCCTGCGGCGTGCCGGACTTTCCTGACCGACGGCGGCAGGGGCCACCGGGTGATGCAGCGTGCGCAGCGCCGCCGCGAAGTCCGGCCAGCCGTGGCGCTGCAGGAAGGGCAGGTCCTGCCATTCGGGAAGCCCGGGCAGTTTCTCCAGCGCCTGGGCGATGGCCTTGGCCAGCACCTTGGGCGAAAGGCCCTCGGTGAGCGGATAGACCGGCTCGATGAGCGGCATGCGCCCGAACTCGTCCGCTGCCACGATGTGGTCGGGGTGGGCGATTTGCGGCTCGTCGTTGAACCAGTCGATCTTGCCGGAGATGAAGCGCGTTTCCCCCTCGGGGAGCGCCCGGCGGATCGAATCTGCAAAGGCGTGGAAGAACACGAGCGTCAGCGGCCCGGTGCCGTCGGAGACGTCCACCCGGTATGGCGCGCGCTTGTTGCCGGGCGGCGGCGGGCGGTGGCGCATGACGGTGGCTTCCACCGTCACCACGCCGTCACGCGGCAGGGCGTTGATCTTCGGTCGGAAGCGGCGGTCGACGATGCCGGAGGGCAGGTGGAACAGCAGGTCGACGATGCGCGTCGTATCCCCGGGCGTTCCGTGCGCCGGGCGCAGGAAAGAAGTGAGCAGCTTGTCCAGCCTGGCGCCGATTCCCTTGAGGCCGGCGGCCCCGGCAAACAGCGGATTGAGGAGCGGTGGGCGCATGGGCCTATTTCACCGGGAACCGGTTGCGGCGCAAGAGCGCTTGGGGCATGAGACCCGGGCGATGACGCACGTCCCCGAAACCCACACCCGACGCAAGCGCCTGCTGTGGCGCGCCACCCATCGTGGCATCAAGGAGATGGACCTGATCCTCGGCGGCTTCGTGGTGAAGCACCTCGATGGCTTCTCCGATGTCGAGATCGCCGAACTGGAGCGCATCATGGAGATTCCCGACCAGGACATGCTTTCCTGGGCCACGAAGCAGGTGGACGTGCCGCGCGAATACGTGTCGCCATTGTTGACCCGCCTTCTCGCCCATACGCCATGATCGATCTTTCGAAGCTGATGCCCAGGCTCTCACAGCCCGGCCGCACCGCCGTCTCGGGCGTGCCGCAGGGGCTGGATGCGATGCTGCTGCCCGGGATCGCTGGGGCGGCGGGCAGGCGCGTGGTTGTGCATGTGGCGGTGGACGACAGCCGCGCTGCCGTTCTCGCGGACCAGCTTGCCTATTTCGCACCGGCGCTCGAGGTGCTGCGCTTGCCCGCCTGGGACTGCCTGCCCTATGACCGGGTGTCGCCGGTGGCCGTCATCGTCGCCCGCCGTCTCGCCACGCTGGCGCGCCTCCTGGAGCCGGTGACGAAGCCCACCGTTCTGCTCACCACCGTTCCCGCCATCCTGCAGCGCGTGGCGCCGCGCCCGCTGATCGAGGGGCAGAGCTTCTCCGCCGCTCCGGGCAACCGGGTCAATTCCGGCCAGCTCATCGGCTTCCTCGCCGGGAACGGCTTCTCGCGCACCGGCACGGTGGTGGACCCCGGCGACTTCGCGGTGCGCGGCGGCATTATTGACATCTTCCCGCCCGGATCGGACGCGCCGGTGCGGCTCGATTTTTTCGGCGACACGCTGGAATCGATCCGCGGCTTCGACCCGGAGTCGCAGCGCACGACGTCGACGCTCAGGCGCTTCACCCTGAACCCCGCCAGCGAGGTGCTGCTGAACGAAACCTCGATCGGCAAATTCCGCGTCAACTATGCCGCGGCCTTCGGCGGCATCGACATCAACGATCCGCTGTATGAGAGCGTCACCGCAGGCCGCAAGTATCAGGGCATGGAACACTGGCTGCCGCTGTTCCACGACGAGCTCTCGACGCTGTTCGATTATCTCGATGACCCCGTCATCACGCTCGACCATTCGGCGGACGAAGCCGCGGCGGCGCGGCAGGAGCAGGTGGCGGAGTTCTACAATGCCCGGCGCGAGGCCCTCGACAAGAAGGAAACCTATGGCGCGGCCCCCTACAAGCCGGTGAGGCCCGCGACACTCTACGTCACCGAAGCGCAGTGGGCGGAGGCGCAGACGAATCATACCGTTCTCGCCTTCTCGCCCTTCGAGAGCCCGGACGCCATCTCGTTCGGAGGCCGCCGCGGCCGCAGCTTCGCCGCCGAGCGCGCGCAGACGGGCGGCAATGTTTATGAGGCCGTCAGGGCTCATGCGGACGATATTCGCCGCGCCGGGCGGCGCGTGGCAATTGCCTCATGGACCGAAGGTTCGCGCGAGCGCATGGAGACCATTCTGAGGGACCATGAGGTGGCGCCGCTCGCTGCCGCCAGGGACTGGCCGGAGTTCCTCGCCTGGGACAAGGCCATCGCCGGCCTTCTGGTGCTCGGGCTGGAAGAAGGCTTCGAGACCGGTGAATTCGCCATCATCTCCGAGCAGGACATTCTCGGCGACCGCATGGTGCGCCGCGGCCGGCGCAACAACAAGGCCTCGGGCTTCATCAGCGAGCTCTCGGCGCTCTCGCCGGGCGACCTTGTGGTGCATGTCGATCACGGCATCGGCCGCTTCGAGGGGCTGAAGACCATCGAGGTGCAGGGCGCACCCCATGACTGCCTGTTCCTCTCCTATGCCGGCGGCGACAGGCTGTTCCTGCCCGTGGAGAACATCGAGCTCCTGTCGCGCTATGGCTCGGACGAGCAGGGCGTGCAGCTCGACAAGCTTGGCGGCGGCGCCTGGCAGGCCAAGAAGGCCAGGCTCAGGGAACGCATCCTCAAGATCGCCGAGGGACTGATCCATACGGCGGCCGCGCGGGAGCTGAAGCCCGGTGACGTGCTGCCGCCGCCCGAGGGCGCCTACGAGGAATTCGCCGCCCGCTTCCCCTATGAGGAGACGGAGGACCAGCTCACCGCCATCGAGGCCGTTATCGAGGATTTCCAGAAGGGCCGTCCCATGGACCGCCTCGTCTGCGGCGACGTGGGCTTCGGCAAGACGGAAGTGGCGCTGCGCTCCGCCTTCGTGGCCGCCATGAACGGCAAGCAGGTGGCCGTGGTGGCGCCGACGACGCTGCTCTCGCGCCAGCACTTCGCCACCTTCGAGGCGCGGTTCAAGGGGCTTCCCGTCAACATCGCCCAGGCCTCGCGCATGGTGCCCAGAAAGGAGCTGGACAAGGTGAAGGCGGGGATTGCGGCGGGCGATATCGACATCGTCATCGGCACCCATGCGCTGCTGGCGGAGTCGGTGAGGTTCCGCGATCTCGGCCTGATGATCGTCGACGAGGAGCAGCACTTCGGCGTCAGGCACAAGGAACGGCTGAAGGAGATGCGCGCCAATGTGCATGTCCTCACCCTCACCGCCACGCCCATCCCGCGCACCCTGCAACTGGCGCTGTCGGGCGTTCGCGAACTCTCGCTCATCACCACGCCGCCGCTCGACCGCCTGGCGGTCCGCACCTATATTACCCCCTTCGACCCCGTCATCATCCGCGAGAGCCTGCTGCGCGAGCATTTCCGCGGCGGCCAGAGCTTCTATGTCGCGCCGCGCATCTCCGACCTGGACGAGATCGCCGCCTTCCTGAAGGAGACGGCGCCGGAGGTGAAGTTCCGCGTGGCCCATGGCCGCATGGCGCCCACCGAGCTCGAGGACATCATGACCGGTTTCTATGACCGGAAGTTCGATGTGCTGCTCTCCACCACCATCGTGGAGTCGGGCCTCGACATCCCGACCGCCAACACGCTGATCATCCACCGGGCGGACATGTTCGGCCTTGCCCAGCTCTACCAGCTGCGCGGCCGCGTCGGCCGCTCGAAGCAGCGCGCTTATGCGATCTTCACAACGCCTGCCAACAAGCCGCTCACCCAGGCTGCCGACAGGCGCCTCAAGGTGCTGCAGTCGCTGGATTCGCTGGGCGCGGGCTTCACGCTGGCGAGCCATGATCTTGACCTGCGCGGTGCTGGCAATTTGCTGGGTGACGAGCAGTCGGGCCACATCAGGGAAGTCGGCTACGAGCTCTACCAGCAGATGATCGAGGAGGCGGTGGCCAAGCTGCGCACCGGCGGGGATACGCTGGAGACGGATGGCCAGTGGTCGCCGCAGATCAACATCGGCGCCTCGGTCCTGATCCCTGAAACATATGTGGAGGACCTGCAGGTGCGCCTCGGCCTCTACCGCCGCCTGGCGGACCTGGACGGCCAGCAGGCGGTTGATGCGTTCAGCGCCGAGCTGCGCGACCGCTTCGGTCCGCTGCCGGAAGAAGTCAACCATCTGCTCGCCGTCGTCTCGATCAAGCTCCTGTGCCGCACCGCCAATGTGCAGAGCGTGGATGCGGGACCGAAAGGGGCCGTCATGGCCTTCCGCGGCGGCGCCTTCGCCAACCCCGGCGCCCTCGTTCAGTGGATTACCGGGCAGGGCGCCAGGGCCAGGCTGCGCCCGGATATGAAGCTCGTCGTCATGCGCGAATGGGAGACGCCGGAAGAGCGCCTGAAAGGGACAAGACAGCTGATGCAGACGCTGGTGAAACTGGCGGCATAGAGCATGATCCGCAAAAGTGGATTCCGCTTTTGCGATAAGATCATGCTCAAGCATATGATCTGGCGCATGATCCGCAAAAGTGGGTTCCGCTTTTGCGATAAGATCATGCTCAAGCATATGATCCGGCGCATGATCCGCAAAAGTGGGTTCCGCTTTTGCGATCCGATCATGCGTTACGCCTCGCCGACCTCTTTCGATACGCGCGAGATCGCATCGATCAGCACGGCGGGTGACTGCGCGCCCGCCAGCGCATAGCTCTGCCCCAGGATGAAGGTCGGCACACCCGTCACGCCGATGTTGGTTGCATGCTCGATCTCCGCCCTGGTTTCCTCAACATCCTGCGCGGTGTCGAGCAGTTCGCGGATCTGCTGGGCGTTGATGCCGGCCTCGCCCGCGCAGGCGGCAAGCACGTTGCGGTCGCCCACGTCTTTGCCCTCGCTCCAGTAGGCCATGAACAGTCGCTCGACCATTTCGGTCTGCCGGTCCACCGTGTGCGACCAGCGGATCAGGCGATGGGCGTCCAGCGTGTTGGGCGTGCGCCTGATCAGGTCGAAACGGTAGGGCACGTCCAGTTCCTTGCCCGCCTCGATCAGCGGGTCATGGATGGTCTTCAGCTTCTCCGCGCCGAACTTGTTGAGCATGTAGTCATGCCGGTCGAGGCCCTCCGGCGGGATGCCGGGGTCCAGCATGAAGGGCCGCCAGCGGATCAATACGTCCATGTCGAGGACGGCGAGCGCGGCGTCAAGGCGGCGCTTGCCGAGGAAGCACCAGGGGCAGATGACGTCGGACACGACGTCGATGGCGAAACGACCGGCCATGGCTCAGGGCCTCTCCAGCGCTTTCCGGTTGAGCTTGCCGTTAGCGGTCCGTGGGAGCGCGGGCACGAACCATATCCGCTTCGGGAACTTATAGGCCGCGAACCGCTCCCCGGAAAGGCGTTCTCCGCCCGATGAGAGCGTGATCCGCAAAAGTGGAACTGGTTTTGCGATAAGATGATGCTCAAGCCGGGCAACAGGCCGGGGTCGCTGCGATGCACGGCCAGTTCGCCATTGTCGAGGAGCCCCGCCGCGCCCGGCGGGGTGCGCCGGTGAAGGTCACTTGTTGCGCCAGAGCGTCGTGGCCTCGAAACCCGTCAGCGGCTGGGCATCCGGGCGGCCGATGCTATTCCAGCGCGCCACCCACTGGCCGCCGGCATTGTAGAAGGGCGCCATGTAGAACCCCGCGGTCAGCAGCCGGTCTTCTGCCCGGACAGCCGCGATGAACTCGTCGCGGGTTCTGGCGCTCAGCATGGCCTGAATTGCCCGGTCCACGGCCGGATCGGCCACTCCGGCATAGTTCCGGGTGCCCTCATTGCCGCGCCCCCCGGAGCCGAAATACAGCACCTGCTCGTTGCCCGGCGACAGCGAGTTGAACCAGGTCCAGCTGATGACGTCAAAATCGTAACTGTTCCGTATCCGGAGGAATTGGGCCGCATCGACGAACTTCACACTGGCGGAGACGCCAATCGACCTGAGTGTCCTCTGATAGGCGAGCGCAACCTTCTCCTGTTGGGGATCGGTGAGGGTGATGGTGAAGGCGAATGGTTCGCCCCTGGCGTTCACCAGGCTGTTGCCGGACATTGTCCAGCCCGCGCCGCCCAGCAGCGCCATTGCCTTTCCGAGAATCTTGCGGTCGCGGCCGGAGCCGTCGCTGACGGGCACTGCATAGCTGCCGTCCACGAAATCCGGGCGCAGTTTCGCGAGGTCATCCCCCAGCACCTTCTTTTCGGCCTCGTTCACCGGCCTGCCCTGCGAAGAAAGTTCCGAACCGCCGTAATAGCCGTAGGTCCGGCGATAGGCACTGGCGAAGAGATTGGCGTTGATCCACTCGAAATCGAAGACCATTGCGAGCGCCTCGCGCACCCGGGGGTCCTGGAACATCGGGCGCCTTGTGTTGAAGACGAAGCCCGATGCCGGGAAGGGAGTCTTTTGCTCAATCTTCTCGAGCGTGACCTTGCCGTCCTTGACCGCGGGAAAATCATATCCAGAGCTCCAGCGGGTGGGGTCTGTCTCGATTCTGACGTCCGCAAGGCCAGATTTGAAGGCCTCGAAGGTGGCGTTGGCATCGCGGTAGTAGTCGATGCGCACCGTGTCGAAATTCCACAGGCCCTTGTTCAGGGGAAGGTCTCTGCCCCAATATCCGGGGTTCTTGCGGTAGGTGATGGATTCACCGGGCTTTATCTTGTCCATCACATAGGGTCCGGACCCAATCATTGGATTCAACGACGAGACAGAGAAGTCCTTGCCTTCCCACGCCTTCCTTGGGAATATTGGCATCAGCCCCACAATCATCGGCAATTCCCGGTCGCCTGCTTCCTGATGGAAGGTTATGGTGCGGTCATCCGGCGTCTCGACCCTGGTGATCTTCGAAAAATTGGTCTTGAAATTGGGCCTGCCCTTGTCCCGCAGGGTTTCCATGGAAAAAGCGACGTCCGCCGCTGTCACGGGCGTGCCGTCTGAGAAGCTGGCTTCTGGCCTGATCCGGAACGTAAAGGTCTGCCGGTCATCCGAGGTGTCGATGGACTCAGCCAATAGACCGTACAGGGAGAAGGGCTCGCCCCAGTTTCGCCCCATGAGGCTCTCGACGACGTAGGTCCGCACGAAGTCGGCCGGCTGGCCCTTCACGATGAAGGGATTGACGCTGTCGAAGGAGCCGGTGATGGCCTGGCGCAGATCGCCGCCCTGGGGCGCCTCCGGGTTGGCATAGGGCAGGTTCTTGAAATCGGCCGGGAGCGCCGGTTCGCCCAGCATGGCGATGCCGTGCCTCGGTTCGGCCCGGACGGGCGGGGCGAAGGCCAGGAGGGCCGTGGCGAGGAGGGCCATGGCGAGCAGGACGGCGCGGCGGAGCATGAACATGGACCTTCGATTGCAATGCGAATCGGGACACATCATGGCCGGGCAAGCCCGGCCATGAAAGTCCCGCTTCAGCGCAAAGCGTCCCTCAGCGAACGAGAATGTTCTGGAACTGCCAGGGGTCTTTCCGGTCGAGGCCGGTGGCAAAGAGTTCAACGGCCGAGTCAAGCGGGGTCCAGCCGGTAAAGACCCCGCGCATCGGCCCCAAATAGGGCGATTGGATCTCGAGGCAGCGCTTGTAGTCCATCTCATCGGTCTCGACGATGCCGGCCATGGGGTTTTCGATGGCCCAGATCATGCCGCTCAGCACGGCGGAGGTCACCTGCAGGCCCGTGGCGCTCTGGTAGGGGGCGAGCGTCCGCGCCTCCTCGATCGAGAGCTGCGAGCCATACCAATAGGCATTCTTCTTGTGGCCGTAGAGCAGCACGCCGAGCTCGTCGCGCCCGTCGGCGATCTGAGCCTCGTCGAGGACATAGGCGTTCTTCGGGTGCTTGCCGCCATTGCCCAGCATCTCGATCCACGACAGCACGGCGTCGTTGGACGGGTGATAGGCATAATGGCAGGTGGGACGGTAGGTCACCTTGCGGCCCGAGCGCACGGTGAAATGGTCCGAGATCGAGATGGCCTCATTATGCGTGACAAGGAAGCCGAAATGCGGGCCCTCCGTCGGCGTCCAGGTGCGCACGCGCGTGTCAGCGCCCGGCGTCTCGATATAGATCGCCGCGCCGCAGCCCGTCTTGTGGCGCTTGCCTTTGGGCGGCAGCTTCTTCTCATGCGTGCCCCAGCCCAGTTCGGCGGGCTGCAGGCCTTCCGAGATGAAGCCCTCGACGGACCAGGTGTTGACGAAGGCGCCGAAGGGTTTCGGCTGCCTGGAGCGCTGCGTGTCGCGCTCGGCGATGTGAATGCCCTTGATGCCCAGCTTCATCATCAGCCTGGCCCAGCCGTCGCGCGTGGTGGGTTCGGCGGCCTTGGTCTTGGTGGCCCTGGCGATGTCCATCAGCGCCCGTTTGACGAACCATGACACCATGCCAGGGTTGGCGCCGCAGCAGGACACGGCCGTGGGGCCCGGCCCCAGCGCCCGCTTCAGGTCGAGCATCTTCTCGCGCATGGCGTAATTTGTGCGTTCGCCCTGTGGAACCCTGGTGTTGTAGTAGAAGCCCGGCCACGGCTCGATCACCGTGTCGATGTAAAGCGCGTGCGTCTCGCGCGCCAGGCGCATGATGTCGAGGCTGTCGACATCGACCGAGAGGTTGACGATGAAGGCTGGGCCGGGACCCGCCGTGAGGAGCGGCTTCAGCAACTGACGGAAGTTCTTCCGGGTGACCGCAGCCTTCAGGAAGGCGGCGCCCTGCTTTTCGGCCAGCTGGCTGTGGGTCGCGTCGGGATCGATGACCGTGATCTGTTTGGGATCGCATTCGATGTGCCGCAAGATCAGGGGAAGCGCTCCCCTGCCGATCGAGCCGAAGCCGATCATCACGATGGGGCCTTTCCACGCGGCGTGCACGGGCCAGTTGGTCATTTCATCGGAACTCCTGTGTTTGAGGGTCGAAGACTGCGCCTATAGCGCCTTGACCCGCCATTCAAAAGAGAATTGTGAGATTACGACCGGGCCGGTCTTGCGCCGTGTCGATCAGTCATCCGGTGGAAGATGTGCTTCGCCTTTGCGGCGGGAGAACTTCGCCATTTCCCATTCGATCCGCGCTGTCTTGTAGGCATCTATCACCGAAAAGCCGTAGATCAGAATGCCGCCCGCATGACGGGTGAAGAAACTTGCCGTCTCCGGGGTCAGACGCAGGCTGACCCATCCGAGAATGACGGTGAAGAACAAAAACATCAGTCCGCGCTGCGCCTTGCCGAGCAGCACATGGCCCGCGCCGGGCAGAATGACGGCGGCGGCGAGCACGGCATGGGGGTTCAAGGGCTTTGCAATCATGATGAAGCCGCCGATGATGTTTCGACGTCGGCGCGCACAGCCATGAGAAGGTCAAGGCTGTCCGTTACCATCAGGGGATCGATGGTGACATCGCCAAAGTCAGCTTGGCGTAACACGCCATAGCGCGCCCGGTCCGCCTCTCCTGCGAGCAACACAACGCGCAGCCCCTTTGGAGTGAGCAGGAGTTCCTTGCCATGTCGTCCCCGGAAGAGCGCAAGATGGCGGGAGAGGATTCGCGGGTCCGGCATGTGCGCCGCGTCGTCCGTTCGGATGACGGCGTCATGCGGGAAGTCAGGAGGGTTTGAAACGGTAACCGGCAGATCATCGAAGTTCGAGAAGCTGGTGAATCCGGCGGGACGCATCATCAAGTCAAGTGTCGCTCTCACCGGAAATGGACCTGGCATGGTAACCATCAACCACAGGCTGGGCAGCTTGCGCACCGCCAGTGTGTCGGCCACCACCTTCACCTCCGCGATGCGGCCCTTGTAGCGGCCGGTCAGGACATATGTCCCGGCCGTTATGCCCGCGCTGACGCGGGGTTCGTCCAGCATTGCGGCTGCCGCGGAGAGCAGGCGGTCCGGCTCGGCTTTGCGCCGTCGCGCCGCGGAGATCGCGTGCCGCGCGAGGAGCCCCGCAAGGGCCGCGGCCAGAGCCGTTCCGATGATCGCTTGCCACATGCAGGCCGCCAGAATCTATGAGGCCCGCCTCGAAAGGCGGGCCGGTTTCTTGTCGATGCTCAGTATCCCCGGGGCTTCGGCCAGGGCATGGTGAACTGGTCGCCGCGCTTCACATAGCGATAGCGGTAGAAGTGGAACCACAGCGACATGATGATGTAGAACACCACCATGGCCGTGAGCTGCGCTCCATAGCCGAGGAAGATGGCGAAATAGGTCACCACGCACAGCGCCAGCAGGATGATCGCCGGCAACGGGTGGAAGGGGTGCGTGTATCCGCGCTGGATCGTGCCAAGCGGCCACTTGTTCCGGAACATCATGATGTTGACGCTCATGAACGTGTAGTGCAGCACGCCCGAAAGGATCGAGAACGTGATCGCCTGTCCCAGGTTCGCGATGAAGGCGAAGGCCAGCGCGATCGGCACCAGGAAGATGATGGACCGGTAGGGGGTCCTGTACACGGGGTGCACCGCCGAGAACCACGGCGGCAAATAGCGGTCGCGGCCGAGTGAGAACCACGCCCGTGCCGCATCGTTGATGCAGCCGTTGGCCGAGGCCAGCGCGGCAAGGATGGTGGCCGTGAACATCATATTCTCCAGCAGCGCGCTTCCGGTCAGTTTGCCGGCGTCGAGGAGCGGGTAATAGGTGAATCCCAGATACTGCCAGGGCATCAGCGAAGCGCAGATGTACCAGGTCAGGGACGCGCCGATGAGCAGCGTGATCATGCCGGCCATGGTGCCATAGGGCAGCGAGCGGGAAGGCGAGCGAACTTCCTCCGCCGCCTGCGTCGTCCCCTCGATGCCGAGGTAGAACCAGATGCCCCAGTGGAACGCTGCAATCACGCCGATCCAGCCATAGGGCAGGGCATTCTCCGGCGTCACCATCTCGTTCAGCTTCAGGATCGTTCCCTGGCTCCACGGCTGGACCGAGAAGAACAGGACGATGATGGCCAGATAGGCAATGGCCGTGATGACGAAGTTGACGTTCAGCGTCATCAGCACGCCACGGTAGTTCAGGGCGGCGAGGCCCACGATGACAATGGCGATGATGCCTTTGTAGTGCCAGTCGCTGAAACCGTCGCCGGCATAGGCTTTCACCGTATCGGCGATGAGGATGGCGTTGGACACCTCCAGCATGGTGTAGGCGAAGACGAGGTAGAGGGCCACATTGAACGCCATCAGCGGGCCGACGATGTGCTTGGCCTGCGCATACTGCCCGCCGGCCGCGGCGACGGTTGATGTCACCTCGGAATCGATCATGGCGACGGAGGTGTAAAGAAGCCCGATCACCCAGCAGATGATCAGCGCGGCGAGCGTGCCGCCCTTGTCGACGGCAAAGTTCCAGCCGGTGTATTCGCCGACGAGAACGATGCCGACACCCAGCGCCCAGACATGGCCGGGGCCGAGGATGCGCAGCAGAGAAACTTTCTTCACCGTGTCTGCGGCGGAAGCGGTTGCGTTCGACATCTGACCCCCCTCAGACCTTGTGGGATTCTTGGACGCCCTCGATCTCGCCTTCGCGGGAAGAGGTCAGGGTTGCTTCCGAATAGCTCGTATCGACCCGGAACCAGTCATAGAGCATCCAGAGGAGCAGCGCGGCGGACAGGACCCAGCCGATATTCGCAATTGTAATCCACATGGCCGTTCCCTCACTTTCCCTTGCCGTCGAATTTTTCCGCGATCACCTCGCGGTATTCCCTGTCGGAGGCGCGGAAGAGGAAGATGAAATAACCGGCGATCACCGCCGCGAGGATGATGAGCTGCACCCAGTCGATCGAATAGTCGAACTTGTTCTGGATGATGTCATGCGCGGCTGCCGCGTCGGCGAAGCCCAGCTTGACCCACTGCTCGACCTGCGCCGGGGTCTGGCCAAGTGCTTCCCATGTCGGGTTCTCGATCTTCACGATCGAACGGGACACGCCCGCCCAGCCTGCCTGCAGCGGAAGCCACAAGGCGAGGAAAATGGCGGCGACCACGAAAATGATGTCGATCCATTGCATGAAGCGGCTTTGTTCGGGAGGGGTATAGCGGGCCATGGTCAGCGTCCCTTCCTCATCTCGTCGAGATGCTTGATGTCGAGAGAATAGATGAACGTCTTGTCCTCCGCGTAGTGGCGCAGCATGGCGATGACGGATGCCGTGTTGAAGATGAGCAGCGCGACAGCCGCGATCAGCACCACGGCCCGCACCCCGGTGTCCGGGATATACGGCCACGACATGACGAGGACGAAGATGATGGCCACCCAAAGCGCCATCACGAACAGCCATGCACCACGGCGATCGCCCTGGTACATCGCCTCAATGCGTTGATTGAGGTCAGACATGCGTTTCTCCCATTGACCAGCCATTTTCCCCGCAGCCGGCTGGGCCAATCCCCTGTGTGAGTCGATTGCTGCGAAGCAATTTAGTTGTCTGCGAGGAAACTCCCGCTGGTTGCCGATGTCAAGCTGTCAGACGCTGAAAGTCATGACGTGGCCGGATTCAGGCTGTCGGGGGCTTGAAGCCTGCCATGCGCTTGCCGATCTCCTCGGCCGTCATGGCGGTGCCGAGTGCGGCGACGTTGAACTCCGGTTGCCGGAGCATGCGGCTGAACACCCCCAGGGCGCGGGCGGGCCAGGCGATGGCGGCGGCACTGCGCGCGGGTTCGGCAATGTCCATCTGCAGCGCATAGGAACGGCCGTTGAAGATCACCTTCCACGAGACCGCTTCCCACGGGATGGGGTGCGCCGAGAGGCGGCGGTCCATCAGCCCGGCCCCGGTCATCTCAATGGCGTTGCCGGCGAGGCGGGCGCTGCGCCAGCAATGGCCGGCCATCACGGCCCCCACCACCGCCAGCACCACGCCCATCAGCATCAGCACCGCGGCACCGCCATTCCCCGCCTGGCCCAGCAGCTCATAACCGGCGGCGGCAAAAAGCAACCCTACGGCAATTTCCGCCACCCAGAACAGCAGCAGCAGGCGGGGCAGCAGCGGGCGGTTGGGGATGATCACGGGTGCTCGCATGGCGGAAGAAGGCCCGGGACGGCCCTGTGAAGTCAAGTGTTGCAACTCACCCCCATGAGGGGATACTCACCGACAGAAACGATTCAGGAACAAAAATGGCAAAGCCCGCCAAAACCGCTGACTCACTCTTCGGCGACCTTCCCGCCGCGCCGCGCCCGCAGCCTTCCAGGGGGCCTGCCAGGTCGCGCGGCGAGGAGAGCTACACCGCGGCCGACATCGAGGTGCTCGAAGGGCTGGAGCCCGTGCGCCGCCGCCCCGGCATGTATATTGGCGGCACGGACGAAAAGGCGCTGCACCACCTCTTCGCCGAGGTGCTGGACAATGCCATGGACGAGGCGGTGGCGGGCCATGCCACCTGGATCGACGTCAGCCATACGGCTGACGGCTACCTGACGGTGACGGACAATGGCCGCGGCATCCCCGTCGACCCGCACCCCAGGTTCAAGGACAAGTCCGCCCTTGAAGTCATCATGACCACGCTGCACGCGGGCGGCAAATTCGATTCCGGCGCTTATGAAACCTCAGGCGGGTTGCACGGCGTCGGCGTCTCGGTGGTCAATGCGCTGTCGGACCACGTGATCGTCGAGGTGGCGCGCGGCCAGCAGCTTTACCGGCAGGAATTCCGCCGCGGCAAGCCCGTGGGAACCATCCAGAATCTCGGCAAGGTCTCGGGCCGCCGCGGCACGAAAGTCTCCTTCCGCCCGGACGAGCAGATTTTCGGCAGGGGCAACACCGCCTTCCAGGCGGCGCGGCTTTACAGGATGTCGCGCTCCAAGTCCTATCTCTTCGGCGGCGTCGAGATCCGCTGGTCCTGCGACGCCGCCCTCATCAGGGACAAGGAGACGCCGGAGAAGGCCGTCCTCCACTTCCCCGGCGGCCTCAGGGACTTCCTCGCCGAGCGGCTGGAGGGCGCCACCCGCGTGGTGGAGGAGATCTTCGCCGGCCGTGTGGAGAAGGAAGGCGGCCACGGCACGGTGGAATGGGCGGTGGCCTGGTTCGGCGGCGATGACGGCTTCTCGTCGTCCTACTGCAACACCATCCCCACGCCCGAAGGCGGCACGCATGAGCAGGGCCTGCGCACCGCGCTCACCCGCTCGATCCGCAATTACGCCGACCTCACCCAGAACAGGCGCGCCGCCATCATCACGGCGGATGACGTGATGACCTCGTCGGGAGCGCTCCTGTCCGTTTTCATCCGCGAGCCGGAGTTCCAGGGCCAGACCAAGGACAAGCTGGCGACCGTCGAGGCCATGCGCATCGTCGAGACCGCGGTCAGGGACCATTTCGACCACTGGCTCACCGGCCATCCGGCCCAGGCCGACCGCCTTCTCAACTTCATCGTCGAGCGCGCCGAGGAGCGCATCAGGCGCCGCCAGGAGAAGGACGTCTCGCGCAAGACGGCGGTGCGGAAACTCCGCCTTCCCGGCAAGCTGGCCGATTGCTCCGCCACCCAGAAGGATGGCTCCGAGCTCTTCATCGTCGAGGGCGACTCGGCCGGCGGCTCCGCCAAGCAGGCGCGGAACCGGGAGACGCAGGCCGTGCTGCCCTTGCGCGGCAAGATCCTCAACGTGGCCTCCGCCACCAGGGACAAGCTGGCCGGAAACCAGCAGCTCGCCGACCTCATCCAGGCCCTTGGCTGCGGCACGGGTTCCTCCTACCGCGAGGAGGACCTGCGCTACGACAAGATCATCATCATGACGGATGCGGACGTTGACGGCGCCCACATCGCATCCCTGCTGATGACCTTCTTCTACCGCCAGATGCCGCTCCTGATCGACCAGGGCCACCTCTACCTCGCCGTGCCGCCGCTCTATAAGCTGGCCCAGGGCCCCAAGGTTGCTTATGCGAGGGACGAGAAGCACCGCGAGGAACTGATGCGCACCGAACTCACCGGCCGCGGCAAGGTCGAAGTGAGCCGCTTCAAGGGCCTCGGCGAAATGCTTCCCAGCCAGCTGAAGGAAACAACAATGGACCCCAGGAAGCGCCATCTGCTGCGCGTCACCCTCGAAACCGCCGCCCGCGCCGACACCGCCAGAATCGTGGAGCAACTCATGGGCAACAAGCCGGAGGAACGCTTCAACTTCATCTCGGAGCGGGCGGAGTTCGTGAGCGAGGAGGGGCTGGATATTTAGATCCGGAGCGCCGTACGGGCAGCGCCGTCACCACCTCCCAGTACGCCGTCCACCACCCCCTCCAAGCGCCGTCACCCCAGCGAAAGCTGGGGTCCAGCTTTGGACGGCAACCACGCGGGCAGAAAGCTGGATTCCGGCTTTCGCCGGAATGACGGAAATTTTGTTAGCCCGTTCCGCGATTGCAAATACTGTGGATCATCTCATGGGTTATAAGCCCGAGGAGCAATCCATCCCAATACATCCTGAGTTTGAGAGCGAATAAAGTCTGGAGATTTGAGGAAAAAACGTGGGGTAAGGTAAAAAACAGTTGCAGGCCCCAGGACGTTCCTTGTATGTTCCAGTTTTGTGGAGATCCGTGAGTAATCATGGCATTTGATGCAAGAGCTGTTGGAAACCTAATTCTGGAGGTTGCCGCGAAATCCGAGTATCGGATAACCAATTTAAGCTTGCAAAAGTTGCTATACTTTAGCCATGGTTCCTACTTACTCAAGACGGGTAGTCCGTTGGTGTCGGGGTATTTTGAAGCATGGCAATTTGGTCCAGTCCATCCTACCGCCTACGGGGCATTCAAAGCTGCAGGTGACAAACCCATTGAATTCCGAGCCTCTGGTTTTGATCCTGTCACACGGGTGCCTCAAGAATTTCCCCCTATCGAAGACACGAATGCGAAACAGATCGTTTCTCTGGTTGTTCAAGCCTATGGAGGTCTAAGTCCCGGCCGATTAGTTGATCTCTCTCATGCAGCGAATTCACCTTGGTACTATGTTGTGGAAAACGCCAAGGTGCGACCAATGCTCGGCTTGCGAATCAGCGATAATCTAATTCGCGAGCGCTTCAAATTTCACAAAGTGTCTGTTGCGAATCAACCGCGGTCAGGAGAACCGAATGAAGAAGCGCCTTTTGCCTCAGATTGATTTGGTTAGAGCCATGCCGCTGTCTCGCATAGAGAAGCGAGCGTTGCTCCAGAAAGTGAAGTTTTTTCGGCCTACCTTGACTTATCGAGCGGTCAGGGCAGTAACGCCGGATTTGTTTAATGTTCGGCCTGGTTGTCTCGAACCTACCGCCAGCTGCTGGTCAGAAATCGCAAATGCAATCTCATCTCGGTGTCTGCACGTTGCTGAGAGAATACAAAATCTCGCTGTCGGGAAGCGGGTATTTGAGGATTCAACGCAGCGTCGATTGACTGGTTACCAACATCAGTTGTTCCCCTTGAAAATCGGAATTTCTGGCGGAGCGGTTCTGTGGAGCGACTTTTACATCGTTGTCGATGGTGTGCCCGTTTTCCCGTTCATTGATCCCCGGCGCTCGAATGGACTAGGTCCGATTGCGCGAAACGTTGCATTCTCTTTGATGCATCAAAGGATCAGAGCAGACGGTGGGGATTTTGCATCGGCGGAGTTCGCTATCTATAAATTCCCTAGCGAGGGTGCTGAATCAAGGCGTCTAAGTATTCACTCTTCCGATGGCGCTGAATTGTATTCGTACGATGACTTGGAGCAGATGATCCAAGAGGTATACGAGGTTTGGGAAGAGGTCCTTTCGGATCGCGAGGCGGAAAAGCGAAGGGCAGCCGGTGGTCGCGTTGGGTCACTGGGTATATAGTTAGTCACCCCCACCTCTCCACCCTCAGCCCCTCCACCCGCCCGAACTCCCGCACGTTCCCGGTCACCAGCACTAACCCTTGTGAGCGGGCGATGGCGGCGATCATCAGGTCATAGGCGCCGATCATCTGGCCTTGGCGTTCAAGCGTGGCCCGGATGTTTCCGGCATGGAGGGCGGCGCGAGTGTCGAATGGCAGAACTTCCAGCCGTGCCGCGAAGCTCTCGATGATGGCAGTGCGGGCGGACGGATCGTCGTAGCGCTCCGCTCCATAATAGAGTTCGAAGAGCGTCACGTCGGATACGGCCATGCGGCCGTCATGCGCGCTGAACCGCTCGGCGAGCGCGGCCTTGCGCCGTTTGAGGGCGTGGATGCAGATGTCGGTGTCCAGCAGATAGGCGAGCATCAAGTCTCGCCGCGCCGCTGGGGCGAAGGCTGCTTGCGGTCGCCGAGGAAATCATCGTCCAGCCGCGGTCCGGCGAAGAAATCCGCCCATGTGCCGCCCGCTGGCAGGATCAGCCGGGCGCTGCCGTTGGCGATGATCTCCACCTTCTTGACATGGTCCGGCAAGGCCACGGCCTTCGGCAGGCGCACGGCCTGGGTCTTATTGGACTTGAAAACGGTGGATTTGTTCATGGAGTGTGTATACACCCGTGGTGTATACAATTCAAGTGTGCTGAAAGCCAAACGCGCTGAATTGTGGGAGAGTGGACGTATCTCGGATTGAGCTTGCCAATCTACCCTCGCCTGCTCACTCCGCCGCAATCCGCCCTGCCTGCGAATGGTTCGCGTAGGTATCCCACGTCGGGGCATACCCCTCATTCGCCTGATTGCCCCAATAGGTCCAGCCGGGGCGCGTACCTCTTGCAAACAGCTCAAGATACGGCCCGCGCGAGCAACTCTCGATCACATCATATTGCTCGTCAGGCTTCCGTGAGTGTTCGCGTTTCCGAGTCTCGATCATGTTCACCTGACGCCGACCCGGTGCCAGGGTGCGGGCGTTCTTGCCGCGGGTGCCGAACAGCAGGATCTCGGTGACATTGCGGAAATAGAAGCCCACGCCGCGTCCGTCAGAGCCGCCGTCCTTCCGGATCTTGTGCCAGACGATGTTGCTCTTGTAGTCGAACCCCCATGCCTTCATCACCGACAGCCCTTCAGGCAGCAGTGCATTCGGCACCCACATGTAAAGATGTGCGGGCTCCTTCACCACATCGGACACGGGAAGTGCGCCGATGTCATTCGTCGTCATGGTCTCATAGCGCGTCAGGCGGCGGTGCTCCGGCGCCACCTTGCCGGTGCGGTTGGTGAAGCGCCATGGCGGATCGGCCAGCACCGTGTGAAATCTTTGCCCCCGCAAGGACGAGGCGAGATCGATGATCGTCTTATTGAGCTTGTCCATCGTCCTTGTACGCCTCTGGTCTGATCGCGATCACCACGACCGGGCAGCCGCCGCCCCGTTCCGCCATTCGCGGACATCGTAACGCTCAGCAATGTCCGGCGGGACCAGCGGATGATTCTGCATGCCATGATGATGTCCAGGGTAAAGTCGCAAGACAAATCCAAAGAATGTTCATGATATGTTCTTTCATGCCCCCGGTCAACGGTCTGTCTGGGATCGCACCGCCTCTCGACCCTCAACCCCTCGACCCGCCGGAACTCCCGCAGGTTTCGCGGCATGCCGTGCGAACGGGTTTGCGGAGCCTTCGCCGTCGGCGGCATGGCCAGGTCGGCGAAGATCGCGAGGACGATTTTGCGGAAGCGCCGCGGATCGGCTGTCTTCCAGCCGCGCCCGGTCATGGCGCGTGCGGCCCCGCGTTCGGTTGAGCCCGTGGCCCTGGTCAGTTTGCAACCGGCGATCAGGCCGTTCCTGTTCTCCATGGTAAACCCCTCATCTCCCCGTTGCATGGCAGGCAACGTGTCCCTTCTTCTCTTGCTCGGGGAGCCACGGAAGACAGTCTTACGGCCTCAGCACGAATGGCGCGCCCTCGAAGGCATCCGCGCCGCGGCCGATCTTTTCGATGGCCTTCACCATCCTGCCATTTCGCCCCAGCACCTCATCCGCCAGCGACACGATCAACCGGTTCGGCGTGGCGGACGGCGAGGCGGCGCGCAGTTCGAAGGCCAGCTCCTCCTCGTCCGCCTGCGGCCGGAGCAGGCAGAGCGCGGTAAAGGCCGCCGCCGTGGAGCGGCTGATGCCGGCCCAGCAGTGGACCAGCATCGGCGCTGCCCGGTCCCAGTCCTGGAAAAAGGCGATCATCTTTTCCGCATCGGCCGCGCGCGGCGGCACATGGCCATCGATGGGCTGCACGATATCATGGAAATAGAGCCTGAGGTGCTGTCCGGGTGCAATGCCCACCGGCGCATCGTGCGGCGTGTCGGGTGCGAGCAGCGTCACCACATGGCTCACGCCGTGTTCATCGACGAGGGCTTGAACCTTATTGAGCGGGCCGACGACGATCATGGGGCAAGCTTCCTGAATGTCCTGAGATAAAGCGCGGCCGAATCATTGGGCGTCAGCGGCGTGAGGCGGAAGAAGCGTTGCGCGGCCTCGCCCGTCAAACCCTTCGGCTTGCCGAAGAATTTCTCCGCCTCGTCCACCGCGAAACCCGCAAGCTGTGTTGCTTCCAGATAGGCGGCGAGGCGGTCGCATTTCTTGATGAAGGTCTCCAGTGCCAGCGCGCCCTGCGGCGGCAGCCCGAAGCGGATGCGGATCGCCGCCAGCAACCGGTTCTCGAAAGCCTTGTAGTCGAGGCCCAGCGCCGCCTTGAAAGGCGAGATCATATCGCCCACCACATATTCCGGCGCATCATGCAGCAGGGCGGCAAGCCGCGCCTTGATGTCGAGGGATGAGTCGATATGCACCGCCAGCTCCTCCACCAGCACGCAATGCTGGGCGACGGAAAAGGCATGGTCGCCCTTGGTCTGCCCATTCCACCGCGCCACGCGCGCCAGGCCATGGGCAATGTCCTCGATTTCAATGTCGAGCGGCGAGGGGTTGAGCAGGTCGAGCCTGCGCCCGGACAGCATGCGCTGCCAGGCGCGCGGCGTCGCATCACGCGGCATGCTTGACCGCCTCGTGCCGGTGGCAATCGACGAGGTGGTCGTTCACCAGCCCGCAGGCCTGCATGAAGGCATAGACGATGGTGGGGCCGACGAAGCGGAAGCCGCGCTTTGCGAGGTCCTTTGACATCTTTTCGGCCAGCGGCGTCCTGGCCGGGATGTCGCTCATGCTCCGCAAGCGGTTCTGCAGCGGCACGCCGTCAAGAAAGTCCCACAGATAGGCGGAGAAATCCGGAATCGCCAGATAGGCCCGCGCATTGGTGACGCTCGCTTCGATCTTCAGGCGATTGCGCACGATGCCCGCATCCTGCATCAGGCGCTCGAGCTTTGCGGGGCTGTAGCGCGCCATCTTTTCCGGATCGAAACCGTCGAAGGCGGCGCGGAAATTGTCGCGCTTCCGGAGGATGGTGATCCATGACAGCCCCGCCTGGAAGCCGTCGAGCAGCAGCTTCTCAAACAGTGCCTGCGAGTCATATTCCGGCACGCCCCATTCCGTGTCGTGATAGGCCACATAGAGCGGGTCGGCGCCGCACCAGCCGCAGCGGCACAGGCCGTCCGCGTGTTTCACCGCGCTCATGCCGCCCCCGGAACTTCGTATCTGGCCCAGGCGGGCTTCAGCACCGTCACGGTCGCGCCATCGGCGACAAGCGGGGCCGTGGCCTCCGCCAGCCGGTCAAGACGGATAAGAGCCAGTGCCCGTGTCCCTGATGAGGAGAGCAGGGTGCCGATCTGTTTGACGCCTGAGCTGATCCCGGTGCCCCTGTGCGGCGCAGCTCCGCCCACCACCACCGGCAGGATGCGGCTTCTCGCCGTGCCCCGGTGCTCCATGCGTGACACCACTTCCTGGCCCACATAGCAGCCCTTCCTGAAATTCACCCCGCCAAGCTGGTCGAGATTGGCCTCATGCGGGAAGAACTCGCCTGAACCCAGGTCGGCCTCCGAATCCGCAAGCCCCGCCGCGATGCGCGCCGCATCATAGCCCTCGGCCTCGCCCTCGGGCGCGCCCATCATCCGCCAGCCGATGTCCTCACTGCGCGGGTCGCGGTAGCCGCCGGCTGCCGCCACCGGCGAAACTCCAACCGCAAGCTCGTCCCGCGCCGCGATCTCCACTTTGGCGCGGAGCCTGTACATCGCAAGCCGCTTCATCAAATCCGACCGCTGCCCCGCCGCGCAGTCGATCAGATAGCCGTCGCCGTCCCTCAGCACCATGATGTCGAACAGGATTTTGCCTTGCGGGGTCAGCAGCGCGGCATAGGCCGCCTGGCCCGGGCCCAGGTGGTCGATGTCGGACGTGAGCAGGTTGTGCAGGAAATGGCCAGCCTCCGGCCCCCGGACCGCAATCACGGACCGGCCGGGGAGGCGTCCGGCCCGAAAATCAAAGTTTTGCATCTCTGTTGCTTCGTTCGCGATCCACATTTACGAAGACCGGGAACAACCTGCAAGGAAAGCCGGGCCATTCCATGCCGTTCCACGCCGAATTGATCCTGAAGGGCGGCATCGTCGTCAACCATGACGGGGTGGGCCAGCGTGACATTGCCGTGTCCGGAGGGCGCATCGCCGCAATCGGCTCTTTTGGCGCGGATCAGGCGGGCGAGGTCATCGACTGCACGGGCCTCCATATCCTGCCAGGCGTCGTCGACAGCCAGGTGCACCTCAGGGAGCCCGGGGCCGAGCATAAGGAAGACCTCGAAACCGGCGGCCGTGCTGCCGTGATGGGCGGCGTCACCGGCGTCTTCGAGATGCCCAACACCAGCCCCCTCACCACGGACGCGGACACGCTCGCCGACAAGGTTCGCCGCGCCACCAACCGCATGTATTGCGACTTCGCCTTCTACATGGGCGGCACGCGGGAGAACGCGCATATGCTGGGCGAGCTGGAGCTGCTGCCCGGCTGCGTCGGCGTCAAGGTGTTCATGGGCTCCTCCACCGGTTCGCTGCTGGTTGATGACGACAAGGGCGTGGCCCGCATCCTCGCCAATATCCGCCGCCGCGCCGCCTTCCACTCGGAAGACGAGGACCGGCTGAACGAAAGGAAGCACCTGCGCGTCGCGGGCGACCCATCGAGCCACTATGTCTGGCGCGATGCCGAGGCCGCGCGGCTGTGCACCGAGCGCCTCGTCAGGCTTGCCCGCGAGGCGCACAAGCGCATTCATGTGCTGCACATTTCCACCGCCGACGAGTTCCCCATTCTCGCCGCCGCGCGCGACGTGGCGAGCCTGGAGGTGACGCCCAACCACCTCGTCTTCACGTCGGAGGATTACGCCCGCCTCGGCAACCTGCTGCAGATGAACCCGCCGATGCGCGAGCCCCATCACAAAGACGGCATCTGGAAGGCTGTGCAATCGGGTCTCGTCGATGTGCTGGGCTCGGACCATGCGCCCCACACGCTGGAGGAGAAGGCCAGGCCCTATCCCGCCTCGCCTTCGGGCATGCCCGGCGTGCAGACGCTGGTGCCCGTCATGCTCGACTGCGTGAACAAAGGGCTCCTCACCATCGAACGCTTTGTCGACCTCACCTCGCACGGCCCCAACCGCATCTTCGGCATGGCCTCCAAGGGCCGCATCGCTGAAGGCTATGATGCTGACTTCACCATCGTCGACCTGAAGGCGAAACGCACCATCACCAACGGCTGGATCGAAAGCCGCTGCAAGTGGACGCCGCATGACGGCCGCGAGGTGACGGGCTGGCCCGTCGGTGCCATGATCCGCGGCCGCCGCGTCATGTGGAACGGCGAGATCATCGGCAAGGCCCATGGCCGGCCCATCCGCTTCGTGGAAGCGCTTTAGAGCGGGTTTCGGTTCAGTGGACTCGAAACCTGCTCTGTCTCTTTGTTTGGTCGCATTTTCGACGGTCAACCGGTGTCCATTTGACCTGAGAGTGCTTAGAAAAAGGAAAACACCATGTCCTTCCGTGCCATTCTCATCAGCGAGACAGACGCCGGCCAGAAGGCGGAACTGACCCGCCTTGAGGAGTCAGACCTGATGGAGGGTGACGTCACCGTCGATGTCACGCACTCCTCCGTCAACTACAAGGACGGCCTCAACATCACCGGCAAGGCGCCGATCGCGCGGCGCTTTCCGTTGATCCCCGGCATCGACTTCGCCGGCGTCGTGCGCGCCTCCGCCAATCCGCGCTGGAAGGCGGGCGACCGCGTGGTGTTGAACGGCTATGGCGTGGGCGAGGGCCACCACGGCGGCTTTTCGGAAGTCGCCCGCCTCAGCGGCGATTGGCTGGTTCCTGCGCCTGAGGGCTGGACGGCGGCCGACTGCATGTCGGCCGGTGTCGCGGGCTACACCGCCATGCTCTGCGTCATGGCGCTGGAAGAGCAGGGCGTGAAGCCGTCGGATGGCGAGATTCTCGTCACCGGTGCGGCGGGCGGCGTGGGCACGACGGCGGTCGTCATCCTCGCCGGGCTCGGCTACCGCGTTATCGCCTCGACGGGCCGCGTCTCGGAGGAGCCGTTCCTCAAGAGCCTCGGTGCGGCCGGCGTCGTTGACCGCGACGGGTTCAACGGGCCGGTGAAGGCGCTGGCCAAGGCGCGCTGGGCGGGTTGCATCGACAGCGTTGGCTCCACCACGCTGGCCAATGTCATCTCGCAGATGAACCCGGACGCAACCGTCGCCGCCTGCGGCAATGCGCAAGGCATGGACCTTCCCACCAACGTTGCCCCCTTCATCCTGCGCGGCGTCAAACTCGTCGGCGTCAATTCCGTCTCGACACCCATGCCGCGCCGCCTCAAGGTGTGGGAACGGCTGGTGCAGGACCTTGACCTCGCGAAGCTCCACGCGCTGACGACGCATGTGAAGCTCGAAGACGTGCCGCGGGTCGCCGCCGACATCGTGGCGGGCAAGGTGAAGGGCCGGGTCGTCGTCGATATCGCATAGGGCATGATCCGCAAAAAGTGATGGATGTCTCGCTGCTCTTCATCGGCATGGCCATCGGCCTTGCGGTGACAGCGCCGCTCGGGCCGGTCAGTATTCTCGTCATCCGCAACGCCATCCGGCGCGGCTTCGCGGTGGCGTTTCTCGTGGGCTTCGGCGCGGTGGCGGCGGACGTGCTTTATGCCGCGGCCGCTGCCTACGGCGTCAGCTGGGTGTCACATCTGATCGGGGCCTATGCCCGGCCGCTGCTCCTCGGCGGCGGCGTGCTGCTGGTCATCACCGGCGTCTGGCTGGCGCGCAAGCGGCCGGAGCTCTCCATGACCGGGGTCGGCGAAGTGCAGACCGCGAAACTTGCCAGCAATATATTGGCGGGTTTCGGCCTCACCATCTCGAACCCGGGAGAGTTCTTCGGGTTCCTCGCCATCTTCGGCGCCATGAGCGGCGTGTTGCGGCTGCATGAGGATGCGGCAAGGCCGCCCACGGTGATCGCAGGCGTGGCCCTGGGCGGAATTGTATGGTGGCTGTTGCTGAGTTTTCTGGTCTCGCGCTTCCGCGCCCGGATCGGCGGAACCATGCTGGCGCGCATCAGCCGCTGGACGGGAATTCTGATCGCCGCCTTCGGTTTCGCGTTGCTGATGCAGGCGCTCGCCTGACCTACTGGCGGGCGCGGACGAGCGAGAACTCGCCGCTGCGCACGCGCTCCGGCAGGCGCGCGCACATCTCCGCCACCGGCTCCTCGCCATAGGTGGAGATGAGTTCGGACAGCGCGGCGAAGATCGCGGCGGTGGCAATGCAGTCCGGGTCCACGCCTTCATAGGCGGCTTCATCCCAGGCATCGCGCAGGAATTGCAGCGCCAGCTGCTTTTCGGCGGCGGCGCCGGCATCGATCGGGCGGGAGAAATTCTTCAGCATGCTGTCCATCGTTTCGCGGCATCGCTCCGCACTCTGAGGCGATCATAGCAAGCGGCCCGGCGCGGGCCAGCCGCCGCTTAAAGGAGGGTTAACCGCCGCGGCCCAAATCTTGAACGCCGTTAAGCATCTGGCGCGCCCTGGCAATGGCTTCGTGCATGTTGGGAGCAAGCCTGAAGCCTTGCAGCCGGTCCGGGTCGGCCCAGACGGCCGCCGCCGCATCGCTCGCAGGCAAGGGCTCCCCGGGGCCCGCAACGCCGAGATAGGAGGCGATCACGTAGTGCGCCGCGAGGAGGCCGCTGCCATCTCTGCGGATCACGTCATAAAGGCCGAGCAGGCCGCGGAACTCCGCCGTCATTCCCGTTTCCTCGCGCAGTTCGCGGGCGGCGGCGTCTTGGAGTGTCTCGCCCGGTTCCACGTGGCCTCCGGGGAAAGCCCAGATGCCCTTCGGCGGCTTTGCCCGCTCGACCAGCAGCACCTTGCCGTCACGCCAGATGGAGGCCGAGACGCCGAGCTTCGGCCACTGTTGCTCATCCGCCATTCGTGATTATCTCCGCCCCATGTGCGGACTCTATAGCCTGTCGAAGACGCCGCGGGAAACCAAAGCCTGGTTCGGATACCCGGAGGATGAGGATTTCCCGCCGCGCGCCCATGTGGCGCCGGGCCAGCCCATCGCCGTGGTGCGGATGGACAATGGCGCCCGCCATTTCGCGCTGGTGCGCTGGGGCTTCATCCCCTCCTGGGTGAGGCAGGTGAAGCCCGGCAAGCCGCTCATCAACGCGCGCGGCGAAACGGTGATGGAGAAGCCCTCCTTCAGGAGCGCCATGCGCCGCCGCCGCTGCCTCGTGCCGGCCGATGGCTATTACGAATGGTCAGGCGCCGAGGGCCGCAAGACGCCCTTCTTCGTGCAACGCCCGGACAAGGGCCTCTTCGCGCTCGCCGGCCTGTGGGAGCACTGGATGGGGGCTGATGGCTCCGAACTCGAAACC
>NZ_JADCDA010000013.1 GCF_020252405.1 Aestuariivirga sp.
AAGATGACGGGGACCAAGCTTGACCACGGTCTCTAGGGACCAGCCCGGTAAATCGGTCTCCCGCCAACACCGGGGGTGCGGTCAGGCACCCCCGGCTCCTCCATTAAAGCGCAAATCGTCGAGACAAGCCGGGGCAAGGTGAACTCCATGTGGAGGCCTACTCGCCCTTCGCCTTCTTGGTCGAGACCATCAGCTTGTCGATATAGGCGAGCAGCAGGGCGGAGATGACGAAGGTGAGGTGGATGATGGTCAGCCACATCAGCTGGCCGTCGGTGTATTGCTGGGCGTTGAGGAAGACCTGCAGCAGGTGGATGGATGAAATCGCCACGATGGTGGAGGCCACCTTGATCTTGAGCGAGGCGGCATCGACCTTGCCAAGCCAGGAAATCTCCGTGCCTTCGGCATTGTCGAAGCGGCTGACGAAATTCTCGTAGCCCGAGATGATGACCATCACGACAAGGCTCGCAACCAGCGTGGCGTCAATCAGCGACAGCATCTTGAGGATGGTGTCCGTTTCCTCCAGCACGAGGAGTTTTTCGACGAACTCCAACAGCTTCTTGCCGAATGACACCGCATAGAGCAGCAGCGCCACCGCAAGGCCGAGATAGAACACCACCAGGAGCCAGCGCGAGGCCAGGATGATGCCTTCGATGAAATGTTCGAGCTTCTTCATGGGAGAGGCCCCGCCTTTGGACGGGGCCTCTGATAGCGCATTCCGCAATTGAGGCAAGAGGCCCCCTCATTCCGCATGGTTGGGCGCCGGGGCAGGCTCGGGCCTGTCGTTGCGGGTCTTCCACAGTGACCAGAGGATTCCGCTCGCCAGCACGCCGATGGTGACGGCGAGCGAGATCGCCGTATCGATCTTCACGCCCAGCGGCACCAGGAAAATCTTGATGCCGACGAGCACCAGGATCACGGCGAGCGAGTACTGGAGATACTTGAAGCGGTGCATGGCGGCGGCGAGCGCGAAATAGAGGGCGCGCAGGCCCAGGATGGCGAAGATATTCGAGGTGTAGACGATGAACGGGTCCTGGGTGACGGCGAAGATGGCCGGCACCGAGTCCACCGCGAAGACCAGGTCCACGAATTCGACAATGATGAGGGCGACGAGGAGCGGCGTGATGAACAGCGACAGCTTGCCCGTCCTGGGGTCGATCTGGCGGACGACGAATTTTTCGCCATGCAGCCTGTCGGTGACGCGGAAGTTCCGCTTGATGAGCTTCAGCATCCAGTTGTCCTCGAGCGAGGGTTTCTCGTTCGAGGTCTTGAACATCTTGAGGCCGGTGAAAACGAGGAAGGCGCCGAACAGGAACAGGATCCACTGGAAGGACATGACCAGCGCCGCGCCCACCCCGATGAGGATGGCGCGGAACACGATGACGCCGAGAATGCCCCAGAACAGCACGCGGTGCTGGTAGAGCCGCGGGATTCCGAGAAACGCGAAGACAGTCGCGATGACGAAGATATTGTCCATCGCCAGCGACTGCTCGATCAGGTAGCCGGTGAAGAATTCGAGGCCGGACTGGCTGCCGCGCGCATACCACACCCAGGCGCCGAAGGCGAAGGCAATGGCCATGTAGCCGCCATAGAGAAGGAAGCTCTCCTTCGCCTCGATCTCCTTCTGGCCCTTGTGCAGGAAGCCCAGATCGAGGACGAGGAGGCCGATCACCACGGAAATGAAGATCACCCAGAAATAGGCGGGCGTGCCGAGAAAATCGGAGAAAAGGAATGCCGGGAGAGTTTCCATAGCCGGACCCACGTTGACGGTTATCACTTGCAGCTCCGACATCACGGGATTGCGACTCCCGCCAGAGGGGCCCGGCGCTGCTCTGGCGAAATGGGGCAAATTGCGGCAAGTTCAAGGGATACGCCGATAACGACTTCGTGAAGTGCCCTGAGGGAGGCGCGGATTTGCGCCCGGGGACAGCCATTCGGGTCGCCGGCACATGGCCAACCGGCGCAAATGACTGAGAGGACGCAGTGCATGATGAAGATCACCGAAATCCCCGTCACCTGCCTCGTCGAGGCGAAGGACAAGCTGGGCGAAGGCTGCTTCTGGGATGCGGCCACACAGACCTTGTGGTGGCTCGACATTATCGAGCCTTCGGCCATCCGCCGCCTGCACGTGGCCTCCGGCGCCTGTCGAAAATGGCAGTTCACCGAAAAGGTGACGGCCATGGCGAAGCGCCATGACGGCACGGTGCTGGTCGGCACGCACACCGGGCTTTCGATCTTCAACCCCGAAACGGGCGCACTCACGCCCTGGCGCAGGATCGACCCCGGAACGCCCGGCAACCGCGGCAATGACGGGGCCTGCGATGCGCGCGGCCGCTTCTGGTTCGGCACCATGATGAACAACATCGGACCCCGCGGCGAGGACCTGCCCATCACCGCATCGACCGGCAAGCTGTTCCGCATCGATGCCATGGGCGGGATCGCGGCGATGGAGACCGGAATCGGCGTTTCCAACGGCCCGTGCTGGTCGCCCGACGGACGGACCTTCTATTTCACGGACTCGCTGGCGCAGATCATCCATGCCTATGACTTTGACGCGGAGGCCGGCGCCATCTCCAACCGCCGGGTGCTGAACGACACGAAGGATTACGGCTACCCGGACGGCGCGACGGTGGATGCCCATGGCTTCATCTGGAGTGCGCGCTGGGACGGCGGTTGCGTGCTGCGCATTGACCCCGGGGGCCGCATCGACCGCGTTGTGCCGATGCCGGCGAAGCGGGTGACGAACGTCTGCTTCGGCGGTCCGAAGCTCGACACGCTTTATGCCACCTCCTCGCGCCAGGGGTTGCCGGAGGAAGAGCTGCGCGACCGGCCGCTGAGCGGCGGATTGTTCTGCTTCGACCCGCAAGTCACCGGATTCGAAAAACCCGCTTTCGCGGGCTGAGCGGACGGGTTATCCGTCATGCAAATGCAGCGATAGGAGTTGCCGCCATGAACCTCGTTCAGATCACGGACCTGAAGGGCAAGCGCCGCGTGGGACTGGTTGCGGCGGACAGGATCGTGCTGCTGAAGAAGGTGGCCACCACGCTGGACCTGGCCCGCATGGCGCTGGCGGAGGGAGTCAAGCTTTCCGCCATGGCCTCCTCGCTTGCCACCTCCACGACCGAGGATTATGCGGCGGCGCTGAAGGAGAAGCGGGTGCTGACGCCGGTGGACCACCCGGACCCTGCCCACTGCATCATCACCGGCACGGGCCTCACGCATCTGGGCTCCGCCGCGGCGCGCGACGGCATGCACAAGAAGCTGTCGGGTGCGAAGGAAGAGCTCACCGACAGCCTCAGGATGTTCAAGCTGGGCCTCGAGGGCGGCAAGCCGAAATCCAAGACGGAGGCGGGCGTCCAGCCCGAGTGGTTCTACAAGGGCGACGGCTCCTGGCTTTCCGGCCCCGGCCAGCCGCTGCCGCTGCCTGCCTTCGCGCTCGATGGCGGGGAGGAGCCGGAACTGGCGGGTCTCTATCTCATCGACGGCAAGGGCCGGCCGGTGCGGCTGGGCTTTGCGCTGGGCAATGAGTATTCCGACCATGTGACGGAGCGGCAGAACTATCTCTACCTCGCGCATTCGAAGCTCAGGCACTCCGCCATCGGGCCGGAGATGGTGGTGGGCGGCATCCCCGCCTCCATCGAGGGCATGAGCCGCATCATCAGGGCTGGCAAGGTGATCTGGGAGAAACCCTTCCTCACCGGCGAGGCCAACATGAGCCACACCATCGCCAACCTCGAATATCATCACTTCAAGTATGACGGCTTCCGCCGCCCGGGCGATCTGCACATCCATTATTTCGGCACCGCCACCCTCTCCATCGCCGACAATGTGAAGACCGAGGATGGCGATGTCTTCGAAATCACCGCGCCTTGCTTCGGCGCGCCGCTGCGCAACCCGCTGAGGGCGGTCAAATCCACGCACAAGCCTGGGAGCGTGAAGGCGCTTTGACCGAACCGAAGGTTTAAGCCTTCGCCGTAATTGTCGCCCTCCAACCCTGGCGGAGACCCGATGCCCGTCAGCCTGGCCGGCATGCCGTGCTGAAGGTAATGCGCCTTCTGCCGTGCAATCCGCCCGAAGCCTTGTTATCACGGGGCCATGACAGCAGAGTTCATCGCCCTCGACTGGGGCACCACCTCCTTCCGCGCCTATCGCGTGGGCGCTGGCGGCCATGTGCAGGACAGCATCGCGGCGGCGGAGGGCATCCTCGCGGTGAAGGATGGAAAGTTTGAAGACGCACTCGAACGGCTGATCGGCGCGTGGGACGTGAGCCTGCCCGTCATGGCGGCGGGCATGATCACTTCGCGGCAGGGCTGGATCGAGCTTCCCTATCTTCCCTGTCCCGCCAGAGCGGCGGATTTGGCGCAGGCGCTGCATCGCCACACCACGGCCTCCGGCCGCCGCATCGCCTTCGCCACCGGCCTCAGCTACAGAGCACCCGATGGCATGCCCGATGTGATGCGCTCGGAGGAGGCGCAGGTGTTTGGCTCGCTCGATCTGGGCGTCAGTCATTTCGTGACGCCGGGCACGCATTCGAAGTGGATCGCCACCGAGGGCGACAGGCTGGTGCGCTATGCGACCTATGTGACGGGCGAGGTCTTCGCCGCGCTGAAGGACCACACCATTCTGGGCCGCCTGATGAAGCCGGGGCCCGATGACGAGGAGGCCTTCGCCATGGGCGTGCGCGCGGCGCTGGAAGATCCGGCTGGCTTCCTGCACCGCATCTTTTCGGCGCGCTCGCTGGGGCTGTTCGGCGAATTGGCGCCTGAGGCGATCTCGTCCTATCTCTCCGGCCAGGTGATCGGCACCGAGGTGGCGCATGCCATCCGCGGCAATCCGCGCGAGGCTCAATATGCCGTTCTGGCCTCCCACGGCATCGGCGGGCGCTATGTCAAGGCCATCGAAATCGCGGGGCTCAAGGTGCGCCATGGCGACCCGCAGGCCATCGTCAAGGGACTGGCGATCATCGCAAGAAAGGCTGGGATCATATGATCGGATCCGAGCAGGCCGCGGCGGACTGCGGCATCCTCGCCATCCTGCGCGGCATCAGTCCGGACGAGGCAGCGGGCATCGGCACCGCGCTTTACGAGGCGGGCACCCGCATCGTCGAGGGGCCGCTCAATTCGCCGGAGCCATTCCGCTCCATCGCCGCATTGGCCGCGCGCTTTCAGGGCCGCATGGTGGTGGGGGCTGGAACCGTGCTCACCACCGACAGCGTCGACCGCGTGAAATCGGCGGGCGGCCAGATCTCGGTATGCTGGAGCGGGGCATGGAGCATGATCCGCAAAAGTGGAACCGGTTTTGCGATAAGATCATGCTCAGGCTTTTGATCTGGCGCATGCTCCGCTCAGGCGGAATCGCCTGAACGAAAAGAACATGCGCTAACCGGCGCGGGCCTCGGGCGGGGTGGTTTTGCGCTGTTCGGCCCGGTCGATTTCGAGCTGCAGGAAGAAGTTCAGCGCCGTCCGGATTGCTGCGATGGCGGCCAGCTCGCCGATCTCCGACCAGCTGGGCGCCACGGCGGTGCGCAAAATATCGGCGGCGAGCAGGAACTCCAGCGCGAGCGCCAGCCAGCGGCCCAGCCTCAGGCGCACATCTTCCTTGGCCTCATGGCCGGAGGAGGCCTCGCCGCCCGAAAAGCTCTGCGGGATGAGCCACAGAGTGCGGAACGCGGCCTCGATCACCGCAACGGCAATCACGAAGGCCGCAGCACCCTCCGTGATGGTGGAGAGGAGGAGTGTCAATTCCTTGATCAGTTCGTGGCTCATCAGACGTCCTCCAGCACGGAAATCCTGCCGCTGGGCTTGCGCGCAGCCAGCGGCACCCCACTCATGTCCTCCCGGCCCTCCGCATGCAAGGCCCGCGCGAAATCGGCCGCGCTCATGGCATGGCGGGTGAGCTTGCACGCAGGCCTCGGACCCTCTCGAAGGTTCCGGTCAAAGCCGCAGGGCCCCATTGACAGGCGGCGGAAGCGTGGCGAAAAATCTTCCCATGCGCCGCCTCTCTCTTATAAGTCTCGTGCTGCTTATTGCCGGGCTTCCTGCCCTGGGGGCGACGCCCGAGACCAGGGTGATTGACTTTCCCTGTTTCAAGAGTGTGGCCGACGGCCGGGTGCTGGTGGACGGCGACCCATGGGACCGTAAGATGAAAGACCTCGGCTACCGCCTTAAGGACGGCGAATATGTTCCCTGGAAGGTCCTTTCATTCACGCAGACCAAGCCCGAAGATGAGGGCTGGGCCGATGGCATGTGCCGGATGCGGCTCCTGCCGGTGGCGCAATAGGCAATCTCAATGATGCGGCGGCGGTTGCCTGCCGTCGGGCCGCGTCGTCACTTTGGCGTCGAATTCGCCGCGCAATTCGCCCGGGCGGCATTCCGGAGCATGATCCGCAAAAGTGGCGCCGCTTTTGCGGATCATGCTCCAAATACCGCGACGATCGTTTCAACAGGCAGGAACAATGTCCGGCTTTCTTCGGGATATTCGATGAATTCCGCGCAGCGCTGATAGAAGCGCCTGGCGTTTTCATTCTTGGCGTGAACCAGAACCGCGCCGATGCCGATGCTCCGTGACGCCAGCGCGGTCCGGCGCAGTGCATCCGAAAGCATGTCCGCGCCGAGCCCCATTCCCGCATGGGAAAGGCTCACAGCCAACCGGCCGATGACCGGCACCGGAACCGTGTCCGGCGCATTGCGGCGCACCTTCCCCGGTACGGCCGCGCGCTCAACCGCGCCTGCCGAAATGCAGAAATAGCCGACGACCTGATTGCCCTGGCACACGACATAGGTGCGCGAGAAGCGGCTCTCATTCTTCATCGCCCGTTGGCGCAACCAGTCGTTAGAGCGGCGGGCGGTCAATTGACTCCATTAGGATTTCCCTCCCCCTCGTGGGGAGGGCTATCGCATATGGGTTCCCTTCTCCCGTCCGAAGGATGGGAGAAGGTGCCCGAAGGGCGGATGAGGGCCTTTGTCCACAGATTCCGATGCG
>NZ_JADCDA010000014.1 GCF_020252405.1 Aestuariivirga sp.
AGATCAAGACCATCCTGGCGCGGCTTGTATTTCCGCCACCTGTCAAACGCGCCTTCGTGTTCAGTTGGTCACTCTGGCGGCGCGTTCACCAAGCCCATGCCGCCGAGGCCCACTACCGCGCAAGACTCACCACGCAGACGCAACTGTAGTACTAAAGGGTGTCGTCCCCGCGCAAGCCGGGACCCCGCGTTCCAGATATGCCGAACCAAAGCCGGGGTTGACGGCAACGGGAGCGGATCAAATCTTTTCCGCCAGCCTCACGATGCGCCGCGAGGCCTCGGTGATATCGTCGATGCCAACCGTCAGCGCCACGCGCAGGTGCCCGGCGCCGCCTTTGCCGAAGCTTTCGCCCGGCATGGTGACGACGTTCTCCTCCGTCAGCAGCCGCCACGCGAAGTCCTCGCCGGAAAGCCCGGTCCTGCGCACGTCCACCATCACGAACATGCCGCCCCCCGGCATGCGGGCGGAAACGCTTTTCGAGCCTTCGAGCGCCTTCACCAGGGCGCGCGCCCGCTTTTCGTAATTGGCCTTCATGGCGTCGAGCTCGGGGAAATGGTTGTCGAGCGCGAAGGCCATCGCGTCCTCAAGGAAGGGCTGCGAGCCGAACAGCATGGTCTCGGTCACCGGAATGCAGCGGTCGCAGAACTCAGGCGACGCCGCGATCCAGCCGCAGCGGAAGCCCGGCATCGCATGCGACTTCGAGATCGACGACACCACGATCGTCCGCTTCTCCAGCTCCGGCACATCGAAGGGCGAGGCGAAGACATGGTTGCCGTAGGTGAGCGTGGCATAGACCTCGTCCGAGACGATCCACAGGTCATGCTTCACGGCAAGTCTGCCGATCTTCTCGATCTCGGCGCGGGTGAACACGGCACCCGTGGGGTTCGATGGCGTGTTCATCAGCAGCACGCGGGAATTGGGCGTGATGTGTTTCTCAAGGTCCGCCGCCTTCAGGTGGAAGCCCTGGTCCGGGTCGGCCCTGACCGGAACCGGAATGCCCCCGGCGGCGGCAATCACCCCTTCATAGGTGGCGTAATAGGGGTCCGCCATCAGCACCTCGTCGCCCTCGCCGACCACCGTCATCATGGCGGCGTAAAGCGCCGTCTGGGTGCCGGGCAGATAGATGAACTGGTCCTCGTGGATCGCCCGGCCGGTCTGCCGGGTATAGAGGCGGGAAAGCGCGCGGCGGACATTGGCCTCGCCCCGGCCCTCCGCATAGCCGATGCGGCCCGCCTGCATCTGCCGGTTGGCCTCGTCCAGAATGGCGGCGGGGGGCGGCGCGTCAGGTTCGCCGATCGACAGGAAGATCACCGGCTCGCCTTCCGCGGCGCGGCGCTTGCCCGCGATGTGAACGGCCCATTTTTCGGAGCCCAGACCGTTGAGCCGCTCCGTCACTTGCGCAAATTTCATCTTGGAAACCCTTGTTTGGCCACGCGTTTACAGCATTTTCAGGTCGAGCTGACACCCGTTGACCGTCGAAAATGCGACAAAACAAATAGATAAAGCAGGTTTCGATTCCACTGAACCGAAACCTGCCCTGGAGCATGATCCGCGAAAGTGGAACCGCTTTTGCGATGAGATCATGCTCAAGCTTTTGATCTGGCGCATGGCATGGCCGCGGTCGAGCAGCCGCCGGTGGCCCCGTCAGGGGCCTTTACATTTCTGGAGGTTAGGATATTTTGTGCGCTGCACTATATTTCCGGAATTTCCGCGCATGAACTTCTCACGGCGTCAGCTCCTGGGGTCGGCGGCATTGCTTGGCGCGGCCATGGCGTTGCTGCATGCGGGCGCTGTTCCCGCCTTCGCGGACGCGCCCGCCGGCCTGTTCGTCGATCGGTCCCCCTTCGCTGAGGATCAGGTTCGCAAGCTGGCCGAGGCGCTGGCCCAGAAGCCCTGGGAAGACAGGCGCATCGCCATGCCGCCGGGATGGGAGAAACTCACCTACGACCAATTCCGCGACATCCGCTTCAACCCGGACAAGTCGTTCTGGAAGGGCGAGCCGCATCGGTTCTCCTTCGACCTTTTCCACTCCGGCTTCCTGTTCACGGCCCCCGTGGATGTCCACGTGGTCCAGGACGGCGAGCAGGCCCGCATCAACTACAGCCCGGACCTCTTCACCTTCGGCCCGCTGGCGCCAAGGACAGACGGCAAGACCGACCTCCACTATTCCGGCCTCAGGCTCCGCTACCCGATCAATTCCCAGGATTACAATGACGAGTTCGTCGTGTTCCAGGGTGCGAGCTACTTCCGCGCCGTTGGCAAGGGCATGATTTATGGTCTCTCGGCCCGCGGCCTTGCTGTCGATACCGGACAGCCCAAGGGCGAGGAGTTCCCGGCCTTCCGGGCCTTCTGGGTGCGCAAGCCAGACGCGGCCGCCACGACAATCGTGGTCGAGGCGCTGCTCGACAGCCCCTCGGTCACCGGCGCCTATAAGTTCTCGATCAAGCCGGGCGACGACACGCAGATCGATGTGGAACTCACCCTCTACCCCCGCCGCGACATCGCGCATGTGGGCATCGCGCCGATGACGTCGATGTTCCTGCTCGACTCCCTCAGCCGGCCGGTCGATGACTACCGCCCGGCGGTCCATGACTCGGACGGGCTGATGATGCAGACCGGCGCGGGGGAATGGCTGTGGCGCCCGCTCGCCAACCCCAGGACGCTGCAGGTCTCGGCCTTCATCGACCAGAGCCCCAGGGGCTTCGGCCTGATGCAGAGAAAGCGCGACTACCGCGATTTCATGGACCTTGAGGCGCGCTACGAAAAGCGCCCCAGCCTATGGGCGGAGCCCATCGGCGACTGGGGCCAGGGCGACGTGGAACTCTACGAAATTCCAACGCTCCTTGAGTCCAACGACAATATCGTGGCGTTCTGGCAGCCCAAGGACGGGCTGAAGCAGGGCCAGAGCTATTCCTACGTCTACCGCCTGCACTGGAGCCTCGACTGGCCGGATGACCTGCCGGTGGCGCGGACGGTGTTCTCGGGCGCCGGCACGGACCCGAATTTCACAGCCGATCCGCCATCTTATGATCCGGATTTGCGGCTTTACGTTCTCGAATTTGCCGGCGGGGATCTGACCGGTGACATTGCGGCGGATGTCACGGCTTCCGCGGGGACCATCTCGAATGTGCACATCGTTAAGAACGACGTCGCGAAGACCACACGGCTTGCCTTCGAGCACAATGTCAGTGGAGCAGATGTTGCGGAATTGCGCGCCGTGCTGAAGCGCGGCGACATCAGGGCGAGCGAAACATGGCTGTTCCGGTGGACCAGAAGCTGACCGGCGCGACACCGGCGGAAGCGCCGCTCGCCATGCCCGTGCAGAACCTGCGCGCCTGGGCAGGCAAGCCCGCGTCCGCCGGCAATCCGCGCGGCGTCACGCTGGCCAGGCTCTTCGTGTTCGGCGCCTCGCTCCTCATCACCGGCCTCGGCACCTGGAAAATGTATCAGGTCATCAGCCCGGTGAACGTCACCACGCTACAGGTGCTCTTCGCCAGTTTCTTCGCCTTGACCTTCGCCTGGATCGCCTTCTCCTGCGCCAGCGCCATCCTCGGCTTCCTCGTGCTGCTGTTCGGCAGGGCCAGGCTGCCGCCGCTCGCGGAGACCTGCGAGATGGGCCGCACGGCCCTCCTCATGCCCGTCTATAACGAAGATCCGGAGCGCGTCTTCGCCGCCCTCTCGCGCATAGGGCTCGCGCTGCGCCGCGAGGGGGTCGCCCGCCACTTCGACATTTTCGTGCTGTCCGACACCCGCAAGGACCACATCGCCGCCGCCGAGGCCGATGCCTGTGAATGGCTGAAGCGTCAGCTTGGACCCGCCGTCAAGGTCCATTACCGCCGCCGCGGCAACAACCATCACCGCAAGGCGGGCAACATCGCCGATTTCGTCACCCGCTGGGGCGGCGCTTACGACCACATGATCGTGCTCGACGCCGACAGCGACATGTCGGCCGGGGCCATGATCACGCTGGCCCGCGCCATGGCGGCGGACCCGAAGGCCGGCATCATCCAGTCGCTGCCGCTCCTCCAGAACCGCTGGACGCCGTTTGCGCGCATGACGCAGTTCGCGGGCCGCGTCTATGGCCCGCTGGTGGCCGCGGGGCTTTCCGCCTGGCATGGGCGTGACGGCAATTACTGGGGCCACAACGCCATCATCCGGACAAAGGCCTTCGCCGGGGCCTGCGGCCTTCCCGAGCTCCAGGGCCGCAAGCCCTTCGGCGGCCATGTGCTGAGCCATGACTTCGTCGAGGCCGCGCTCATCCGCCGCGCCGGCTGGGCCGTCTACATGCTGCCCGGCCTCGCCGGCTCCTACGAGGAAACGCCGCCCTGCCTCATCGACCTCGCCACGCGTGACCGGCGCTGGGCCCAGGGCAATCTGCAGCATATGAAGATCGCCGGCGCCAGCGGCCTTCACTGGGTCAGCCGCGTGCACCTCGTTCAGGGCATCATGTCCTACCTCGCCTCGCCCTTGTGGCTCATGCTGCTGCTGGCGGGCCTGCTGCTCGCCACCGTGGCGCGCCATACCACGCCCAACTATTTTCCGGACAGCTTCTCGCTCTTCCCGGACTGGCCGGTGTTTGACCCCGAACTGGCGCTCAGGCTCTTCGCCATCACCTTCGTCGTGCTCTACCTGCCGAAGCTGCTGGCGCTGATCCTCGCATTGAAGGACAGTGAACTCCGCAAGGGCTGCGGCGGCGCCATCGGCCTCCTCAAGAGCGTGCTGGCGGAAACCTTCGTCTCCATGCTGCTCTCGCCAATCATGATGCTGATCCAGTCACGCGTGGTGGCGGATGTGATGATCGGCCGCGACTCCGGCTGGAACGCCCAGAACCGTGACGACCAGGCCATGCCCTTCAAGGCCTGCGCCCGCGTCCATGCCTTGCACGTGCTGGCGGGTATTGCATTCGGCGTGCTGGCCTTCCACATTTCCTGGGCCACCTTCCTGTGGCTGTCGCCTATCGCTGGCGCCCTCATGCTCGCGCCGCTTGTCTCGTGGGCCACCGGTATTCCCGAGCTCGGCCGCAAGCTCTGGCATTGGAACGTCTTCCGCATCCCCGAGGAAGCGCCACGCAAGGCCGAAGAGGTGGTGGCAGAGGCCGAGCTCGTCGAGCCGCTGCTGGAAGCCGCGCAGTAGACTTTCGTCCTCGCCCGCCTCAACGGGAGACGACGTGAAACATCACGCGGCTCTCACCGCCCACGCAGTTTCCCAGAGCATGATCTGATCGCAAAAGCGGGTTCCACATTTGCGGATCATGCTCAAGCCCGTCATCCAGGCGAAGGCCGGGATGATGAATCGAGGGATGCAGCCGAAGTAACGCTTATCCCTAAGGCTTCACTTGCTCCCGCGCCATGCGGTTCAGCGTCTGGTAGTCCGTCTTGCCCGACCCCAGCAGCGGCAGCTCCGTCAGCGCGATCACATTGCGCGGCGCCATCAGCGCCGTGGCATTGGCTTCCTTCAGCTTCTCCTGCACCGCCCGCGCATCGATCGCCGCGTCGGTGGTGAACATCACGAGCTGCTCGCCTTTCTTCGCATCCGACACCGCCACAACCGCGTGCTGCGCCTGCGGGAAGGCCTCCGCCAGCATCTGCTCGACAAGCCCCAGCGACACCATCTCGCCCGCGATCTTGGCGAAGCGCTTGGCGCGGCCCAGGATGGTGACGAAGCCATCCTCGCCGATCTTCACGATGTCGCCCGTGTCATACCAGCCATCGGGCGGCGCCTCGATCACGCCCGGATTCTCGGCGCGCAGGTAGCCCAGCATGATGTTCGGCCCCTTGACGAAAAGCCGCCCGCCCTCCTCGATGCCCGGCACCGGCTCCAGCCGCCACTCGATCTGGTCGAGCAGCCGCCCCACCGTGCCGGTCCGGAAATGCATGGGCGTATTCACGGCGATGACTGGCGAGCATTCTGTGGCGCCATAGCCTTCGAGAATGCGCAGGCCGAACTTCTCCATCCAGGCCTCGCGCGTTTCGGGCTTCACCCGCTCCGCGCCCGCCACCACCAGCCGCAGGTTGAAGAAGTCGTAAGGATGCGCACTCCGCGCATAGCCCATCAGGAATGTATCGGTGCCGAACAGCGCCGTGGCATTGGTGGAATAACACAGCTCGGGCACGATCTTGTAATGCAGCGGAGATGGATAGAGGAAGGTGCGCACGCCAGCCAGCACGGGCAGCAGCGCGCCGCCCGTCAGCCCGAAGGCGTGGAACATGGGAAGCGCGTTGAACACGATGTCGGAGGCGGTGAAGGCGATGCGCGCCGCCGCCTGATAGCGGTTGGCCTGCAGGTTTCGGTGCGACAGCACCACGCCCTTGGGCAGGCCCTCCGAGCCCGAGGTGAACAGGATCACGGCGGGCGAATTGGGATCGTTCGAAGCCCCCGCCATGCGCAGCGCGGTTTTCGAGAAATAGCGCGCGAACAGGCCATAGAGCTTGTCCGTGAAGGTCAGCCCCTCGCGCAGTTCCTCAAGGAAGATCACCATGCGGCCCGCGGAGACCAGCGCAAGGTCCTGCTCCATCCCGCCCGCCTCGATGAAGCGCCTGGAGGTCACAATGGTCGAAGCCTGCGAAGCCTTGCAGGCCGCCGCCATGTTCACCGCGCCGGTGGAGAAATTCAGCATGGCCGGCACGCGCCCGAAAGCGTGCAGGCCGAAGACCGTCAGCAGGCAGCCGATGGAATTGGGCAGCAGCACCGCGACGTTCTTCTGGCCCGGCGTCATCTCCGCCATGCGGCGGCCGAGGACGAAGCTTCCCATCGCCAGCCGGTCGTAGCTCGCCGGGTTTCGCGCGATGTCCTCCACCACCTTGTGGCCGCGGCCATGAATGTGGCGCGCGTCGAGCAGCGACTGGAACAGCGTCCTGTCGATCTGCGAGGTGCGAAACACCATGTCGGCCATCACGTCATAAAGCTTGTTCGCCTGGTGCTGGCGCAGCGCCGCTCCCTTGAGGCCATCCGGCGCATTGAACTTCACCGGCGGCAGGAAGGTGATGGTGATCCTGGGGAACCACCGGAGCCGCAGCTTGCCGCGCATGCGCGAGAAGGGCGTATAGAGCGCACCGTCGATCCGCACCGGCAGCACCCGCGCGCGCGCCATCTGCGCAATGGCGCCGGGGCCTTCATATACCTTCATCAGCGCGCCGGTGACGGTGAGGCGGCCTTCCGGGAAGATCACCACCCTGCGGCCCTTCTTCAGCTCGTCCACCAGCAGGCGCAGCGCCATCGGGTTGGTGGGGTCGATCGGGATCATCTTGAACAGGATGAAGGAGGGCCTGGCCCACCACGCCTGCGACACGTGGGTGTCGATGGCGAAGCTCGCGCGATCCGGCAGGAAGGCCGAGAGCAGGGGCCCGTCGAGCAAGGACGTGTGGTTCGCCACGATCACCGCCTTCCTTCCCGCCGCCTTGTAGTTCTCCAGCCCCTTCACCTCCACGCGGTAGCAGACGCGGAAGACGAAGCGCGCGATGGAGGCGGTGAGTTCCTGGGTGAGAAGCCGCGCCACGAAAATGGAGGCGACGGCGTTGCACAGCCCCAGCAGCAGGAAGAAGGCCTGCGCCGACATGAACTTCAGCAGCACAGCGCCCGCGACGGCCGAGACGATCATGAAGATGGCGTTCATCACATTGTTGGCCGCAATCACCTGCGAACGCCGCGACGGCACGGCGCGGTGCTGCATGATGGCATTGAGCGGCACGGCATAAAGCCCGCCGAAGAATGCGACGAAGAACAGATCGATGCCGACGCGCCAGCCCTGCCAGTGGCCGAAGAAGGCCGCGAGTCCGGCGCCCGAGGAACCGGCCATCGCTTCATGCGCGGCCCCGGCCGAAAAATACAGGTCGAGCAGGAACACCGTCATCATGATCGAGGCCACCGGCACGTAGCGCGGCGACACCTCGCCCTTGAGCAGCCGGTTGGTGAGCAGCGAACCCGCCCCGATGCCGATGGTGAACAGCCCGATGAAGGCATTGGCCACCGTGTCGTCCGCCATCAGCACGTCACGCGTGAAGACGGGAAGCTGCGCCATGATGGCCGCGCCCAGGAACCAGAACCACGAGGCGCCGATCACCGACCAGAAAACGTCCTCGCGCTCGCGCGCATAGGAGAGCAGCTTCTTCGTGGCGCGGTAAATGTTCCAGTCGAACTTGATCGAGCTGTCGCCAGGCGCCGGTGGCATCAGGAAGGCGCAGCCCCAGGCGATCGCCGCCAGAACGATGATGGAAATGGCGAGGATGTCGCGCCCCACGCCTTCCAGCACCAGGAAGCCGCCATAAAGGGTTCCCAGCAGAATGGTCACGAAGGTGCCGAGCTCGATCAGCGCATTGCCGGCGATCAGCTCCTCGCGCTTCAGGTACTGCGGCAACACCCCATATTTGAGCGGCCCGAAGAAAGCCGCCGTGGTGCCGGCAAGAAACAGCACCGTGAGATGCATGTATGGGTTTTCGAGATAGAGGCTCAGGCCGCCGAACACCATGGCTGCAAGGTCGAACAGCTTCACCCAGCGCGCCACTTTCGCCTTGTCATATTTGTCGGCAAGCTGCCCGGCAATGGCCGAGAACAGGAAATAGGGCGCCATGAACAGAGCCAATCCCGCCTGCACGAACAAGGCCGCGTCGAAATGGAAGCGCACCGCCAGGTCGTAGGTGATGAGAATGGCGATGCCGTTGCGCACCGCATTGTCGTTAAAGGCGCTGATCGCCTGGGTGACGAACAGGGCCAGGAAACTCCGGCGCTTCAGAATTGCAAACTGGCTCCGCGTCTCCTTCGGTTCTGGCGTCATAAGCTTTCAGGCCCCCCTCGGTCCGATTGTTTCAGGCTCCGGCGGGACTATGTCAGAGCCGCGGCGGATCATCAAACATGGAAAACGAATTCGTGATTTTCCGCGCGTAAACCGGTTGGGAAATGCAGCCGTAATCCGCATTGTCAATTGTGACACATGGAGATCACCAATGAAGCGCCTTCGCAATCTCGCCGCCGCCGCCGCCATTGCCGTTTCGGGCTTTGCCTTCTCGGCCCAGGCTTTCGCCGCCGACATCGTGGACACCGCCGTCGCCGCCGGCAACTTCAAGACCCTGGTTGCCGCCGTCCAGGCCGCGGGCCTTGTTGACACGCTGAAGGGCCAGGGCCCCTTCACCGTTTTCGCCCCCACGGATGAAGCCTTCGCCAAGCTGCCGGCCGGTACGGTCGAAACCCTGCTGAAGCCCGAGAACAAGGACAAGCTCGTCGCCATCCTGACCTATCACGTCGTCCCCGGCAAGGTGATGGCCGCAGACGTCGCCGGCAAGGAGCTGATGGTCAAGAGCGTCCAGGGTTCCGAAATCTCCGTCAACGGCAAGGACGGCGTCATGGTTGACGGCGCCAAGGTCATCCAGGCCGACATCGTGACCGACAATGGCGTGATCCATGTGATCGACGCGGTGATCATGCCGAAGATGTAAGGCCTTTGCCGGGCGGTGTCTTTCCCTTGGGCACCGCTCCGGTCTCTTGTGTGTTGTGTTCGCGTAAAATTCCAATTGCAGTCCCATTCCCTACCGTTCCGTTGCCGGGTCTGTCCCGGCGATGCTTTGAATTTTGCCCGCGTGTCTCCACGCTCTCTCGTCCACCGGCGCTCACTTCCCACCGCTCATCATCACCGGGCTTGTCCCGGTGATCTTTTTTGCCGTCCGCCGAAAAGGATGCCCGGGACAAGCCCGGGCATGATGGAGGCTGAAGGGTCGCAAGACCCAATTCTGGAGTTCGCGCCTCTCCAGCATATCGAGCGCGCGCTGTCAAGGACTAATTTCTTCAACTAGGATTGACCTATCCCGCCACCATGCGCGGCGTCATCTCGATCAGCGTCGGACCCTCGGCCTTCAGCGCCCTGGCGATGGCGGCGGCCAGCGCCTTCAGGTCCTTCGGCTGTTCGGCATTGACGCCGTAGGCCCTGGCAAGCGCCTGAAAGTCAGGGTTCATCAGCGTCACGGCATTGGGCTGGATGCCCTTGCGCACCATGTCGTCCCGGATCTCGCCCAGCGCATTGTTGTTCCACATCAGGATGACGATGGGCAGCTTGTGCTCGGCGGCCGTGCCGAGCTCGTTGACCGTATACTGGATGCCATAATCGCCGATCAGCACGGCAACGGGCCGGTCACCCACGCCGAACTTGGCGCCAATGCCGACGGGAAGGCCGAAGCCCAGCGTGCCGAAGCCCACGGGGTGCAGCCAGGTGCGCGGCATGGAAACGGGGAACACCTCGTTCGCCGCATAGGCGATCTGCGTCATGTCGGAGCAGATCACCGTCTCCTCCGGCAGTTCCTTGCGGATCACCGCGAGGACCTTGGTGAGCATGGCGCGCAGCGCATCCGGCTCGCCCATGTCGAAACTCGCCGCGGCCTTGCCCTTCCTGTCCGTGATGTCCTTCGCGATGAGCTCCAGCGCCTCGCGCGCGTCGCCGAGGATGGCGATATCGGCCGTGTGCGGCCGCGCCATCACCGCGGGGTCGAGGTCGATCCGGATCAGGTTTTTCCCGATCGCCAGCGCGTTGTTCCAGTGATCTGTCTCGGAGAGTTCCGAGCCCACGCAGAGAATGGCGTCCGACTCCGCCACCAGCGTCCAGAAGCCCCCGCGCGCCATCACCTGGCCAAGGCACAGCGGGTGCCCGGTGGGAACGGCCCCCTTGCCGGCGGTGGTGGTGATGATCGGCGCCTTCAGTTTTTCGGCAATCCCGACGGCCGCCTTGCCCGCACCCAGCGCACCGCCGCCCAGCAGGATCAGCGGTTTCTTCGCCGCGTTGAGCCTGGCGGCGGCCGCCGCGGTCTGCCCGGCATTGGGCGCGGGCCGCTTGGGCAGGCCGCGCGCCGTCCAGCCTTCGCCCGCGGGTTCCTTCAGCAGGTCGAGCGGCGCCTCGATATAGACGGGGCGCGGCCGCTGGCTGGCGAAATGCGCGAAGGCCGCCGCCACCGCATCGCGCAGGTCCTTGGGCGTGTGGCAGCGGAACGTGAGCGCCGTCACCGCGGCGGCGCCGCCGCGCTGGTCGATCATCTCGTGCAGCCGCCCGCGCCCTTGCGCCGAATCGCGGATGTCGAGCGCGGAGGAGATGACGAGCACGTTGCTCGAGTCGGACCACGCCTGGCCCAGCGGTGTGAGAATGTTGGTGAGGCCGGGCCCGGTGATGGTGAAGCACACGCCGGGCCTGGCCGTAGCGCGCGCGTAACCGTCGGCCATGAAGCCCGCGCCCTGTTCGTGGCGCGCCAGCACGTGCCTGATGCCCGAGCGCGGCAGCGCGCGGTACATCTCGACGTTATGCACGCCCGGAATGCCGAAGATGGTGTCCACCCCATAGGCTTCGAGAAGGCCGACGAGGGCTTCGCCGGTCGAGAGTTCTGCGCGTTGCGGCATGTCAGGCTGCTTTCGTTGACGGCTCGGGCGGGTTCACCGCATGGCATGCCACAAGGCTTCCGCCATGCGCAAGCAAGGCCGGATTGGCGCGCGCGCACGGTTCGAACGCCCACGGGCACCGCGTGTGGAAGGTGCAGCCCGAAGGCGGGTTGATGGGCGAAGGCAGCTCGCCCGTGAGCACGATGCGCTCACGCTTGCGCTCGGGGTTGGGCCGCGGCGTCGCCGACAAGAGCGCCCTGGTATAGGGGTGCTGCGGGTTGTCGAACACCGCGTCGCGCGGTCCGTGCTCCACTGCCCGGCCCAAATACATCACCATCACATCGTCCGCGATGTGGCGCACAACCGACAGGTCGTGGCTGATGAACAGATAGGCGAGATTCAGCCGCTCCTGCAAATCGGCCAGCAGGTTCAGCACCTGCGCCTGGATCGACACGTCCAGCGCCGACACCGGCTCGTCGAGCACGAGCAGTTCCGGGTCCAGCATCAGCGCGCGCGCGATCGCTATGCGCTGGCGCTGGCCGCCAGAGAACATGTGCGGATAACGGTCGTAATGCTCGGGTCTGAGGCCCACAGCCGCCATCATTTCGCGCGCCTTGCCGGTGCGCTCCTTCGCGCTCATCCTGGTGTTGACGAGCAGCGGCTCCTCCAGCGCGTGGCCGATCTTCTGGCGCGGGTTGAGCGAGCCATAGGGATTCTGGAACACGATCTGCACGCGTGCGCGCAGCGCCCTCAGCGTTGCCGCGGAAGCCCCCACGATCTCCTCGCCGCCGATGTTGAGCGAGCCCGAGGTGGGAAGCTCGATCATGGTGATGAGGCGGGCGAGGGTCGACTTGCCGCAGCCGGACTCGCCGACAACGGCCAGAGTCTTGCCGCGCCCGATCGAAAAGCTCGCGCCATCCAGCGCCTTCAGCGTGGCTGAACCTGAGAAGGCCCCGCGGGAGACAGTGTAATGGCGGGTCAGGTCGTGGGCGGTGACGACGATGCTCATGCCGCCTTCTCCCGTCCGGGGTGGTTCCGCGGCACGCCGTCATGCAGCGGATAATGGCACAAGGCGCCATCGAGGCGCGCGGGCTTTGTGCCGCGGCAGAGCTCGGTGGCAAGCGCGCAACGCGGGGCGAACAGGCAGCCCGCGGGCCGGTCAAACTGGCCTGGCACCACGCCGGGGATCGAGGGCAGCTTGCGGCCCGTGGCGCGCTCCGGCAGCGCCGCGAGCAGGGCGGCGGTGTAGGGGTGGTGCGGGTCACGGAACAGGTCCTTCACCGCCTGCTCCTCCACCTTCTGACCGGCATATTGCACCGAGACGCGCCGGGCGGTTTCCGCCACCACGCCCATCGAGTGGGTGATGAGCACGAGGCCCATGCCGGTTTCCTTCTGCAGCTTGACGAGCAGGTCGAGGATCTGCGCCTGGATGGTGACGTCGAGTGCTGTGGTCGGCTCGTCGGCGATCAGAAGCTTGGGGTTGCAGGCAATCGCCATGGCGATCATCACGCGCTGGCTCATGCCGCCCGAGAGCTGGTGCGGGAACGCCCGCAGCCGCTGCTCCGGCGAGGGAATGCCGACAAGGCGGAGGAGTTCGGCGGCGCGCGCCTTGCGCTCGGCCTTGCCCATGTCGAGGTGCTCCTTCAGCGTCTCCATGATCTGGAAGCCCACGGTGAAGCACGGGTTGAGGCTCGACATCGGCTCCTGGAAAATCATGGCGATGTCCTTGCCGATGATCCTGCGCCGCTGGCTGGCGGCGAGCTTCAGCAGGTCGCGGCCCTCGAAGGTCATGCGATCGGCTGTCACCTTCGCGGTCCAGGGCAGGAGGCCCATCACCGCCAGCATGGAGACGGACTTGCCGGAGCCAGACTCGCCGACGATGGCCAGCACCTCGCCCTTGTCGACGGCGAGGCTCACGCCATCGACGGCGCGGAAATAGCCCGATCCCGTCTTGAACCCGACGGTGAGATTCTCGATCTCGAGCATGGCCATCTCAGCTCCTCCTCAGCCGCGGATCGAGCGCATCGCGTAAGCCGTCGCCCATCAGGTTGATGGCCAGCACGGTGGTGAGAATGGCGAGGCCCGGGAATGCCATGACCCAGGGGTGGGACAGCATGAGGTCGCGCGTGTCGGCCAGCATGGCGCCCCACTCCGGCGTCGGCGGCTGCGCGCCAAGGCCGAGGAAGCCCAGGCCCGCCGCCTCGAGGATGGCGTCGGAGAGGCCCAAGGCGGCCTGCACGATCAGGGGTGCAAGGCAGTTCGGCAGCACCGTCACCGTCATCAGCCGGAACCTGCCGACGCCGGAGACCCTGGCCGCCGTCACATAATCCCTGGTGAGTTCGGTCAGGGCCGAGGCGCGCACCAGGCGCACATAGCGCGGCAGGCCCACCACGGTCACCGCGGCGATGGTGTTGGCGAGGTTCGGACCGATGATGGCAATGATCAGGATCGCCAGCACCAGCGAGGGGATGGCCATGATCAGGTCCATGACGCGGATGATGATCACGTCGATGATGCCGCCGAAGAAGGCGGCCGAAAGGCCCAGCGCCACGCCCGCCACCATCGACACCACCATGACGGACAGGCCGATGAATAGCGAGACGCGCGCGCCATACATCAGGCGCGAGAGCATGTCGCGGCCCACCGCATCGGTGCCGAGAATGAATCTGGGATCGCTGCCCTCCACCCAGAAGGGCGGAAGCTTGGAGAAGCCGCGGAACTGCTCGATCGGGCTGTAGGGGGCGAGCAAGGGCGCGAAGACGGCGACGAACAGGATGAAACCCACCACCGCGAGGCCCAGCACGGCCCCGCGGTTTTCGCGGAAGGCCCGCCAGAAGGCGCGGAAGGGTCCGGGCGGGGCGGGTGCTGCGGCGGCGGCCGGAAGGCTCGCGTCACCTGGCATGGCGGATCCTCGGGTTGATGAGGCCATAGAGCATGTCGACCAGCAGGTTGACGATGATGACGATGGTGGCGATCAGCATGATGCCGCCCTGCAGTGCGGGATAATCGCGGCGGTTGATCGACTCGATCAGCCATTTGCCCACGCCGGGCCAGGAGAAGATCGTCTCCGTCAGCACCGCGCCGGCAAGCAGCCCGCCCACCTGCAGACCGATGACGGTGACGACCGGGATCAGCGCATTGCGCAGCGCATGGACGCCGACGACGCGCGTCCAGGACAGGCCCTTGGCCCGCGCCGTTCTGACGTAATCCTCCTCCAGCACTTCCAGCATGGAGGAGCGCGTCATGCGCGCGATGACGGCGAGCGGCAGGGTGCCGAGCACGATCATCGGCAGGATCAAATGATGCACGGCGTCCCCGAAGGCGCCCTCCTGGCCGGAGAGCAGCGAGTCGATCAGCGCGAATCCCGTCACCGGATCATAGAAGTAGTTGATGAGGTCGGTGCGGCCAGAGACCGGCGTCAGGCCCAGCGTGTTGGACATGACCAGCACCAGGATCAGGCCCCACCAGAAAATCGGCATGGAATAGCCGGTCAGCGCCAGGCCCATCAGCGTCTGGTCATAGAAGCCGCCGCGCCGCGAGGCGGCGATGACGCCGGCCGGAACCCCCAGCACCACGGCAAAGAGCATGGCGGTGAGGGTCAATTCCACCGTCGCCGGGAAGAGGGTGAAGAACTCATGCAGCACGGGCGATTTGGAGACCAGCGAAGTGCCGAAGTCGCCATGCAGCAGGCCATTGGCATAATCGAGGAACTGCTTCCACACCGGTTGGTCGAGGCCCATTTCGTGGCGCAGCTGCGCCAGCCGCTCGGGGCTGATGCCGCGCTCGCCGCGGCGCACCTCGATGGGGTCTCCCGGCACCAGGCGGACCATCACGAAGGTGATGAACATCAGCGCGATGAATGTCGGGATGGTGAGCGCCAGGCGCCTGAGGAGAAACCGGATCATGTGAACCCGCGTGTAACGCCCGCCGGGCGCCGGACAGAAAAGCCCTTCCCCCGGTTCGGCCGGGAGAAGGGCGGCGCCGTTTTTATTCGAGTTCCACGTTCTGGAATTCGTGGGCTCCGAGCGGGCTCACCTTGTAGCCTTTCACATTCGTGCGGATGGGCTCATAGACCGTCGAATGCGCGATGTTGAGCTGCGGCATCTCCTCCGCCTGGATCTTCTGCGCTTCCTTGTAGAGCTTGGCGCGTTCGTTCTGATCGGTGATCTGGACAGCCCTGTTCACCACGTCCTGGAACTTGGCGTTGCACCACTTCGGAATGTTGTTGCTGTTGGGCTTGCCCTCGCTGTTGCAGCCCAGCAGAACGCCGAAGAAATTGTCCGGGTCGCCGTTGTCGCCGGTCCAGCCCAGCATGCCGGTCATGTGTTCGCCGGCCTGCATGCGCTTGCGGTACTCGCCCCACTCATAGGAGACCAGCGTCGATTCCACGCCGATCCTGGCGAGGTCGGCCTGGATCATTTCGGCCATGCGCTTGGCATTGGGGTTGTAGGGGCGCTGCACCGGCATCCACCAGATGTCGATCTTCAGGTCCTTAACGCCGGCATCGGCCAGCATTTTCTTCGCCTTTTCGGGGTTGTATTCGACGCCCTCGATGCTCTCGTCATAGGACCACATGGTCGGCGGGATCAGGTTCGTGGCCTTCTGGCCAGCCCCCTGATAGACTTCCTTGAGAATGGCATCGCGGTCGACCGCCATGGCGAAGGCCTTGCGCACTTCCCTGTTGTCGAAGGGCGGCTTCAGGTTGTTCATGGCATAGTAGCCGATGTTGAGGCCAGCCTGCTCCAGAACCTTGACGTCCGGGTTCTTCTTGATTTCGGGGAGATCCGCCGGGTTCGGCGCGATCATCACCTGGCACTCATTCGCCTTCAGCTTCGCATAGCGCGCGGTCGCATCCGGCGTGATGGCATAAACGAGGTTGTCGATCTTCGGCTTTCCGGCCCAGCCGTCGAAGGCCTTGAAACGGATCACCGCATCCTTCTGATAGGCCACGAACTCGAACGAACCGGTGCCGACCGGAATCTGGTCGAACTGTTCGGGCGTGCCCTTGTCGAGCAGGTACCTCGCATATTCGGCCGACTGGATGGCGGCGAAGTCCATCGCCAGGTTGGCGATGATCGGGGCATTGGGCTTCTTCAGCTTGAAGATGACCGTCAGGTCGTCGTCGCCCTTGGTGATCGACTCCAGCAGGTCCGGCATGCCCATGTCGTTGAAATAGTCAAAGGAGCCGCCGGAGATCTTGGCATAGGGATGGTCCGGCTTCGACTGGCGGTCGAAGGACCAGATCACGTCCTCGGCGGTAAGGTCGCGGGTGGGGGTGAAGCCGTTGACGCCCGAATGGAACTTGACGCCCGGACGAAGCTTGAAGGTGATGGTCAGGCCGTCGGGCGACACGGTCCAGCTCTCGGCAAGCGCGGGCTCCACTTCCGTGGTGCCGGGGGTGAACTGCACGAGGCGGTTATAGACGGGGCGGGCGGCGTCGAAGCTGGTGCCCGTGGTGTTGATGGCGGGGGTGAAGTTCTCCGGCGAGCCTTCCGAGCAATAGACCAGCGTTTTCGCGGCCTCGGCGGCATTTGCCGCCAGCATGCTGGAGGCGAGCAGAGCCGCGCCCAGCAGAATCCTGATTTTCATGAATTACTCCCTGTCGTCTTTTTACCCGCCCTCCGGGGGCGTATCAGCACTCAAGCACGAAAATTGGCCTCGATCAAAAGAGGCAAAATGCGGAACGGTTTACGCCGCCCGCCCGGGCTGGCAGAATGCCCTGATCCCAAGGAGTTCCGCCATGCCGAGCCGTATTCCGCCCGAAACCATCGAAGCCTTCCGCCGCGACGGTGCCTGCGTGCTGCGTGGGGTGTTCACCGCCTGGGTGGAGACGCTCCGCAAGGGTGTGGACCGCAATCTGGCCGAGCCCTCGGCGGACGTGAAGATCTACCAGGGCAAGGGCGGGGCGGGCCGATTTGTCGGCGATTACTGCAACTGGGACCGCATCCCGGAATACCGGGACTTCATCTTCAATTCGGATGCCGCCGCACTGGGCCGCGAGCTGATGGGCACGAAAACCGTCCGCCTCTTCCACGAGCATGTGCTGGTCAAGGAACCGGGTGCGGACGTTCCAACCCCCTGGCACCAGGACCAGCCCTATTACTGCGTGGACGGCACCGACACCGTGTCGCTGTGGATCCCGCTCGACAGCGTTCTGCGTGAGCGTACGCTGGAATTCGTGGCGGGCTCGCACACGTCCGGCAAGTATTACCGCCCGGAGCGCTTCAACAAGACCGCACTCAACGAGAACGACGGTCTGGAGCCGGTGCCGGACATCGACAACAACCGCGACAAGTTCAACGTCCTGGGCTGGGCGCTGGAGCCGGGCGATGCGGTGGCCTTCAGTTATCTTACGCTGCATGGCGCCCCCGCCAACAACAGCAAGGTCGACCAGCGCCGCGCCTTCTCGCTGCGCCTGATGGGCGACAATGTGAGGTACGCGCGCCGCGAGGGCATCAACACCTCGCCGCCCTTCAGGGGCGTGACGCTCGCCCATGGTGCGGTGATGGACGCGCCGGAATTCCCGCTGCTGGCAAGTTAGTTGCCGCACGCGTCCTCTCCCGCTTTGGCGGGAGAGGAGGGGGCCCCAACGCAGTTGGGGCAGGTGAGGGGACGTGCGCACCATGCGGCAGGCCGTGCCTTGACTTCCCCTCATCTTCCCGTTGCGTTCCGCAACGGGGCCCTTCTTCTCCCGCTGAAGCGGGAGAAGACGAAAGTCAAGCAAACCTCTCCGGCGACATCCCGGCCAGCGCCAGCCCCTCGTCCATGATGTCCGCAGGCGGAGCGTCTCCGCGCACCAGCGCGGCCGCCAGCCGCGACAGGGCAGGGGATGACTGGATGCCATAGCCGCCCTGGCCGATCAGCCAGAAGAAGCCGTCCTCCTTGCCGTCATAGCCCACCACCGGGCAGCCATCGGGCGCGAAGGAGCGCAAGCCTCCCCATGTGCGTTCGACGCGTGTCACCTCGCAGTTCACCGCCTCCTGGAAGCGCGCGATGCCCTCGGCCAGCGCCATGTCGTCGGCATAGGCGTCATGCGGGTCCACCGGCGTGGCCTCCGCCGGAGAAATGAGCAGCTTCCCGGACTGCGGCTTGCAGTACCAGGTCTCGCCCACGTCGCCCACCATCGGCCACGTCATGAAATCCCCGCCCCCGGGGCCGGGCGTCACCGCCATCGACCGGCGCATGGGCTGAAGGCCGATGGGCTTTCGCCCCGCCATCTCCGCCACCGCGTCGCCCCAGGCGCCCGCCGCATCCACAATGATCGGTGCACGGAGCGTTTCGCCCCGGGCGGTCAGCGTCCACTGGCCTCTCTTCTCGAGGCCGGTCACGCCATGGCCGCAATGCAGCGCGCCGCCCCTCTGGCGGAACAGCTTCAGGTAATGCTGGTGCAGCGCGTCGACGTCGATGTCCGCCGTATGCTCGTCCAGCACGGCGAATGCGGCATAGCCGTCGACAAGATGCGGGAAGCGCTGTTTGGCGGCGGCCACCGAAATCTCGCGCATGCCTTTCTGCAGGCCCATCAGGCGCCGGAACTGCGCTTCCTGCTCCGGCGGCGCGAAGAAGATCGTGTCGCGCTTCGCGAGGAAGCCGCCCGCCCGGAATTCCGGCCCGGAGGCGCGCGTCAGCGCCAGCATGGGGGGCGGGCCGTAATTGGGCTCATACATGGCCGCCGAGCGCCCGGTGGCGTGGTAGCCGGGCCGCTCCTCCATCTCGCAGATGGCGACGCGGCGGTCCTCCGCGAGGTGGGCCGCGACGGACGCGCCGGCGATGCCGCCGCCGATGACGATGATGTCGAAATCCCTGCTCATGGTCTTCTTTAGCCGGGGCCCTGGCCCTTGCGCAAGAATGGCCCGCCGTATCATCATGACACCCACAAGCTTCGCCACGCCAATCAGGAACCGGGACAATCCGCCATGGCCGATTTCAACAAGCCCCTCTCCGGGCTGGTCACCCCGCGCTTCGGCGCGATCGCCACCTTCATGCGCATGCCGCATGTGGACCTCGATCAGGCGGAGGGGATCGACATCGGCCTCGTGGGCATTCCGTGGGACGGCGGCACGACAAACCGTCCGGGGCCGCGCCATGGGCCCCGCCAGATGCGCGACATGTCCTCCATGGTGCGCCCCATGCACCAGACCTCGCATGTGGCGCCCTCGCAGCTTGCCAACATCGCCGACCTCGGCGACTGCCCGGTGAACCCGGCTGACGTGATGGACAGCCTGACGCGGGTGGAAACCTACTTCACGAAGCTCGTCGCCAAGGGCATCCGCCCGCTGTCGGCGGGCGGCGATCACCTCTGCTCGCTGCCCGTGCTGCGCGCGTTGGGCGGGACGGAGCCCGTGGGCATGATCCATTTCGACGCCCACACGGATTTGTATGACGGCTATTTCGGCGGCTTCAAATATACGCACGGCACGCCCTTCCGCCGCGCCATCGAGGAGGGCGTGCTGGACCCCAAACGCACGATCCAGATCGGCCTCCGCGGCTCGATGTATGACCTTGACGATTTCGAATGGGGCGAGAAGATGGGCGTGCGCCTCGTGCGGATCGAGGAGGCGATGGAGAAGGGCCCCAGGGCCATCATGGCGGAAGCCCGCAGGATCGTCGGCGACGGCCCCACCTATGTGAGCTTCGACATCGACTGCCTCGACCCCGCCTATGCCCCCGGCACCGGCACGCCGGAAATCGGCGGCTTCACGACGTTCCAGGCTCAGGCGATGCTGCGCGAGATGCGGGGACTGCACATCGTCGGCGGCGATGTGGTGGAGGTGTCGCCGCCCTTTGACCCGTCAGGCGTGACCGCGCATGCGGGCGTCACCATGATGTTCGAGATCCTGTGCCCCATGGCGGAGGACGTGGCGAAGCGGAGGACGTAGCTCACCGCTGCCGTGAACAGGACTCTCACCTTCGCCCGGCTTGACCGGGCGATCCTTTTTGGTTCGACCGGAAAAGGATGCCCCGGTCAAGCCGGGGCAAGGTGAAGGACAGAGTACGGAAAACTGGGGCGAAAGCCTCACCTTCTCTTGAACGGCGCCATGCCTTCGCGCGCCAGTTCGTCGGCGCGTTCGTTGTCGTCATTCCCGGCGTGGCCCTTCACCCAGCGCCAGCTCACCTTGTGCAGCTTCAGCGCGTCGTCGAGGCGCCGCCAGAGTTCGGCGTTCTTGACGGGCTTCCTGCCGGCGGTCTTCCAGCCGTTCGCCTTCCAGCCGTGGATCCACTTGGTGATGCCGTCCTTCACATATTGCGAATCGACATGCATCTCCACGTCGCAAGGGCGCTTCAGGGCTTCGAGTGCAGAGATCGCGCCCATCAGCTCCATGCGGTTGTTGGTGGTGTTGGCCTCGCCGCCGGAGAGTTCCTTGCGCGTGCCGTTGTAGTCGAGGATTGCGCCCCAGCCGCCGGGGCCGGGATTGCCGGAGCAGGCCCCGTCCGTATGCATGATCACCTTGTTCGCCGTCATGCCGGGGAGGCCGCCTCGCGGAGTTCCCGCGGCAGCTTGAAGGAGACATTCTCCTCGCGCAGCGTCACCGTCTCGACGGTGACGTCATAATGCGCGCGGAAGGCCTCGATGATCTCGTTCACCAGCAGCTCCGGCGCGGAGGCCCCCGCCGTGATCCCGATGGTGGAGAGGCCCTGAAGCGCGGGCCAGTCCAGCCCGGACGCCCGCTGCACCAGCATGGAGCGCGGCGTGCCGTTCCGCTCGCCCACCTCGACCAGGCGGCGCGAATTGGATGAATTGGGCGCACCCACCACGAGCAGCAGCTCGACCCGCGGCGCGATGGCCTTCACCGCTTCCTGCCGGTTGGTGGTGGCATAGCAGATGTCTTCCTTGTAGGGGCCCCTGATCGCCGGGAAGCGCGCCTGGAGTGCCGCGATCACGTCCCGCGTGTCATCGACCGACAGCGTGGTCTGGGTGACCCAGGCCAGCTTCCGCGGATCCTTCACCTCGAGCTTCGCCACGTCCTCCACCGTCTCGATCAGCACCACGGCACCCGGCGGCAATTGCCCCATGGTGCCGATCACCTCCGGGTGGCCCCCGTGGCCGACGAGGATGATCCCGAAGCCCTCGGCATGGTGGCGCTGCGCCTCCATATGCACCTTGGTGACGAGCGGGCAGGTGGCGTCGAGCTGGAACATGTGGCGCGCGGCTGCCGCCGCGGGAACCGATTTCGGCACGCCATGGGCGGAGAACACCACCGGCCGGCCGTCATCGGGGATCTGGTCCAGCTCGTCGACGAAGACGGCGCCCTTGGCCTTCAGCCCATCGACCACGAACTTGTTGTGCACAATCTCGTGGCGCACATAGACCGGCGCACCATAGAGGGCCAGCGCCCGCTCCACGATGTCGATCGCCCGCACCACCCCGGCGCAGAAGCCGCGCGGGGCGGCGAGAAGGATCTTGAGAGGCGGCTTGCTCATGGCCCAAGAGATGCGGGGGCGCGGCCGCGATGTCAACCATCCACCGCCTGACGCCCCGCCAGCCGCCACGCCAAATCCCCCCAATGACCGGGACCCGCGCCGAAACCCGCCCGCCCGGCGCCTTTTCCGCAGAGCAGGTCTGACGTCAGGCGCACTTGACTTGGATGCGGATGAGCTTAGGTTGCATCCCGTTCAGCACAGCGCCCTGTGCGGAAGAGACCGGGTCGCACCGGCGCCGAAGGAGCAACCGCCCCGGAAACTCTCAGGCAGAAGGACCGGCAGGGCGTAAGGTCGAACTCTGGAGAGCAGCGGGTCTTCGACAGCGCCCGCTCACCGAAGGAGCAAAGCAGCCAGCACCGGAGTGACTGGCCTGTGAAATCTCTCAGGTCTCGTACAGAGGGGGCAGATCCGGTTTCGCCGGGTCTGGCCAGACTTTGTCCGGAGACGTGATTGAGATGAGCGAGAACGCTCCCAAACGAACATCCCTCCACGGCGAACACGTGAAGCTGGGGGCCCGCATGGCGCCCTTCGCCGGTTATGACATGCCGGTGCAATACCCTTCCGGCATCATCGCCGAACACAACTGGACGCGCGGGAATGCGGGCCTGTTCGACGTCTGCCATATGGGCCAGTGCCTCCTCGAGGGCAGGAGCTTCGAGGCCGTTGCGACAGCCATGGAGGCGCTCGTGCCCGCCGATGTGCTGGGCCTCAAGCCGCGCCAGCAGCGCTATTCGCAGTTCCTGAACGAAGACGGCGGCACGCTGGACGACCTGATGATCACGCGGCACGCCAGGGACGGCACGCTCTATGCCGTCGTCAATGCCGGCCGCAAGGAGCACGACTACGCCTGGATGCAGAAGCATCTTCCGGCCGGCGTGGCGCTCACGCGGCGCGACGATCTCTCGCTGGTGGCGCTGCAGGGCCCGAAGGCGGAGGAGGCGCTGGCAAAGCTGGCGCCTGCCGTCAAGGACATTGCCTTCATGCATTATGCCGACGTGGAGATCGGCGGCATCAGCGCGCAGGTCTCGCGCTCGGGCTACACCGGCGAGGACGGCTTCGAGATTTCGGTGGCGAATGCCGATGCCCCGAAACTGTGGAGCCTGCTGCTGTCGGACCCGCTGGTGAGGCCCGTCGGGCTCGGCGCGCGTGATTCGCTGCGGCTGGAAGGCGGATTTTGCCTCTATGGCCATGAGCTGGACGAGACCATCTCGCCGGTCGAGGCCGGTCTCGCCTGGTCGATCCCGAAGCGCCGCCGCGCGCAAGGCGGCTTCACCGGCTGGGCCCGCGTGCAGGAGGAGCTGAGCCATGGCGCGGCAAAGAAGCGCGTCGGCATCAGGCCGGAGGGCCGGGCGCCGGCGCGTGACGGCACGGTCATCACCGATCGGTCGGGCCGCGCGATCGGCAAGATCACCTCGGGCGGTTTCGGCCCTTCGGTCAATGGCCCCGTGGCCATGGGCTATGTCGAAACGGCAAGCGCCGCGCCGGGCACGAAAATCAATCTCCTTGTGCGCGGGACACCGCTGCCCGCCGCGATCGTCTCCCTTCCGTTCATTCCCAACCGCTTCAAACGCTAGGAGCCTCTCCCGATGTCTGCCAGATACAGCAAGGACCATGAGTGGGTGACCGTCGAGAACGGCATCGCCACCATCGGCATCACCAACCACGCGCAGGAGCAGCTGGGCGACGTGGTCTTCGTCGAACTCCCCGCCATCGGCAAGAAGGTGGCCGCGCACGATCAGGCCGCCGTGGTCGAAAGCGTCAAGGCCGCGAGCGAAGTCTATGTGCCGGTCTCGGGCGAAGTGGTCGAGGTGAACAAGGAACTCGAAGGCGACCCGGCGCTGGTCAACCGCGATGCGGAGGCCCGCGCATGGTTCATGAAGGTGAGGCTGTCCAACCCGGCCGAGCTCGACGGGCTGATGGACAAGACCGCCTATGACAGACTGGTGAACGGATGATGCACATGGCCACCCGCCCCACATTCGCCGAGCTCGAACCCGGCGCCAATTTCATTGCCCGCCACATCGGACCGGATGAGGCCGATACCGCCGGGATGCTGCGCAGCCTCGGCGCCAGGTCCCTGGATGATTTCATTGCCCGCGTTGTGCCGGAGAACATTCGCACGAAGCGGCCGCTCGAACTCAGGAAGGCCATGCCGGAGCGGACAGCGCTGTCCTATCTCCGCGCCATGGCGGAGCGGAACGAGGTCTATGTCTCGATGATCGGCATGGGTTATTACGGCGCCGTCACGCCCAAGGTGATCCTGCGCAACGTGCTGGAGAACCCCGGCTGGTACACTGCCTATACGCCCTACCAGGCGGAGGTGAGCCAGGGCCGGCTCGAGGCGCTGCTGAACTTCCAGCAGATGGTCATCGACATGACCGGCCTCGAGATCGCCAACGCCTCGCTCCTGGACGAGAGCACCGCCGCGGCGGAGGCGATGAGCATGGCGAGGCGCGTGGCGAAGACCGCCGCCAACACTTTCTTCATCGACCGCGACACGCACCCGCAGACTGTCGGCGTGATCGAGACCCGCGCGCGGGCCTTTGGCTATGACGTCATCATCGGCGATCCCGCGAAGGACCTGAAGCCTGAGACCGTCTTTGCCGCACTCCTCTCCTATCCGGGTTCTTCCGGCGAGGTCCGCGACTGGCGCGGCGTCATTTCCAGGCTTCACGGCGTCGGCGCGCTGGCCATCATGGCCACCGACCTTCTGGCCCTCGCGCTCTTGACGCCGCCCGGCGAGCTCGGTGCGGACATCGCCATCGGCTCGGCCCAACGCTTCGGCGTGCCCATGGGCTATGGCGGCCCGCATGCCGCCTTCTTCGCGACCAGGGACGAATACAAGCGCTCGATGCCCGGCCGCGTCATCGGCGTTTCGGTCGATGCCGAGGGCCACCGTGCGTTGCGCATGGCGTTGCAGACACGCGAGCAGCACATCCGCCGCGAGAAGGCCACCAGCAACATCTGCACGGCGCAGGTGCTGCTTGCCGTCATCGCCGGCATGTTCGCCGTTTACAATGGGCCCAAGGGTATCCGGAAAATGGCCGAGCGCACGCACCGCATGGCGGAAATCTTCGCCGATGCCGTCGCCACCTTCGGCTACGGGGTGGTGACCAAGTCATTCTTCGACACGGTGACCATCCATGCGCCGGGACGTGCCCATGCGCTGTGGGCCAAGGCCAAGGAGCGGCGCATCAACCTTCGCTTTGTCGATGCTGATCACCTTGGCGTCTCCTTCGACCAGTCGATCCGCCGGCAGGAACTGGAGCGGCTGCTGACCGTGTTCAAGACCGATGCGCTGGAGCGCGTGTCGATCGACGCCATCGACGCCAGGGTGCGGGAGACGATCCCCGAGCCGCTGCGCCGCACGTCGGGCTATCTGACGCATCCGGTGTTTTCGATGTATCATTCGGAAACCGAGATGCTGCGCTATCTCCGCCACCTGCAGGTGAAGGACGTGGCGCTGGATCAGGCGATGATTCCCCTGGGTTCCTGCACCATGAAGCTCAACGCCACGACGGAGATGATCCCCGTCACCTGGCGCTCCTTCTCGATGCTGCATCCCTTCGCGCCGCTGGAACAGACGCAGGGCTACCAGCAGCTCTTCGAGGAGCTGGAGGAGATGCTGGCGGAGATCACCGGCTTCGACGCCGTGTCGCTGCAGCCCAATGCCGGCAGCCAGGGCGAATATGCGGGCCTCCTCGCCATCCGCGGCTATCACGACTCGCGCGGCGACACGCAGCGCGACGTCTGCCTGATCCCCGTCTCGGCCCATGGCACCAACCCCGCCTCGGCCGTCATGGCGGGCATGAAGGTGGTTGTCGTGGCCTGCGACGAGCACGGCAACGTCGATGTGGCCGACCTCGGGAAGAAAGCCGGGGAGCACAAGGACCGTCTCGCCGCGCTGATGATCACCTATCCCTCGACGCATGGCGTGTTCGAGACGGCGGTCAGGGAGATCTGCGACATCGTCCATGCCCATGGCGGGCAGGTCTATCTCGACGGGGCCAACCTGAATGCGCAGGTTGGTCTCGTGCGTCCCGCCGAGCTGGGGGCGGATGTCTGCCACATGAACCTGCACAAGACCTTCTGCATTCCGCATGGCGGCGGGGGCCCGGGTGTTGGCCCCATCGGCGTCAAGGCGCACCTGGCGCCCTTCCTTCCGGGCCATGGCGTCGTTACGGGTGTCAACCCCGCGGCGGGCAAGGACCAGTCGCAGGGTGCGGTCTCCGCCGCCCCCTGGGGCTCGGCCTCGATCCTGCCGATCTCATGGACCTACATCGCCATGATGGGCGGCGAAGGGCTGAAGCGCGCGACGATGATGGCGATCCTCAACGCGAATTACATCGCCAGGAGGCTCGATCCGCATTTCCCGGTGCTCTATAAGGGGCCTGGCGGCTTCGTGGCGCATGAGTGCATCATCGACCTGCGCTGGCTGAAGGAGCGCACGGGGCTTTCGGTGGAGGACGTGGCCAAGCGGCTCGTCGACTATGGCTTCCACGCCCCCACCATGTCCTTCCCCGTGCCCGACACGCTGATGATCGAGCCGACCGAGTCGGAATCGAAGCGCGAGCTCGACCGCTTCTGCGACGCGATGATCGAGATCAGGAAGGAGATCGCCGAGGTGGAGGAGGGCAAGGCAGACAGACTCGACAATGTGCTGAAGAACGCGCCTCACACCCACCGCCTTCTGCTGGGTGACTGGAAGCACCCCTACTCGAAGGAGAAGGCCTTCTTCCCCCTGAAGGGCTATCCGAACGACAAATACTGGCCGCCGGTCGCCCGCGTCGACAACGTCTTCGGCGACCGGAACCTCGTCTGCACCTGCCCGCCCATGGCGAATTACATGGAGGCGGCGGAGTAGGCATGGTTTGTTGCTTCAGCCCGGCGAAAGCAGGACCCCGCCTTCCATCTGCGGGCGCCAATCCCCAGAGCTGCGCCCGCTTTCGCCAGGGTGACGGGCTTAAGGCATGATGCCGAAGCATTGGCCCGTTCCCATGCATGTTGTCCTGCGCTAACCTGCTGGAACCGGAGGACGCAAAAACCATGACCCCGCAGGACGTTCTGCAGGCTTTTCACACCGCCCGGGGACTTCCGCTGGCGGCCATGCAGGCCGCGCTCGCCAACCGGGAGGAGATGCTGCCCGCCTTCCTGCAGGAATTCGGGCGCGCTTCGCATATGCCGTTGGAGCAGCTGCCCTATAGCAATGCCTATGGCGTGATGTTCGAAATCCTCGGACAGTGGGCCGATGCGCGGAGCTATGTTCCGCTCGTCACATTCCTCCGGCTCGACGAGGAGACGCTGGAGGAGCTGCTTGGCGATTGCCTCAGCGAGATTGGTAGCCGGGTGCTGGCAGGTGTCGCGACCCACGATCTCACACCGCTGCGTGACCTTGTCCTGGATCCCAATGCCTATGTCTTCGCGCGCAGCGAGGCCATCATCGCTCTTTCGCGCATGGGGATCGCGCGGCACGACCGGCGGGTGGATGTGATTGCCCTCATCCGGGAGATCGGACCGAAGTTCGAGCCCGGGGTGGATGATATCGTGGTTTCCGAATGGGCCGCCGCCGTTGCGATATTCGGCATTGAGGACCAGGTGGCGCAGGCGCGCGCCGTGGTCGATGCCATTCCGAGACAGCTCTCCCCCCTCGCGCCGGAGGAATTCGAGGAGCTGCTGCGGCAAAGCCCGGATGAACTTTCCCACTCTGGCGTCGCCCGCAGCTATGTGGGTCCGCAAGGCGTTGACGCCATTGCTGATGTGTCCGAGTGGTATTGGTATTCCGACGACGATATCGCGGCCCGGCGTGGCGCGTGGCTGGAAGACCAGCTTGCGCTCAATGCGCCGCCCGCCAGCGCCGTCAATCCCAACCGCCACGTGGGCCGCAACGACCCGTGCCCCTGCGGCTCCGGCAAGAAATTCAAGAAATGCTGCCTCGGCTGAGCTGAACCCGGGTGGAAGGACGACAGCAGCAACTGCCGCTTCATCCCCTTCATCGCCGCCTATGTCGCCCGCCGGAACAGCTTTGCCGCGGAAGATTTTGCCGCATGGGCCGGGCGGCGAGTTTTACCTCCCCACGTGCCGCGTCGTCCTGGCGGCGACGAAGCCGGTCAAATCGTAACGGAGCGAATGCTCAGTTCAGCCGGTTCTTCACCGCGCCGATCGACTGGGCGATCAGCTCCGCGCCCTTCTCGCCCCTGGCGGCTTCGGCTGCAAGGTGGTGGGAGGCGGCGATGGCGAGGTCGGTTGCCACGCTGCGCACGTCCTTGATCGCGGCGGCTTCCGCCTGGGCGATCTTCTGTTCGGCCTGCCGGGAGCGGCGCTCCAGCGACTCCGTCAGCTTGCGGCGCGTTTCGGCGGCATAGTCCTCGGCATCGGCCCTCGCGGCGGAGATGATCGAGGCGGCCTCCTTCTCGGCGTCAAGCCGCTTCTGCTTGTATTCGGCAAGAAGCGCCTCGGCGTCCTTCCTGAGCTGCGTGGCCTGCTCCAGTTCCTTGCGGATCCGGTCCGCACGGCTGTCGAGGCCCGCACCCATCTTTTTGAAGGCGCCGGCATAGGCGGCGATGGCGAGGAAGATGATCAGCGCCACCAGAGCGAAGAATGTTGCGTCGAAGTGCATCGATCCTCTCCCTCAGCCCTTGAGCCCTGCGATGGCCCTGGCGGCCTGGTCCTTGCTCACCGGAGCGCCCGTCAATGCCGAGACGATTTCGGCGGCGGTTTCGGCGGCAACCTCATGGACGTCCTGCATTGCCCTTGCCTTTGTGGCGGAGATGCGGGCTTCCGCCTCGGCGAGTTTGGCCGACAGCGTCTTCTCCAGCGCCGAACGCTCAGCCTCGATCTCGGCCGCGATTTTCGAGCGTGTTTCGGCGGCGATGCCTTGCGCATTGGCGCGGGCGTCGGCCAGAGACTTCTCGTAGTGCTGGATCGCCGCCTCGGTTTCGTGCTTCAGCGCCGAGGCCCTGGAGAGGTCGCTCTCGATGGCCTTGTGGCGCTTTTCGAGAACCGCGGCCATCTTTGGCAGCGCCAGCCTGCTCATCAGCAGGTAGAGCAGCGTGAAGAAGATCACCAGCCAGAAAATCTGCGACGGAAAGGTGGTCGCATCCATCGGCGGGAAGGCGCCCTTATGGCCGCCCTCGGCTGCGGTGCTCTCCGTCGTGTGGCCGGTCTCATCAGCCGCCGCCGTTCCCGCCGTGGTTGCCTGCGTGGAAGCTGCCGGTGCGGTGGTCTCGGCTACGACGATCGTCGTCTGCGACATGTCTTGAGCCTCAAATGGGAAAGCCTGCGCGGGTTCATCGCCCGCGAGGCTTCGGCCCGGTTTCCGTGATGGCAATTATGTGAACAGCAGCAGCAGGGCAACGACCAGCGAGAAGATGCCAAGGCCTTCCGCGAGCGCCGCGCCGATCAGCGCGTTGGTGAACTGCGCGGGTGCGGCTGACGGATTGCGCAGCGCGCCCGCCAGGTAGTTGCCGAAGATGTGGCCCACGCCGATACCGGCCCCGCCCATGCCGATACAGGCGATGCCGGCGCCGATCATCTTTGCTGCTTCTGTTTCCATTTTCGTCTCCTTGAATGACCGTAAGGTTGGGTTGAAAGGTTGATGTCAGTGATGCGTGTGAAGCGCGTCGTTGAGGTAGACGCAGGTGAGGATCGCGAAGACGAAGGCCTGCAGGAACGCGACCAGGAATTCGAGGGCCGTGAGAGCCACAGCCATGCCAAGCGGCGCGACGGAGCCGATGATGCCGCCGAAGCCCAGGGCGCCGAGGCTCACCACAAAGCCCGCGAAGACCTTCAGCACGATATGGCCCGCCAGCATGTTGCCGAAGAGGCGGAGGCCGAGGCTCACCGGGCGCGACAGGAAGGAGATGATCTCGATGACCGAGATGAAGGGCAGGATCACCATGGGCACGCCGGAGGGCACGAAGAGCTTGAACCAGCCAAGCCCGTGCCTGGATATGCCCACCGCCACGACGAGGGCGACGACGAAGACGGCGAGGCTGGCGGTCACCACCACGTGGCTCGTCACCGTGAAGAAATAGGGGAACATGCCCAGCATGTTGGCGGCCAGCACAAAGGAGAACAGCGAGAAGACGAGCGGAAAGAAGGGCTTGCCCTCTGGCCCAAGCACGTTCTTCACCATGTTGTGAATAAACTCATACCAGACCTCGCCCAGCGACTGGAGCCTTCCCGGCACCGGCGCGCCGCGCGCGGCGGCGGCAAGCAGGATGCCCGTAACTGTCGCCACCGCGATCGCCATGAACAGGGCCGAATTGGTGAAGGAAATCTCGAACCCGCCGATGTTGACGGGACCGGCGAGTTCCTTGATCTGAAACTGGTGGATCGGATCGTTAGCCACGATCAGTCCTCTTCATCATCATCTGGCGCCGCTTTGGGCGGCGGTGTTGAACCAAGCCGCTCCTGTGCCGGGGGCGCCCTGTTGGCCGCGCGGGCCATGTTCAGGATGCCGGCCCCGAAACCCAGGAGCAGGAAAAAGATCAGGCCGAAGGGCAAGGTGCCGAACAACCGGTCGATGCCATAGCCGATCAGGCCGCCGACCAGCGTTCCGGCCGCGAATTCGCTGACCAGCTTGTAACCCCTCGCATAGGCCGAGGCGTCCGTCATGCTGGCCGACGGCTTCGCACTTTCGGCCTGCTCATTGCGTTCTGCCGCAATGCGGCCGGAAAGCTCCTTGAGTCGTGCCGAAAGGTCGCCCAGCTCGGGATCGGAAGAATTTGAGTTCTGCCTATCGTCGTAAGGTTTCGTCATGCGACAGACCTCCAGACAAACGGCGGACGGGATTGGAAATTCTTCCCTTCCAAAGCGCGCGCACCTTAGTTGCGCGTTAAAACGGTGTCAAGCCATGGATTTGTCTTTTAAGCAATTGATACAAAAGACATATCTTACCTTGAACAGCGCTGCGTCGATTCGCGCCGCGGGGCCGCCGGAGAAAGCTGCGGACCCCGCCCATTGGCCGCCACATTTCCTGCCCATGTGTCGGCGAACGGACTATAAGCCGCGGGAAAGCTCCGGCTTTGCCACAGAGGAAACGACCTTCATGCGCGTCACCACGCCTGCACTTGCCTTCGCCTTGCTCGTTTTGCTGGCCTCGCCGGTCCTGGCCGATCCCATCGACGACTGCAACAGCAACACGCCCGACTATATCATCGACGGCTGCACCAAGCTCATTGACGGCGGCAAGACCAGCAACGAAGCGCTTGCGATCGCCTATTTCAACCGGGCCAATGCGCTGGACGACAAGGGCAAGCATGACGCGGCAATCGCCGACTACACCGCCTCGATCAAGCTGAAGGCGGACTACGTCGATTCCTATCTCAATCGCGGCCTCGCCTATTTCGATAAAAAGGATTTCCAGAACGCGCTTGCCGATTTCACCCGCGCCATTGCGCTGAAGCCGGACTTCGCCCGCGCCTTCTATGCCCGCGCCCGCGTCTATGAGGAGCAGGGAGACCTGAAACAGGCCCTCGCGGGCTACACGGAAGCCGCCAAATACGCGCCCTCCAACAAAGCGGTCCAGAAAAAGCTGGTCGAAGTGAAACAGAGGCTGGGACAGTAGGATCCTGCGCGGCCTGCCCAGCCCTCATCCGGCCTGCCGGCCCAGGGCTCACATGTTCGGATAATTCGGCCCTTCGCCGCCCTGCGGCGTCACCCAGGTGATGTTCTGGGCCGGGTCCTTGATGTCGCAGGTTTTGCAGTGGACGCAGTTCTGGTGGTTGATCTGGAAGCGCGGAGGCTTTCCATCCTCCATCACCACCTCGTAGACGCCGGCCGGGCAATAGCGCTGGGCGGGCTCGTCATAAACCGGCAGGTTCTCGCCGATCGGCACTTCCGGGTTCCTGAGGCGGAGGTGGACCGGCTCGTCCTCCTCATGATTGGCGCCGGAGAAAGCGACGTTGGTGAGGCGGTCGAAGGAGATCACGCCATCGGGCTTCGGATAGTCGATGGGCCTCGCCTGAGCGGCCGGCTTCAGCGCCGCATAGTCGGGCTTGCCATGCTTCCAGGCGCCAAGCCCGAAGCCGAAGAGCTGGTTCAGCCACATGTCGAGGCCGCCCAGGGCGAGACCGCCGACGAGGCCGAGCTTCGACCACATGGGCTTGACGTTCTTCACCCGCTTCAGGTCCTCATAGACCCAGCTGTTCCGGTAGGCCGTTTCGTAATCGACAAGCTCGTCGCCCGAGCGGCCGGCGGCCAGCGCCGCGGCGGCGGCCTCCGCCGCCATCATGCCGGTCTTCATCGCGTTGTGCGAACCCTTGATGCGCGGCACGTTGACGAAGCCCGCCGAGCAGCCGATGAGGGCGCCACCGGGGAAGTAAAGCCTCGGCACCGACTGGAATCCGCCCTCGGTGATCGCCCGCGCGCCATAGGCGATGCGGCGGCCGCCCTTCAACACCGGCTCGATCAGCGGATGGTGCTTGAAGCGCTGGAACTCCATGTAGGGGAAGAGGTGCGGGTTCTGGTAGTTGAGGTGCACCACGAGGCCGATGGACACGAGATTGTCCTCGAGGTGGTACATGAAGGAGCCGCCGCCCGTCCTGGCGCCGAGCGGCCAGCCCATGGTGTGGGTGACCTGGCCCTGGCGGTGGTTCTCCGGGAGCACCTCCCAGAGTTCCTTCATGCCCAATCCGAATTTTTGCGGCTCGCGGCCCCCGGAGAGATTGTATTTGGCGATGATTTCCTTCGCCAGCGAACCGCGCACGCCTTCGGCGATGAGCACATATTTGCCCAGAAGCTCCATGCCGGGCTGGTAATCCGGCTTCCTGGTTCCGTCCCTGGCGATGCCCATGACGCCGGCGACGACGCCCTTGACCGAGCCATCCTCGCGGTAAAGCACCTCCGAGCAGGCGAAGCCCGGATAAATTTCGACGCCCAGCCCCTCCGCCTGCTGGGCCAGCCAGCGGCAGACATTGCCGAGCGAGACGGCATAATTGCCGTGGTTGTTCATCAAGGGCGGCATGAGGGCGTTGGGCAGCCGCAACGCGCCTGAGGGGCCGAGGACGTAGAAGCGGTCCTCGGTGACAGGTGTGTTGAGGGGGGCGCCCTGTTCCTTCCAGCCGGGAATCAGCTCGTTGAGCGCGACGGGGTCGATCACCGCGCCGGACAGGATGTGGGCGCCGATCTCAGAGCCCTTTTCCAGCAGGCACACCGTAAGATCGGGGTTGATCTGCTTCAGGCGGATCGCGGCGGAAAGGCCGGCGGGACCCGCACCGACGATCACCACGTCATATTCCATCGCCTCGCGCTGGAGCTGTTCCACAGCCTGAACTCCCGTCTATCTTCCCGTTGGAGGCGTGTTTATAGTGGCAGGCCAGAGCCGCACAAGCCCAGCCTCCTGAGCATGGAATCGAATCACAACGACATGACGCCGCATGATGCCGCGGACGCGCTGCGCTGGCTCTCCGAGATGGGGGCGGACGAGATCATCGGCGAGATGCCGGTGAACCGGCTGGTGGCGCCCGCGCCGAAACCGGCGCCGGCGGTGGCGCGCGCTGTTCCGGCCCCCGCGGCAGCGCCGGTCGTCGTCGCGCCGGGCACATCGGCCGCGCAGTTCCACTCGCTCCGGGAGATCGAGCTGGCGCTGGAGGGCTTCGACGCCTGCCCGCTCAAGAAGACGGCAACCCGGCTGTGCTTTGCCGACGGCAACCCGGCGGCGCGCGTGATGCTGATCGGCGAGGCGCCGGGGCGCGAGGAGGACATCGAGGGCCGGCCCTTCGTCGGGCGCTCGGGCCAGCTCCTCGACCGCATGCTGGCGGCCATTGGCCTGGCACGCACCGCCGCCGACCGCGAGGGCGCGGTGTTCATCGCCAACACCGTGTTCTGGCGCCCGCCCGGCAACCGTAACCCAACGGAAGCCGAGACGCAGATGTGCCTGCCCTTCCTGCTGCGCATCATCGAGCTGCAGCGGCCGGACGTGATCGTCTGCCTCGGCGCGGTGCCCGCCCACCGCCTCACCGGCCGGACCGACGGCATCCTGAAGCTGCGCGGCAAATGGGTGACGGCCACTGTCGGCGGGCGGAACATCCCGCTTCTGCCAACGCTGCACCCCGCCTTTCTGCTGCGCCAGCCCGCCCAGAAGCGGCTGGCCTGGCGCGACCTGCTGTCGCTCCGCCAGATGCTGGATGCACACTGAGAGCCGCAACGGCTTTCGGTTGTGTTGTCCGCTTTCCCTTGTCCGGCACATGCGGATGGTGTTTCATGCCGCGTGAAACGAAAGGTATCAGGGCTTTGGCATGAGCGAGGCGCGTCAGTTCATCCCGGTTAGGATTGCAGTCCTCACCGTGTCCGATACCCGCACGCTCGAGACCGATGTCTCCGGCCAGACGCTGGCCGACCGCGTGGCCGGGGCCGGCCACCAGCTGTCCGCCCGCAAGATCGTGACGGACGATGTGCGCGCGATCCGCCGCGTCATCCGCGACTGGGCCAACCGCGCGGACGTCGACGCCATGATCACAACCGGCGGCACCGGGCTCACCGGCCGCGACGTGACGATCGAGGCGGTGCGGCCGCTGTTCGAGAAGGAAATCGAGGGCTTCGGCACGCTGTTCCACATGGTGAGCTTCCCCAAAATCGGGACTTCCACCATCCAGTCGCGCTCGACCGCCGGCGTGATGCAGGGGAAATACATTTTCTGCCTGCCGGGCTCGCCCGGCGCCTGCAGGGACGGCTGGGACCTGATCCTCAAGCCGCAACTCGACTACACCCACAAGCCGTGCAACTTCGTCGAGATCATGCCGCGGCTGGAGGAGCGCCTGCGGCGCAGGAAGGCTTAAGCCGTTTTCCGTTTCGGCAGGCCGAGGCCGGACACGATGGCGAGGCCGGACAGGATCACCGCGCCGCCGGCGAGCTGTGCCGCCGACACGCTCTCGCCCAGCACCAGCGCCGCCGTGACGATGCCCACGACCGGCATCAGGAGGAGGAAGGGGCTCGCCTCGTCCAGCCGGCACTGTTTGAGCAGCGTGAACCACGAGATATAGGCGAAGTAGAAGCCCACCACCGCGACGAAGCCGAGCATGGCCCACTCGATCCAGGTGGCGGTGATGACCGACTGCCACTGGCCCTGCTCGAACAGCAGCGTCGCCAGCGCCAGCTGCGGCACGGAGCCGATGGCGTTGCCCTTCAGGACCCCGGCGCCGTTGTCCCGCCCGAGCTTGCGCACCAGCACCTGGCCAAAAGACCAGCAGGCGGCGGAGACGATGATCATCACCGTGGGCACGAGGCCGGGCGGAGTCTCCGGCAGGCCGATGACAAGGGCCACGCCGAGAATGGCCAGTGCCGTGCCCAGCATCTTGCGGCCGTCGGGGCGTTCCTTCATCAGCAGCCAGTCGAGCAGCACGGCGAAGGGAATCTGGATCTGCAGGATGAGGTTGGCCGCGGTCGCCGGCATTTCCGGGCTCCTGATGGCCCAGAACAGGAGCGCGCCCTGGATCGTCACCGCGAAGGCCGAGATCAGGATGATCGAGGGCCAGGGAGTCATCAGTTTCCCGCGCCGGGTGAGGGACATCAGCAGCGCAATCGATGCATAGCAGATCAGGATGAGGAACAGCGGCGGGAAATGGGTGACCGCCGGCTTGGCGATGGTAAAGCCGGTTCCGAAAAACAGCGGCGGCAGCAGGGCGAGGAGAATCTGGCGGCGGGTCATCACCCCGTTGATGCCGGGCTTTCCGATTTGCAACAAGATTGTTCTTGTTTTGTTCCTTAAAATCTCTTATATGGGACTCATGTCCACTCTGATTGACAGGCGCCTCGCCCTTGATCCTGCCGCTCTTGCCGAAGGGCGCATGACGGCTTTGTCGCAGCAGGCGCGCGGGCGCGGAGCCGGCGTCAATATGGCGGGCCGCTTCGAGGCCCATGCCCGATCGCTGTTCGACGACGGATGGCAGGGGCTGGAGGAGCTCGCGGCCTTCAAGACCACGGTCTTCGAGGAAAAGTCCAGGACCATCATCACGAAGAACGATTCGCCCGACATCGGTTTCGACCAGTCGATCAACCCCTATCGCGGCTGCGAGCATGGTTGCTCCTACTGCTATGCCCGTCCGTCCCACACCTATATGGGCCTCTCCTCCGGCCTCGACTTCGAGTCGAAGCTCTTCGCCAAGCCCGAAGCGGCGAAGCTGCTGCGCGCCGAACTCATGGCGAAGACCTATGTGCCCAGGACCATCGCGCTCGGCGCCAATACCGATGCCTACCAGCCGATCGAGCGCGAGCGCCGCATCACGCGCGGCATCCTTGAGGTGCTGTCCGAGTTCAACCATCCGGTCGGCATCGTCACCAAGTCGGCGCTGGTGACGCGCGACATCGACATTCTCGCGCCCATGGCGAAGAAGGGCCTGATCAAGGTGGCGGTCTCCGTCACCTCGCTCGATGCGAAGCTGGCCCGCGCCATGGAGCCGCGCACCCCGACGCCGGCGAAGCGGCTCGCGGCCATCGAGCAGCTCTCCGCGGCGGGCATTCCCACCGTCGTCATGGTGGCGCCCATCATCCCCGCGGTGAACGACGCCGGGATCGAGGCCATTCTCTCCGCCGCAAAGACGGCGGGCGCGCAGGAGGCGGGCTATGTGATGCTGCGCCTGCCGCATGAGGTGAAGGACGTGTTCAAGGACTGGCTCGCCACCGCCATGCCGGACCGCGCCGCCAAGGTGATGTCGCTGGTCCGGTCGTCGGGCGGCGGCAAGGACTATGACAACCGCTTTGGCGTCCGCCAGACCGGCACCGGACCCTATGCCTGGACCATCGGCCGACGCTTCGAACTCGCCTGCCGGCGCCTGGGACTGAACCGCCGCAAGCTGAAACTGGACGTGACCCAGTTCCGTCGGCCCCCGCAGCCTGGCGAGCAGCTAAGCCTGCTTTAGGCGGCCTGCCGCGGGACGCGCAGCCTTCCGCATTGGCGGCACCCCGGCCGCCATGCTTAAACGGCGGCATGGGGGGCTCACGACCGGATTTCACCTTCGAGTTGACGGCGATGCGCGGGGGCGCAAGGCCCGTCTGCGGCATCGATGAGGCAGGCCGCGGGCCCTGGGCGGGGCCCGTGGTGGCGGCCGCCGTGGTGCTGGACCCCGACTGTATTCCCGCCGGTCTCGATGATTCCAAGAAGCTCACCGGGGCGCAACGCGAGGCGCTGTTCGCGCTCATCATGGGCTCGGCCAAGGTCGGCATCGGCATTGCGGATGTCGCGCGCATCGACCGCAACAATATTCTACAGGCCACATTCTGGGCCATGGCGCAGGCGCTTGGACAGATTGGCGATGTGGCGCTGGCGCTGGTTGACGGCAACCGCGCGCCGCAACTTCCCTGCCCCGTCCAGACCATCGTTGCGGGTGACGCCAAATCGCTCTCCGTCGCCGCCGCCTCGATCGTCGCCAAGGTGACGCGCGACCGCATCATGGTGGGGCATGACGCAAGCTGGCCCGGCTATGGCTTCGCCCGGCACAAGGGCTATGGCACGGCTTTCCACCGGCAGGCGCTGCAGCGTCTAGGGCCGACGCCGCTCCACCGCCGGAGCTTCGCGCCCGTCGCGGCGCTGCTGGCGCATTAACCATTTTTCCCAAAAGCGATTCACAGCGGACTCCGCACGATTCATGGTGCGTTTTCGCGAGTCAGTTGCGTTTGCGTTCAAGGGGTGCGGAATGGGCTATCAGACCCGGCCGGATATTCGGCCGTTGCAGGATCGAATCCTGGTGGGCGACTGCATTGCCGAACTGCAGAAGATTCCGGCGGCCTCCATCGATCTCGTCTTCGCCGATCCGCCCTACAATCTCCAGCTCTCCGGCGGGCTGACGCGGCCTGACCAGAGCAAGGTCGACGCGGTTGACGAGCACTGGGACCAGTTCGAGAGCTTCGAGGCCTATGACCGTTTCACCAGGGGCTGGCTTGCCGAATGCCGCCGCGTGCTGAAGCCCGATGGCGCGCTGTGGGTGATCGGCTCCTATCACAATGTTTTCCGCGTTGGCGCGATCCTGCAGGACATGGGCTTCTGGATCCTCAACGACGTCGTGTGGCGCAAGGTCAACCCGATGCCGAATTTCCGCGGCCGCCGCTTCACCAATGCGCATGAAACGCTGATTTGGGCCTCGCGCGGCGCCAATGCCAGATATACCTTCAATTACGAGGCGATGAAGGTGTTCAATGACGATCTGCAGATGCGCTCCGACTGGACGCTGCCGCTCTGCACCGGTGCGGAGCGGCTGAAGAACGCCGATGGCGGCAAGCTTCACCCCACGCAGAAGCCCGAGGCGCTGCTGCACCGCGTGCTGCTGTCGACAAGCAAGCCGGGCGACACGGTGCTCGACCCGTTCTTCGGCACCGGCACCACGGGCGCGGCCGCCAAGGCGCTGGGCCGCCACTTCATCGGCATCGAGCGCGAGGATACCTATGCCGAGGCCGCCGCGGCGCGCATCGGCGCGGTGAAGCGCCTGCCGCCGGAAGCCCTGCAGGTGACCGCCAGCAAGCGCGCCGAGCCGCGCATTCCCTTCGGCTCGCTGATCGAGCGCGGCCTGGTGCAGGCAGGCGACATGCTGTTCGACCCTTCGACGCGCATCGCGGCGCGCGTGCGCGCCGATGGCTCGATTGCCTGCAAGGACGCCTCCGGCTCCATCCACAAGATCGGCGCCCATGTGCAGGGGGCGGAAGCCTGCAATGGCTGGACCTTCTGGCATGTGAGGAAGGGCCCGAATCTCGTGCCCATCGACATGCTGCGCCGCCAGCTGCGCGCTGAGATGGCGGCGGCGGCGTGAGGGGCATCCCGCCTCCGTCATGACCTCGCCGGGGCCGTCAGCCCAGCGATGGCTGGCATGGCGGCATTCAGGGGACTGCCGGGTTCAATTCTGCTGCATTCCCGCCCGCAACGCGCTAAGTCTACCGCCACAACGAGGTGACCCATATGATCGAGGCGCGGCAGCAGACGTCCTTCCTGTTCGATCTTGACGGCACGCTGGTCGACAGCGTCTATGACCATGTGCTGGCCTGGCATGAGGCGCTGCAGGAAGAGGGGGTCGAGGTTTCGGTCTGGCGGCTGCACCGCAAGATCGGCATGTCCGGCGGGCTCTTCACCAAGGCGCTGGCGCGCGAGACGGGCCGCGAGTTCGGGCCGGAGATGCTGGAGCGGCTGCGCCAGCTGCACCTCAAACACTACAACGCGCGCTCTCACCGCACGCGGCCGCTGCCGGGCGCGAAGGAGCTTCTGGCCCACCTCACCGACAATGACATCCCCTGGGCCATCGCCACCTCGGGCCGCATCGAGACGGCGGGGCCGGTGCTGAAGATCCTCGGCGTCGATCCCGCGAGGCATGTGGTGATCACGCGCGACCTGGTGCGCTATGCCAAGCCCGACCCGGACCTGTTCCTCGCCGCCGCCGGAAAGCTCGGCTGCGGCATCGAGACTGCCTGCGTGGTGGGCGATGCGATCTGGGACATGCTTGCGGCGCGGCGCGCGCGGGCGCTGGGAATCGGGCTCCTCACCGGCGGATACGGCATGGAAGAGCTGGAGCGCGCCGGGGCCTATCGCGTCTATGAAGACCCGGCTGACCTGCTGGCGCATCTCGATGAGGTGGGGGGAAGGCGGTAGCGGACCCGCGGATGGGGGCTCTGTCAGCGGTCAAGCACATGCGCCACCACCTTGCGCATCACCGTGGGCAGCGCCTCGCCCGCCAGCGCCTCGCGCTTCGTCCAGCGATAGTCGCCGTCGTCGCGCAGCGCGCCGTCGGCGATCTTTTCCGCGACCCAGACCACAAGTTCCAGATGGAAATGCGTGAAGGTGTGCTCCACCATGCCGGGGAGCCTGCGCCATGCCGCGGACAGCGGGGCCTGCGCCTCCGGCTTCGTCACCTTCGCCGCCCATTCCGTCGACGGCACTTCCATCATGGCGCCCAGCAGGCCTTTCTCCGGGCGGCGGCGCAGCAGCACCGCGCCATCGGCCCGCGCGATCCAGAAGGCCACGCCGCGGCGGGTGGGCACGGCCTTCTTCGGCGTCCTGCGCGGCAGCGAGGATGCGAGGCCGGCGCTGCGGCCCCGGCAATGCTCCGCCCACGGACAGATCAGGCACTTGGGATCGCGGGGCGTGCAGACCGTGGCGCCAAGGTCCATCATGGCCTGGGCGAAATCGCCCGCACGCTGCTCGGGCACCAGCGCCTGCGCGCGCGCGCGGATCTCGGGCTTCGAATCAGGCAGCGGCGTGCCGATGGCGTAGATCCGGGAGATGACGCGCTCGACATTGCCGTCAACCGCCGCGTGCCGGCCCCCGAAGGCAATGGCGGCGATGGCGCCCGCCGTGTAGGGGCCGATGCCGGGGAGGCCGCGGAGTTCCGCCTCCGTCGCGGGGAATTTGCCGCCGAACCGGCCGGTCACCTCTTTTGCGCAGGCATGGAGGTTGCGCGCGCGGGCATAATAGCCGAGGCCTGCCCAGGCCTTCAGAACATCATCGAGGGGAGCCGCGGCCAGCGCCTGGACGGTTGGCCAGAGCGCCACGAATTTCTCGAAATAAGCCTTCACCGCCTGCACGGTGGTCTGCTGCAGCATGATCTCGGAGAGCCAGACGCGATAGGGGTCGGCCACCCCGGCCCCCCGCGCGCGCCAGGGCAGCACCCGGGCATGGACGTCATACCAGGCAAGAAGTTGTGAAGAAGCGGGCGGTTCCGGCCCTTTTCTGGCCATGCTGCTCTCGCAAACAAGCGTTTCCTGTGAGACCCTTAGCGATCAACCCACTGGCCCGTCCATGGAAACCCTCTCCAAGCATTTCCGCGAGATCACCAAGGCCGCCTTTGCGCGCCATGGGTTCGCCCAGGCGGATGTGGTGGCGAATTGGGATGCAATCGTGGGCGAGGAGCTGGCGGCTGTTTCTGCCCCCGAACGCATCAAATGGCCGCGCGGCGCGGGCGAGCAAGCGCGGAAGCAGGGCGGCACCCTGGTCATCCGGGCGGCCCCCGGACGGGCGCTGGAACTGCAATATGAAGCGTCCCGCATCATGTCGCGCATCAACAGCTTTTTTGGTTACGGCGCGGTCGCCAGCCTCAAGGTGTTGCAGGCGGCGGAGCTCGGGAAGCGGCGCGCGAAGCCTTCTGAACTGCCCGAAAAACCTGTTCACGAACAAAAGCTTGGCACTGTCGAAGACCCCGCCCTCCGGCAGGCGCTGGAGCGCCTCGGGCGGGGGGTGGCGGGGCGCGCAAGTTCTCCACAAGGCAAATAATTCCGTTTTGTTTCAACCCCCAACATCTAGTAGGTAAACGCATCATGAATACGCTGTCACGCCGTTCGATTCTGCGCGCCGGAGCCGCTCTTGCGGGGCTGGCCGTGGCCCCCGCCCTTGCCGAGGAGGCGGCCAAGCCCGTGGACCTCGCAGAACTGCTGAAGCCCCCCGCGCTGGGCGACATGGCGCTGGGCGCGGAGGAGGGCGCCACCAAGGTGACCATCGTCGAATATGCCTCGGCCACCTGCCCGCATTGCGCCGCCTTCCACAAGGACGTGTGGCCGAAGCTCAAGGCCGAATACATCGATAACAATAGGATCCGCTTCATCTTCCGCGAATTTCCGCTGAATGACCCGGCACTTGCCGCCTTCATGATCGCCCGCGCCGCGCCGAAGGAATCCTATTTTCCGCTCATCGGCGTGTTTTTCGACACGCTGCAGAGATGGGCGCAGGACCCGGCCAATGGCCTTCTCAATATCGCCAGGCAGGCCGGCTTCACCCAGGAGAAGTTCGACGCCACGCTGAAGGACGAGAAACTCGCCAGGGGCATCATGGACATCCGTGACGGCGGCGTGAAGTTCGGCGTCAAGGGCACGCCGACCTTCTTCATCAACGGCAAGCCGCTGGAAGGCGAAACCACCTTTGACGCCATGAAGGCCGAGATCGACAAGCAGCTCTGAGCAGCTGCGCGCATGGAAGAAGGGGCACGGACTCGCGATGAAGTTCACACGGCTGAGGCTTTCGGGATTCAAATCCTTCGTGGAGCCGACCGAACTGTTGATCGAGCCCGGCCTCACCGGTGTTGTCGGCCCCAATGGCTGCGGCAAGTCGAACCTGCTGGAAGCGCTGCGCTGGGTGATGGGCGAAAGCTCGTATAAGTCCATGCGCGCGTCGGGCATGGACGATGTGATCTTCTCCGGCACCACGGAACGCCCGGCCCGCAACATGGCCGAAGTCACCGTCACCATGCTGAACGACGACGGCGCCGCGCCGCCGCACTACCAGGACCTGGAATCGCTGGAAATCTCGCGCCGCATCGAGCGGGACGAGGGCTCCGCCTATCGCATCAACGGCAAGGATGCGCGCGCGCGCGACGTGCAGCTGCTGTTCGCCGATGCCTCCACCGGATCGCGCTCGCCAGCCCTGGTGCGGCAGGGCCAGATCGGCGAGATTATCAGCGCGAAGCCGCAGGCCAGGCGGCTCATCCTCGAAGAGGCCGCGGGCATCACCGGGCTTCACACGCGCCGCCACGAGGCGGAATTGAAGCTCAGGGCGGCGGAGACCAACCTCACCCGTCTCGACGACGTCACCGCGCAGCTTGAGACGCAGCTTAACAGCCTGAAGCGCCAGGCGCGGCAGGCCATGAAGTATAAGAGCCTGTCCGCCGAGATCCGCCGGCTGGAGGCGATGGGCCTCTATGTCAACTGGCGCGAGACGGCGGAAACCTCCCAGCGCGATGCCGCCGCCCTCGACGAGGCGACGCGCGTCCTGGCCGGGCACACCCGTGCGGCCTCCGAAAAGCTGCGCCTGCGTGACGACCTCGGCGGGAAGCTGCCCGGCTTGCGCGAGCAGGAGGCGGTGCGCGCCGCCGTGCTGCAGCGCGTGAGCCATGAGCGCAACGTGCTCGATGAGGAGGAGCGCCGGGCCGGCGAACGCCGCAAGGAGCTGGAGCAGCGCATCGCGCAGATCAATTCCGACCTGCAGCGCGAGCAGGAACTGCTGAACGACACCGGCCGCGCGCTCACCCGCCTTGCCGGGGAACGCGAGACGCTGGAGGCCAGCCAAGGCTCCGATGACGACATCCGCGCCGGGGCCGCCGTGGCGCTGCAGTCCGCCGCTGAAGCGCTGGCATGCGCCCAGGAGGCCGCGGATGACGCCGCGGCGCGCCTCTCCGAGCTTTCCGCCCGCCGCAATGCGATCCTGCGGGCCATTGAGGAGTATAAGAATCGCGTGGCGCGGCTGGACCGCGAGCTGGCCGAAACGGTGGCCAGGCGCAACGCCCTGCTGGCCCGCTACAATGTCGAGGGCGACGGCGGCAAGCTGACCTCCGCGGTGGAACACGCGGTCGGGCAGGCGGCCGGATTCGAATCTAGCGTCAGCGAGGCCGAAGCTGCCGTGCGCGCCGCGCGTGCCGCGGAAGGCGAGGCCCGCGCGGCCCACGACGACGCCCGCCGCAGGGCGGACCGGCTGCAGACGGAAGTCCGTACGCTGACGAACCTCCTGAGGGCCGGCGGCGGCGGCCTGTGGCCGCCGCTGCTCGACCAGCTGAGCGTCGGGACCGGTTATGAAACGGCGCTCGGTGCCGCGCTGGGTGACGATCTCGATGCCTCGGGGGATGAAGGCGCCCCCGTGCACTGGCGCGGGCTGCCGCCGCTGGCTGAGACCGCCGCCCTTCCAGATGGGGCAGAGCCGCTCATCGGCTTCGTGCGGGCGCCACCCGCGCTGCAGCGCCGCCTCTCGCACATCGGGGTTGTTTCCAGGGCGCTGGGCCAGGCGCTGCAGCCGCAGCTGAGGCCCGGTCAGCGGCTGGTGAGCCGCGAGGGCGACATATGGCGCTGGGATGGCTTCACCGCAGCCGCAGATGCCCCGAGCGCTGCCGCCAAGCGGCTCGCCGAGAAAAACCGTCTCGCCTTGCTCGAGGTCGAAATGGAGCAGGCCATCGCCGCAGCCGGGGAGGCGCGGGGCCATTTCGAAGCGGCCCGCGCCGCCACCGAGACCGCCACGCGGGTGGAGCGCGAGACGCGCGAAGGCCACCGCGCCGCCGTTTCCGCCGTCGATTTCGCCCGCCGCGCACTGACGCAGCATGAGCGCCAGGTGTCGGAACGGCTTGCCCAGACCAGTGCGCTGGACGAAGCCCAGCGCCGCATCCGGGAAGCCCTCGATGAGGCGCGCGTGCGGCTGGAGGGATCGTCAGCCGAGGCCGCCGGGCTGCCGGTGCTCGACGATCTTCAGCTTGAACTGAACGCACTGCGCAACACGGTGAATGCCGGGCGCGCCGCCTATGCGGAGGCCCGCGCCACGCATGACGGCCTGGAGCGCGAGGCCCGCGCCCGCACCGGCCGCATCCGCGATATCGAGGCGGAGACCGCGCAGTGGACCGCTCGCGCGTCGCGCGCCAGTGAGCAGATCGGGCAGCTCACCGCGCGTGCGGAGGAAACGCGCGCCGCCATCGCCGAACTCTCCCAGCTGCCGCAGCTGCTGGCCTCCCGCCGGCTGAAGCTGATGAACATGCTTGCCGAGGCGGAAGCTGATAAGAAGGCCGCCTCCGACGCGCTGCAGACAGCCGAGAACGAGGTGCGCCAGGCCGATCAGGACCTGCGGGCCGTGCAGGAACTCCTGTCCGGCGCGCGCGAGGACCATGCCCGTCTCGGGGCAAGGCTCGAAGCCAGCGCCGGGCGTCTTGCGGAATGCGAGCAGCGCATCGCCGAAGCGCTGAACTGCGGCCCGGACGAGGTCATCTCCGCCACCGGCCTCGACCCCGGGCAGTTGATGGAGTGGCATGATATCGAGCGCAAGCTGCAGGGCCTGCGCGAGGATCGCGAGCGCCTCGGCGGCGTGAACCTGCGCGCCGACGAGGAAGCGGAGGACGTGGCGAGGCAGCTCGACGGCCTGATCAAGGAACGCGACGACCTGATCCAGGCCATCAACAAGCTGCGCGGCGGCATTTCGAGCCTCAACCGCGAGGGCCGCCAGCGCCTGCTCGACGCCTTCCAGACCGTGAACCAGAAGTTCGGCGAACTCTTCACCACGCTGTTCGGCGGCGGCAGGGCGGAGCTGCAGCTGATCGAATCGGACGATCCGCTGGAGGCCGGCCTCGAGCTGATCGCCAATCCGCCCGGCAAGAAGCCGGTGACGCTGTCGCTGCTGTCAGGCGGCGAGCAGACGCTCACCGCCATGGCGCTGATCTTCGCGGTGTTCCTCACCAACCCCTCGCCCATCTGCGTGCTCGACGAAGTCGACGCGCCGCTCGACGACCATAATGTGGAGCGCTTCTGCAACCTGCTGGATGCGATGCTGGAACGCACCGAAACGCGCTTCCTGATCATCACCCACCACGCGCTCACCATGGCCCGCATGCACCGCCTGTTCGGCGTCACCATGCTGGAGCGCGGCGTGTCGCAGCTTGTGTCGGTGAACCTGGCGGAGGCGGAAACGCTGGTGGACGAAAAGTCGGCGGCGTGAGCAGCCTCGATGAACGTCGTCTTTGACATCGGAAATGTGCTGATCCACTGGGATCCGCGCGCCCTCTACCGCAAGATTTTTGCAACCGGGGACGAGGTGGAATGGTTCATCGCCAATGTCTGCACGCAGGACTGGAACCTCGAGCAGGACAGGGGGCGCAGCTTCGCCGAGGGTGTCGCCGCGCTCACCGCGCTCTTTCCCGGGCATGCCGGGGCGATTGCCGCCTATGATCTGCGCTGGCATGAGACGGTGACGGGTCCGATCGACGGGAGCGTGGCGATCCTCGATGAGCTGCGCGCGTCAGGCACGCCGCTCTATGCGATCACCAACTTCAATCAGCACAAGTTCAGGGAGGCGCTTCAGCGCTTTCCCTTCCTTGGCCTGTTCCGCGACACCGTCGTCTCCGGCGACGAGCGGGTGCTGAAACCGGACGCCGCAATCTACCACCTGCTGCTGGAGCGGAACGGGCTTGCGGCGGGGGACTGTGTGTTCATCGACGACAGCTTGAGAAATGTCGAGGGTGCGGTGGCGGTGGGGATGAAGGGCGTGCACTTCACCACGCCCGAGGCGCTGCGCCGGCAACTGGCGGCGCTGGGAGTGCTGTAACCGGGCCCGTGGCGGGCAGGCCGGAGCAGGCCGGAGGAGGGCATATTCCCGCGGTTCCCGCCGTCCGCCGCCACCCTTGCCCTCATCCCAAAAACACCGCATTTTGCGGCAAGAACCAAATCACCCCGAAACGCGGGCGAACCTCTTTCGCCCGGCTGCTGAAATGGACGATGATGACGGCACTTCTGCGCACTGCACTTGCTTCGCTTCTGCTCGCCTCCGTTCCCGCTGCCGCCGCGTTTGCCTATGATCCCTCGGTCTCGGGCAATTATCTGGCGGGCCGCTCGGCCGCCAAGCTGCGCGACAACGATCTGGCGTCCGGCTATCTCAGCAACGCGCTCAATTCCGACATCGGAAACCCGGTCCTCACCGAAAAGATCTTTCTGCTCGAACTCTCCGAAGGCAACATCCCGAAGGCGGAGGAATTCGCCGCGGAAGTGCTGAAGTTCAACAGCCAGCAACGCATGGCGCGCATCGTGCTCGGCGTGAAGGACTTCAAGGCCCGGCAATACGCGGCGGCCCGCGGGAACTTCGGGCAGTCGGCCTATACGCCGGTGGGCGAGCTCACCTCATGGCTCCTCGCCGCCTGGTCCCATGCCGGCGAGGGCGATCTCAACCCCGCGCTCAAGACGCTGGACCGGCTGGACTCGAACGAGAGCTTCGCCAACTTCAAGACCTTCCACGAGGCGCTGATCGCCGACTATCTCGGCAACGCGATGCGTGCCGAGGGCGCCTACAAGAGGGCCTATGAGGCCGCGGGAAGCTCGCTGCGCATCGTCCAGGCCTACGGCAATTTCCTGGAGCGCCACGGCCGCGCCGCCGAAGCCCAGGCGCTTTACCGCGGCTTTCTCGAAGGCGACGACAATCCGCTGATCCAGGCCGCGCTCCAATCCTCGCTGAAGGGTCAGGCGCCGCGGCCCTTCATTTCCTCTCCCACCGACGGCGCGGCGGAAGCGCTGTTCTCGCTCGCCACCTCGATGAACGACGAGCAGTCAGTTGACGTGGCGCTGCTCTATATCCAGCTTGGCATTTCGCTCGGCGCGGATTCCGACATCATGTACACCCTGCTGGGCGACACCTATGAAAGCATGAAGCGCTATGACAAGGCGCTCGCCGCCTATAAGAGGGTGCCGGCCGCCTCGCCGCTCCGCGTCAATGCCGACATGGAGGAGGCCGTCTCGCTCCAGCAGCTGGGCCGCAAGGACGAGGCGCTCGCCGGGCTCAGGGCCATCGTCGCGGCGAACCCGAAGAACTATGACGCCATCGTCACGCTTGGCAATCTTCACCGCGCCAACGAGGACTTTGCCAATGCCGCCGCCACTTATGACCAGGCCATCGCGCTTGTCGAAAAGCCCGGCCCGTCCAACTGGCGCCTCTTTTATTTCGACGGCATCTCGCATGAGCGCCTGAAGCAATGGGACGTGGCCGAAAAACAGTTCCGCAAGGCGCTCGAGCTTTCGCCCAACGAGCCGAACGTGCTCAACTATCTCGGCTACTCGATGATCGAGAAGAAGATCAATCTGCACGAAGCCCTCGAAATGGTGAAAAAGGCCGTCGAGCTGAAGCCCAATGACGGCTACATCACCGACAGCCTCGGCTGGGCCTATTACCAGCTTGGCGATTATGAACAGGCCGTCATCTATTGCGAGAAAGCGGTGGAGCTGCTCCCGGCGGACCCGACCATCGCCGATCATCTGGGCGACGCCTATTGGCGCGTCGGCCGCACGCTCGAAGCCAAGTTCCAGTGGCAGCACGCCAAGGACAACAAGCCCGAGCCCGGGGAGCTGAAGACGATCGAGGACAAGCTCAAGAACGGCCTGCCGCCGGTCGAGCCCGTGACGCCCGCGCAGAACGGCGCGCCCAAAACCAACGGCTGACGCGCCGGAGCGCGTCATGCTGCGGCCTCTCACGCTGTTCGCGCCCGCCAAGGTGAACCTGGCGCTGCATGTGCTGGGACGCCGCGCGGACGGCTATCACGACCTCGATTCGATCGTCGCCTTCGCCGATGTGGGCGACCGTCTCACCTTCACGCCGGCGACGGACTTCGCCATCACTGTCAGCGGCCCCTTTGCCGCCGCCCTGCCGCAGGTCGCGGACAACATCGTTGCCCGGTCATGGAGCGCGGCGCAGACGATTGCGCGCAGGCGGGGCAGGGCGGTGCCGCCCGTCAGCGTGCATCTCGAAAAGAACCTTCCCGTCGCCTCGGGCATTGGCGGCGGCTCGGCCAATGCGGCTGCGGCGCTGAAGGGCTTCCTCCGCCTCGCCGGCATCGGCGAGATCGATGCGGAGGTCACCGCCGTGGGCCTCTCCATCGGCGCTGACGTTCCGGTCTGCCTGTCCGGCATCGCCTGCCGCATGCAGGGTGTGGGCGAACGCATCGCGCCTATTTCCGGTTTCGCGCCGCTCCCGGCGATCCTCGTCAATCCGCTGGTCGAAGTCTCCACGCCTGCGGTTTTCAAGGGTCTTGCGCTGGAGAAGGGCCAGTCCTACCGCACCCCCATCGCCGACACGCGCGACCCTGCCCTGTGGCGCAACGATCTGGCCGCTCCGGCCATCGCCCTCGCGCCGGCGATCGGCGAGGTCCTGCAACGCCTTACGGCCACGCCCGGCGTCACCAGAGCCTTCATGTCCGGCTCCGGCGCCACCTGCGTGGCCCTGTGCAGGGATGAGCGCGTCACACCCGGCCTCGACCCGGCCTGGTGGGTGGCCCGAACGGTGCTGTCATAAGAAAATCGTCTCCGCGGGTCCTCCGCCCATTGGCTGCGCCAACGGGAGATGGCGATGGATCCGCCGGTCCTTCTCCCGTCCCGCAGGGATGGGAGAAGGTGGCCAAAGGCCGGATGAGGGCTCTTGCCACCCGCAGGAACATCAATCATTTTGATGAAATGGCCATGCTCTCCCCGCAGCAGCTTGAGCGCGCGCGCCGTCTTCGCCGGATTGACACCGAGTGCGAGCGCCGCCTGTGGGCCAAGCTGCGTGACCGCCGGCTGAACGGCTTCAAATTCGTCCGGCAATTGCCTGTTGGCCCATTTGTGGCCGACTTCGCGTGCCGCGAAGTCATGCTGATCGTCGAAGTCGACGGCGCAACGCATTCGACGGCTGAGGAACACTCCTACGACGCACGGCGAACGGTTTATCTCGAAGCGAATGGCTGGCGCGTGCTGCGCGTTCGGAATGACGACGTGCTGCGGAACATAGATGATGTTCTCGAAGGGATTGTGACGGCCGTTGTGCGGTGAAAGCCCTCATCCGGCCTGTCGGCCACCTTCTCCCATCGCTTTGCGACGGGAGAAGGACTCGCGGCCCCGTCGCCTTCTCCCGTCCCGCAGGGATGGGAGAAGGTGGCCAAAGGCCGGATGAGGGCCTCTCTCCGCGGGTCCGCTGCTAATAGGCCCGCGCCACGCAGAACTCCACCGCCTCGAGCATGGCGTCCTTCAGGCTCGAACCCGGAAAAATCGCCAGGGCATCGCGGGCAATGTCGCCATAGTGGTTGGCGCGGTCGATGGTGTCCTTCAGCGCGCCGTGGCGTTCCATCAGCTTCCTGGCGTAGATGAAATCATCCGCCGACTGATCGCCGACCTCCAGCGTGCGCTTCCAGAAGTTCCGTTCTTCCACCGTGCCGCGGCGGTAGGACAGAACCACGGGCAGCGTGATCTTGCGCTCGCGGAAATCATCGCCAACGCCCTTGCCCAGCTTCTCGGTCGAGCCGGAATAGTCCAGCGCGTCGTCGATCAGCTGGAAGGCGACGCCGAGGTTGCGGCCATAGGATTCGAGCGCGGCCTGTTCGCTGGAGGGGCGCTTCGCCACCACCGCGCCCACCTCCGCCGCGGCCGAAAACAGGGCCGCGGTCTTGGCCGCGATCACCTGCATATAGGCGTCTTCGGTGGTGGACATATCCTGCGAAACGGAGAGCTGAAGCACCTCGCCCTCGGCGATGACGCAGGCGGCATTCGAGAGAATCCGCAGCGATTCGAGCGAGCCCGTCTCCACCATCATCTTGAAGGCCTGGCCGAGGAGATAGTCGCCCACCAGCACGCTGGCCTGGTTGCCCCAGATGACGCGGGCGGCCTGCTTGCCGCGCCGGAGGTCGCTCTCGTCGACCACGTCGTCATGCAGCAATGTCGCGGTGTGCATGAATTCCACCGCGGTTGCAAGTTTCAGGTGATGCTCGCCCTCATAGCCCGCCATGCGGGCCGCGGCCAGCGTGAGCATCGGGCGGATCCGCTTGCCGCCGGAATTGATCAGATGGTTGGCGATCTCGGGGATCAGCTCGACATGGCTTCGCGCATGGCTGAGGATTGCTTCATTCACCCGCTCCATATCGGGCTGGGTGAGCTTCACCAGCGGTTCGATGCCGGCGCGCTTCTTGTTGCCCGCTCCGTCGAGCGCAATGACGACTCCCATCGGGACTGCCTGCCTTCCAACATTCTTTGCGCCGTTAAAGCACAGCGGGGCCGGGAGGCCAATATGACGCAACGCCACGCCCGCCCTTGCCCCCCCGGCTCAGTCTCGGTAACGTAACGCTAACCCTGACGTCGCAACATGCCCCAGATGATCACCGCTGATTCCCATCACGTTCCGCCCTCTCTGACCGACGATGGCTTCCTCGGCGGACGCCTCCATATCCTCCAGCCGGAGAAGGGCTTCCGCGCCGGCATCGATTCGGTGCTTCTCGCCGCCGCCGTGCCCTGCGAACCCGGCGAGAGCGTGTTCGAGGCGGGGATGGGTCCCGGCGTCGCCGCCCTGTGTCTGCTTGCCCGCAACCCGGAGGTGCAGGTGACGGGCATCGAGGTCGCCACGCGCTATGTGATGATCTGCGAGGAAAATGCCAGGCGCAATGGCATGCAGGACCGGCTTCACGTCATCCATGCCGACCTGCGCGATGCCCTGCGGCGGGACCAGAACGTCATGCCCGCCCCCGGCAGCTTCGCCCACGCCATGTGCAACCCGCCCTTCTTCGACGAGGCGAAGTCGACGTCCTCGCCGCACCTGCTCAAGTCCCAGGCCCACGCCTTCGGGCCGGACGATCTCGAACTCTGGGTCAAGCTTCTTTACACCATGCTCGGCCCCCGTGGCAGCGTCACCCTGATGCATCGCCCGGAATCGCTGTGCCAGATCCTCGGCGCCATGGAAAACCGATTCGGCGACATCCATATCGCCCCCCTGTTTCCCCGCCGCGGCGCGCCCGCCTCGCGCATTCTTGTCCACGGCATCAAGGGCTCGAAGGCGCCGCTGCAGATATTGCCGGGCCTCGTCCTGCATGGCGACGGCAACGAATTCACCAAGGAGGCCGATGCCATGCTGCGGAGTGGGGGGGCCTTCGTCCTGCGCTGATCCGCGCCTTGCCTGACGGCAGCCGCACACCTATGTGAAGCGCATGGGCAATTCCGGCTTTTTCGACGCCATCATTCCGCTCCGCTTCCGCAAATCGGTGCCGGTGGTCACCCACGTCAGGCTTGAAGGCGCCATCGGCATCGGCACGCCGCTCAGGCCCGCGCTCACGCTGAAGTCGGTGAACGATACGCTGGAGCGCGCCTTTGGCAGAAAGGGCGTCTCTGCGGTTGCCATCTCGGTCAATTCGCCCGGCGGCTCGGCCGTGCAATCGGCGCTGATTCATGCGCGAATCCGGGAGCTTGCGGCGGAAAAGAATTTGCCCGTCCTGGTCTTCTGCGAGGATGTCGCGGCCTCGGGCGGCTATTGGCTTGCCTGTGCGGGAGACGAGATCTACGCCGATGAAAGTTCGGTGGTGGGCTCGATCGGCGTCATCTACGCCGGTTTCGGCTATGTCGAGGCGATCGCCAAGCTTGGCATCGAGCGCCGCGTTCACACGGCGGGCGAAAACAAATCGATCCTTGACCCCTTCAAGCCTGAACGCATTGAAGATGTTGAACATTTGAAGTCGCTTCAGGCCGATATCCATGACGCCTTCAAGACATTGGTGAAGGCCCGGCGCGGCGGCAAGCTGAAGACCGATGATCCGGACATCTTCTCCGGCGCCTTCTGGGTAGGCCGCCAGGCGCAGGCCCGCGGGCTGGTCGACGGCATCGGCCACATGCACCCGGTGCTCAAGCGCCGCTTCGGCGATAAACTTGTTGTCAAAAACGTGTCGCCGGCCCAGGGCTGGGGCCTCAAAAGGCTCGGTTTTGGCATCGAAGTAACTGATATTGCTGAAAACACCATGGATGCTCTCGAAACGCGTGCATTGTGGTCCCGTTTCGGCTTATGATCGTATTTTTGGAGGCTGATAGGAGGTCCCGATGGTTGTGCTGAAGCTCTTCACGCTGTTCGCCGCAGCCGTGCTGTCATTCTTCGTCATCAGGCTGATGATGAGGCGTCATATGCAACCGGTCCGCGTCCGGACCAGCCGTCCCAACCGGCAGCCCAACCAGATTCGCCGTCTCCGCCAGGACCCACGCACCGGCATCTATTACCCCGAGGCTTAACCCGCGGAACCAGCGTCCTCAGCGCATGTTCCGGAGCATGATCTTATCGTAAAAGCGGGTTCCGCTTTTGCGGACAGTGCGCTAAAGTCCGGCGCGCTTTCCCGAGGCGGACCGCATGGCATTAAATCCTACCCAATCCTTCCAGGACTTGATTTTGACCCTCCACGAGTATTGGGGAAGCAAAGGCTGCGTCATTTTGCAGCCCTATGACATGGAGGTGGGTGCAGGCACCTTCCACCCCGCCACAACCTTGCGCTCGGTGGGGCGCAGGCCCTGGGCTGCGGCCTATGTTCAGCCCTCGCGCCGCCCCAAGGACGGCCGCTATGGCGAGAACCCCAATCGCCTGCAGCACTATTACCAGTACCAGGTGATCATCAAGCCATCGCCGCCCGACCTGCAGGACCTCTATCTGGGTTCGCTCGAAGCCATCGGCATTGACCGTGCGCTGCATGACATCCGCTTCGTCGAGGACGACTGGGAAAGCCCCACGCTGGGCGCCTGGGGGCTGGGCTGGGAAGTCTGGTGCGACGGCATGGAGGTCTCGCAATTCACCTACTTCCAGCAGGTCGGCGGGCTGGATTGCGCGCCGGTCTCGGGCGAACTGACTTACGGCCTCGAGCGCCTCGCCATGTATGTGCAGGGCGTCGACAATGTGTATGACCTGAACTTCAATGGCCAGGAAGGCGCAAAGCGGATCTCCTATGGCGACGTCTTCCTTCAGGCCGAGCAGGAATTCTCGCGCTATAATTTCGAGCACGCCAACACCGGGGCGCTGCTGAAGCACTTCGAGGATGCGGAGGCCGAGTGCAAGGCGCTGCTTGCCGCGGGCGACCGCGACACGCGCCATGAAATGGCACTGCCGGCCTATGACCAGTGCATCAAGGCGTCCCACACCTTCAACCTGCTTGATGCGCGCGGCGTCATCTCGGTCACCGAGCGCCAGGCCTATATTCTGCGTGTGCGCGAACTCGCCAAGGGCTGCTGCGAGGCCTGGAGCAAGACGGCGGGCGGCGGCGGCGTTGCATGATACCCCGGGGTTGACTAGGTGCGGGTGACTGCCGATACCGTAACTCGATCAATGACCAAATCAGGGGAGCCTTCCATGTCCGAACCCACCATTGCCCAGAAGTCGCCCATCCCCGTCGAGGTCGAGGCCGGCAAGGATTACTGGTGGTGCTCCTGCGGCCAGTCCAGGAACCAGCCCTTCTGCGACGGCTCGCACAAGGGCTCGTCCTTCACGCCGGTGAGGTGGACGGCGGAGGAGTCCGGCCGCAAGTTCTTCTGCGCCTGCAAGCACACCAAGCAGCCGGTGTTCTGCGACGGCAGCCACAAGGCGCTGTGACCCCGAGGGGTGACAAGCCGGGAGGAGGCTGCTAATCGGCGGACCCTCCCGGAGTGCCTGATGCCTGAACTTCTGATCGAACTGTTTTCCGAGGAAATCCCCGCCGGCATGCAGGCCAGAGCGGCGGAAAACCTTCGCCAGATGGTCACCAATGCCCTGGTCGGGGCGGGCCTCACCTATGAGGGCGCCCAGGCCCATGGCGGGGCGCGCCGCCTGGTGCTCTCGGTCGAGGGGCTGGACGCAAAGGCGGCGGATGTGAACGAGGAGCGCAAAGGTCCCCGCGTCGATGCGTCCCAATCCGCCATCGAAGGCTTCCTCAAATCGACGGGCCTCAGCCTCGGCCAGCTCAGGGTGCAGGATGACAAGAAGGGCCAGTTCTATCTGGCCGTCATACGCAAGCCCGGCCGCACGGCCACGGACGTCGTTGCTGACATCGTGCCGGACATCGTGCGCAAGTTCCCCTGGCCCAAGTCGATGCGCTGGGGGTCCGGCCCGCTTCGCTGGGTGCGCCCGCTGCATTCCATCGTCTGCACCTTCGATGGCGAGGTCGTGCCCTTCGAGATCGACGGTATCCGCAGCGGCAACATCACCCGCGGCCACCGCTTCATGGGCGCGCAGCACATCGAGGTGCGCCGCTTCGAGGACTATGCGCTGAAGCTGGCGAAGAACTTCGTGGTCGTCGATGCCGGTGCGCGCGTCGAGACGATCCGCACGGAAGCGCGCAATCTCGCCTTCGCACAGGGCCTCGAACTGATCGAGGACGAGGGCCTCCTGAAGGAAACCGCAGGCCTCGTCGAATGGCCCGTGGTGCTGATGGGCAGCTTCGATGAAAGCTTCCTCTCGGTTCCGCCGGAGGTGATCGCCACCTCGCTCAAGACCCACCAGAAGTGCTTTGCCCTTCGCCATGCCGCGACGGGCAAGCTTGCCAACCGCTACCTGCTGGTGTCGAACCTCGTGGCCAGGGACGGCGGCAAGACCATCGTCGCCGGCAACAACAAGGTCATCGCCGCCAGGCTCTCGGACGCCAAGTTCTTCTGGGACCAGGACCGCAAGGTGAAGCTGGAGGAGTGGGCGAAGAAGCTTGACGCCATCACCTTCCACGCCAAGCTCGGCAACCAGGGCGAACGCGTGCAGCGCATCGAAACGCTTGCTGCAGAGATTGCGAAGAAGATCGGCGCTGACCCTGAAAAGGCCAGGCTCGCCGCGCGCCTCGCCAAGGCCGACCTCGTCACTGGCATGGTCGGCGAATTCCCCGAACTGCAGGGCCTGATGGGCCGCTACTACGCGCTGGATCAGCACGTGGACCCGGACGTCGCCGATGCAATCCGCGATCACTATAAGCCGGTGGGGCCGACTGATTCCATTCCGGTGTCCGCTGTGGGTCAGGCTGTTGCCTTGGCTGACAAGCTCGACACGCTCAACGGCTTCTGGTCCATCGATGAAAAGCCCACGGGCTCCAAGGATCCTTACGCGCTGCGCCGTTCCGCGCTCGGCGTCATCCGCATCATCCTCGACAAGAACCTGCGTCTGCCGCTCGCCTTCTGCGGCGACGACCTCATCGCCTTCTTCGCCGATCGCCTGAAGGTGCACTTGAAGGAACAGGGCAAGCGGCATGACCTGATCGATGCGGTCTTCGCGCTCGGCAACCAGAATGACCTGCTGATGGTCACGAAGCGCGTCGAGGCGCTGTCGAGCTTCCTCGAGACAGAGGATGGCAAGAACCTGCTGGCCGGCGTCAAGCGCGCATCCAACATTCTCCGCATCGAGGAGAAGAAGGACGGCAAGTCGTTTGATGGCGACGTGAACATCGCCCAGCTCATCAAGGGCGAGGAGAAGGCGCTGCACACGGCGATCACCCAGGCCATGGGCCAGCTGCGCCGGGCGCTGCGCGAGGAGGATTTCGCCGCGGCCATGACGGCGCTCGCCAAGCTGCGCGTGCCCGTCGATGCCTTCTTCGAGCATGTGACGGTCAACGACAAGGACGCCACCTTCCGCGAAAACCGCCTGCGCCTCCTGAACCACATCCGCGCCGCCACGGCGGAAGTGGCGGATTTCTCGAAGATCGAGGGGTGAAGACCACACCCGACTTCCCCCGCTGGGGATTGTCTTCTGGATGCTCATTCTGTCTTCTCCCGCTTCTTCAGCGGGAGAAGAAGGGACCCGTTGCGGAACGCAACGGGGAGATGAGGGAAAACGGGCGCTGTATTTGGTCCGGAGACGGCATTCCCTCACCTCCCCCAACTTCGTTGGGTCCCCTTCCTCTCCCGCAGGGCGGGAGAGGACGATGGGCCGTCTCCAGCCGGACAGCATTCATTAGACAGAGCCACGCCCTCCAAGCAATGCTGGTCCCAGTGATTTGGCAAAGGTGCCGTTTGGACCTAGGCCGCCGCTTTGTTATGCAGTGTCTATGACCGCCCCCTCCGCCTACACGCCGGACAGCCGCCATGCCTGGATCAGGCTGTTCATCTCGCTGGTGCTCGCCGTGGTGGGCGGCATCGGGCTGTGGCTCGCTGTGGTGGTGCTGCCGACGATCCAGGCCGAGTTCGGGGTGGACCGGGCAGGCGCGTCCTTCCCTTACACCGCCACCTTCCTCGGCTTCGCGGCCGGCGGCTTCGTGATGGGCAAGCTGGCGGACAGGTTCGGCATCACCGTGCCCATCACCATCGCGGGCGTTGCGCTGGGTGCCGGCTTCTTCCTCGCGGCCATATCGACGAGCTACTGGCAGTTCGTCGCCGTGCAGGCGGTGTTCATCGGCTTCCTCGGTTCGGCTGCCACCTTCGGGCCGCTGGTGGCGGATGCCTCGCAGTGGTTCCTCAAGCGCCGCGGCATTGCGATTGCCATCGTGGCGAGCGGCAACTACATCGCGGGCGCCATCTGGCCACCCTTCATGCAGGCCGCGATTCAGAGCTATGGCTGGCGCTGGACCTACATGGCGATCGGCGTGCTCTGTGTTGTGGTCATGGTGCCGGGCGCGCAGCTTCTGAGGAAGCGCCCGCATTTCCATGATTCGGCAAGCCCCGCGAGCCGCGGCGCCGGCCAGAAGGGCCTTCTGCCCCGCCACCGCTTCCTGTTCCCCGCCCTCGTTCTGGCGGGGCTTTCCTGCTGTGTCGCCATGTCGATGCCGCAGGTCCACATCGTCGCCTATTGCGCCGATCTCGGTTATGGCCCGGCGCGCGGGGCCGAAATGCTGTCGATCATGCTGGGCTTCGGCGTGCTGAGCCGCCTCGTCTCCGGCCTTGTCGCCGACAAGTTGGGTGGCCTCACAACACTCATCGCCGGCTCCGCCATGCAGACGCTGGCGCTCATCGCCTATATCCCCTTCGACGGGCTGGCCTCGCTCTATGTCGTCTCCGCCATCTTCGGGCTGTCCCAGGGCGGCATCGTGCCAAGCTATGCGCTGATCATCCGCGATCATTTCCCGGCGCGCGAGGCGGGCACGCGCATCTCGACTGTCTTGACCGCCACCGTCTTCGGCATGGCGCTGGGCGGCTGGATGTCAGGCGAGATCTATGACTGGACGGGCTCCTACACCATGGCCTTTCTCAATGGCGTGGCCTGGAACGTGCTGAACCTGTCGATTGCCCTGTGGATCCTCTTTGTGCGTTACCCCCGCAGCCCGTCGCTTACGCCTGCCGCCGCCTGAGGCCTGCCACGCCGCCGTGTCGCATCAGCGATATTGCGTTGCACGCATCACGGTCCTGTGATTGTCTAACGTGCGGGCCGCTGCCCGGTAGAAGCCTTCATAAGCGACGTCAAGCAATGGGAAGACCTGTCATGGCGGCTGAAAGCGCGAAATTCGTTTATTCCTTCGGTGGCGGTTCGGCGGAAGGCCGCGCCGAAATGAAGGCGCTGCTGGGCGGCAAGGGCGCGAACCTTGCGGAAATGGCCAATCTTGGCTTGCCGGTTCCTCCCGGCTTCACCATCTCGACCGAAGTCTGCACCGCCTTCTACAAGAACAACCGCGCCTATCCGCAAGGCCTCGAAGCCCAGATCGGCGACGCACTGGCGCGGGTCGAGAGGATTGCCGCGGCCGGGTTCGGCAACGCCGCCAACCCGCTGCTGGTTTCCGTGCGCTCCGGGGCGCGGGCCTCGATGCCCGGCATGATGGATACGGTGCTGAACCTCGGCCTCAATGACTCAACCGTCGAGGGCCTTGCCGCCCGCTCGGGCGACCGGCGCTTCGCCTTCGACAGCTACCGCCGCTTCATCTCGATGTATTCGGACGTGGTGCTCGGCGTTGACCATGCCGAGTTCGAGGACATTCTCGGCGGCTTCAAGGAAGAGCGCGGCTACACGCTCGACACCGAAGTCACCGCCGGGGAATGGCAGGGCCTCATCGCGCGCTATAGGGCGCTGGTGGAGGAGGCTTCGGGAAAGCCCTTCCCGCAGGACCCGCATGAACAGCTGTGGGGCGCCATCGGCGCGGTGTTCAAGTCGTGGAACGGCGCGCGCGCCATCACCTACCGCAAGCTCAACAGCATTCCGGAGGACTGGGGCACGGCCGTCAACGTGCAGGCCATGGTCTTCGGCAATATGGGCGAGACGTCGGCCACCGGTGTGGCCTTCACCCGCAACCCGGCCACGGGGGCGCGGGAGCTTTATGGCGAGTTCCTCGTCAACGCCCAGGGCGAGGACGTGGTGGCCGGCATCCGCACGCCGCAGAACATCACCGAAAGGGCCCGCATCGAGGCGCACTCCGAGGCCCCCTCGCTCGAGCACATCATGCCGGAGACCTTCACCGAGCTGCAGGCCAATTTCGACCTCCTGGAGCGCCACTACCGCGACATGCAGGACATGGAATTCACCATCCAGGACGGCAAGCTCTGGATGCTGCAGACGAGGACGGGCAAGCGCACCGCCAGGGCCGCGCTCAAAATCGCGGTGGACATGGCCGCCGAAGGCCTGATCACCAGGGCGGAGGCCGTGCAGCGCATCGACCCCGCCTCGCTCGACCAGCTGCTCCACCCGACGCTGGACCCCAAAGCCAGGCGCGAGGTGATCGCCACCGGCCTTCCTGCCTCGCCCGGCGCGGCCTCCGGCGAAATCGTGTTCGACGCCGACGAGGCGGAGCGGCTGAAATCGCTGAACCGCCGCGTCATCCTGGTGCGCATCGAGACGAGTCCCGAGGACATTCACGGCATGCATGCCGCCGAGGGCATTCTCACCACGCGCGGCGGCATGACGTCCCACGCGGCTGTCGTGGCGCGCGGCATGGGCAAGCCCTGCGTCTCTGGCGCCGGAGCATTGCGCATCGACTATGCGGCGGGCGCCCTCACGGTCATGGGCGTGACGCTGAAGAAGGGCGACACCGTCACGGTGGACGGCTCCACCGGCCAGGTGATGAAGGGCGAGGTGGCCACCATCAAGCCCGAACTCTCCGGCGACTTCGCCACACTGATGGCCTGGGCGGATGGCTTCCGCCGCATGGGTGTCCGCGCCAATGCCGAAACCCCGCTCGATGCCCGGACAGCGCGCGACTTCGGGGCGGAGGGCATCGGCCTGTGCCGCACCGAGCACATGTTCTTCGATGCCGGGCGCATCGTCGCGGTGCGCGAGATGATCATCGCCGACAAGGTGGAGGCCCGCCGGGCAGCGCTCGCCAAGCTGCTGCCGATGCAGCGGAACGACTTCATCGAGCTGTTCGAGATCATGGCGGGGCTTCCCGTCACCATCCGCCTGCTCGACCCGCCGCTCCACGAATTCCTGCCGCAGGCCGAGCATGAAATCGAGGAGGTGGCGGAGCAGATGGGGGCGAACCCGGACCAGCTCCGCGCCCGCGTGGCGGAGCTCAAGGAGTTCAACCCCATGCTGGGCCACCGCGGCGTGCGGCTGCTCATCTCCTACCCCGAGATTGCCGAAATGCAGTCCCGCGCCATCTTCGAGGCGGCGACCGAAATCCACCGCCGCACCGGCCAGGCGCCGATCCCGGAGGTCATGGTGCCGCTCGTCGCCTCCCGCGCCGAGCTGGACCGGGTGAAGGAGCGGATCGTGGCGGTGGCCGAACAGGTGGCAAAGGAATCAGGCGTGGCTGTCGCGTATTCGGTCGGCACCATGATCGAGCTGCCGCGCGCCGCGCTGCTCGCCGCCGAGATCGCCCAATCGGCGGATTTCTTCTCCTTCGGCACCAATGACCTCACTCAGACCACCTTCGGCATCAGCCGTGATGACGCCGCCCGCTTCATCGGCGAGTACACGTCCAAGGGCGTGTTCAAGACCGACCCCTTCATCTCGCTCGATATCGAGGGGGTGGGCGAGCTGATCCGCATCGCCACCGGGCGGGGCCGTGCGGCAAGGCCCGGCCTCAAGGCCGGAATCTGCGGCGAGCATGGCGGCGACCCTGCCTCCATCGCCTTCTGCGAAACCGTGAATCTTGACTATGTGTCATGTTCGCCTTTCCGGGTGCCTATTGCCCGCCTCGCCGCAGCCCAGGCAAGCCTTTCGAAACAATAGGTTTTTCCGAATTGTGGCAGGGGGTTAACCACGCCTTCACCTTGTCACGGTTCAGGCCCAAAAGTGACGATCCCGGGTTGCCCGCATGGTTAACCTATGTTAAACGGGACCCCGATAGACTACCGCGATCTTAACAGCGCCGTAAAAAATTGCGGCCCACGGTGTGTCGAGGGGAAGTGAAGAAAACAGCGCGTCGAAAAAAAGCAGGGCCCGTCGGCTTCTGGGACATCGAGAACCACGCCACACCGAGGAAGCGAGGCGTGCTTGCCGACCATGGTCCCATGGTCGTCGCCGGGGTAATGCTTGTTCTGGCTTTCGCCTTTGCCGGTCACTACATGGGGCAGAACGCTGTGGCCCATAATGCCGACCCGGGCGACACCATTGAAAATCTTTTCGGCCCGTCCTCCAACATTCTCGCCAAGAGCTCACTGGCGCCGGAACAGGTCGGCCTCCCGGCGGCTGGCTCTTCCGCATTCACGTCCCAGTCCGTTTATCAGGAGCAGACCGTCGCGAGCGGCGGCAAGGGCGACAAGCCTGTGGTGCTTCAGGCCACCATCGTCGAAAAGCAGCAGGTGCGGATCGTTCCCGCCTCCGTCAACATGAGCGAGGACGACACGCAGACCCCCAGTGTGATCGTCAAGGGTCCGTCGCCGCATAAGGTGTTGCAGGGCATCCAGCTCAAGCGCACGGTCGCCGCCGCCCGGAAGCCCGCCGGCCAGGCGGCCCAAAAGGCCATCGCCATGCGCCGCTTCCAGGCGGCCGAGGAAAACTGCCTCGCCCGCGCGGTCTATTTCGAGGCCCGGTCGGAGTCGCAGCTGGGCCAGCTGGCAGTCGCCAAGGTCATCCTCAACCGCGTCAAGGACCCGGAATATCCGAAGTCGATATGCGGCGTGGTCTATCAGGGTTCGGGCCGCCGCAACTCCTGCCAATTCTCCTTCGCCTGTGACGGCCTGCCGGACGATGTGCGCAGCGCCGCCGCCTGGGCCAACGCCAAACGTATCGCCCAGATGGCCATGTCGGGTGACGCGAAGGTGGCCGCCATCGGCACGGCCACCAACTACCACGCGGACTACGTCAACCCCAAATGGGCCAAGAGCATGAAGCGCCTGATCAAGATCGGCCGCCACGTGTTCTACGAAGAGGGCTGACCGGCCTGCATGGCAGGGTTCGGCAGGGCGCCTTCGGGCGCTCTTTTTGTTTCGGTCGCTCCCCGCTGGCGCATGATCCCAACGCAAAAGTGGAACCCGCTTTTGCGATAAGATCATGCTCCAGCTTATGATCGGGCGCATGTTTCGACCAGGCGGTTCCACCTGATCGGAATATGCTCGGGACGGAGCGCCAGCTTCCACTGGCATGACGGCAAGGTGTGGGGTTAATCTCCGCGAATCGAGTGGGGTTCCTTATGATCGGTCTTCTGGTGAAAAACGCGACGCTCGCCGATGGGCGCAAGGTGGATATTGCCTGTGCGGGCGGCAAGATCGCCGAAGTGTCTCCCGTTATCACAGCCGAGGCGCGCGAGACCATCGATGCCACGGGCTGTCTCGTGTCGCCGCCCTTCATTGACGCGCATTTCCACATGGATGCGACGCTGTCTCTTGGGCTTCCGCGCTACAACCAGTCCGGCACGCTGCTCGAAGGCATCCGGCTGTGGGGCGAACTGAAGCCGCTGCTGACGCATGAGGCGGTGATCGAGCGGGCGATGCGCTATTGCGACCTTGCGGTCAGCCAGGGGTTGCTCGCCATCCGCACCCATGTGGATGTGTGCGACGACCGGCTGCTCTGCGTCGAGGCGCTGCTTGAAGTCAGGAAGCGCGTCAAGCCCTATATCGACCTGCAGCTCGTCGCCTTCCCGCAGGACGGCTTCTACCGCGATCCCTCGGCCAGGACGAACCTGCTGCGCGCGCTCGACCTCGGTGTCGATGTGGTGGGTGGCATTCCGCATGGCGAGCGCACCATGGCGGATGGGGCGCGGAGCATGACGGAGCTGTGCGCGATCGCGGCTGAGCGCGGGCTGCTTGTCGACATTCATTGCGACGAGACCGATGACCCGTGGTCGCGTCATGTCGAGGCGCTCGTCTATGAGACGCAGCGGCTGGGGCTCAAGGGGCGTGTGGTCGGCTCGCACCTCACATCGATGCATTCGATGGACAATTATTATGCCTCGAAGCTGATCGGGCTGATGGCGGAGGCTGAGCTCCATGCCACGCCCAACCCGCTCATCAACATCACGCTGCAGGGCCGGCATGACACCTACCCCAAGCGCCGCGGCATGACGCGCGTGCCGGAGCTGCGCGCGGCGGGGATCACGGTCTCCTTCGGCCACGACTGCGTGATGGACCCCTGGTATCCCCTCGGCCAGGGCGACATGCTGGAGGCGGCCTCCATGGGCATCCACGTCGCGCTGATGACGAGCCCGGAGCAGATGCGCTGGGCCTTCGATGCGGTGACGGTGAACCCGGCGAAGGCGCTGCATCTTGAAGGTTACGGCATCGAGAAGGGCTGCAATGCCGACTTCGTGGTGCTGCAGGCGAAGAACCCGGTGGAGGCGCTGCGGCTCAAAGCCAACCGCCTGAAGGTGATCAGGCGCGGCAAGGTGATCGCCGAGACGCCGGAACGGGTGGCGGCGCTGCATCTGGACGGGCGCCCGGCCACGGTGAATGGAGCAGATTACGCGCCGAGGGCGTGAGGCGTGCGCGTCCTCTCAGCTTCCGGGGGAGAGCCACCGTGTTGAGCATCAAGCTGCATTTGCGAATTGAACACGCATCCTGCCTAAAGCATGATCCGCAAAAGTGAAACCTGCCTTTGCGGTAAGAGCATGCGCCAGTTTTGCATTAAGGCGGAGGAGGCGTTTGTGGGCGGGCGGGCTCCCTTTTTCTCCCGCCCGACAAACGGGAGAAGACTGACGGAGGGCTTACCCCCGGCCGATATAGGGCATTTTCGTCGCCATCACCGTCACGAACTGCGCGTTGGCCTCCAGCGGCAGGGACGCCATGTGGACGACCGTCTTCGCCACGTTGGCGACATCCATGGTGGGCTCCGGCGCCACCGCGCCATTGGCCTGCGGCATGCCGGGTTTCATCCTCTCGGTCATTTCCGTTGCGGCATTGCCGATGTCGATCTGGCACACCGCGATGTCATATTTGCGGCCATCGAGCGAGCCGGACTTGGTGAGGCCCGTCACGGCATGCTTGGTCGAGGTATAGGGCGCGGAATTGGGCCGCGGCGCGTGGGCCGAGATCGAGCCGTTGTTGATGATGCGCCCGCCGCGCGGCGTCTGTTCCTTCATCACGCGGAACGCCTCCTGCATGCAGTAGAACACACCCGAGAGATTGACGTTCACCACATTCTGCCACATTTCGACCGGCAGGTCCTCAAGCAGGATGGTTCCGGGCGCCCCGGTTCCGGCATTGTTGAAAAGAACGTCGAGACGTCCGAACCTGGCCTTCGCCGCGGCAAAGAGCGCCTTCACCGATTTCGGATCGGACACATCCGTGGGAACCGCAAGCGCCGTGCCGCCGATGTCCGTCGCCACGGCATTGAGCAGATCGGCGCGGCGGCCGGCCAGCGCCACGTGATAGCCCTCGCGCGCGAAGGCGAGCGCCACCGCCTTGCCGATCCCCGAGCCCGCACCCGTCACCATCGCAACTTTCATCCGTTCCCCCTCAGGTCCTTCCATGCCGTCACGAAATCGCGCGCGGCCTTGCCGGTATCTTGCGGGCTCATGCCCGGCTTGTAAATGCTGAAGCCGACGCGGAAGCCGGCGCAGCCCGCGTCAGCCCACTCCCGCATGCTGGCGGGCGTGACGCCGCCCACCGCATAGAGCCGCGCGTCGCGCGCCGGCGCCAGGTGCTGCGAAGGCCTCCGTCGGCGTGGACACGCCGGGCAGCGGCGTTAATGCAATTTCAGGTCAAGTGGACACCGGTTGACCGTCGAAAATGCGACCAAACAAAGAGACAGAGCAGGTTTCGATTCCACTGAACCGCGACCTGCCATAGGCCGCCGCGGCAAGGCGGCGGACCGGCCGGAACATGTGGCGGAGCGGCCCGCCGCCGCGTGATGATTTACCAGTTGCGCGCGGAGAAGATGTAAAGACGCAGCGCACCGTTGCTGCCGACCTGCACGCCGGCCACCTGCCAGGGCTGCACGCCCGCTTTGGCAAGAGCGGCAGCCGTTGCCGGGTTGGCGGCCAGGTTCTTCCGCAGCTTGGCGACGCCGGCGGCGTTGCGCTGGGTCATGATCCTGAATTCCTGCCAGTCCGGAACGTCTCCGTTGAACATCGGGACCGTCGGCACATCGAGCCGGATGACGCCGACGCTCGGCACCTTCTTGATGCCGGGGATCTGGTTGGCCCGCGTGCCAGCCATCTGAATTGCGGAGATGGCCCATTGCACGTCAATGTTGGTCACCTGCGCCAGCGCAGCGGGCACAGCGGCCGGAAGGATCGCGGCGGCGGAAAGCAGAACGAATGCAAGGGGCAGGACCCCGCGGGATTTCATGGCGCCTCCGGACTACAACTGATCCAGTCTAGCCGGTGCCGCGGGGCCGTTCAAATTCAAATTTCATGGTTCGGCGGCGTGCAGCGACTGCAAGGTCATGGCCGGATCGAGATTCCGAATGCCGTCGATCGCGCCGTACAGCATGTTCTTGAGCTGCGGGCGCAGCCGCGGCGGCACGTCCTTCTCGTCGCCCAGCAGGAAGCTCCGCAGCGAAAAGCGGCGGTGCGACATGATCGCCCGCAATTCGCCATCCACCTTGTCGATGACGATCACCGGACCCGGCCCGCCCTCGGGAAGGGAGGTTCCCACGAAGCGGCTGACGACGGGCGCCAGCAGGTCGGGCGCCAGCATCTCCTCCAGCGTCACGGCGGCCTTCAGCGAGGCCGGATCGCGGTCAACGACAAAGAGGATGCACAGCCGGAAGCCCATGGCGGCGGCCTTCCCGTGCAGCCCGATCCCGCCCGCCGCCTCGCAGAAGCGGGCGAACTGGGCGCCCGGCACGTCAATGACATAGTCGCGCCCGGTGCGGGCCAGCAGGATGCCGAAGAGCTTCGCCCGGCTGTTTTCCTCGCCCATGTCGATCAGCGCGGTGCGCCCGGGGAAGTAGGCGCGCAGCGCGCCCTCCGGGGCGCTCAGGTCGAAGCAGAAAGGGTCGCGCTCCGCGATCAGCAGATGGTCGACGAGGATGCGGGCGAGCAGCGTCTTGCCGTTGCGGCCGCGGTCCGAGCAGACGATGTAGATGGTGGGCGGTGCGGGCATTCGATCGGTTTCGGACAAAGCGCCCCCTGGCAGGCAGGCTGATTCCTCCCCGCGGCGGATGGCGCGGATTTAGCATGCCGTTCGCCGGTATGCGCCCGGTAAATGCCGCCGCCCACGGCGCAGCGCCGGTTCATGGCTTTGCCAGCCTCATCATCGACGGGGCCTGCCCCCCGGCCTTGCAACAGGCCAGGTGATCGCGCAGAGCATCGCGACCCTGCCCGCCGCGCTCCGCGGGCTTGGATCGGCCTGAATAATCTGGCACAAGCGGCGGCGGGAGAAGGAAACGCGACATGATTTTGCTCTACATCGGCAGCCTGCTGTTTGGCGGCATTCATCTCTTTTCGATCCTGTTTCCGGGCCTTCGGGACAGTTTCCGCGCCCAGCTCGGCGAAAGGCAATGGAAGGGGCTGTACGCACTCGTGTCGCTCGCCGGTCTTGCGCTGATGGCGGTGGGCTTCGGCCAGGCCCGCGCCGAGCCCGACGTGATCTATGACGGCGTTCCCGGGGCGAAGCACCTCACCATGCTCATGGTGCTTCTGGCCTTCATCCTGATCGGCGCCTCGCACGGCAAGGGTTATCTCAGGAAATGGCTGCACAACCCGATGTCGATCGGCATCGTGCTGTGGTCGGCTGGCCACCTGCTCGTCAATGGCCGCCGCGCCGACGTCTGGCTGTTCGGCGCCTTCCTGGTCGTCGGCCTGGCCGATATCGTCATGTCGGAGATCCGCGGAAAGCGACCGGACTATATTCCGCGCGCGCGCTCCGACATCATGGCCGTGGTCATCGGCATCGTGCTCTATGCGGTGTTCCTCTTCGGCTTTCATCCCTATGTTCTCGGCATCCCGGTGGCGTGATGCTGCTTCTTGCCCTTGGCGTCGTCTTCACGGCGGTGCTCCATCTGGTGGCGGCCGTGCCCGCGATCAAACGGCGCATCACGCGGCGCATCGGCGAAAAGACCTATGGCCCGGTCTTCGGCATCGCCTCGCTCGTTGGCATCGTGCTCATCGTGCTGGGCTGGCGCGCCTCCGGCTTCGTCCTCGTCTACGAGCCGCCGCAGTGGGGCTGGATTGCCAACGGCGTCCTCACCCTGATCGCCTTTGTTTTCCTCGGCATCTTCCTGTTCCGCGGTTCGTGGCGGCGGAAGCTGCGCTTTCCCATGGCCTTCGCGGCAATCTTCTGGGCCACGGGGCATCTGCTCGCCAATGGCGACATGGCCGGCATCATCCTGTTCGGCGGCTTCCTGATCTATGCGGTTCTGCACATCCTCATCGGCACGGCAAACGGCGTGAGGCCGTCGCCCGAGGTGCGCGGGGGCCATAATCTGCTTTCCGTCCTTGGCGGCATCGCGCTCTATGGCATCATGACCCAGCTTCACATGGCGCTGATCGGCGTGCCGGTGTTCCAGCTCCCCTTGCCGGGCTGATTCAGGGAGACTAGTCTCGGCCCATGTCGCAGCATGCCGCCATGCGCCGTCTGACGGCGCCCGAAATCACCGCCCGGAAGGGCAAGGACCCCATCGTCTCTCTCACCTCCTATCACGCCCATACCGCGGCGATTGCCGACAAATATGTCGACTTCCTGCTGGTGGGCGATTCGCTGGGCATGGTGATGCACGGCTTCGAGTCCACTTTGCCCGTGCCGCTGGAGCTGATGATCCTGCACGGCCGCGCGGTGATGCGCGGGGCCAAGCGCGCGCTCGTCGTGGTCGACATGCCTTTCGGCTCTTATGAGGAAAGTCCGCAGCAGGCCTTCCGCAACGCGGCCCTGGTGATGAAGGAAACCCAGTGCGGGGCCATCAAGATCGAGGGCGGCAAGCGCATGGCGGAAACCATCCGCTTCCTCTCCGAGCGCGGCATTCCGGTGATGGCGCATATCGGCCTCACGCCGCAGTCGATCAACATCCTCGGCGGCTTCAGGACGCAAGGCCGCGCCAGGGCGCAATGGGCCATCATCGAGGATGATGCCCAGGCCGTCACCGAGGCCGGCGCCTTCGCCGTGGTGCTGGAGGCCATTGCCGAGCCGCTCGCGGCGAAGATCACCGGGTCGATCCCGATCCCCACCATCGGCATCGGCGCATCACCCGCCTGCGATGGGCAAATCCTCGTCATGGAAGACATGCTGGGCCTGTCCCCGCGCGTGCCCAAGTTCGTCAAGGAGTTCGGCAAGGTGGGGGCTGCCATCGAGGGCGCCATCCGCATCTATGCCGAGGATGTTCGGAGCCGCGCCTTCCCCGCGCCTGAGAACACCTATGAGATGAAGGAGTAGCGCCTTCGCTATCGTCTCGCCGCCACGGGGCGGCACGAGGCGGCACGGGGGCCATCCGGAGCGAGGATGACTGTCGCGCCGCGGCAGTTCATGCTTGGCGCAGCGGCGCGTGCCGCACTTACGGCGCCCGCGTCGGCTCAGCAGCTCACCGGCGCCTTCACGGTTGCGGAATGATGTGCGTTTAACCCGTTGTTAACCGGGTGACAGTCAGCATGATGGTCCTCATCGAAACGGGGAGGAATCATGTTCTTCGAGGTTCTCGGGTTCTTGTCCGGCGGCGCCGGCATCGGCGCGGCCCTGTGGCTCATGTACCAGCGTGACAGCAGCCGGGTGGTCGAGGGCATCTACGGCGTGCGCCGCGGGCGCTAAAGCATGTCCCGTTCAGGCGGAACCGTCTGAACGAAAAGAACATGCGCAAGCGCATATGCCGGAGCATGATCTTGTCGCAAGAGCGGGTTCCGCTTTTGTGAGCTTCGTTCTGGCGCGCCTGAATTGCCTTGATCTTGCCTTGGGGCTGATCTACGCCGATTCTCAATCCCTTGGCTGATGTGAGGAGCCACGTTTTGAGTGACGAATCCCTGTTTCGCGAGGTGGACGAAGAGGTCCGCCAGGAACGCTTCAAGAAACTGTGGGGCCGCTATGGCAATGCCGTGATCGGCGCAGGCGTTCTCATTATTGTCGGTGTCGCCGGCATGGAAGGCTGGCGCTATGTCCAGCTGAAACAGTCGGAAGCCGCCGGTGACAAGTTCTTCGCCGCCGCCGGGCTGGTGGGAGCCGGCAAGGCTGCCGATGCGGTGAAGGATTTCGAGGCCATCGGCCAGACCGGCTTCGCGGATCTGGGCCGCCTGCGCGCCGCCGCCGAACTCGTGGCCGGCGCCAGGGCGGAGGAGGGCGTGAAGCTCTATGACGCGATCGCGGCCGATGCCGGCATCGACCAGACGCTGCGCGACATTGCGCGCATCCGCGCCGCCGCCGCACTGGCTGACAGCGAGGCTTTCGCCGATCTCGAGTCGCGCCTCAAGGAGTTTGCCGCTCCGGGCAACCCCTGGCGGCATGTGGCGCGCGAGATTATGGCCGCGGCGCAGTTCCGCCTCAAGGACTATGCCGGCGCCGACAAACAGGTGCAGGCGATCCTCGCGGATCCGGAAACGCCTGCCGCGCTGCGCAACCGCGCCGAGAAGATGTCTCAGCTCCTCCTGCCCATGGCGCCAGCGAAATGAGATTTGTCCCCCGGTTGCTGCTGGCGGCAGGCGCTCTGACGCTGCTTTCGGGCTGCAGCTATCTCGACACCGTGACGGGGCAGACCAACAACAAGGTCCTGCCGGGCCAGCGCGAGGACGCCATCCCCGGCCGCCCAACCTTCCCGGAAAAGCCGGACCCGCAGGTGGGTGCTGCCTCCAAGCCCGTCGGCACGGGCGCCGGCTGCGCCAGCAATGACCCGGCCTGCACGCCGCCCACCACCACCGGCGACACGTTCAAAGATCCGCAATGACCGCCACCGTCGCCATCATGGGGCGGCCGAATGTCGGTAAGTCGACCCTGTTCAACAGGCTGGTTGGCCGCAAGATCGCGCTTGTCGACGATCAGCCCGGCGTCACGCGGGACCGGCGCGAGGGCGAGGCGAATCTCGGCGGCCTGCGCTTCCGTGTCTTCGACACGGCGGGCCTCGACGACATCAGGGGCGACAGCCTGGAAGCGCGCATGAGCGCCCAGGCCGAGACGGCGGTGGACGATTCCGACGTCGTGCTTTTCGTCTATGACGCGCGCGCCGGCGTGACGCCGGTAGACCGCGAATTTGCCGGCCGGGTGCGCCGCCGCGGCAAGCCCGTCATCCTCGTCGCCAACAAGGCCGAGGGCAGGGGGCACGAGGGCGCCCTGCTGGAAGCCTTCGAACTGGGCTTCGGCGAACCGCTTGCCATTTCCGCCGAGCATGGCGAAGGCCTCGACCAGCTTTATGACGCGCTTCTTCCGTTCACGGAGCAAAAGGAAGGCGGGGCCCGGGAGGGCGAGGACCGGGGCGATGGCCCCTTGCGCCTCGCCATCATCGGCCAGCCCAATGCCGGCAAATCCACCCTCGTCAACACCATCCTCGGCGAGGACCGCATGCTGACCGGCCCCGAGGCCGGCATCACGCGCGATGCGATTTCCTCGGAATTCGATTGGCGCGGCCAGAGGATCAAGCTGTGGGATACGGCGGGAATCCGGCGGAAGTCGCGGGTTGTCGGGAAGATCGAGAAGCTCGCGGTGTCGGACGCGCTGCGCGCCATCCGCTTCGCCGAATGCGTGGTGGTGCTGATCGATGCCTCGCTCCCCGTCGAGCGGCAGGACCTCTCGCTCTGCGACCTCGTGGCGCGCGAGGGCCGCGCCGCAGTGCTGGCGCTGTCCAAGTGGGACCTCGTGGAGGAGAAGCAGAAGAAGCTCAAGGACGTGATCTCCACCCTCGAGGACGTGCTGCCGGAAATCCGCGGCGTCGCCGTCGTCACCCTGTCCTCGAAGCGGGAGAAGGGCATCGACAAGCTCCTCGAAACGGTGATGAAAGCCATGGAGCGCTGGAACCGCCGAATCCCGACGAGCCAGGTCAACCGCTGGCTTGAAAGCGCCATCGAGCGCAACCCGCCGCCCGCACCCTCCGGCCGCCGCATCAAGATCCGCTACGCAACGCAGGCCAGTGCGCGGCCCCCCACCTTCGCCATCTTCGGCAACCAGCTCTCCAAGATGCCGGAAAGCTATGTGCGCTACCTGATGAACGGTTTGCGCGAAAGCTTCGACCTGGGCGGCACCCCCATCCGCTTCAGCCTGCGGGGGGGAAAGAACCCCTTCGACAAGGACCGGTGAGCGGCGCTTCCTCTCCCGCCTGCTCATCGGGGGAAGACGCGTTTGCTCAGCCTTTCGTCTTCGTCGTTTTCATGAACGCCAGCGTGTGCGCGAAGTCCCTGACACCCGCCTGCGAGCCGAGCCCCGTGGCGTTCAGCGCCGAGGTGGCCTGTGCGAAGCGCACCGCCGTTTCCATGTCGAAACCCTGCACCAGCGCCACCGCGAAGCCCGCATCGAAGGCATCGCCGCAGCCGCAGGTGCATTTGACCTTGATGTCATAGGCGGGGACATGGAATTTGACGCCGCTCCGGTCATGGTAATAGGCGCCGTCGCCGCCCAGCGTCAGCACGCAGGCCTTGACGCCCATGTCGAGGAAGAACGCCGCCGTGCCGGCATGGTCGCTGCGGCCGCAGAGCGCCTGCGCCTCCTCGATCGAGGGCATGAAATAATCGGTATAGGGCAGCACCTGCGCGATGGCCGGCAAGTCCTTCGGGCTTCCGGCAAAGACATCCACCGTGGTCGTGGCGCCACGGGCCTTGGCGGCCTTCATGACGACGGCCGTCTGGCCCTTGTCCATGGCGTCCATCAGGCCAACGCCGCCGGCGTGGAACACCCTGGTGTCAGTGACGCGCGGGATCATCTCATCGGTCACGAAGAAGTTTGCGGTGGCGCCCTTCATGTGCAGTGCGGGGCGCGAGCCGTCGGCCCTGGTGGTCACGATGGAGGAGGATGTCTTCCAGCCGGGTTCGCGCTGCACGCCCCAGGTGTCGACGCCGAAATGCCGCAGGCGCTGCAGCACCCAGTCGCCCATCAGGTCGTCGCCCACGCCCGCGACGGCCAGCGTGGCGAGGCCCATCCTGGCCGCCGCGATGGAAGCGGTGCCGCCCGCGCCCGAAACGGCAAGCGTCAATTCGTCGATGAATGCGGTGCCGCCGCCCGCGGGCACTTCGGTGAAGGGCCAGCCCAGGCAGTCATAGGTGTAAAAGCCCATCGAGACATAGTCATAGCGCGGCATGGGTCACCTCCCGGTCAGGGCTGTGCCGGTCTTCAGGCCAGCATCAGCAACGGTTCTTCAATAAGGTTCCGCAGGGCCTGGAGCAACTCCGCACCCACCGCGCCATCGACCGCCCGGTGATCGCAGGAGAGGGTGCAGGTCATCCGGGTGGCCAGAACCGGCTGGCCCTTCACCGGCACGAAGCGCTCGACCGCGGACCCGACCGCGAGGATCGTCGCCTGCGGCGGGTTGATGATGGCGGTGAACTGCTCGATGCCATGCATGCCGAGGTTGGAGATCGCCGTGGCGCCGCCCTGATATTCCGGCGGGGCCAGCCTGCGGGCGCGGGCCCTTGCGGCAAGCTCCTTCATCTCGGCTGAAATGGCGGTCAGCGTTTTGGACTCGACGGCGCGGAGGACGGGGGTGAAGAGCCCGCCCTCGACGGCAACCGCCACGCCCACGTCGCTGGCGCGGTGCCGCAGGATCGAGTCCCCGGCCCAGGTGACATTGGCGGCAGGCACCTTCTGCAGCGCCACGCCCATGGCCTTGATGATGAAGTCGTTGATCGAGAGCTTCCAGGCGGGCTTGCCGCCGGCGTCCCTGGGGGCGGCGGCGTTGAGGCGCCCGCGCGTGGCCAGCAGCGCGTCCAGCGTGCAGGTGATGGACAGATAGAAATGCGGGACGGTCTGCTTCGACACGGTGAGCCGCGCCGCAATGGTGCGGCGCATGGCGTCCATGGGGAGGATGTCGAAGCTTCCGGGGG
>NZ_JADCDA010000015.1 GCF_020252405.1 Aestuariivirga sp.
CGCCTACCACGTCCATTACCGCCACCAACGCATCGCCAGCTGCGATCTCGCAAAGCCAACCCAACAATGCTAAAACCGTTACCTATGTCCCCGAACACCCGTTACCTATCTCCCCGGTCTGTACACCCACGAGGGGGAGGGGAATCCTCATGGATTAAACTGACCGCTCTTTAGCTTCCGTGCGGCGTCGCCTGCTTCGGTGGAGCACCGGGTTTCACGAAGACATAGCCCCTGGCCTTGAGCGCGAGAATGCCCTGCACAACGCCCGCATCCGAGGGGCAGCGCCGGGGCGAATTTCGGGGATTGCGCCGCCGCGCCCCCACCTCTATAACTGAGCCATCCCCAACAAGCTGTCGCAAAGACAGGGAACCTGAAACACCGGTTCTCAAGGAGTGAAAACCAATGTCCCGCACACCGCTGATGCCCAAGGCCACCGCCGTGTGGCTGGTCGAGAACACCGGGCTCACTTTCCGCCAGATCGCCGATTTCTGCCACCTGCATGAGCTCGAAGTGAAGGGCATCGCCGACGGCGACGTGGCTGCCGGCATCAAGGGCATGGACCCGATCACCGGCGGCCAGCTGACGCGCGAGGAAATCGAGAAAGGCGAGAAGGACTCCGAGTACCGCCTGAAGATCCTCGAATCCAAGGTCAACATCCAGGTGCAGAAGTCGACCTCGGGCCCGCGCTATACGCCGGTGTCGCGCCGCGGCGACCGGCCGGACGCCATCGCCTGGCTGCTGCGCTACCACCCGGAACTGCCGGACTCTGCCGTCATGAAGCTTGTCGGCACGACGAAGTCGACCATCGCCTCGGTGCGCGAGCGCACGCACTGGAACGCGGCGAACATCAAGCCCGTGGACCCCGTGTCGCTCGGCATCTGTTCGCAGCTCGATCTCGACTTCGCGGTGCAGAAGGCAGCGCGCAAGGCCGGGAAGCCGGCGAACGAATCGGCCCCGGTGCGCACGCTGATCCCGGCGGCGGAAGTGGAAGGCACGGCGGCCCATGCCGCGGCCCATGCCGAGGACGAGCCAACCTTCGCGCCCTCCGAACCGAAGCCGCGCGAGACGGAGCCCCAATATGACGCCGACTCGGTCTTCGCCAAGCTGAAGCCTCTGAAGCGCGGCCAGCAGGACGAGGCGTAAGACCATGCGCATTCTGATCGTCGGCGACTCGGGCACAGTCGGCAAGGCAGCGGCAGCTGAACTGGGCCGCCGCCACGACATCATCCGCGCCGGCCGCTCCTCCGGCGACCTCATCGTCGATGCGATGCGCGAGGAATCGGTGAAGGCCATGTATGCGAAGCTCGGCAAGGTGGACGCCATCGTCACCTGCTTGGGCCATGTGCACTTTGGCCCCGTCGCCACCATGTCGCCGGAGCAGTTCCGCATTGGCCTGAACGACAAGCTGATGGGCCAGGTGAACCTCTTTCTCCTCGGCATGAACAATGTGAACGACAATGGCTCGTTCACGCTGACCAGCGGCATCCTCGACCGTGACCCGGTGCGCGCCGGCGCCAATGCCGCCGCCGTCAACGGCGCCATCGGCGCTTTCGTCAAGGGTGCGGCAATCGAGATGCCGCGCGGGCTTCGGATCAATGCGGTGAGCCCCGGCCTGCTGGAGGACTCCGCCGCGAAATACGATGGCTTCTTTCCCGGCCACGAGCCCGTCTCCAGCGCGCGCGTGGGTCTTGCCTATGCCAAGAGCGTCGAGGGCGCGCTCACCGGCCAGGTGATCTGCGTCGGCTGATTGCCGGGGCCTGCTCAGAGCCGCCTCGTGAGACCGTCGATCTGGTCGTGTGTGATGCCCCTTTCCGCCATCTGGTCCACCGAGAGATGGTTCTCCGTCACGGCGGTGCGGATGCGGGTGATCTCCGGCAGGTCGGCAATCCGTCCGGCGCGGATCATGGCTTGACGGGAACGGTGTAATTCAGCGGCATGCGGCCACCATCGGCATAGATCGTCTCGCCGGTGATGTAGCTCGCCTCGTCCGACACGAGGAAGGCGGCGATGGCCGCGACCTCGGCCGGCGTGCCGGCGCGGCCAAGGGGGGTGCGCGACATGGCGCGGCTGAAGGCGGCCTCGTCGGAGAGCAAGCCGCGCGCCATGTCTGTATCGATGGTGCCGGGGCCGATGGCATTGACGCGGATGCCATGAGGCGCCAGCGCGATCGACGTCGCCCGCGTCATCTGCGACACGCCGCCCTTCGACATGCAGTAGGTGACGATGCCGGGAATGGCCAGCGTGTCGTTGACGGACGACATGTTGACGATGGCGCCGGGCTTGCGGCCGGCCTCGACCTGCTTCAGCATCTGCCGCGCCGAGGCCTGCAGCATGAGGAAGGACCCCTTGAGGTTGATGCCGATCACGCGGTCGAACTCCGCCTCCGTCACCTCCAGGAAATCGGCGTTGGAGGAGACGGCGGCATTGTTGACGAGAATGTCGATTGCGCCGAATTTCCTGACGGTGAAGGCGACGAGGGCCTTCGCTTCTGCGGCCTTCGACACGTCGCAGTGTTTGTAAACCGCACCCAGCCGCTTCGCCGCGGCCTTGCCCTCCCTGTCGAGCACGTCGGCCAGCACCACGCTCGCACCCTCCTTCGTCAGCCGCTCTGCGATGGCGAGGCCGATGCCGCGCGCGGCTCCGGTGACGATGGCGGTGCGCGTTCTCAGTTTCAAGGCAAGAGTGCTCCCGTGATTCAATAGGTGTCCGCTGCCTTCACGGCGCTAGCGAAGACAGCAATGATAAGCGCTGCGATGACGGTGAGGAAGAGGGCGATGTTGAGACCGGTCACCTGAGCGGCAAAGCCGATGAGCGGCGGGCCTGACAGAAAGCCGGTGTAGCCGAGCGTCGTCACCGCCGCGATGCCGCGGCCCGGTGCGGTGGGTTCCAGCCGCCCGCCACCGGCGAACATGACGGGTGCGATGTTGCCCACCCCCAGCCCCGCCAGGGCGAAGGCGGCAATCGCCAGCCCGGGCGTGGGCGCGATGAGCCCCAGGGCGGTGCCAAGTGCGGTGAGCAGGGCGCTGACGAAAACCATCGGCACGGCACCCGCCTTCAGCCTGATCCAGTCGCCCGTGAGCCGCGACAGCGCCATGCCGCCCTGATAGGCGGCAAAGCACAGGGCTGCGATGCCGGCCTCCACCGCGAATTTCTCGCGCATCAGGATCGCTGCCCAGTCGATGACCGAACCCTCGATCATCAGCGCCAGGTAACAGAGCAGGCCGAGGCCGATGGTGGCCCGGGTGGGCCAGGCGAAATGCGCGCCGGACTGGCCCTTGTCGGCGCTGCCCGGCAGCAGAAAGCGGGCCGCGCCAAGGAGCAGGCACAGGCATAGGGCACTGGTGATGAGGGCCTGCGCGCCGGGCCCCAGCCATTCGATGAGCACGCCGCCGACCACCGCGCCGGCGAGGCAGCCGAGGCTGTAGATGCCGTGCAGCATCGAGATGACGGGCCGCCGCCGGCGCTTCTCGATGGCGATGGCATGGGCGTTCATCGACACGTCCATGCTGCCGATGCCCATGCCCATCAGCATGCCGCCCAGCAAGAAGCTGGTGAGTGTCGGCGCGGCGGTGGGCAGCAGGAAGGCCAGGGTGAAGAACAGCCCGGTGCTCACCGTCATGCGGCGGCTGCCATAGCGCCCGACCAGCACGCCCGTCAGCGGCATGGCCAGAACCGCGCCGCCGGCGATCGAGAGGAGCGCAAGGCCGAAGACGCCGGGGCCGACGCCCAAGCGCTCCTTCACCAGCGGCACATGCGGCACCCATGCGCCAATCACCAGGCCCATCACCACGAAGGAAGCCGCAATGGCCCAGCGGGCCCGGACCAGGGAAGAGTCCATCATCGAGTCATTGTCTTTTGTTGCGCTGCATCCCTAGCTGATTGCGGCGCGGCCCGCCACACGGCATTCTGTCTGCACAACTGGAATGCACTCCCGGAGGCCCCATGACGACCTCGAGCGAAGAAACCGTCGTCTTCACGCCCCGGCCGCCGCCGGTGAAGATCAACACGATCTCCTTCGCGGATGTGAAAGCCGCGCTGATTGCGGGCTGGCGCGACTTCCTCCGGGCGCCGCTGATCGGGCTGTTCTTCGGCGGCATTTATGCCGCGGGCGGCATTGCCATCTTCCTGCTGCTGAAGGTCTATCACGAACCGTGGTGGATCATCCCGATCGCGGTCGGTTTTCCGCTGATCGGACCCTTCGTGGCGGTGGGGCTTTACGAAACGAGCCGCCGCATTGCCGCGGGCGAGCCCTTGAACTTCGGCCAGATCCTCGCCGTGATCCTCGCCCAGAGGAAGCGGCAGGTGGCGTGGATGGCTTTTGTCGTGCTGTTCATCTTCTGGATGTGGCTTTACGAGGTGCGGATGCTGCTGGCGGTCTTCCTCGGCTTCAAGAGCTTCTCCTCGATCGAGGCGTTCTTCAACATCATCACCACCACGCCGGAAGGGATCGGCTTCCTTGTCGTCGGTACGGGCGTGGGCGCCTTCATCTCCTTCGTGCTGTTCTGCACCACGGTCACCGGCATCCCGCTGCTGCTCGACCGCGAGATCGACCTCGTCACCGGCATCATCTACAGCTTCAAGGCGGTGCTGCAGAACCCCGCGCCGATGATCGGCTTCGGCATGCTGGTGGTGGCGCTCACCTTCGCGGCCTTCGTGCCGATGTTTTTGGGCCTGCCCGTGGTTCTGCCGGTGCTGGGGCACGCGACGTGGCATCTGTATAAGGCGGTGGTGGCGGCGGCGTGACGCCGCTCAACCGCCTCAGTCCGCTGAAGAAGCGGGACAGACGGGTCAGCAATTGGCCGCGTCCATGGCCTTCGCCGAAACGCCGGTTTCGCTTTGATCGCGGAATGGAGTAGTCTCAGTTCTTTGGGACTGAACCGAAGGGTGCCCCGATGTCCGCCTACGAAACCGACCTCGACAAGAACCCGGCCAATTTCCAGCCGCTGACGCCGCTGACCTTCCTTGCCCGTTCGGCGGCGGTCTATCCGGAGCAGGCGGCGATCATCCACGGGCGGCAGCGCACGACCTATGCGCAGTTCTATGCGCGCTGCCGGCAGCTGGCCTCGTCGCTGGCCAAGGCGGGGATCAACAAGGGCGAGACCGTCTCGGTGCTGCTCGCCAACACGCCCGCCATGCTCGAATGCCACTATGGCGTGCCGATGACGGGGGCGGTGCTCAATACGCTCAACACCCGGCTCGATGCCCCGGCGATTGCCTTCTCGCTGCAGCATGCGGAAACGAAGATCCTGATCGCCGACAAGGAATTCTCGAAACTTGCGAAGGATGCGCTGGCGCTGATGCCGGGGCGCCGCCCGATCGTCATCGACTACGTGGACCCGGAGTTTGAGGTCGATGGCGAGCGCGTGGGCTCGATCGACTATGGGCAGTTCGTGGCGAGCGGGGACGCCGGTTTCGACTGGCTTTGGCCCGCGGACGAGTGGGAGGCGATTTCGCTCAATTACACGTCGGGCACCACGGGCAATCCGAAGGGCGTGGTCTATCATCACCGCGGCGCCTATCTGCTGGCGCAGGGCAATGTTCTGACCGCGTCCATGCCGAAGCATCCGGTCTATCTCTGGACGCTGCCGATGTTCCACTGCAATGGCTGGTGCTTTCCGTGGTCGCTCTCGGTGGTCGGCGGCACGCATGTGACGCTCAGGTGGGTGCGCTCGAGGCTGATCTGGGAGGCGCTGGCGGAGCATAAGGTCACCCATCTCTGCGGCGCGCCCATCGTCATGTCGACGATCCTCAACGCGCCGGCCGAGGAAAAGAAGCCGCTTGCCCGGAAAGTCGAATTCTTCACCGCCGCGGCCCCGCCGCCCGAAGCGGTGCTGGCGGCCATGTCGGAGCAGGGCTTCAACGTCACCCACCTCTATGGCCTCACCGAAACCTATGGCCCCGCCGTGGTCAATGACTGGAAGCAGGACTGGGACCTGCTCGACGGGCAAAAGCGCGCGCAGAAGAAGGCGCGGCAGGGCGTGCGCTACCACGCGCTGGAGGACCTGACCGTGATGGACCCCGAGACCATGCAGCGCGTGCCCGCCGATGGCGTGACCATGGGCGAGGTGATGTTCCGCGGCAATGTCGTGATGAAGGGCTATCTCAAGAACCCGAAAGCGAGCGGGGAGGCCTTCCGCGGCGGCTGGTTCCATTCGGGGGACCTGGGTGTGCTGCACCCCGACGGCTATATCCAGCTCAAGGACCGCTCGAAGGACATCATCATCTCCGGCGGCGAGAACATCTCCTCGATCGAGGTGGAGGACGCGCTCTACAAGCACCCCGCGGTGCAGGCGGCGGCGGTGGTGGCGAAGCCCGACGAAAAATGGGGCGAGACGCCCTGCGCCTTCGTGGAACTGAGGCCGGGCAAGCAGGCCACCGCGGAAGAGATCATCGCGTGGTGCCGCGACGGGCTTGCCCATTTCAAGGCGCCGAGGCACGTAGTGTTCACCGAACTGCCCAAGACCTCGACGGGGAAAATCCAGAAATTCAAGCTCCGCGACATGGCGAAGGACGTCTGAGGGCGCCCCTCACCAGCGCTCATCATGCCCGGGCTCGTCCCGGGCATCTTTTTCGGGTGGTGGAAAAGGATCGCCGGGACGGGCCCGGCGATGATGGGGGAGGGGGCGCGGACAATACCCACGACTGAACTCCGGATGAGGCTGATGGTGTTCTGGGTGAAACGGATTCCGGAAAACAGTCGGTTACATTAATTCCGAGATGTGCCGGACGGCGGCATGAAACTGCCTGCTGCTGATTGACATTGACAACCGTCTTGTTCCGGGCCTTGAGGGTCTGTCCTTCGGCAGGGGCCGGGGCGGAGCTACTTCGCGGCGGCCGGCGTGAAGGCGTCGGCCCTGGCCTGGGCCTCCCGCTTCTGGGCGTCCGTCAGCCTAACGAGCAGCGAATCGAGTTCCGCGTCGGCGCGGCCGGCCGTGCTGGCGAGGATGTTCCACTTCATGGCTTCGACCGGGTCCTGCGCCACGCCCTTGCCATAGAGGTAAAGCCGGGCCACGCGGTTCTGGGCGATGGGGTTGCCGCGCCTTGCCGAAAGGACCAGCCACTGCGCGCCGATCTTTTCGTCCTGCTGCACGCCCTCGCCGCGGAACACGAGCACGCCATAGTCGAGCATGGCGTCGGGATTGCCCTTGCCGGCGGCCTCCCCGATGAGGGCGGCGGCCTTCACCGCGTCCTTGGCAACGCCCTGGCCCTCGAGATAGAGGACACCGAGATTGTACTGGGCCGCGACATGGCCCTGGTCCGCCGCCTTCCGGAACCAGCTTGCGGCGTTGACGAGGTCCGGCGGGTTGTCGAAGGCGCCCGAGGCGAGGAGCCCCATGGTGAACTGCGCATCCGCCAGCCCGGCATCGGCGGCCTGCCGGAGATAGGCCTGGCCCCTCGCGTAGTCGTAGCGCGCATCCTTTTGGTCGAGCCAGATCAGCCCCAGGGCATATTGCGCCTGCTGATCGCTCTTGTCGGCGGCCCTGGTGAGCCAGACGATGGCGGTGTCGGTGTCCTGCGCCACGCCCTGGCCGTTGCGGTACATGAGGCCGAGGAGGCGCATGGCGGCGGCGTCGCCCGCTTCGGCGAGGGGCTTGGCGTCTCTAAGCGCCGTGGCGTAGTCGCCCGCGTCATAGGCGGTCTGGACATCGGCGATGGCGGCCGCTCCGGCGGGTGTCGCGAGGAGCAGCAGGGCGAAGGCGGCGGCTGTGAGCTTCATGTCGGTCCGAGACGTTGCATCAGCGCCGAGACGACGCGGCGGGCCTCGCCGGCATCCTGCCACATCGCATCGGACGGGCGGATGAAGTCCGGCTTCTGCGGCAGCAATATGTCGAGGTCCCCGGGTTCCACGGGCGAGAAGGCGACGCAGGGGATTTCCATCATGTCGGACCACCAGCGGACAATGGGCTCGCCGCCGACGCCCGGCCCCCTCTGGTCGAAGGCAATGTAGTCCGCACCGGCCTCGGCGGCTTCCATGGCGAAGTGGCGCGAGGCGCCGGCATAGGCGCCGACGAAACGGTCCTTGCCCATCTGCCCGCGCGCAGTGGCCACGTTGTCGGCACTCGCCCCGACGTGGATGCCGTCGGCCCCGGCGCGCGCTGCGTCACGCGCTTCGCCGGACACCATCACGGCGACGCCGAGATGCTGCGCGGCGGCCGTCACGTCCCTGGCGACGGAGGCAGGCACAAGCAGGCTCGCCACGTCGCCCGCTTCGCAGGCCGCCCTGATGCACTGGGCGAGCGCGTCGGCCGCAACCCTCTCGGGGGCGACGAGGAAGAGGCGCGGCGGGCTCACCTCGGTTCGAGCGCCTTGACGCCGGGCAGCGGCTTGCCCTCCAGCCATTCGAGGAAGGCGCCGCCGGCGGTGGAGATATAAGTGAAGTCCCGCGCGACACCGGCATGGTTCAGCGCCGCGACGGTGTCGCCGCCGCCCGCCACCGAGACGAGCTTGCCGGCCCTGGTGCGGCTGGCGGCATGCCTTGCGACGGCAACCGTCGCCTGATCGAAGGGTTCGATTTCGAAGGCGCCGAGCGGGCCGTTCCAGACCAGCGTGTGCGCCTCGTCGATCGCCGCATTGATGCGGTCCACTGACATCGGCCCCACGTCGAGGATCATGCCGTCAGCCGGGATGGCATCGATGCCATGGTCATGCGACGCCGCACCGGCCTTGAATTCCCGGGCGACGATGCCGTCAACGGGAAGGATGATGGCGCATCTGGCGTTCTGGGCCGCCTCAAGGATGTGGCGCGCGGTATCGACCAGATCATGCTCGGCCAGCGACTTGCCCACCGAATGGCCATTGGCCAGCAGGAAGGTGTTGGCCATGGCGCCGCCAATCACAAGCGCATCGACCTTCTTCACCAGGTTGCCGAGCAGGTCGAGCTTGGTCGAGACCTTTGCCCCGCCGACGATGGCGATGACCGGGCGCTGCGGAGTCTCCAGCGCCAGCCGCAGGGCCCTGAGCTCTGCCTCCATGGCGCGGCCGGCATAGGCCGGGATGAAATGCGCGATGCCCTCGGTGGAGGAATGGGCGCGGTGGGCGGCGGAAAAGGCGTCGTTCACATAGATGTCGCCCAGCGAGGCGAGCATCCGGGAGAAGGCTTCGTCGTTCTTTTCCTCGCCCGCATGGTAGCGGGTGTTCTCCATCAGCACGCATTCGCCGGGCCCGACGTCGACGGCGGGGACCTGCTGCCAGTCAGTGAAGACGAACTTCACCGGCTGCCCAAGGTGCTTCTCCAGTTCGGCGGCAACGGGGCGGAGCGACATTTCCGGCACCACCTTGCCCTTGGGCCGGTCGAAGTGCGCGAGCATGATGAGTGCTCCGCCCTTGTTCATGATCTCGCGCAGCGTGGGCGCCACGCGTTCGATGCGGGTGGCGTCCGTCACCTTGCCATCGGCGATGGGGACGTTCAGATCGACCCGGCACAGCACGCGCTTGCCGGAAACATTGACATCATCGAGCGTGCGGAAACCGGGCATGGTGTTCTCCTTCAAGAGTCCTTCAAGAGAAGATTATCGAACATAACTTCACGTCGTCATGCCAGTGAAAGCTGGCATCCGGCTTCCTTGCGCCGCCCGAAGCTGGACCCCAGCTTTCGCAGGGGCGACGGTGGGAGGAGGGAAGCCCGTTCATCCATCGTGCCGATTTCAGTCTGCTGCCTTCACCACCGCCGCGGCGGTGATGCCGAAATGCGCGTAGAGCTGTTCGGCCGGGCCTGAAGCGCCGAAGCCCGTCATGCCGATGAATGTTCCATCCGCCCCGATGAAGCGGTCCCAGCCGGTGCGCACGCCCGCCTCAATGGCGATGCGCGTCTTCTCGCTGCCCAGCACCTTGGCCTTATAGGCTGTATCCTGACGCTCGAAATTCTCCATCGACGGCACGGAGACAACGCGCGCGGGCTTGCCCGCCTGATCGAGCAGCGCCTTGGCAGCAATCGCAATCTCGACCTCGGAGCCCGAGGCGAAGATCACAACCTCCGCCTTCCCGCCGGACGGGGCGATCTCATAAGCACCCTTCGCGCACAGGTTCTCTTCCGAATAGGCGAGGCGCGCGGGCTTCAGCTTCTGGCGGGTGAGCGCCAGCACCGAGGGCCGGCACCCGTCCTTCAGCGCCAGCTGCCAGCACTCGGCGGTCTCCACCGCGTCGCAGGGGCGGTAGACGGCGAGGTTGGGGATGACGCGGAGGGCTGCCAGATGCTCCACCGGCTGGTGGGTCGGGCCGTCCTCGCCAAGGCCGATCGAGTCATGCGTCATCACATATATGACGCGCGTCTGCATCAGGGCCGAGAGGCGGATCGAGGGGCGGCAATAGTCGGTGAAGACCAGGAAGGCGCCGCCATAGGGAATGACGCCGCCGTGCAGCGCCATGCCGTTCATGGCCGCGGCCATGCCGTGTTCGCGGATGCCGTAATGGATGTAGCGGCCGGCGTAGTTGTGGGCGTCGAGGGGGGGAAGCTCCTTCGACCTGGTGTTGTTCGAGCCCGTCAGGTCAGCCGAGCCGCCGATGGTTTCGGGAACCGCGGCGTTGATCACGTCGAGCGCGTTCTGCGAGGCGTTGCGGGTGGCGAGTGCCGGCGGGTTCCTGGCGAGCTCCTGCTTGTAAGCGGCGATCACCGCGTCGAAGTCGGCGGGCAGCTTGCCCGAGGCGCGGCGCGTGAACTCTTCCTTCTTGGGCGAGGCGGCCAGACGCGCCGCCCAGGCGGCGCGGTCAGCCGCGCCACGCGAACCGGCCTTGCGCCACGCGTCCAACAGCCCGTCGGGAATGACGAAGGGCTCATGGGACCAGCCCAGCGCCTTGCGGGCGCCGGATATTTCGTCCGGACCAAGCGGCGAACCGTGGCTGCCGGAGGTGCCGGCCTTGGTGGGCGCGCCATAGCCGATGATGGTCTTGCAGGCGATGAGCACCGGTCGGTCGGCATGCTGGGCGGCGGACAGGCAGGCGGCGATCTCGCCCGGGTTGTGACCGTCGCAGGCCGATACGGTCCAGCCGCTCGCCGCGAAGCGGGCGAGCTGGTTGGTCGAATCCGACATCGACACCTTGCCGTCGATGGTGATGCCGTTGTCGTCCCACAGCACGATAAGGTTTCTGAGCTTCAGGTGACCGGCGAGCGAGATTGCCTCCTGGCTGATGCCCTCCATCAGGCAGCCGTCACCGGCCAGCACATAGGTCTTGTGGTTGACGAGGCCGTCGCCGAACAAGGCATTGAGATGACGCTCGGCAATGGCGAAGCCCACGGCGTTGGCGATGCCCTGGCCGAGCGGGCCGGTCGTCGTCTCGATGCCGTTGGCGTGGCCGAACTCGGGGTGGCCGGCGGTTTTCGCGCCCATCTGGCGGAAGGCCTTGATCTGCTCCAGTGTCATGTCCGCATAGCCCGTCAGATGCAGCAGGGAATAGAGCAGCATGGAGCCGTGACCGGCGGAGAGAATAAAGCGGTCACGGTCCGGCCAGTGCGGGTCCTGCGCATCGAATTTCAGGAACTGGGTGAACAGCACGGTGGCCACATCCGCGGCGCCCATGGGCAGGCCCGGGTGGCCGGAATTGGCCTTCTGCACGGCATCCATCGAGAGGGCGCGGATGGCATTGGCCATGTGGCGGGTCTGTTCGGCGGAATACTGGGTCATGGCCTGGGCGGGTCCCTTGCAGCGCTGAAAACTGGCCGCCGTGATAGCGGCTTGGCCCCTCAAGTCAATTGGAACCATGGCTTGCGCGGCGCTTCTCCGCCGCCCTCTTGCCGCCGTTTCCCCCGTCCGCTATAGGCCCGCCATCCGACCGGCTCGTTCACCCCTGGAGGAAGTCCGGGCGGATCATTCATACCCAGGAGTTTATCATGTCCAAGATCGTGCAGCTCAAGGCCGCGCCGCGCGCCCGGGCAGGCAAGGGGGCCTCCCGCGCAGTCCGCCGTACCGGCCTCATCCCCGGAGTCGTCTATGGCGACCGCCGGGAGCCCCAACTCGTTTCGCTCACCTACGGTGACGTGCTCCCCCATATCGAGACCGGCCGTTTCCTCTCGACGCTGATCGACCTTGAGGTTGACGGCCAGACCGTCCGCGCCATTCCGCGTGACGTGCAGTTCGAGCCGGTGCGCGACTTCATCGTCCATATCGACTTTCTGCGCCTCGGCAAGGATGCCCGGGTGCGCGTCAACGTGCCCGTTCACTTCAAGGGCCAGGATGTGTCCCCCGGCATCAAGCAGGGCGGCGCTCTCAACATCGTGTCGCACACGGTGGCGCTGTCGTGCTCGGCGAACCTCATCCCGGACGAGATCACCGTCGATGTTTCGCCGATGCAGATCGGCCAGTCGATCCACCTCTCCGACATCAAGCTGCCCGAAGGCGTGAAGTCCGCGGTTGCGGAAGACGTGACGCTCTGCGCCGTCACCGCCCAGGCCAAGGAAGAGGAAGCGTCGGCGGAGGCCGCCGCGGCAGACGTGCCGGCCACCAACCAGAAGGCCCCCGCCGCTGCGGCGGCTCCGGCTGCGGGCGGCAAGGGTGCGGCTCCCGCCAAGGGTGCTGCTCCCGCCAAGGGCGCTGCTCCCGCCAAGGGTGCGGCTCCCGCCAAGGGTGCTGCTCCCGCCAAGGGTGCTGCTCCCGCCGCTGCCGCCCCGGCCAAGAAGAAGTAATCGTTCCGGCAAGAGGGCCAGATGCACCTTATCGTGGGGCTCGGCAATCCGGGCCCCAAATATCGGGGCAACCGGCACAATATCGGCTTCATGGCGGTGGACGAGATCGTCCGCCAACATGGCTTTTCGCCGTGGCGGAAACGCTTCCAGGGCGAAACCTCGGAAGGGCTGATGGGGGCTGACAAGGTGCTCATCCTCAAGCCACAGACCTATATGAACGAAAGCGGCCGCTCGGTGGGCGAGGCCATGCGCTTTTTCGACATAGATCCGTCACGGGTGATCGTGCTCTATGACGAGCTGGATCTCGATCCCGGCAAGGTTCGCGTCAGGCTGGGCGGGGGTGCGGCCGGCCACAACGGCATCCGCTCGATGACCGCCCATTGCGGGCCGCATTTCGTCCGTGTGCGGATGGGTATCGGGCATCCCGGCCACAGGGAGCTGGTGCACGCTCACGTGCTGAGCGACTTCGCCCGGGCGGACCGCGGCTGGCTGGAGCCGCTGCTGACGGCGGTTGCCGGCAACTTGCCGCTTCTCGTCAGGGGCGAGGAAGGCTCATTCCAGAACAAGGTGCATCTGGCGCTCAATCCCGCGCCGGAGAAGCCCTCGAGAAAGGCGGAGAACTGATGGGTTTCAAGTGCGGCATCGTCGGGCTTCCCAATGTGGGCAAGTCCACCCTCTTCAACGCGCTGACGCAGACGGCGGCGGCCCAGGCGGCGAATTATCCCTTCTGCACCATCGAGCCCAATGTGGGCGACGTGGCCGTGCCCGATCCGCGGCTTGACGTGCTGGCGAAGATCGCAGGGAGCGCCCAGATCATCCCCACGCGTCTCACCTTCGTCGATATCGCGGGCCTGGTGCGCGGCGCTTCGAAGGGTGAGGGGCTGGGCAATCAGTTTCTCGCCAACATCCGCGAGACGGACGCCATCGCGCATGTCGTGCGCTGTTTCGAGGATGGCGACATCACCCACGTCGAAGGCAGGATCGACCCCATCGCCGATATCGAGACCATCGAGACCGAGCTGATGCTGGCCGACCTCGAATCGCTCGAAAAGCGCATCGTCAACATCGAGAAGAAAGCCAAGCAGGGCGACAAGGACGCAAAGGAACTGGCGGGCCTGATGAACCGCGCGCTCACGCTGCTGCGCGAGGGCAAGCCCGCCCGCGTGGTCGAGCGCACGCCGGAAGAGGAGAAGGCGTTCAGGGGCCTCGGCCTGCTCTCCTCCAAGCCGGTGCTCTATGTCTGCAATGTTGAGGAAGCCTCGGCTGACAAGGGAAATGAATTCTCGGCACGCGTCTTCAAGCGCGCGGCGGCGGAGAATGCCGTGGCCGTCGTCGTCTCCGCCAGGATCGAATCCGAAATCGCGGTGATGGCGCTCGCTGACCAGAAGGATTTCCTCGATGCCGTGGGGCTGGAGGAGCCGGGCCTCAACCGGGTGATCCGCGCGGGCTATGACCTTCTCCACCTCGTCACCTATTTCACCGTGGGCCCCAAGGAGGCGCGCGCCTGGACCGTCACCAGAGGCGCCAGGGGGCCGCAAGCGGCGGGCGTGATCCACACGGACTTCGAGAAGGGCTACATCCGGGCCGAGACCATCGCCTATGAGGACTATGTGTCCGGAAACGGCGAGGCGGGCGCCCGCGAGGCGGGCAAGTTCCGGCTGGAAGGCAAGGACTACGTCGTCAGGGACGGCGATGTGATGCATTTCCGGTTCAATACGTAAGGGTAGACGGCCCAGAGGGGAGGCGGCGGTGTCAGATCTTCTTCACTACGAAGATTTCCCCGAAGGGATGGTGATCGCCTTCGGCGCCTATCACCTCTCGAAGGAAGAGCTCATTGCCTATGCCCGCGAATGGGACCCGCAGCCCATGCACCTGGACGAGGAAGCGGCGAAACGCTCCGTACTCGGAGGATTGGCCGCCTCGGGCTGGCAGTCATGCGCCATTCTCATCCGGCTCGCGGTGGAGGCCTATGCCAACAAATCCGCCGCCATGGCGTCCTCCGGCATGGATGAGGTGAAGTGGCTGAAGCCCGTCCATGCGGGCGAAACGCTCACCGGCCGCGCCACGGTGCTCTCCCGCCGCGTGTCGTCCAGGCGTCCGGAGATGGGCATCCTCAGGATGAAGTTCGAACTCTTCAACACAGAAGGCGAGCTCAAGACGGAGATCACGGGCGTGCAGTTCATGGGGGTGCGCGGGCCATGATCGGACTTTATCTCGAGGAGATCGTTGAAGGCCGCGTCGTCGAACTGGGCCAGCATCACTTCACGCGCGGGGCGATCATCGCCTTTGCGGGGCAATATGATCCGCAGCCCTTCCACCTCGATGACGAGGTGGCGCGGAAAGGTCCGCTCGGCGCACTCTCGGCGTCGGGCTGGCACACGGCGGCGGGCTGGATGAAATGCTATGTCGCCACCAACCAGGCGGCGGAAGCGAAGATGCGCGCCGAGGGCCGGGAGCCCGCCGCGATCGGCCCGTCGCCCGGCCTCGCCAATCTGCGCTGGCTGAAGCCCGTGACGCCGGGCGACACCATCACCTACCGCAGCACAGTGACGGGAAAACGCGAACTCAACTCGCGGCCGCAGTGGGGGCTGGTGTTCACGCTGAACGAGGGCTTCAACCAGAAGGGCGAGCTGGTGTTCTCCTTCGAGGGCAAGGTGCTGACGCCAAAAAGGCCGGCGTGACCGCGGCGGGCCAAAGCGCCGGCCGGTCAAATGAAATAGGTATGATTTCCGTTCTCTTCTGGGGACGGCTGTCGCATATGGCCTGAAGCTGCCCTCTGTATTATTCCTCTCCCCCACCGGGGGAGAGGAAAGATGAGGGCGGGGCTTTGTGGGGAGGGGCAGGGGCGGGGGGCCCAGGAGTCCAATTCTCCAAGACCGGAGCCCGGGGACCCCCACCCTTAATCCCTCCCCACAAGGGGGAGGGAAAAGACCCCGA
>NZ_JADCDA010000016.1 GCF_020252405.1 Aestuariivirga sp.
CGGCGCGTTCACCAAGCCCATGCCGCCGAGGCCCACTACCGCGCAAGACTCACCACGCAGACGCAACTGTAGTACTAAGTTTCTGAAAAATGGTGGGTGGTACAGGGATCGAACCTGTGACCCCTACCATGTCAAGGTAGTGCTCTACCGCTGAGCTAACCACCCACGTCCGACGCGGTGGAGCCGCTATAGCGGGGGCCGTGGAGCGGCGCAACTCAAAACTCAGGCGGCCATCAGGCGTTCGACTTCGTTGACGAGGTCACGCAGGTGGAAGGGCTTGGACAGCACCTTGGCATCCTTGGGAGCCCTGGAATCCGGGTGCAGCGCCACGGCGGCAAAGCCCGTGATGAACATGATCTTCATCGACGGGTCAAGCTCGGATGCCCGGCGGGCCAGCTCGATTCCGTCCATTTGCGGCATCACGATATCGGTGAGCAGCAGATCGAAGCTTGTGTGCTTGATCCGCTCGAAAGCGCTCAGGCCTTCGCCGAAGCTCGTCACCTCATGGCCGGCCTTCTCGAGCGCCTTCACCAGGAAGTTCCGCATGTCGTCATCGTCTTCGGCGAGGAGAATCTTGGCCATGGTCTTCATCGTCACATTATCGTTCCGAAAGGCAAGCCTTACCAGCCGAACGCCTTCCCCGTCACCCCGCCTTGTGCCAGCAAAGCGTGAATGAAGCCTTGCCGCCTTCCCGCGGCTGGGCGAATATCCACGGCCAACCGCCACGGAAGACAAGTCGGCATGCCGGACGCCCGCCCGCCTTTCGAGATCCTGTCGCCCAGGGAATGGACGGCGCCCGCCGTCTTCAACTCTCCCCACAGCGGGCGCGAGTTCGCGGACGCCTTCCTGAGCCAGTCCCGGCTGACGCGGCACAGCCTGCGCAAATCGGAGGATTGCTACGTCGACGAGCTGTTCTTGTCCTGTGTGGAGCACGGAGCCCCGATGCTCAGGGCCCGCGTGCCGCGCAGCTACATCGACCTCAACCGCGAGCCCTATGAACTCGACCCGCGCATGTTCGCGGGAGAGTTGCCGGGCTATGCCAACACCGGGTCGCCGCGCGTGGCCGGAGGGCTTGGCACCATTCCCCGCATCGTTTCCGAGGGCGAGGAAATCTACCGCGGTCACATCGATCTTGCCGAGGCGCTGCGCCGGATCGAGCAGGTTCACCTGCCCTATCACCGCACACTGTCCGCCCTCACCAACGCCGTGGTGGCGAAGATGGGCGAAGTGCTGCTGGTCGACTGCCATTCCATGCCCGCAAGCGCCAGCGCCCACCTGGCCCCCCAGCCGGCAGGCCGGATCGACGTGGTCCTGGGCGACAGGTTCGGCGCCTCCTGCGCCGGGGACATTTCCGCATTCGTCGAGGAGGAGCTGCGCCGGCAGGGCCTGCGCGTGCTGCGCAACAAGCCCTATGCAGGCGGCTTCATCACCCAGAACCACGGCGCGCCGCATCGCGGCCGGCATGCCCTGCAGATCGAGATCAACCGCAGCCTCTACATGAACGAGGCGACACTGGAGAAGACCGCCGGCTTTCGCGACCTGGCCGCCCTCCTCGGCAAGCTGTGCGGCGCCCTGCTGCCCTATCTGGAACAGCGCTTCGCGCCGCGCCAGCTCGCCGCCGAATAGGCAAGGCCGCCCCTCAACACGCGCGGCGACGATCAATAAAAAAGGGCCAGTGCACCATGGCGACTGGCCCAAGTCTAGGGAGGAAACGCCCAGGAAGGGCAGCAAGACATCTCTGCCTTGCACCGCCGATATGGCAGTGCGGCATGGCGTAATCAAGAGGGGCCTCGGCAGAATTTTGCACATCCGATCAAAAATCACCCGGAAGGGCCCTCGCGCCTTGGCAAAACCATTTGAAATCATTTGAATTTCCGTCAAACCTTGGAAGCTATGCGGTCAGCGCATGAGGTATGGATTTTGCTGCAACGCAACATATCAACAACCAAGGCGGACCCGAATCATCTTCTGGAGTTTGATCCGCAAAAGTGGAACCCGGCTTTGCAATATGATCATGCTCAAGCATATGACCTGGAGCATGATCCGCAAAAGTGGAATCCGCTTTTGCGATAAGATCATGCTCAGGCATATGACCTGGAGCATGATCCGGGGAAGCACAGGAAGAGAGCGTCGCATGTCGAGAATGCCTGACTGGGCCGAACTCACCCGCTTTGCCACCGCCCTGGCGGAGGCTGCGGCAGGCGCAATCCTGCCCTTCTTCCGGCAGAACACGGCGGTCGACGTCAAGGATGGCCCGGTGTGGGACCCCGTGACGGAGGGCGACCGCGCCGGCGAGCGCGCCATCCGCCAGCTGATCGAGCGGCACCACCCGGACCATGGCATCCATGGCGAGGAATATGGCGTTAAGGAAGGCCGCTCGCCCTTCACCTGGGTGCTGGACCCGGTCGACGGCACGCGCGCCTTCGTCAGCGGCCTGCCGACCTGGGCCACCCTCATCGGCCTCAGTTACGAGGGGCGGCCGGTGCTGGGGCTGATGAACCAGCCGGTGGTGGGCGACATGTTCCATGGCACGCCGGAGGGCGCCTGGCACAGCCACCGCGGCAGCGTCTGCGCCATCCGCACGCGCCAGGGCGTTCCCCTGTCACGCGCCACGCTCGGCACCACCGCGCCCGAACTCTACGGCGGCGGGGACAACCAGCGCCGCTTCCAGGCCCTGCGGGCCAAGGCGCAACTCACCCGCTATGGCGGGGATTCGTATTCTTTCTGCCTCATGGCGGCGGGGCACATGGACATCGCCATGGACTGCGGGCTTCAGCCCTATGACATCGCGCCGCTCCTGCCCATCGTTTCGGGCGCGGGCGGTGTTGCGGCGGAATGGACCGGGGGCGAGGCAGCACACGGCGGCAATGTCATCACCGCGGGCTCGCAAGCGCTTCTCGATGAGGCGCTCGCCATCATGGCGGGCTGACGCCGCAACACGCCGCCGGGCGGCGGCCCCACGAAGTCAATCGTCGCGGTAGACGCGTTCGCGCCGCTCGTGGCGCTCCTGCGCCTCGATCGACAGCGTGGCGATCGGACGCGCGTCCAGGCGCTTGAGGCTGATGGGCTCGCCCGTCTCCTCGCAATAGCCGTAGGATCCGTCATCGATGCGCTTCAGCGCGGCGTCGATCTTGGAGATCAGCTTGCGCTGGCGGTCACGCGTGCGCAGCTCCAGCGAACGGTCGGTCTCGGAGGAGGCGCGGTCCGCCAGATCCGGAAGGACGTGATTCTCGTCCTGCAAATGGGCGATGGTCTCCTTGCTCTCTTTCAGAATATCTTCCTTCCAGGCAAAGAGCTTCACCCGGAAATAGTCGCGCTGCCGTTCGTTCATGAACGGCTCGTCGTCACTGGGTTTGTAGGCTTCGTCGACTTCTGCAGCCATTTCGAACTCTCTGTGAACCCCTGCTTGGGCGCGGCTTATAGCGGCAGGCCGGGCACGCCACAATAGCCCGGTTGCGCCAGCCGCACGACGTCCGCAATCCGCCTATCGCCATGATTTTGCAACGTTTTCATGACGTTTGCCGGGTGGGGCGGGGCTGGAGCATGGTCCGCAAGAGGGGAACCCGCTTTGGCGGCCAGATCACGCTCCGGCAGATGGCCCGGCGGGAACCGCAAGGAGTTTGACCGAGGCGCTTTGCGGGAACCGCGGACGATGCCGCGGTCAACGACGTCAACACGGCGGTCAACGCCGCCATCGGCGCCCCATCATCGAGTGGCACGTCAGGTTCGCCACCAAGGCGCAGCGGGGGCTTTATGAATATAATTCCGTAGCGCGCCCGCGCCGCTCCCAGCTCGGCGACAAACGCGTGCACGGCCCCCCGCTGGCGAAGGCCATGTCAGGCCGCCTTTCCGTGCCGCCGCTCGTCGATCAAGTCCTTCAGCTGCATGTACCAATAGCCCGCCTGAACGCCCATGCGGCCGAAGGGCCCGCCCGCCCATTCCGGGGCGTAAGCGCCGAAGCGGCGGTATTCGTCGTCCCCGGCGCTGATCGCGCGCGCCATCAGAATGCCGCCCATGGCGGTGGTGTTCATGCCATGGCCGCCGAAGGCCGTGGCCCACCATTGCCCCTGCCCGTCGCAGCTGATCAGCGGCATGAAGTGGCGCGCATAGCCCATCAGCCCCGCCCAGGCATAATCGATCCTGGGATTGCCGAGCTCCGGGAACACCGACACCATGTCGCCCTTCATCCGCTCAGCCAACCGCGCAGGTTCCGAAACGCGCGTGGTGATCGCCCCGCCCCAGAGAAGCCGCCCCCCGTCGATCAGGCGATAATAGTTCCCCGCGCGCCGGGTGTCCGAAATGGCGCTCCGTGTACGGATCACATCCTGCCTGAGCGGCTCCGTGACAGCGACATAGGTCGCCACGGGCAGCACCGCGCGCCCCGTCGGCCGGTGCAGCGTCCGGTCCAGCGAGGACACGCAATAGACGACATTCGCAGCCCGCACCTCGCCCTGGGCCGTGCGTACCGACCACGCCGCGCCCTGCTTCTCCACCGAGAGCGCCGGCGAATTCTCGTAAATCCGGGCCCCGGCCGCCGCGGCCGAGCCCGCGATCATCAGCGCATAGCGCAGCGGGTGCATGTGGAAGGCGGTGGGGTCATAGGAGGACTGGAAATAGCGCCTGGTGTTCACCCGCGCCCGCGTCTCCGCCACGTCGAGGAATTCCATGGGCTGGCCATAGTCCCGCGTCATCTCCGCCACCGCCGCCTGCTTCGCGGCGGCGCTGGAATAGCGGATGCAGCCCTGCCAGCCGTCGCCCATCTTGACCGAGGGGTCCGTCCCGGCGATCTCGCGGCGCACGAACTCCGTCCCCTCGCAGGAGAGCCGATAGAGCGCCTGCGCGGCGGGAAGCCCCACCCGCCGCGCCACATTCCCCATGCCCTCGGCAAAACCGTTGGACACGAAGCCGCCATTCCGGCCCGAGGCCCCCCAGGCAATGCGCCTGGCCTCCAGCAGCACCACGGATGTGCCCCGCCGGGCCAGCTCCAGCGCCGCGGTCAGGCCCGCGAGCCCGCCTCCGATCACGCAGGCCCCGGCTTCGACCCGTCCGGCGAGGGCGGGCCGCGCCGACCCCCGGTCCACGGTGGCCTCATACCAGGTCATTCCGGAGCGGTCCGCGCCGATCATTCTCATGCCTCACACGCCGGTTGCCCGCGCCCCAGGCCTTCCGCCAGCGCATGTTCCGTTCAGGCGGAACCGCCTGGACGGAACATGCGCCAGGCCAAAGGCTCAAGCATGATCTTGTCGCAAAAGCGGTTCCACTTTTGCGGATCATGCTCTATGGAACGCCATGCGCTTCGCTTCAGGCAAAGACTTCGCAAGCCGACCGAACACCTCCATCACCATATTCGGCATGTCAGGCGTGGGCAAGACGACGCTCTCGAACCTCCTGCAGGATTCGGGCTGGTACCATTATTCCGTCGATTACCGAATCGGCACCCGCTACATGGGCGAGCACATCGTCGACAATTTCAAGCGCGAGGCGATGCGCGTGCCCTTCCTGCGCGATCTCCTGCTGTCGGACTCGATCCACATCCAGTCCAACATCACCTTCGATCACCTGAAGCCGCTTTCAACCTATCTTGGCAAGCCCGGCAATCCGGACAAGGGCGGCATCGCCTTCGCCGAATACAAGACGCGCCAGGCCCAGCACCGCGCGGCGGAGATTGCGGCGCTGCTCGATGTGCCCACATTCATCGGCAAGGCGCGCGATATCTACCGCTATGAAAACTTCGTCTGCGATTCCGGAGGTTCCCTCTGCGAGGTGATCGACCCGGAGAACCCGCTCGACCCGGTGCTCTCATGCCTCGCCGGCAACACCGTGCTCCTCTATATCGAGGGCACGCCCGAGCACACCAGGATGCTCGTGGAGCGCTTCCGCAGGCAGCCGAAGCCCATGTATTACCAGCCGCGGTTCCTCGAAACGAAATGGGCCGAATACAAGGCCATCAACGGCATCCCGCGGGATGACGACGTGGACCCCGACGGCTTCGCAGTCTGGGGCTTCGAGCAGCTGCTTCACCACCGGATCCCGCTCTACCAGGCGATCGCCGCCAAGTTCGGCTACACGGTCCGAATGCGTGACGTGCCATCCGTCCAGTCCGAGGAGGACTTCATAGCACTCGTCGCCAATGCCATAGACCAGGCCCGGTAAGCACCATGCCCATCCGAATTCCCAACGATCTTCCCGCCCGCCGCACGCTCGAATCCGAGGGCGTGATGGTGATGACGGAAGCGACCGCCGCCCGCCAGGACATCCGCCCCTTGCGCCTCGGCCTCCTCAACCTCATGCCCAACAAGATCAGGACGGAGACGCAATTCGCGCGCCTCATCGGCGCCACGCCGCTGCAGGTGGAGCTCAGCCTCGTCAAGATCACCGGCCACACGCCCAAGAACACCGGCCCCGAACACATGCTCGCCTTCTACGCGAACTGGGAGGACGTGAAGGACCAGAAGTTCGACGGCTTCATCGTCACCGGCGCCCCCGTCGAGCTGCTCGACTTCGAGGACGTCACCTATTGGGACGAGCTGTCGCGCATCTATGACTGGACGCAGAGCCACGTGCACTCCACCTTCAACATCTGCTGGGGTGCGCAGGCCGCGCTCTGGCACTTCCACAGGGTGCCGAAGCATGCGCTGCCGAGGAAGCGCTTCGGCGTCTACACCCACCGCAACCTGAAGCCCAGCTCGCCCTATCTCCGCGGCTTCTCGGACGACTTCTCGATCCCCGTCTCGCGCTGGACCGAGAACCGCCGCGCCGACGTCCCCGCCCACCGCGGCCTCGAATTGCTGATGGAGTCGGATGAGGCGGGCCTCTGCCTCATCGACGACCCGGCGAGGCGCGCGCTATACATGTTCAACCACATCGAATACGACACCACCTCGCTGTCGGACGAATACTGGCGGGACCGCAACGCCGGAAAATCCATCGAGCTGCCGGCGAACTACTTCCCCAACAACGATCCCGAACAGCCGCCGGAGAACCGCTGGCGCAGCCACGCGCATCTTCTCTTCGGCAACTGGATCAACGAGGTCTACCAGACCACACCCTTCGACCTGGCGAAGATCGGCGGCTGAGAAAGAGCCCTCATCCGCAAGTCCGCTTTCTTTTCGTCAAGAACCCGGTCTAATCTTTATTCTCCTCAATCGCGGGATGACCCATGCCCGACCGCCAGCTGCTTCTCCTCCGCCACGCCAAGGCCGTGACCGGCGAGGGCATGCAGGATTTCGACCGCCCTCTCGCTCCGCGCGGCGAACGGGCTGCGCAAACCATGGGCCGCTACATGGCTGAGCATGGCCTTGCCCCCGATCTCGTGCTCTGCTCCCCCGCCCGCCGCACCAGCCAGACCTGGGAGATCGCCGCGCGCGAGTTGCCGCCCGCCGATGTCCGCCACGTCGGGGCCCTCTATGACTTCGGCGATGGCGGGGCCCTGCTTGAGGTCATCCGCCAGCATGGCGGCACGGCGCGGCGCCTCCTGCTCGTCACCCACAATCCGGCCGCCCAGCACCTTGCCCTCGATCTTGCCGGCTCCGGCGATCCGGCGCAGCGCCGCCAGATGCTGGAGAAATATCCAACCGCGGGCCTCGCCGTGCTGTCCCATGACGGCTGCTGGCACGGCCTCGCGCAGGGCAGCTGCCGGCTTGACGCCTTCGCCCGCCCACGGGATCTCGGCTGACGTTTTTCTTGCCTTGGGCGCTCATCCGCACCACTTATCGGGCGTCGAAAGGGGTTCCGCAAGATCGTAAGATTCGCCGATATTGTTGACGGCACGCGCATTGCCGCGGGCGGCCTTTCGGATTTCGCCACCGGCCTTGTGAACCCTTCGGTGCGCCTGGGCGTCACCGGCCTGTCGCGCGCCGGCAAGACCGTCTTCATCACGGCCCTCGTCAACGCGCTGCTGAAGGGCGGCCGCTTGCCCGCCTTCGAGGCGCTGAGCGGCGGCCGCATCACGCGCTGCTATCTGGAACCGCAGCCCGACGACACGCTGCCGCGCTTCGCCTTCGAAAGCCACACCGGGGCGCTGGCCGGCGAGCACCGCCACTGGCCGGAGAGCACCAGCCGCATCAGCCAGCTGCGCATAACGGCCGAATATTCTCCGATGGGCCTCATCGCCCGCAATCTGGGTCCGGGTCGCCTCCACATTGACATCGTGGATTACCCGGGCGAGTGGCTGCTGGACCTGCCGCTGATGCGCATGAGCTATGCCCAGTGGTCCGCCGCCACCGTGGCGGCAAGCCGCGTGGCCCCGCGCAGCCGCTTTGCCGGCGAATGGCACGCGCTGCTCCCGGCGCTCGATGCGGCGAAACCCGCCGTGGAGCAGGACGCCATCACCGCGGGCGGCGTCTTCACCGCATATCTGGCCCGCTGCCGCGAGGACGGCGTCTCGCTCTCCACCCTGCCGCCCGGCCGCTTCCTCATGCCGGGCGATTACAGGGGCTCGCCGCTCCTCGCCTTCGCGCCGGTCGACATTGCTCCGGATGCGGAGCTTCGGAGGGGCTCGCTCGGCGCGCTGATGGAGCGGCGCTACCAGGCTTACGTCTCCGCCATCGTGAAGCCGTTCTTCCACGGTCATTTCGCAAGGCTCGACCGGCAGATCGTGCTGGTCGACGCGCTCACCGCGCTGAACGCCGGCGCCCCGGCGGTGAAGGACCTGCAGCATGCGCTCGAAGGCATCCTCGCCTGCTTCCGCCAGGGGCGCAACCCGCGCCTGCCGAACCCCTTCGGCCGCCGCATCGACCGCGTGCTCTTCGCCGCCACCAAGGCGGACCTGCTGCACCACACGAGCCATGACCGGCTGGAAAACATCCTCAGGCTCATTGTCGGTCAGGCGATGACCAGGGCGGAATATTCCGGCGCCAGGATTGAGGTGGCCGCCCTGGCCGCCATCCGCGCCACGCGCGAGGCCAGCGTGCGGCAGAAGGGCGGGACGCTGGAGTGCATCGTCGGCACGCCGCTCGCCGGCGAGACGGTGGGCGAGACCGCCTTCGACGGCGCCACCGAAGCCGCCATCTTCCCCGGCGATCTTCCCGTGGACGCGCGGAAGGCGCTCGACGGCTCGCTGGAGGGCAGCCTCAAATTCGTGCGCTTCCGCCCGCCCTTGCCGAAGGACGGCGTCTGGCCGGCGATCCGCCTTGACCGCACCATGGAATTCCTGCTGGGAGACCGCTTCCGATGAGCGAGCACCGCAACCCGCGGGCCTTCGTCTTCGACAAGCCCGAACCGGAGGATGAACCGCGGCGGAACCCCCGCGCCATCACCGGCATCGCATTCGAGCCGGAGACCGACGGGGGCGGCCCCATCGTCACGCCGCCCGCCTGGTCCCGCCCCAGCCGTTTCCGCTGGGGCGCGCTGCTGGCCTCCGCCCTCTTCGCGCTGGTCGCCATGGGGGCCGGCCTTTCCATCTCGAAACTGGTCGAGGATTTCTTTGCCCGCTCGCCCATCCTCGGCTGGACGGCGCTGGGCGCGGCCGCCATCGCCGCCTCCGCCGCGCTGGTCATCATCCTGCGCGAGATCTGGGCGCTGGCCCGGCTGCGCCGCATCGAGCACATCCAGGCCGACGCCGCGCGCGCCATCAACACGGACGACTCCGCCGCGGCGGAACGCGCGGTGGACAAGCTCAAGTCCCTCTATGCCGGCCGCCCCGACGCGCAGCTTGGCCTGCGCGAGATGAAGCGCCACGAGGGCGACATCCTCGACGGGCGCGACCGCATCCGCCTCGCCGAGCGCCACCTCGTCGACTGGCGCGATGCGGAGGCCCACCGCATCATCGCCCATGCCGCCCGCCGCATCACGCTGCTCACCACGGTGGCCCCCACGGCGGCGCTCGACATCCTGCTCGTCGCCGCCCAGAACCTGCGCATGATGCGGGACCTGGCCGCGCTCTATGGCGGGCGGCCCTCGACCTTTTCCACGCTGCGCCTCGCCCGCATGGTGATCAGCCATCTGGCGCTGACCGGCGGCATCGCGCTGTCCGACAATCTGATCCAGCATGTCGTGGGCCGCGGCCTTCTCGGCAGGCTGTCCGCGCGCTTCGGCGAGGGCACGGTGAACGGCATCCTCACCGCGCGCGTCGGCCTCGCCGCGCGCGACGTCTGCCGCCCCATCCCGCAGGAAACCGCGGCGAAGGACACGCTTGGCAGCCTGATGAAGGAACTCGTTTCCTCCGCCCCGCGGGAGAAGGACAATTGAAACCCCTCGCCGCCCAGGCCTCATCCGGCACAACCGCACAGGCACGGCTTATCCGGAACCGGCGTGCCTCAACTCCATCGGGCGAAGGATACCGGAGTACGATCTTATCGCAAAACCGGTTCCACTTTTGCGGATCATGCTCTGGTCATAAGCTTGAGCATGATCTTGTCGCAAAAGCGGTTCCACTTTTGCGGATCATGCTCTGGCAAATCTGCTTGCCGGGCCGGGTCCTGGGCTCTTAACTTGTGCCGCAGGCAAGGAGACACGCTTGGCCGGACCGAAACATGCCCATAACCCCTGGTGGACGATGGCCTTTCCGCTGCTCGCGGCAGCGCTCGTCATCGCCTATTTCGCCGGGCTCGTGCCGAAGGACCAGCCGCTGTTCTTCGCCATCGAGGCGGCGATCCTGCTGGGGATCGTGTTCTCCGCCGTGCACCATGCCGAGGTGGTGGGCAACCGCGTGGGCGAGCCCTTCGGATCGATCATCCTCGCCGTCTCCGTCACCATCATCGAAGTCGGGCTCATCGTGGCGCTGATGCTGGCGGCGGATGACGGCGGCCCGACCATCGCGCGCGACACGGTCTATGCCGCCGTCATGCTGGTGCTCACCGGGTTGATCGGTCTGTGCCTGGTGGCGGGCGGGCACAGGCATTACGAGCAGACCATCAAGGTCACCGGAACATCGTCCTACCTCGCGGTGCTGGGCGCCCTCTCCGTCTCGGCGCTGATACTCCCGAATTTCACCACCTCCACCGCCGGTCCCACCTATTCGGCGGCGCAGCTCACCGCCGTGGCGCTGGTCTCCATCATGCTTTATGCCGCCTTCATGTTCGTGCAGACAGTGCGCCACCGCGACTATTTCCTCGCCGCCGCCGACGATGTCCATGCCGGGGATTATGAGGCACCCGCCAACCGCGCCGCCGGCGTCAGCCTGGCCTTCCTGCTCGTCTCGCTGGCGGGCGTCGTGCTGCTGGCCAAGATGCTGGCCCCGGCGCTCGATGAGCTGATCGGCATGGCGGGCCTGCCGCCGGAATTCACCGGCGTGGTCATCGCCGCCCTCGTGCTGGCGCCGGAAAGCATCGCCGCGGTGCGCGCCTCGCTCGCCAACCGGCCGCAGACCGCCATCAACCTGGCGCTGGGCTCGGCGCTCGCCTCCATCGCGCTGACGATTCCGGTCATCGCCATTCTGGGCGCCTTCGCCGATGTGCAGCTGGCGCTCGGCGTGCCGCCCGCCAAGACCGTGCTCCTGTCGCTCGCCCTCTTCGTCAGCGCCATCACCCTGCTGCCCGGCCGCACCACCGTGCTGCAGGGCTACGTGCATCTGGGCCTGTTCATCATGTTCATCGTGGTCGCCGCCGTGCCGTGAGGCAATGTGCGCTTGCCGCCGCCACCCTGCCCCGCACCGGCGGCAGGGGGATGACGCGCAAAAGCCGGACAAACGGCCTTACGAAACCCCCAGCTTCTTCTGCAGGCTGGAACTCGACGTGGTGTACTGGAACATCAGCCGCTCGCCGGGGTTCTTCAGCCTGAACGCCTTCTGCGCCATCAGCGCGGCCTCGTGGAAGCCGGACAGGATCAGCTTCAGCTTGCCGGGATAGGTGTTGATATCGCCGATGGCGAAGATGCCCTCAACCGACGTCTCGAACTTCTCGGTATCGACAGGGATTAAATTCTTATGAAGGTTGAGGCCCCATTCCGCCACGGGACCGAGCTTCATGGTGAGACCGAAGAAGGGCAGCATGGCATTGCAGGCAATGTCGAAGCTTGCGCCGTCATTGCCCTTCACGGTGGCGGCGGAGAGCGCGCCGCCATCGCCTTTGAGCCCCGTCACCTGGCCGAGCCGGAAGGACATCTTGCCCCCCTCGACCAGCTCGCGCATCTTCCTCACCGAGTCGGGTGCGGCGCGGAATTCGTCGCGGCGGTGGAGCAGCGTCAGGCTCCTGGCGATGGGCTGAAGGTTGATTGTCCAGTCGAGGGCCGAATCGCCGCCGCCCACGATCAGCACGTCCTTGCCGCGCAAGGCATCCATTTTCCTCACTGAATAGAAGACCGAGGAACTCTCGTAAGCCTCGATCCCCGGGATCGGCGGTTTCTTGGGCTGGAACGAGCCGCCGCCCGCCGCGATCACCACCACCCTGGAGCGGAAGACGAGCCCGCCATCGGTCTCGACCTCGAAGCCGGCTTCGCCCAGCTTCCTCACGCCCGTCACCATGTGGTTGAAATGGAACTCGGGGCGAAACGGCTTGATCTGCTCCATCAGGCGCGTGGTGAGCTCCGCCCCCGTCACCATCGGCAGGGCCGGAATGTCATAGATCGGCTTTTCAGGATAAAGCTCGGCGCACTGGCCGCCCGGCCGGTCGAGGATGTCGATGACATGGCAGCGGATGTCGAGGAGGCCGAGTTCGAACACGGCGAACAGGCCGCAGGGTCCGGCACCGACGATGACGGCATCGGTGGTGATCGCGTCCGGCATGGGTGCTGGTCCTTCCTCAGAACTGTTTTTCGGGAACCTTCACGCGCAACCCGTCGAGCGCGTCCGACACCTTGATCTGGCAGGACAGGCGGGAATTGTCGCGGACGTCGAAGGCGAAATCCAGCATGTCCTCCTCCATCGGGTTACGGGCGCCCGCCTTTTCCACCCAGCCGGGCTCGATATAGACGTGGCAGGTGGCGCAGGCGCAGGCGCCGCCGCAGTCGGCGTCGATGCCGGGCACCTGGTTCTTGACGGCCGTTTCCATGACCGACATGCCGGGAAGCCCCTCCACCGTCTGCTCGCTGCCGTTGTGCTGGATGAAGGTGATCTTGGCCATGACATATCCGCAAGAAAAGCGTTCGTTTTTCCGAACGGATTTCTAAAGCATGATCCGGCGAAACACAACTGCGGGTACCTCAGGTCACGCCGGGGGGTAGGCCGATCCCGCCGCCTGCGCGAATTCCGCCGCCGCCACCCTCAGCCCCTGGAGGCGAAGCAGCCGCACGCCGGGCTCGCCGGGAAAGGCCAGGTTTTCGAGGCAGGCGGCGAGGTTTTGCAGCTTCTGTGCCCCCACGGCGGCGCTGGCCCCCTTCAGCGTATGGGCGGCAAATTTCCACTCGGCAGCGGTTGCCGCATTGTCAAGAAGCTGCAGCGTGGCCGGCAGCTGGGCCAGGAACAGCCCCAGCACCTCCACTGCAAGCCGTTGATCATGCATGGTATTGTGTTCAAGACCGAGCCGGTCGAACACCGCGCTGTCAGCACCGGGCTTGAGCATTGCACTGGCCATGACGGAGACTCCCACACACCCTGGCGCATGGTCCGCAAAAGTGGTTCCACTTTTGCGGATCATGCCCCAGATCATAAGCCTGAGCATGATCTTATCGCAAAACCGATTCCACTTTTGCGGAACATGCTCTGCCACAGCCTACACGCCGGGCCTGAGCGGATGGTAAAGGGCGCCCGGCCCGCTCGCATTTTCCGCAAATTTTTCAATGCGTCCACGGCCTTTAACCAATTTTTAAATATTCATGCCGGGCAGACCGATGGCGGGTTCAACCGGCCCTCCCGATGGGCTATGATATAATTTGAGAATCCGCGACCCGATGCCGCCCGGAGACGAAACCCCGGTGCGGACGACATCGGATGCGGCCGGGGCAGCGCGGCCACCCGACGGGAGCCGCTGGTTCGTAATTGTGCGGGAATTGACACATGGCCAACACCACAGACACGCGCCGTTCTGACCGTCGCCAGGCCGACGCCGACGCCATGAGGCGCGAGTCGCCGAGGCAGCCGGGGGAACCTGTCAAGAGCCGCCCCGCCAACGAGAACGATCCCGGCACCGCCATGCTGCTGGCCAAGATGCGCCGCCGGCCGTCCTTCTCGCCTTATGCGCTGGCGGCCGTGATCTTGACCGCGCTGTGGGCCGGCGGCTGGTTCTTCGCCAATTCCGGCGCCTTTGGCGGCGGCGCCAGCGCCGCGGCGGCGCTGCAGGCGCTGGCCCTGCTGCTCGTGCCCATCGCCGTGATCTGGATCGGCGCCTTCACCCTGTGGCGCGCGGCGGACATGCGCCAGGTGTCGGAAGCCCTGTTCCAGTCCGCCATGCGCCTCGTCCGCCCGCAGGACATCGCCACCGAGGGCCTGACCACCATCGCCCAGGCGGTGCGCTCCGAGGTCGATCTCCTGGTGGGCGGCGTCGAGCATGCGGTGCAGCGCGCGGCCGTGCTGGAGGAGATCGTGCACAAGGAAATCTCCGCCATCGAGCGCGCCTTCGGCGGCAACGAGGAGCGGATCCGCAACCTCGTCGCCGGCATTGAGAACCAGCGCTCGGCGCTGCACCAGGCGGCGCTGCTCATCTCGAACGACACCAACCCGCTGATCACCAGGCTCGAGAACAACACCAAGAACCTCGACGGCATCATGATGTCCGCGCAGGACACGCTGGGCCGTCTCGAGGGCGGCCTGCGAGAGATCTCGGGCTCGGTCTTCAGCGCCATGGAGGACATGGCCGACCGCGCCAGCGCCGCGGGCTCCGAGGTCTCGCTGCAGACCGCCCACATGGAGGATGTCTCCACCCTGATGCTGGGCCAGCTGCGCGATTTTTCGCTTCAGGTGGGCGCCCAGATCGAGCAGATGCGAATGGCCTATGCGGCGCTGAACACCGAGACGGCGGATTTCAGCCGCAACGTGCAGGACATGGAATCGAACGTGACGGGCCTCGTGCGCAACGCGGTCGACTCGCTCGCCGCCGTTCACGAGGACATTTCGCGCGCCATCGAGCGCTCGAGCGTCGGCTCGGCCGACCAGATCCGCCAGCAGGTGGCGGAACTCGCCGAGGTCGTCCAGACCACCGGCAGCAATCTGGGCTTCCACCTCAAGTCCGTCGCCGAGGACGTCACCGGCAATGTCGAGCGCGTCAGCGCCGACACCTCGCGGCTCATCGAGCAGAGCCGCGCCATGGTCACCCAGGGCATGCAGACCGTCGCCACCGGCTATATCGAGCGCGTCGCCCAGTCGCGCGCCGAGCTTATCACCTATCTCGACCAGTCGGCGTCGGGCGTTGCCGCCGCGATCGACGAGGCGACCGAAGCGGCCGCCAGCCGCCTGGACCAGACCGGCGCGGCCTTCCTCACCGGCCTCGACCAGACCTCGGCGGCGCTGCTTGAGGAGCTGGGCTCGATGAGCACCGGCGTCTCAGGCCGCATCGAGCAGACCACCGGCCGCCTGATCGGCGAGATCGGCAACCGCGCCGAAACCATTATCGCCCGGCTCGACGACTCGGCGGGCGGCGTGTTCTCGCGCCTCGACGAGCAGGCCGGCCTCATCTCGACCCGCGTCGAGGAAACCGCCACGCGCCTTCTCTACGCCATCGAGGACCGCACCGCGGCGGCAACCGCGCGCGTCGGCGAGGCCTCGGGCCAGGTTCTGGCGGCGCTGGACCGGCAGAACCTCGATTCGGCCGACCGCGTCACCGAATCCGCCGCCCGCGCCGAAACGGCGATCGCGCGCGCCACCGAGGCGTTCACCACCCGCATCGCCGCCTCGCAGGACGGCATCGTGTCCCGCGTCGACGACGCGGTCTCGGCGGCGCTCGCCCGCCTCGAGGACACATCGGCAGAACTCCGTGCACTGATGAACCAGTCGAGCGGCGACGTGCTGAACCAGCTCGACGGGCGCACCCGCGACATGCTGGACCAGCTCGACGCCGTGCTCGGCGCCGCCAACGCGAGGCTCACCGGCGCGGCCACCGCTTTCCACGCCGTCATCGGCCAGACCAGCGACAGGCTGGAGGACCGCATCGGCGTTTCCGGCGAGGCGCTCAACGCCCTTATGGCCACGGCCGTCGAAACCGCGCGCTCGCGCATCGACGAGGCCTCTGGCCTGTTCCACTCGATCGTCGAGCAGGCGACCGGCAACATGGAATCCCGCCTCGGCACATCCACCACGCTGATCGAGGACCAGGTGTCGCGCGCCATCGCCGCCGCCACCGGCCGCCTCGATGGCACCACCCGCATGTTTCAGGAGCTGATCGGCGGCGCCTCGGAGGAGATCGAGCGCCGGGTGGACAGCGCGGCGGAGCGCTTCTACGGCCAGATCGAAACCTCGGTCAGCGCCGCCACGGGCTCGCTCGACCAGGCCAACAAGACCTTCCAGAACGTCATCACCGGCACGGCGGGCGCCGTGGCCGCCCAGATCGGCACGGCAACGCGCGAGATCGTCGGCTCGGTCGAGACCACCGTGACCGAGGCCTTCGGCCGCTTCGAGACGTCCGCCACCTCATTCCAGGCGCTGGTCGCGGGCTCGGCGGACGATCTCGAGCAGAAGGTGGATGGCGCGGCGGAACGCCTCTTCGTGCGGATCGCGGAGACCGCGGCGCAGGTCACGAACCAGATCGACGACGTCAACGAGCGCGTTTCCAGCCGCCTCGGCGAAACCGCGGGCGGCGCCACGGCGCGCATCGAGACCGCGGCGCGCGGCGTCAGCGAGCTGATGACGCAGACCAGCGCCACCATCGCCACCCACCTCAAGGACACCGCCGCGATCGTCAACCGCGAAATGGCCGAATCGGGCGTGGCGCTGGCCGAGCGCATCGAGAATTCGGGCGGCCAGGTCACCGACAAGCTGATCACCGTGTCCGACAGCTTCACCCACAATCTTGCGCGCGCCCGCGAGGACCTGCTCACCATGATCACCACCTCGTCCGAGGACGTGACCAAGCGCCTCGCCGACACGACGATGCAGCTCTATGCGAAGCTTGACGGCACCACCAGCTCGATGACGGGCCAGCTGGAGCAGACGGCCACCAGGCTCTACACCAGGCTCGACCAGGTCTCGGCCCATATGTCGGGAGAGCTGGAGCAGACGGCCCAGCGCATCACCGATTACATCTCGACATCGGCCGGCGATGCGGTGACCAAGGTCGCCTCGGTCACCGACCGGCTCACCACGCAGCTCGACAACTCCTCCCAGCAGCTGGGCCAGCTGATCGACCACACCTCGGAGCGCCTGGGCAGCCAGCTCGATCAGGCGGCGACCGATCTCTCGGCGCTGTTCGGCAACTCGACCGAGACGCTGACCCGCCGCCTCGACGAGACCTCCTCGCATCTCTCGGAGATTTTCACCACCAACACCGGCATGCTCAACGGCCAGCTGGAGGAAACCTCGGCGAAGCTCTCCGATCTGTTCACCACCAACACCGGCATGATCAACAGCCAGCTGGAGGACACCTCGGCCAAGCTGCAGGATCTGTTCACCGGCAACACCGGCAAGATTTCGGAGGAGCTGGGCGAAACCTCGGAGCGGCTCTCGAACCTGTTCTCGGTCAATGCCGAGCGCCTCAGCGAAACGCTGGACACGACATGGAACAGCTTCTCGATCCTCTTCAGCGACAAGACCGAAGCCCTCACCGAGCAGCTTGACCGCACCTCGGCGGATTTGAACGAGCTGTTCATCGCCAACACCCGCATGATGGCCCAGCAGATCGACAAGACGGCGACCGAGATGACGGGCAGTTTCTCGGAAACCGCGGTGCGCGTCAGCCAGCAGGTGAGCGACGTCAACCGCGTCATGGCGCAGCGCCTCGGCGATGCCTCCGCCGAGGTCACCTCGCAGCTCGACACGGCAGGCTCATCCATGCTGGCCCGCATCGAAAAGACCGCGGAGGTCCTGCGCCAGCGCTTCGACAATTCGACCGGCATGCTGGAGCGCGTCACCGGCGAGCTGAACGACAAGCTGGACGGCACGGGCCTGCGCTTCGCCGACGTCCTCGACCAGGCGTCGAACGCCATCCTCGCCGATCTCGGAAAGGCCAGCCAGACGCTCAGCGCGGAACTGGGATCAACCACGGCGGAAATCACCAGCCGCATCGCGCGGGATTCGAGCGAGCTCTCATCCCGCATCGCCGAGGCGGCGCGCGATCTCGAGCAGGTGTCGGCCACCACATCCGCCAAGCTGGAGGACGCCAACCGCAAATTCGCCAAGCACGTGGAAACCGCAACGAGCTTCCTCGCCGGGCAACTGGCAAGCGCGGCGAGCACCATGGACGAGCGGCTGGAGACCGTGGCGGACGACCTCGTCGGCCGCCTCGAGGGCGCCTCCACCCGCGTCTCCGAGCGCCTCGACGACGCCACCACCCTGGTGCAGCGCTCGATCGAACGCTTCAATGGCGAAATCGAACGCGTGCTCGCCGACAGGAAGCAGGCGCTCGAAATCCTGGTGGCCAATGCCGCCACCCAGACCCGCGACATCGACAAGGTCATGGGCAGCTACATGAGCCTCATCGAGGAATCGCTCACCGCCTCCGAGGCCAAGGCGCGCGACATCGGGCGCATCGTGGCCGAGCAGTCCGCGCTCGCCACCCGCAACCTCGAGAAGGAGATCGAGCGGCTGGAGGAAACCTCCGGCGGCCAGATCGCCCAGGCGGTGCGCGTGCTGCGCGACCAGCACGAACGCGCCATGGCGGCGATGAACGAGATGCTGTCCTCCACCGCCACCGACTTCCAGCAGACCGCGCAGGACATGCGCCTCACCGCCCAGCAGGTGGTGAAGGACATCGACACGGCGCGCGGCGATCTGCTCCGTGCACTGACGGAGCTGCCCGAGGAGACCCGCTCCAACGCCGACGCGATGCGCCGCGTGGTGGCCGACCAGATCGGCGCCCTCGCCGCCCTCGCCGACGTGGTGAAGCGCCAGGCCGGCGCGCTGGACGTCTCGGGTCCGGGCGCCGCCGCGGTCGGCCGCGGCAAGCCGCCGGCGAAGAACTGACGCCGCGGCGGAAACCCCGGTGCGCCTGACGATCGCCGAGGAGCGCTGGCCCATCGCCGGCAGCTTCGCGATCTCGCGCGGCAGCAAGACCGAGGCCCATGTGGTGACGGTGACGCTCGAGGACGGCGGCGTTGTAGGCCGCGGCGAATGCGTGCCCTATCCGCGCTACGCGGAAACCGTGCCGCGGACGGTGGCCGCGCTCGAAGCCGCGCGCAGCCGCATCGAGGCCGGCATCGCGCGGGAAGATATTCCCTCGATCCTCCCGCCCCACGCCGCCCGCAACGCGCTCGATTGCGCGCTGTGGGACTTGCACGCCAAGATGGCGGGAGTGCCGGTGTGGCGGCTTGCGGGCCTGCCCGAACCCAGGCCCGCCGTCACCGCCTATACGCTGAGCCTCGATACGCCCGAAGCCATGGGCGAGGCCGCGGCGAGGGCGGCGGACCGCCCCCTCCTCAAGCTCAAGCTCGGTCGCGAGGGCGATGCCCGGCGGCTGAAGCTGATCCGCAGGAACGCGCCGTCGAGCCGCCTCATCGTCGATGCCAATGAAGGCTGGAGCCCCGGCAATCTCGGCGCCATGCTCGCCGCCTGCGCCGATGCCGGTGTCGAACTCGTCGAACAGCCGCTGCCCGCCGAGCATGACGGTGCGCTGCTCGGCCTCTCCCGCAACGTCACCGTCTGCGCCGATGAATCGGCCCATGGTCTGGACACGCTCGACGGGCTCATCGGCAAATACGATGCGATCAACATCAAGCTGGACAAGACCGGCGGCCTGACGCCCGCCATCGCGCTGGCGCGCGCCGCGCGTGAGCGGGGCCTCGGCATCATGGTCGGCTGCATGCTGGCCACCTCGCTCGCCATGGCCCCCGCCTTCCTGCTCCAGCCCTTCGCCGGGGTCATCGACCTCGACGGACCCCTGCTGCTGAAACAGGACCGCTCGCCCGCGATCCGCTTCGACGGCAGCCTCATGCAGCCGCCGCCGCCTGCCCTCTGGGGCTGACCGCCCGGCGCTCTAAACCAAAGATTCACCACTCGCCATGATTATGCAGGACATTGGCGCCCGGCGCCTGGCGCAGTTATGGGGCATGCCCGCCCCGGTGAGTTTGTGTGAGTGGAGTTGCGTATGCCGCCCAGAGAAGTGCCGCCGCGCGTCCGGCCGACCCAGCTTGAACCAGGGGATTTCGACGCGATCCGAGAGGCGGTGATGGAAACCCCGCGCGGCCGCTGGTTTCTTGACGAATTCTCGGCCAGGCTGCGCCGGGCGGAAACATCCAGCCTGCGGTACAGCATGCGGCGGCTCGAAACCGCCATCGCGGCCAACCATGACGAAATCATATCGCGCCTCGCCGCCGCGCTGCGGGAGGACGCCGCGGAACAGCCCCCCGTGCCCGACGGCGATCCCGAGCCGCGCCTCCGCACCGGCCATATGACCTATTTCCGCGCCGATGAGGACATTTTCGAGCCGGCGCCGGAGGCGGCCACCGCCCAGGCGCCGCGCCTCATCGACATTGCGCCGTCGGAGCCCGCGGCACCCTTGACCCGCCGCCGCATCATCATCACCCGGCGCAAACCCGGCGAAGCCTTCGACGTGCCGCTGGCGGATGAATTGCCGAAAGCGTCCTGATTTTCAGATCTCGCGGTTCAGGATTTGCGCAAAGAGGCCAGGGTCGCAGTTGCCGCCCGAGGCGATAACGCCGATCGCCTTTCCCCTGGCCGCGATCTTTCCGGAGAGCACGGCCGCCAGCGCCACCGCGCCGCCCGGCTCCAGCACGATCTTCAGCACCCCGAAGGCGAAGCGCACGGCCTCCGCCGCTTCGGCGTCCGTCACGGCGAGGCCCTCGCCCAGCAGGCGCCTGTTGATGGCGAAGGTCATCTCGCCCGGCGCAGGCGACATCAGCGCATCGCAGATCGAGCCCGAGGGCTTCGGGTTCGTCTCGATCCTGCCGCTCGCCAGCGAACGCGCATAATCGTCGAAGCCCGCGGGCTCCACCGAATGCACCCTGGCGCCGGGCTGGAGTTCTTCCATGGCCAGCGCCACGCCGGCGGCGAGGCCGCCGCCCGAACAGCACACAAGAACGCCGTCGAGCCGGATTCCGCGGTCATTCGCCTCCGAGGCAAGTTCGAGGCCGACAGTGCCCTGCCCCGCGATGATGTCGGCATGCTCGAAGGGCGGCGCCATCATGGCATGGCGTTCCGCCCGGCAGCGCTCGGCGATCGCCTCGCGCGATTGCGTCGCGCGGTCATAGGTCACCACCTCGGCGCCATAGGACCTGGTGTTTTCCTGCTTGATCGCCGGCGTGTCGGCCGGCATGACGATCAGCGCCGGGAGGCCCTTGATCTGGGCGGCGGCAGCCACGCCCTGGGCATGGTTGCCGGAGGAATAGGCGACAACGCCGCCCCTGGCCTTCTTCGCATCGAGCTTCGAAATCATGTTCCACGCGCCGCGGAACTTGAAGGACCCCGTGCGCTGCAGGCATTCGGCCTTGATCAGGATGCGCCCGCCGGTCAGCGCATTGAGCTTCGGGCTCTCAAGCACGGGTGTCCTAACGGCAAATCCCTCGATGCGCCGCGCCGCCTTCTCGATATCCCTGAATTCCGGCAGCATGTGACCCCGCATAATCTTTTACGGGCCGAACATAGCCGGGGTGGGGCCGCATTTGCCAGAACATGATCCGCAAAAGCGGAACCGGTTTTGCGGTAAGATCATGCCCAAGCTATTGACCTGGCGCATGTTCGGCCGAGGCGGTTCCGCCTGAACGGAACCTGCGCTAGGCTGCGATCGGCAACCCTGGGAGCTGACATGACCCGCGACCCCCGCTACGACATTCTCTTCGAGCCCGTCCGCATCGGTCCCGTCACGGCGAGGAACCGCTTCTACCAGGTGCCGCACTGCAACGGGATGGGCTATCGCGACGCCTCGGCCCTGGCCGCCATGCGCGGCATGAAGGCGGAAGGCGGCTGGGCCGTGGTCTGCACCGAGATGGTGGAAATCCACCACACGGCGGATGTCGCTCCTTATGTCGAGCTCCGCCTGTGGTCGGACCACGACATTCCCATGCTCGCCCGCGTCGCTGAGAAGGTGCATGAGCACAATTCGCTGGCGGGGATCGAGCTCTGCCATTCGGGCCATACCGCCAACAATCTGTGGACCCGCGAGGTGCCTATCGCCGCCAGCCCCATGCCGACGGCAAGTTACTTCCACGATCCGGTCCAGGCGCGCGGCATGGACAGGCAAGACATCCGAAATCTCCGCCGCGCCCACCGCAAGGCGGCGCTGCGCGCGAAGCAGGCGGGCTTCGACCTCGTCTATGTCTATGCCGGCCACGGACTCGGCATTTTCCAGCACTTCCTGTCGCGCGCCACCAATTTCCGGACCGATGAATATGGCGGCTCGCTGGAAAACCGCGCCCGCCTCCTGCGGGAAGTGATCGAGGACACGAAGGACGCCGTGGGCGATACCTGTGCGGTTCCGGTGCGCATCGCGATGAGCGAGTTCATCGGCCCGGCCGGCCTCGAGCCTGCGGAAGTCGAAGACGCCATCGCGATGATGGCGGAACTCCCCGACCTGTGGGATCTGTCGCTTTCCGACTGGTCGAAGGACAGCCAGACCTCGCGCTTCTCCGGGGAAGGCTTCCAGGAGCCCTATATCAAGGGCGTGAAGAAACTGACGACCAAGCCCGTCGTCGGCGTGGGCCGCTACACCTCGCCCGACACCATGGTGCGGGTCATCCGGCAGGGCATCATGGACATGATCGGCGCGGCGCGCCCGTCGATCGCCGATCCTTATCTTCCCAACAAGATCCGCGACGGCCGGCTCGAGGATATCCGCGAATGCATCGGCTGCAATGTCTGCGTGACCCACGACTATACGATGACGCCGCTCCGCTGCACCCAGAACCCCTCGATGGGCGAGGAGTGGCGGCGCGGCTGGCACCCGGAGTCGATCCGCCCCAAGGAGGAGGACAAGCACATCCTTATCGCCGGCGCGGGGCCTGCGGGTCTCGAAGCGGCGCGCGCCCTGGGCCAGCGGGGGTTTCAGGTGACGCTCGCCGACAAGGCTTCGCAGGCGGGCGGCCGCGTTGCGCGCGAAAGCCGCCTGCCGGGCCTCGCCGCCTGGGCCCGGGTGCGCGACTGGCGTTTGCTCCAGCTCAACAAGCTGCCGAACGTCGCCATGTATCTCGAAAGCGAGATAACACCGGAGACCGTGGCGGAGCTTGGGCCCGATCATGTTCTCGTCACCACGGGGTCCGAATGGCTGCGCGACCTTACCGGCCGCCATATGGCAACGCCCTTCCACCCTCCGGAGACCTGCGACGTGCTGACGCCCGATGACCTGATGGCCGGCCTGAGGCCCAGGGCGAAGGATGTGGCGCTTTACGACGACGATCACTACTACATGGGCGGCGTCTGCGCCGAGCTGCTGGCGCGGGACGGCCACCAGGTGACGCTCGTCACCCCCGCAGCCGTCGCCTCCGCCTTCACCAAGGCCTCGCTGGAGCAGAAGGCGATCCAGAGCCGCCTGCTGAAGCTTGGGGTCAGGGTGCTCGCCAACCACGCCGTTGTGGCCATCGGCGAAGGCCATGTGACGCTCCAATGCGCCTACACGGGCGAGAGCACGCCGCATGCCGCGGGCTCCGTCGTGCTGGTGACGGCCCGCCGCCCCATCGACAGCCTCTGGCAGGCTCTCGCCGGGGCGGGCATCGCCGCCAGCCGGGCGGGCGATTGTTATGGCCCCGGCACCATTGCCGCCGCTGTCCATTCGGGCCGCCGCTTTGCCGAGGAGTTCGGCTCTCCGACACTCGATTTCCTCGAGATTCCCTTCCGGCGGGAGGTTACGGCCCTCGAATGACGCAAGCCTGCCCCATTCCTGCCGAACAAGGCCTTTAAACGACGGGCAATCGGGACTGGACTTTGCAGGCTTAAGCCGCCATTTACTCACTTCGCCGAGTGTAAATGGGCTTTGTTCAAGAGGATTTCACGAGTGTTGTCGCGTCGCGCCTTCAGCCGCAGCCTTCTTGCCATGGGCAGTCTCCTCGCCCTGGGGACGGCGGCGCTTGCCCAGCAGCAGGTGCAGACGGGCTCGCTCGCAACGCCAGCCCCCGCCAAGGCGAAGCCCGCCAAGTCAGCCAAGGCCGACAGCCTCGCCACCCAGACGGAGATCGTCGCGGGCCAGCAACAGCAGCCGATGCTGAGCGTCAATTCCGTCTCCGCCATGGAAGGCGCGATTTCCCTTTATGAGGAGATCGTCTCCGGCGGCGGCTGGGAGGAGCTTGCCCCCGGCACCCTCAAGAAGGGCGCCAAGGGTCAGGCCGTGATCGCGCTGCGCCAGCGCCTGATCCGCGAGAATTATCTCTCCTTCGACTCGCTTTCCTCCGAGACGGCGGCCGTCTTCGATGACGAGATGGCCGATGCGGTGAAGGCCTTCCAGACCAACCATGGCATCCTGCCCTCCGGCATCGCGGCGGAGAAGACGCTGGCCGAACTGAACGTGCCGACCGAGACCCGGCTTGGCATGCTGCGCGAGAACCTCACCCGTGTCGAGGCCTATGCCCAGGACCTGACGGGCGATTTCGCCATCCTGGTCAACATCCCGGCGGCCCAGCTTGAAACGGTCGAATACGGCCAGGTCTATTCGCGCCACAACATCGTGGTGGGCAAGCTTGAGCGTCCCTCGCCCACCCTCGCCTCCAAGGTGAGCGACATCAACTTTAATCCCTACTGGAAGATACCGGCCTCCATCGTCGGGAAGGACATCATCCCCAAATATATGGCGGACCCAGGCTATCTCCAGCAGATGAATATCCGCATCTTTGACGGCGTCGAAGGGCCCGAGGTCGACCCCGCGATCATCGACTGGACCACCACGCCGCCGGAGCGTTACTTCTTCCGCCAGGAGCCGGGTCCGCACAATTCGCTGGGGTCGGTGAAGATCAACTTCCCCAACAAGTTCATGGTCTACATGCACGACACGCCGCACCGCGAGCTGTTCGGCCGCAACGTGCGTTTCGAAAGCTCGGGCTGCGTGCGCATCGACCAGGTGCAGACGGTGGTGAAGTGGATCCTCGACCGCACCCTGGCACCGCTGGACGAGCCGACCTACCTCGCTCTCGTCAACTCCACCGAACAGTACGAGCAGCCGGTCGACAACGGCCCCGACGTGCGCTGGATGTATCTCACCGCCTGGGCCACCGACGACGGCCGCGTGAACTTCCGCCCCGACGTCTACAGCCTCGACGGCACGGACTTCATCTTCGGCCAGCCGCAGCCAAGGACGTATTGAAGAGAATTCCTTCTCCCATCGCGTTGCGACGGGGGAGAAGGACCTGCGGTTCCATTTCCCTTCCGGAACCCCCGGCATTCTCGCAGCTTGCGGCATGCCTCCACCCGCCCTACCCTGCGGTCAAACCACACGGAACCATCCATGACCCGCAGCTACTACGCCGCGCATGGCGGCCACCCGCCGCAGACCGAGCTCCTGACCGGCCGTGCTGTGTTCACCGAGGCATATGCGGTGATCCCCAGGGGCGTGATGCGCGATATCGTGACCAGCGTTCTGCCCTTCTGGAGCGGAACGCGCGCCTGGGTGATTGCCCGGCCGCTGTCGGGCTTTGCCGAGACCTTTTCGCAATATATCATGGAAGTCGCGCCCGGCGGCGGCAGCGACAAGCCGGAACCGGCGAAGGAGGCCGAGGGCGTTCTCTTCGTGGTCGAGGGCGAGATGACGCTCACGCTGGAAGGCCCGGCGCACCGGCTTACGGCGGGCGGCTATGTCTATCTTCCGCCGGGCGCGAACTGGACGCTGGAGAACCGCAGCGCCGCGCCGGTGCGCTTCCACTGGGTGCGCAAGGCCTATGAGGCGGTGGAGGGCATTCCGCCCCCGGAGGCTTTCGTCACCTCGGACGCGGAGGTGACACCGACCGCCATGCCGGGAACCGAGGGCAAGTGGGCGACGACCCGCTTCGTGGACCCGGGCGACGTGCGCCATGACATGCATGTCAACATCGTCAGCTTCGAGCCGGGTGCGGTCATCCCCTTCGCCGAGACGCATGTGATGGAGCATGGCCTCTATGTGCTCGAAGGCAAGGCCGTCTACCGCCTCAACAGCGACTGGGTGGAGGTGGAGGCCGGCGACTTCATGTGGCTCAGAGCCTTCTGCCCGCAGGCCTGCTATGCCGGCGGGCCCGGCCGCTTCCGCTATCTGCTCTACAAGGACGTGAACCGCCACATGAAGCTCAAGAGCCCGTTCGCGCGCTGAGCGCCGAGGCCAGCCCCGGGCGCATGATCATGCCAGCAAGACCCGCATCGCCCACCTTCGCCGAACTCTTCACGCCGAAACTGGTGACGGTGCTGCGCGAAGGCTACACGCTGAAGAACCTGCGCGGCGATGCAGTCGCGGGCCTCACGGTCGCCATCGTGGCGCTGCCCCTTTCCATGGCGATCGCCATCGCCTCCGGCGCGTCCCCCGCGCAGGGACTTTACACCGCGGCGGTGGGCGGCTTCCTCGTCTCGCTGCTCGGCGGGTCGCGCTTCCAGATCGGGGGGCCGGCCGGCGCCTTCATCGTGCTGGTTTCGGCCACCGTCGCGCGGCACGGCATGGACGGGCTGATCCTCGCCACCTTCCTGTCAGGCTTTCTCCTTGCCGCGGTGGGCTTCCTGCGGCTCGGCGCCTTCATCAAGTTCATTCCCTTCCCTGTCACGGTGGGCTTCACCGCCGGCATCGCCGTCATCATCTTCGCCAGCCAGATCAAGGATCTTCTCGGCCTCACGCTCGCCGTGCCGGAGCCCGGTCCGCTCCTGCAGAAGATCCCCGCGCTGGTGAACGCGCTGCCGACGATTTCGCCCGCCGCACTCGCCCTGTCGCTCGCCACCATCGCGATCATCGCCGGCCTCAAGCGACTGCGCCCGCACTGGCCCGGCATGCTGATCGCCGTGACGCTCGCCGCGCTCATCACCTGGAAGCTGGGCCTCGACGTCACCACCATCGGCTCCAGGTTCGGCGGCATTCCGAGCACGCTGCCAGCGCCGTCGCTGCCCACACTGTCCGCCGCCAAGATCATCGAGGTGCTGCCGGCGGCATTGTCCTTCACGCTGCTCGGCGCCATCGAGTCGCTGCTCTCCGCCGTGGTGGCCGATGGCATGACCGGCCGCCGCCACCGTTCCAACTGCGAACTGGTGGCGCAAGGGGCGGCCAACATCGGCTCCGCCCTGTTCGGCGGCTTCTGCGTCACCGGCGCCATCGCCCGCACCGCAACAAATGTGCGATCCGGCGCACATGGCCCCGTCTCCGGCATGCTGCACGCGGTGTTCATCCTGATCTTCATGGCGGCGGCCGCGCCGCTGGCGGCCTTCATTCCGCTCGCCTCGCTGGCCGGTGTGCTGGCGGTCGTATCATGGAACATGATCGAGAAGCCGGCCATCGCCGTGCTCGTCCGGTCCGGCTGGGGGGATGCGGCGGTGCTCGCCGCCACCTTCTTTCTCACCGTCTTCCGCGACCTGACCGAGGCCATCGTCGCGGGCTTCGCGCTGGGATCGGTGCTGTTCATCCACCGCATGTCGAAAGCCACGGCGGTTGAAACCCAGACGCCCTTCGTCGCCGAGGACATGGCCGACCGGACATTGCCGCGCGGCGGCTATGACGGGGCGCTCGCCGCCAGTCCCGAACTCGTGGTCTATCGCATCACCGGCGCCTTCTTCTTCGGCGCGGCGGCCTCCGTCGCCTCGGTTCTCGACCGCATTCAGGACACGCACAAGGCGCTGATCGTCGATTTCGCCGCGGTGCCCTTCCTCGATTCGACGGGCGCCAATGTCATGGAAGGCCTGGCCCGCAAGGCGGAGAAGCGCGGCGTGAGGCTTTTCGTAAGCGGGGCCAGCGCCGATGTGCGGCGCAGCCTGCTCACCCATGGCGTGCGCCCGCCCGCGGTGAATTTCGCCGCAACGGTCGGGGACGCGCTTGAGCAGTACCGCGGGCGTGCCCCGGCGTGACGGCGGAAAGCCCGTGCTCCGTCTTGTTCCAGTGGAAGGGCCTGGTGAAGAACTGCCACAGCGCCAGCCACGCGGCCGCCGACATCAGCATCCAGTAGAGCGGCATGCTGGCCAGCGTGCCGACCCAGCCCTTCATGCCGCGCCGCATCAGCGCGCGCCGCGTCAGCAGGATCGAGACGCCATAGCCGGCGAGCAGCACCAGCATGTTCAGCCCCGCGAGCAGCATGAACGCCAGACCCGCGTCACCGGACGGCGCCGGGTAGAGCACGCAGAGCGCCACCATGGCCAGCATGCACAAAGGGTGGAGCAGCACGGAGGCGAAGACGCCCAGCGTGAGCACCTGCGCCGCCCAGAAGCCGGAGGGGCCCACCTCGCGCACGAACAGCGCGGGCTCGCGCATGTGGACAAGCCATGTGATCAGGAAGCCTTTGAGCCAGCGGGCGCGCTGGCGCATCCAGTTTCCCAGCCGCGTGTTGGCCTCCTCCCGGGTGACGCTGTCGAGCACTTGCGTGTCATAGCCGAGCCGCGCCAGCCTGAGCCCCAGATCGGCATCCTCGGTGACGTTGTAGGGGTCCCAGGCGCCCACGCTGCGCAGCACATCGGTGCGGAAGTGGTTCGAGGTTCCCCCGAGCGGCAGCGGCAGATTGTGGTTGGCCAGCACCGGCAGCAACACGCCGAACAGCGTTGCATATTCCGCCGTGAACTGCCGCGTCAGCCAGTTCTCCCGCGGATTGTAGAATGTGAGCTGCGCCTGCAGGCACGCAAGCTCGCGCGGCGAGGCGGCGAAGCGCCGTGCCGCCCTGAGCAGCTGGTCGGGGTCAGGAATATCCTCCGCGTCATAGATGGTGAGCAGTTCGCCGCGGCAGAACTGCAGGGCATAGTTCAGCGCGCGCGGCTTGGTCTGCGGCAGGCCGCAGGGCGCCACGATCACCTCGATGTGCGGCGCCAGCGTCAGCGCCGCCACGGCGCGCTGCATCGGGATGTCCGCCTCCTCGAGGATCAGCTTGATGTCCAGCAGTTCCGCGGGGTAGCGCAGATCGCCCAGCGCCCCCAGCAGCTGCGGCAGAACCGCAACCTCGCGGAACAGCGGCACCAGCACGGAATAGACGGGCAGGTCATCCCCGGCAATCTCGCGCGGCGGCGGTTCGGGCCGTTGCAACGGGGGCAACAGGCACAGGATGCGCAGCAGGACGACGCTCAGGAAGAACAGTCCGCTGACGGCCGAGAGCGCGGCGATGAACAGCGCGCCGGGCAGCAGCAGGAACACCGCAACGCCCAGCGCCGCCAGCGCGGCGAAAGCCAGCATCTGCGCGCTGCTCACCCCGCTGCGGGCGGAGAACATGGGCCAGCGGCGGGCCAGCCCGGCGGTTGCCTCATGCAGCAGCAGCCTGCGGTGCACGGCGCGCGCCGCGGCCAGAAAATCCGTGGGCTCCCCATAGCCGACGATGCCGAGGCCGCGCGCCCGCGCCTGGCGCAGGGCCTGCATGCCGCACACGGCATGGAGCACAAGACCGGGCAGGCTCACCGCGCGGATGATCCGGGTGCGCAGCGCCTCCTCAAGTTCCTCCTTCGGCAGGCGGCGGATCAGGTCGCAAAGGGCGGGGAAGCTCAGACGGGGCAAGACTTCACCCGCGTCCCCGGCTATGTTGAGAGGCGCTGCGGGAGACTCGCCAAACCCTTCGTGACCGTGTTCCGACAGCACCGCCTGCACCTGCCAATGGCCGAGTAATGCGACGTAACGTCAATTTTTCCACCGCCTGCCGGATGTTTTTCGGGCTAGTTCTGCTATCTTCAATTGCAGAAGCGCAGGACAATCCGCCTGCCGCCCGCCAGGCGCCGCTTTTCCGCAGCCCGGAGGAACGGGTCCGGCCACAGCTGCCGGACAATCTCTCCGTCAGGCTCGTGGCGGACGAGGATTTCGCGCCCTTCAGCTTCCGCTCCCGCACGGGCTCGCCCGCCGGCATCTCGGTCGAGATTGCCATTGCGGCCTGCGAACAGGCCCGCCTTGCCTGCACGGTGGAGGTCAGGCCCTTTGCCGGCATTATGGCGGCGCTTGCCAGCGGCGAGGCTGACGTCGCCGTGACCGGGCCGCGGCTCGACGCGAAAACTCTCGCCGCAGCGCGCATGACCAGGCCCTATTTCCGCCTCATGGGGCGCTTTGCGGTGAACAATTCCAGCACGCTGGATGCCGCCTCCGCCGCCACCCTCGCCGGACGCCGCGTTGGCGTTGTCAGGGATACGCTGCATGCCCGCTGGCTTGCGGCCTATTATGCTCCGTCCCGCATCGCAACCTATGACGATCTTGCCGCAGCCGGCGCCGCACTCAAGGCGGGCAAGATCGATGCGGTCTTCGGCGACAATCTGCAGGTCATCTACTGGGTGGCGGGCGAGGCCGCGGCGGATTGCTGCCGGCTGCTGGGCGGGGCCTATTCCGACTTCGACTATTTCAGCCGCAACCTCGCCTTCCTGATCAGAAGCGACAGGCCGGAGCTGGCGCAGGCCCTCGACTACGGCCTCGACAAGGCGCAGGCGACCGGCGCCACCGCCCGGATCCTCCGCACTTACGTGCCGCTCGACCCCTGGTGAGCCAGCGCCGCCGCGTCTTGGCCTCTCTGGCCCGCAAGCGAACCGCTGCGCGCCGCCTCCGCCGAAAGGTGAGCGAGAATCGACGTCACCAGTCCCGGCCCCTGATAGACCAATGCGGAATAAAGCTGCACCAGACTCGCACCGGCGCGGATTTTCATCAGCGCCGAGGCCCCGTCATGAACGCCGCCCACGCCGATGAGCGGAACCTGGCCCCGGGTGAGCAGGAACATGCGCGCCAGCTGGCGTGTGGAAAGCGGCAGCAGCGGCAAGCCGGAAAGCCCGCCCTGCTCCTTCGCATGGGGCGAGCGCAAGCCCCCGCGCGACAGCGTGGTGTTGGACACAATGATGCCATCGACCGCGCCACCGGCGCAGGCGGCGGCGATGTCCTCAAGCTCGTCCCCGCGCAGGTCGGGCGCGATCTTCAGCAGCATGGGCGGCTTTTCCGCCTGCCGGGCGCGCCCGGCGTTGAGCCGCGCCAGCAGCTGCACCAGCTCGGCGCGCGACTGCAGCCCGCGCAGGCCCGGCGTGTTGGGCGAGGAAATGTTGACGGTGAAATAGGACGCGACACCGGCGAAGGCGGCGATGCCCTGCACATAATCGCCGATCCGGTCAGCCGAGTCCTTGTTGGCCCCGATGTTGACGCCCACGATGCCACCCCGACCGCGCCGCGCCGCGAGCCTGCGCAAGGCCGCCGCATGGCCCTCATTGTTGAATCCCATGCGGTTGATCACCGCGCGGTCCTCGGCCAGCCGGAACAGCCGCGGCCGCGGATTGCCCGCCTGCGGCCTCGGCGTCACCGTGCCAATTTCGGTGAAGCCGAAGCCCAGCGCCAGCATGGCATCCGGCGCCTCGGCATTCTTGTCGAAGCCCGCCGCCAGCCCCAGCGGATTGGGAAAGGCAAGCCCGAAGGCCTCGACCGCGAGGGCCGGGTCGGCCACGGGGGCGGGTCCCATGGGCAGGCGCGTGAGGGCGCGAAGCGTCAGCCCATGCGCCGTCTCCGCATCGAGCGCATGGAGCAAGGGCCTCGCCAGGGGAAAGGCCAGCGCGGCAAGCCTCATGCCAAACCTTCGGGAAAGCGGTGAACGCCGTTTTCCAGCGGCAGCAAATCTTCGGATACCGCCAGCGCCGTGTCGATCGCGCCATAGACATGGGGGAACAGATCTCCCCCGCGCGAGGCTTCCCACCTGAGGTTGGCAAGCTGCTCCTCCCGGAACCCCACCAGCACCAGTCCGTCCTGCCCGGCAAAGTGCCGCTCCGCCGTCCCGCGCATTTGCCGGCCGGTGGAGAGGTGGATGAAACCATCCTTCAGGTCCGCGGCGGAACCTTCGAAAACGCCGCAAGCCCGCGCCGCCCGCCACTGGGCGGCGGGCATGATTTTATAGAGAATTCGCATCGCGGCGGACCATAATCCTTCAATGGCATCTGGACAATCATTGCAACACAAGGTATAGCTTCCTACAAATATGAACTTTTACTCCCAACTGGAGGGCATAATGCTCACACATAAGCAGGTCTGGAACGCCATTGACACGATTGCCGAACGCTATGGCTTCTCGGCCTCGGGTCTCGCCAAGAAGTCGGGGCTGGACCCGACCTCGTTCAATCCCTCGAAGCGCAACGGCCCGGACGGCCGCCCGCGCTGGCCCACCATGGAATCGATCTCCCGCCTGCTGCAGGCCTCCGGCGCCTCGATGGAGGAATTCTCGGAACTGCTGATCGGCCGCCGCGGCCAGCCGCCGAAGCTGCGCCAGATTCCGCTGCTCGGCCTCGCCAAGGCCGGCAAGGGCGGCTTCTTCGATGATTCGGGCTTCCCGTCCGGTTCCGGCTGGGACGAGATCGAGGTGCCGGGCGTCACCGACCCCAATTCCTACGCGCTGGAAATCACGGGCGATTCGATGCTGCCCGTCTACCGCGAGGGTGACATCATCATCATTTCCCCCTCAGCCGCGGTGCGCAAGGGCGACCGCGTGGCGGTCCGCCTCAATGACGGCCAGGTCATGGCCAAGGTCATGCAGCGTCAGACCTCGAAGACCCTCGAACTCGCCTCCTTCAACCCGAACCACGCGACGAAGAGCCTCGACATGAAGGACGTCGACTGGATCGCCCGCATCATGTGGGCGAGCCAGTAACGCGACATCGCCGCGAAGCCCCGGCAAGGCGCCGGGGCCGCCGCCTCAGCCGTCTCAGCCGCCGATCTCGCCGCCGTCGATGCGGGTGATGGCCACCACGGAAGGCCGCGGCAGGCCGTTGGGCGCGAAGTCCGGCCAGGTGGTGGAAAGCTTGCTCACGTTCTCCGAGTCTTCGCCCGGGTGCTGCACCGAGAGGAACAGCGTCTTGCCGTCCGGCGTGAAGAACGGGCCTGTGGCCTCCGCTCCCGTGGGGCAGGCGAACAGCGCGCGTGACAGGCCGCGGCCCGGCCCCTCGACATCCATGGCGAAGACGCCGTCGGCGATGCCGAAGTCGTTCTGCCCATCAGTGGCAATCCACAGGCGGCCCTTGGGGTCCATGGCGATATTGTCCGGCGTGGCGAACCAGCCATTGGCCGTCGTCTCCGGATGGAACGACGCCTTGATCTCCGGCTTCGAGGCGTCACCCGCCAGCACCAGCAGCGACCAGGCGAAGTTTTCGGCCGCATGATCGATCTCCGCGCCGCTGCCCGGCGGGATGAGTTCGACGATCTGGCCCCACAGATTGGCGGCGCGCGGATTGGCGGCATCCACCTGCTCGGGCTTGCGCTTCTTGTTCTTGGTCATCACCGCATAGACGCGGCCGGTGACGGGCGAGACCTCCATGTCCTCCGGTCGGTCCATCTTCGTGGCGCCCAGCCTGTCGGCGGCGGCGCGGGCATTGATCAGCACCGTCGCCTGATCGGGGAAGCCGTTCTCCGCGGTGAGCGGCCCGGTGCCCTGCACCAGCGGCATCCACACCAGTGTGCCGTCGGCATTGAGCTTCGCCACCGAGAGCACGCCCTCGTCCAGCAGCTTCAGATTCGCCGCGCGGTCCGCCGCGTTGAAGGCATTCCTCGAGACGAAGCGGTAGAGATATTCGAAATAATCGTCATCGCCCATATAGACGACCGCGCGCCCATCCTTGTTGAGCGCCACCGCCGCGCCCTCATGGCCGAAGCGACCGAGTGCCGTGCGCTTCACCGGCACGGCGGAGGCATCATAGGGGTCGACCTCCACCACCCACTGGAAGCGGTTCAGCTCATTGGGCTCCTTCTCGACATTGAAGCGGTCATAGAAGCGGGCCAAGCCGTAGTAATCCTCGCTTGCCATGCCGATGCGCTCCAGCGCCTCGCGCGTCTGGGTCTTGGCCGGGTCGCCGCCGAAGAAGGAGGCGGACCATTCCTCGCAGGACAGCACGGTGCCCCAGGGCGTGTGGCCACCGGCGCAATTGGTGGAGGTGCCGATCACCTTCGTTCCGGTGGGATCGGCGGAGGTCTTCATCAAGTCATGGCCCGCCGCCGGGCCGGAAATGGCGAATTCGGTGAAGCCGGTGATGCGCCGCGCCAGCGGCGAGCCCTCGACCACGCGCCAGACGCCATCCTTTTTCTCCACCTCGACAATGGTGAGGCCCACCGAAGCAAGCCCGATGTCCGCCTGATCCTTGCTCACCGCCTTGCCGGCATCGTCCTCAGAGGTGATCAGCCCGGGGAACATGATCTGGAAATCGGGATATTCGTTGTTGATCGCCAATATTCCGTGCTCGGAGGATTGCGAGCCCATGGGCAGGGGGAAATAGGCCATATGATCGTTGTTGTAGCCCGCCTGCTTCGACTGGCTGTCCGCCGTCTGGGTCGCGGGGTCGAAGGCCGGCGCATCGGCCGCCACCTTGTCGCCCCAGCGCAGCACCACATCCGCCTTGTAGCCATCCGCCACGTGATGCGTATGATCATAGATGCGCGGCAGCTCGGTGAAAGTGAGGCTCGAGACGGGCGCGGCCCGCGCCGGGCGCGGCAGGAGAGCCAGCGGCGAAGCGGCGGCCAGCGCCATGGCGCCAACGCCCGCCTTCAAGAGGTTGCGGCGCGAAAGCGTGGCCTGTTCCAAAGCGGACCCGACGAAACTGCTCATGATCTCTTTCCCGACTGTTGATGGACACGACACCAAATCGATCAGCCCCAGGTGACAGCCACGTGACGCCGCCAAAAGGCCCGGACCAACCCCACGGCCGCCCTGCTCCGCACGGACTGTGCGGCCAGCTGGCAAACACCGGCAAGTTCAGGCGATGGCGGCGGCGAAGCGGATATCACCACATCCAAGTCTTCGATCATCGCTGAGGACACACCATGTCTGACATGCAAGCCCCCACCAGCCCCGCGCTGAAGATCGCCCCGCTGAACCCGCCGCACCGCGCGATCGGCAGCCGCGTGCCGGGCGAGCTGCTGCCGCCGCTCGGCCTGTTGATGGTGGGCGGCCCCTTGATCGACGCCGGCCACCATGTGCGGCTGATCAATGCCGACATTGCGCCGATGAGCGTTGTGGAGATTCTGGCCGACCTCCGCCGCAACGTGCCCGATGCGCTGCTCATCGGCCATTCGGGTTCGACCTCGGCCCACCCCGTGGTGCTGGAGATCTGCGCCGCCGTGCGCTCGTCTGCTTATGCCGCCAACTCGCCCCGCACCGCCCGAGCGATGAGGGCGCGGGTGTTGTCAAGCCCATAAAGCGCCACGAAGCTGCCGAAGCGCGGGCCCCTCTCCTCGCCCAGCAGAACCTGGTAGAGCATGTTGAACCAGCCCTGGCCGACGCCGACGGAGCCATCCTTCTGCGTGGTCCTGTAGGGATCGCGGCGGCCCACGTCATAGACCTTCTGCTGGATTTCATCGGGCGCGGCATGCGCGGGCAGCGCGGCGAGCGCGGCGGCGAGATCGTTCAGCGCCGCGGCCTCTTCCTCCGTGGGCGGACGATACTGCTTCCTCGGCTTCACGAAATCGTCGAAATATCTCAGCGCATGCTTCGCCAGCAGGTCGAGGCGCGGATGGGTTTCGGGCGAAAGGTCCGGCTGATAGCGGCGGATGAAGCCCCACAGCGCCGACTTGTCATGGGCATTCGCCACGGCCGCGAGATTGAGCAGCAGCGCGAAGGAAATGCCGCCCTCCTCAGGCGCCGGCGGGTTGCCGCCATGGATGTGCCAGGCGGGGTTCATCAGCCGGTCGGCCGGCTTGTCCGCCTGGCGCCGATAGGCCGAGAGGAAGGCGCCGTAATCGTCCACGGCGCGCGGGATCACGTCGAAATAGAGCCGCTTCGCCTCGCGCGGCTTGTTGTACATGAAGAGCGCCAGCGATTCCGGATCGGCATAGGTCAGCCACTCGTCGATGGTGAGCCCGTTGCCCTTCGACTTCGAGATCTTCTGGCCCACATCGTCGAGGAACAGCTCATAGACATAATGCTCCGGCGCCTCCGCGCCGAGGATCCCGCAGATCCGGTCATAGACCGGGGCGTTGGTCTGGTGGTCCTTGCCGAACATTTCGAAGTCCACGCCCAGAGCCGCCCAGCGCATGCCGAAGTCCGGCTTCCACTGCAGCTTGGTGCGGCCGCCCGTCACCTCCATGGTGACGTCGGCGCCATCCTCGTCGGTGAAGGTGATGGCGCCGGCTTTCGGGTCCACCTTCTTCATCGGCACATAGAGCACGCGGCCCGTCGCGGGCGAGATCGGCAGGAAAGGCGAATAGGTCGCCCGCCGCTCCTCTCCGAGCGTCGGCAGCATCACGCCCATGATGTCGTCGAACTTCTCGAGCGCGCGGAGCAGCATCGCATCGAACTTGCCCGACTTGTAATATTCGGTCGCCGAAGCGAATTCATACTCAAAGCCGAAAGTATCAAGGAAGCGGCGGAGCATGGCGTTGTTGTGATCGCCGAAACTCTTGTAACCGCCGCCGAAGGGGTTCGGCACCGCGGTCAGGGGCATGTGCAGATAGGGCTTCAGTGCGGCGGGGTCAGGCACCGTGTCCGGAATCTTGCGCATGCCGTCCATGTCGTCCGAGAAGCAGAGGAGCCTCGTTGGCACATCGCAGAGCAGCTCGAAGGCGCGCCTGACCATGGTGGTGCGCGCCACCTCGCCAAAGGTGCCGATGTGGGGAAGACCCGAGGGACCGTATCCCGTTTCGAACAGCACTTCCGTCTTGCCGGTGCGTTTGACGCGGTCGACCAGCTTCCGGGCTTCCTCGAAAGGCCAGGCCTTGCTGGTCTCTGCGGCGGCGCGAAGGGCGGGGTCGACGGTCATATTGCGGTTTTCCATGAGTAATGGCGGGTGTTTAGGAAGGCAGCCGTGGCGGGTCAATCGAAACCGGTTGAAACGCGGCGCAGGAACAGCGATATTGCACCGCATGGACAGGAACGCTTCGAAAAAGCCAGCAAAATACGGAGTTGGGGGCTCCCAATCCGCACGGGTAGCGGGCATTGCCGCCGACGGCGTCGTCATTCTGAGGTCGCGCGGCCCGGCGACGCATTTTACCCAGCGCGAGGCCGACAGGGCCGTTGAAGCCGTGTTGGCCGCCCGCGGCAAGAATCGCGATGCCGGCAAGAAGAGCTGACCACCGCCAAGTCTTCATCAACTGCCCGTTTTCTTCCGACTACCAGGAAAAATTCGACGCAATCGTCTTCTCGGTCATCCGTTCAGGTTTCCAACCGCGTTGCGCACTGGAGACCGATGACGGGACCGAAAACAGGCTGCAGAAGATTTGCGACCTGATCGCGCAGTGCCGCCTCTCAATCCATGATATTTCGATGACCGAACTGGATGAGGGGTCCCAGTTGCCGCGTTTCAACATGCCGCTGGAACTCGGCCTGTTTCTGGGCGCCAAGAAATTCGGCCCGCCTAAGCAAAGGCAAAAGCGCTGCATCATCCTTGACCGGGAACCCTATCGCTATCAGAAATTCATATCCGACATCGCGGGTCAGGACATTCATGCTTACGGAGGCGATGCGGATCGCCTCGTGGAAACCATCGCAACCTGGCTGCGAGACCAAGCCAAAGATCCCGGCGTGCCCGGCGGCAGGGCCATCAGCCGGGATTTCCGGGCGTTTCAGCGGAGCCTTCCTGACATCTGCGCAGAAATCGATATCGATCCTCCCGAACTCACCTTCAAGGACTACCGAGACCTCGCAGCCAGTTGGATCGTCAGAGCTGCAAAGGATAGGGCGAGGAGAAGCTAGCCAAGATACTTCCTGAAAAACCCAACCGTCCGCCCCCAGGCGAGATCCGCCGCCTCTTTGTTGTACCTTGCCGCATTGGTGTCGTTATTGAAGGCGTGGTTCACGCCCCCATAGAGGAAGGCCTCGAACACCTTGCCATCGGCCTTGAGTGCCGCGTCATAATCCTTGATCCCGGCATTGATGCGCTCGTCGAGGCCGGCATAGTGGAGCATGAGCGGCGCTGTAATGCCCGGAACCTCCGCCGCCTTGGGCTGCATGCCGTAATAGGCCACACCGGCCTTGAGGTTCGGGTCGCCCGTCACCGCCAGCGCGTTGACGGCGCCGCCGCCCCAGCAGAAGCCCACCGCACCCACCTTGCCAGTGCCGCCCGCGATCTTGGCCAGCGCGTCCACGGCGGACTTGCTGAAGGCAACAACCTCGTCCGGCTTCAGCTCCTTGAACATCTCGCGGGCCTTGTCCTGGTCGGCCGGGGTCCCGCCAAGAGGTGTGAGATAGTCGGCTCCAAACGCGATGAAACCTTCCTTGGCCATGCGCCGCGTCACGTCCTTGATGTGGGGGTTGAGGCCGCGGTTCTCGTGGATGACGAGGACGGCCGGATAGCTTCCTGCCGCCTTGGGCCGCACCAGGTAGCCCTTGATGCCGGGCGCGATCTCCGCCGTCTCGGCCGTGATCGCGGGATCATTCTCCGGCACAATTTCCGCCTGCGCGTAATTGTTTTCAAGCACCGGCAGCAGCGCTGTGGCCGCCGCCGCGGAGCCCGCGAGCAGCGTCAACCGCTCCAGGAAGTCGCGCCGGTTCATGCCGCCATGCGTGTAGCGGTCGAAAAGATCGATGATTTTCTGTTCCATTTGCTTCGTTCCTCTTCCGTTCAGCTGTTCCAGTCTCTAAACGTGGACCCTGCAGCTCAGGATGACAATGGATTCGCACCTTCGCACCGCCGTGGCGTCCGGCATGGGCGCCGTGATCGGCGGCGAACCCATGGAGCCCGCGCATGCGCTCGCCGCACTGGCCGAGGAGCCGCATCTGATCTGCCACTCCGTCTACCTGATCGAACGACTGGGCGTGGCCGCGCAGGCGCCGCGCGCCGCCGTGCGGGCCGCGCGCGAGCAGCGCCACCTCGACGTGGCCGAACTCTTCGCCTTCGTCTGCCCGGCCCGTTTTGCAACGCCGACGCCGGTGGGCTTTGCCCGCTCGCTGGCGCTGGAACCCGGCGCGGATGACGGGGAGACGGTGCGCCTCATCGCGGAAGATCTTCTCAATCGCCTGTCGAATAAGCACTATCCTCTGCTGCGCGAGACGGCGGAGAACGCCGGTTTCCTCGCCCGCGCCAAATGGCCTTGGGCGGAGCCCGCGATGCGCGCGCTGCTGACGGCCAACCCCAGGATGGACGCCGGCAGCTTCGCCACCGGACTCAATGCCTGGGACCGCATCGAGGAATGGGAGGAGGACGGCAGCCGCGCGCCGGGCCGGCAGGACGCAATCGCACCGGAGGAGGCGCAGCGCTTCCTGCGCGAGGTGCTGGGAGCGGACTCCGAGCAGCGCGGCTCGCAGGCGGCCTATGCGGGGGCGGCGACCTTCGCCTTCCAGCCGCGCCAGTCGAAAGAGATCAACAATATCCTGCTCGCCGAGGCGGGCACGGGGCTCGGCAAGACGCTGGGCTATCTCGCACCCGCTTATCTGTGGGCCCGGAAGAACGACGCCCCCGTGTGGGTCTCGACCTATACCAAGAATTTACAGCGCCAGCTGGACCAGGAGACCTCACGCCTGATCGAGAACCCGGAGGAGCGGAGCGCCAGGATCGTCATCCGCAAGGGGCGCGAGAACTATGTCTGCCTCCTCAACATGCAGGAGGTCTTCGGCAGGCTCACCTCGGCCAACCCGCGCACCGCTCTCCTCGCCGCGCTGATCTCGCGCTGGGCACGCTTCACGCGGGACGGCGACATGGCCGGCGGTGACTTCCCCTCCTGGATCCTGTCGCTGTTCAACGACCTCTCGCTCGATGGCGAGCAGCGCGGCGTGACGGCGCAGTCGCTTGGCCTCACCGACCGGCGCGGCGAATGCATTTATTCCGCCTGCCCGCATTACCGCCGCTGCTTCATCGAGCGTTCGGTCCGCGCGGGGCGCAATGCCTCCATCGTCATCGCCAACCACGCGCTCGTCCTGCACCAGGCCGCCATCGACCACGCGCTCGGCGTCGCGCTCACCGGGGAGGAGGCGGCAGCCCCCGGCGGCATCCGCCGCATCGTCTTCGACGAAGGGCACCATTTGTTCGACGCCGCGGACTCCGCTTTCTCCGGCCACCTCACGGCGCTCGAGACGGCCGAACTCCGCCGCTGGATCAGGGGACCGGAGGCCGAGCGCCGCCGCGGCCGCGGCCTGGCGGACCGTATCGGCGATCTTCTCGGCGAGGACGAGAGGGGCCGGACGCTCCTGCAGCAGGTGCTGCGCGCCGCGCTCGCTCTGCCCGGCCCCGGATGGACGCGCCGCGTGCAGGCGGGCCAGCCGGAGGGGCTGGCGGAGAATTTCCTCTCGCTCGTCCGCCAGCAGGTGCTGGCGCGCGCGGAACAGAACGCGGGCTCCGGCCACACCATCGAGACGGACTGCCTGCCGCTGGCCGATGGCCTTGCGGCGGCGGCGGCGGCGTTGATGGGCGCGCTGCTCGATCTGAAAAAACCCATGTCCGGCCTCGCCAACGCGCTGGCGAAGAAGCTCGACGACGAGGCCAAGGACCTCACCACCCATGACCGCGGGCGGATCGAGGCCGTGTCGCGCTCGCTCAAGCGGCGCGGCGAGCTGATGGTGGGCGCGTGGGCCGACATGCTGAAACGGCTGCTTGAGGAGAAGAACCCGCTCTTCGTCGAGTGGTTCGACATCGCGCAGGCCTTCGGACGCGAGCATGACGTGGGGCTGCACTCGCACTGGCTGGACCCGACGGAGCCCATGGCGCTTGCCGTGCTGCGCCAGGCGGACGGCATCGTCATCACCTCGGCGACGCTCAAGGACCGGCCGCCCGACGTGCCGGACGACTGGGCCAATGCCGAGATGCGCACGGGCGCGGTGCACCTGCCCTACCCCGTGAAGCGCAAGAGCTGGGAGTCGCCCTTCGACTATCCGGATGCGAGCCGCGTCATCGTGGTCACCGATGTGAACCGCGAGGACATGGACCAGGTGGCGGCGGCCTACCGCGAACTCTTCCTCGCCGCGGGCGGCGGGGGGCTTGGCCTCTTCACCGCCATCTCGCGGCTGCGCGCCGTGCACATGCGGCTGGTGAAGCCCCTCGCCGATGCGGGGCTTCCGCTCTATGCGCAGCATGTGGACCCGATGGACACCGGCACCCTCGTCGACATGTTCCGCGCCGAGCGCGATGCCTGCCTGCTCGGAACGGACGCGGTGCGCGACGGGGTGGATGTTCCCGGAGATTCCCTCCGCCTCATCGCGCTCGACCGCGTTCCGTGGGGAACGCCGACCATTCTGGAGCGCGCCCGCAAGGAGGCCTTCGGCGGCAATGCCTATACCGACATGGTGGTGCGGCTGAGATTGCGCCAGGCCTTCGGGCGGCTGATCCGCCGCGCCGGCGACCGCGGCCATTTCGTGGTGCTCGACCCGCGGCTGGCCTCGCGCTTCCTCACCGCCTTTCCGCCGGGCGTCGCGGTGTCCCGGCTGGGGCTGGCCGACGCCATCGACGCGGTGCGCGGCCGGCTGGACAATTTGCGCTCCAGAACCTAACTGTCAGCGCTTGAGGAGGACGTAAATGCCCGGCACCATTTCGACCGAACAGGCGCTCATCTACACCATGGTCACCATGTCAGGCGTGGAGGGCAAGATCAACGCCATCGAACTCGCCGAGATCCGCCAGCTGGTGGAGACGCTGCCGGTCTTCGCCGATTTCGACGAACACCGGCTGATGGGGGTGGCGCGGGAAGCCGGTGAAATCCTGCAGGACAGCGAGGGGCTGAAGGCCATCCTCGGCCTGATCAAGGCGGCGCTGAGCCCCAAGCTGCGCGAAACGGCCTATGCGCTGGCCGTCGAAGTCGCGGCCTCCGACCTCGCGGTGGGCAAGGAGGAACTCCGCTTCCTCGCCATGCTGCGCGATGCGCTGGGGCTGGACAAGCTGGTGACCGCCGCACTGGAGCGCTCGGCCATCGCCAGGTACCAGACGGAATAGGCCTCCGCCCAGCCCGCTCAGCAATCACCTTGCGCGGGCTTGACCCGCGCATCCTTTTTGGCGGATCGGAAAAGGATGCCCCGGTCGAGCCGGGGCAAGGTGAATATTCTTATCAGCCAAATTAGGAAAATACTTCTTGACTTTAGTCCTATGATGTGCTAGGTAGCGGGTTCGTGCCTGCTGCTGATTGACATTGTGAAGGACTACCCAAACGCCCGCCGCTCCGGCGGCGGCATGCGGTTGGCGAACGGCGCCCCGCGCGCGATCAGAAGATGTTCAGCGCCGCTCAGAGCCCGTGGTTGCCGAAGGGCTGTTCCGGCAGCCGCCATGCCAGCACGATGACGGCGGGTCGATGAGGCCGGTCAGTGGCTCCGGGACGCTGGAGAGCATGACCGGCCCCGCCAGAACCGACCGGTGGGTTACCCTTGCCTGCGGACCGCGGGACATGAGCCGGCGTTGCTTCTCCCGCCGGGCCACGTCAAGCTGGGGACAGTCATGAGCCTGCCGCAACGCTTCCTCGACTGGTTTTCCGCCCGCGGCTGGGCGCCGCGCGCGCACCAGCTGCGGGTGCTGGACCATGCGGAGGCCAGAGAAAGCGTGCTGCTGATCTCGCCCACCGGCGGCGGCAAGACTCTTGCCGGCTTCCTGCCGAGCCTTGCGGAGATCGCCGAACGCGGACCGGGCCAGGGCATCCACACGCTCTATGTCTCGCCGCTGAAAGCGCTGGCCATCGACATTGCCCGCAACCTCGAGGCGCCCATTGCGGAAATGAAGCTGCCGGTGACGGTGGAGACGCGGACGGGCGACACGCCGCACTCCAGGCGCCAGCGCCAGCGGCGCAATCCGCCGGACATCCTGATCACCACGCCGGAGCAGGTGTCGCTGCTGGTGGCGGACCCGCATGCGGCGCATTTGCTGAAGGGCTTGCGCACCGTCATCCTCGACGAGCTGCATTCGATGGTGACGTCAAAGCGCGGCGTGCTGCTGTCGCTGGCCCTCACCCGCGTGCAGTCCCATGCGCCCGGCGCGATTCGGATCGGGCTTTCGGCCACGGTGGCGGACCCTGATGCGCTGCGGGCCTGGCTCGTGCCCGCGGGCGCGAAGCCTGCGCCGCTGGTGCTGGGGACGCCGGGGGCCAAGCCCGATATCCGCATCCTCTCCTCCGTCGAGCGCGTGCCGTGGTCGGGGCATTCCTCGCTCTATGCGATCCCGGAAGTCTATGGGGAGATCAAGCGGGCGAAGATGACCCTCGTTTTCGTCAATACGCGCAGCCAGGCGGAGACGGTGTTCCAGGCGCTGTGGGAGGCGAATGACGACAATCTGCCCATTGCGCTCCACCACGGCTCGCTGGACGTGGCGCAGCGGCGCAGGGTCGAAGCCGCGATGGGGCAGGGCAAGCTGCGGGCGGTGGTCTGCACCTCCACCCTCGAACTCGGCATCGACTGGGGGGACGTCGACCTCGTGGTGCATGTGGGGGCGCCGAAGGGGTCAAGCAGGCTGCTGCAACGAATCGGGCGGTCGAACCACAGGCTGGACCTGCCGTCGCAGGCGCTGCTGGTGCCGTCGAACCGCTTCGAGGTGCTGGAATGCACGGCGGCGCTGCAGGCGGCGGAGGCGAATGCGCAGGACACCGAATACCCGGCGGCGATGAAGCTTGACGTGCTGGCGCAGCACATATTGGGCCGCGCCTGCGCGGGGCCCTTTCACCCCGACGCGCTCTTCGCGGAGGTGGCCAGCGCCTGGACCTATCGCAAGCTGACGCGCGCGGAGTTCGACCAGGCCGTCGATTACGTGGCGACCGGCGGCTATGCGCTGAGAGCCTATGAACGCCATGCCAAGCTGAAGCCGCTGGCCTCCGGCACGTTGCGGCTGGCGCATCCGCGGCTCGCCATGGCCTATCGGCTCAACATGGGCACCATCGTCGAGGACGAGATGCTGAAGGTGCGGCTGGCGCATGCGAAGCGCAGGCCCGGCAAGCGCGTGGTGGCGGGCGGGCGCGTGCTGGGCGAGGTGGAGGAATGGTTCGTCAGCCAGCTGACGATTGGCCAGACATTCGTTTTCGCGGGCGAGGTGCTGCGCTTCGAGGGGCTCGACGAATTCGGCGCACTGGCCACGCGTTCCGGTGACCGGGAGCCGATGGTGCCCTCCTACCAGGGCGGCAAGTTTCCGCTCTCGACCTATCTTGCCTCGCGGGTGCGGCAGATGCTGGCCGATCCGGCGGCGTGGAAGCGCCTGCCGCCGCAGGTGCGCGGCTGGCTGTCACTGCAGCGCTTGCGCTCCGCCGTGCCGCAGGCGGGGCAAATGCTGGTCGAGACCTTTCCGCGCGCCGACAAGCATTACATGGTGTGTTATCCCTTCGAGGGCAGGCTGGCGCATCAGACGCTGGGCATGCTGCTGACGCGGCGACTTGAACGCGCAGGCATGCAGCCCCTGGGCTTCGTCGCCTCGGAATATGCCCTTGCGGTCTGGATGGTGCGCGATCTCCCGCTTGCCGTTTCGTCAGGCCGTATCTCGCTCGGGCGGCTGTTCGACGAGGACATGATGGGCGACGACCTCGAGGCGTGGATGGCGGAGTCCGCGCTGATGAAGCGCACCTTCCGCAATGCCGCGATCATCGCGGGGCTGATCGAGCGGCGCCAGGCCGGCAAGGAGAAAACAGCGCGGCAGATGACGGTGAACACCGACCTGATCTATGACGTGCTGCGGACGCACGATCCCGGCCATCTCCTTCTGCGCGCCGCATGGGACGACGCAGCCGAGGGGCTGATCGACGCCCATCGGCTGGGCGCCATGCTGAGGCGCGTCAAAGGCCAGATACTGCACAAGGCGCTCGACGCCGTGTCGCCGCTCTCCGTCCCCATCCTCTTGGATATCGGGCGCGAATCGGTTTACGGCGAGGGTCATGACGCCCTTCTCGCCGAAGCCGCGAACGCCCTCATCGACGAGGCCATGCGGCTTGTCTAGGTCTCACCGCATCACGCTCTCCGGGGTTGATTTCATTCCTGACCTTTCGGGCGCGCTGTTCGCGCCGGACTTTTCGGCCCTGTTGGTGGCGGACCTGCATCTCGAAAAGGGCACGAGCCTTGCCCGGCGCGGCGTGCACCTGCCGCCCTATGACACGCGCGAGTCATTGCTGCAGCTGAAGGCAGCGCTGGAGGCGACGCGGCCGCGGCGGCTGATCTTCCTCGGCGACAGCTTCCATGACCTGGGCGCGCGCGGGCGCATCGATGCATCCGATCTCGCGCTGCTGCGGGCGATAACAGCGGCGGCCGACACCATCTGGATCACCGGGAACCATGATCCGGCGCCGCCTCAGGACCTGGGCGGCGTCATCATCGGGGAAACAGCGCTGGGGCCGGTGAGCCTGCGCCACCAGCCGAAGACGCTGCGCGCGGGCGAGGCGGAGATTTCGGGCCATTTGCACCCGGCGGCGGCGATCCATGCGCGCGGCCGCCGCATCCGCTGCCGCTGCTTCATCGCCGACGGCAAGCGGCTGATCATGCCGGCATTCGGCAGCTATACGGGCGCGCTGAATGTGAGGTCAGAGGCCTTCGAGGGACTCTTCGGCGACTTTCATGTCTGGATGATCGGCGCCAAGGCCGTGCACCGCTTCCCGGCCTCGCAGGTCAGGTGACGGTCACCGCCAGAAGCGTGGCGATCAGCGAGACCACAGCGCCCGCGGTGAGGATTATGCGCAGGCGGCCGAACCAGGCGGGAAGGCGGCCCGAACCCACGCTCATCACGTCCCACAACCCCTGCATCAGAAAGCCGGCGATCAGCAGCGCAAGCGCCGGAATGGCAGGGAGAAAGACGGCGGCGAGACCGGCGAGCGGGCCCAGCACGCTGGCCGGAAATTCCAGCCTCTGACGACCTTGATGCTGAAGCGCCGTGGCCGTGCCCCAGCGGATGCCGCCGAGGAAGGAGAGGATGATGGCGCCATAGACGATGGCGAGCTTGAGCCCCGTTTCCGCCGGGAGCATCGGCAGGCTGACCCATTGCGCAGCAGCACCGCCCACAAAGGGGATGAGGCCGGCGAGGCCGGGAATGAGGGCGGCGCCGGGGATGTTTCCGGAAATGGTACGATCGCTCATGCAGGCCTTTTGGCGCGGTGAAGCGCCCGAGACAAGGCTTACGAGGACGACCTCACCGCGCTGCCCGGCTTTGCATCGTTCCAGCCCGGATCGGCCACGGTGACCACATTGGCCCCGTCATCCGACGGCGTGGGCGCCCAGGCCGCAACGCGCGCGGCGGCGGAGATGCGCGCCGCCTCAGGCAGTTTCTTCGCCAGGGCGGCGGCGCGCCGGGCGGCGCCCGTGTCGCCCTGCCTGGCGGAGAGCGTGTACCAGACGAAGGCATCTTCCAGGCTGGGTGGCGTGCCGAGGCCGCGCTCAAGGAGAATGGCGAGATTATACTGACTGTCGGCAAAACCGCGCTCGGCCGCGGCCCCGAACCAGAAGAAGGCGCGGTCATAGGCGGCGGGGCCGACCTTGCCGCCCGCCAGCAGCACCGCGGCGTTGTGCATGGCCTTGACATTGCCGCCCAGTGCGGCGCGCTCATACCAGGCCAGCGCCTGCGCGGGATTGGCCTCGGCGCCCTTGCCAAGTTCATAGAGCGTCGCCAGCCGGTACTGCGCCGGGCCGAGGCCGCGGTCCGCCGCCCGCTGATACCAGGTAAGCGCCCTGGCGAAATCCTGCCGCACACCCTGGCCATTAAGGTAACGGCCGGCGATGATAAACTGGGCCCGGGCATCGCCATTGGCGGCGGCCGCGCGCAAGGCCTCGGTTCCGGCTGCCGGCGGCGGAAGCTCAAGGATGGTGGCGAGGGGCTGTGCCGCGCCGGAAGACAGCGAACCCGTGATGATCGGATCAGATGGGGTGATCTGGAGACCAACCTTGGCGGCGGCAACGGCAGGCGCCGGAGCAGCTGAAACCCTGGGGCTTACGGCCGCCAAAGCCAGCGCAGCCGGGCGCGACGGCATTTCAATCGCACCCGATTGCTTCGCGGCGGGCGGCGGCGGGGAGCTGAACGAGCTCATGGTGAACAGGACGGTGATGGCCAGCACCAGAGCGCCTGCAAGGATCAGCGTGCGGCGGAGGCTCTTGGGCTTGGCCGCCGGCTGTGCACCGGGATCTTCCGATGGCCTGGGCTTGGCCTTGGGCCTGACGTCGGCAAGGCGGGCGCGCAGGCGCTGAAGAAGAGACCGTTTCGAAGCTGGCTGCTCCGCCACGGGCTTGTTGAACACGGCATATTCGGCGCGCAGCGCCGAGGGACTGGTGGAGGCGGCCTGGGCCGCGCGCCGGGCGGCGGCGATGAAGTCGTCGGCGCCGGAGAGCGCCCCCTGCATGCCGACGTCTTCGGCCTGAGCAGGCAGGTCCGGTGCGTCATGCGGGTCGGCGGCCTCGGGCCTTGGCGGTTCGGCGGCCTCCGCCAGGGGGGCTTCCGCGACCGGCGCGGGCGCGGCGCGGGGAGATGCCTCGATCTCGGCGATTTTCTCCACGATCTCGGCCAGCGTCCCATGCACGGCTTCGAATGTGTCCTGGTGGCGGCGGTCGGCGGCGGCCGCACTTTCGCGGATGGCGCGCAGGCCATCCTCCAGCGCTTGCAGTTCGGGCGAGGGGCCGGAGAACAAGGGCTGCGGCGGCTGGTAGCGCTCCAGCGCGCGGCTGGCCGCGGCCTCCGCCGCCTCGCCCACCGAGCCACGCGTCTGCTCAAGCGAATCGTAAAGCTGGCGGATCGCCTGCTCCATGGTTTCGAGATGGCCCAGCTGCTGCTCCGTCTGGACCACGCGGTCATTGACGGCGGCAATCGAATCCTCGAGGCGGTGCAGCGCCTGCTGGTCGTCCTGCAGGCGAATGGCTTCGGCCAGGCGGTGGTCAAGCTCGGCGATGCGCTGTTCGAGGGCGCTCACCTGCGGCTCGTCGCGGCTGGCCGCGGCGGCCTGCTCAAGCCGGCGGTTGATGTCGCCCAGGCGTTTGTCCATGTCGGCGAGCGGGCGCAGATCCGGCTCCTGCGCGACGCGCGCCGAGACCTGCTCCAGCGCCTGGCGCAGCGCCTGCATGTCCCGGTCGCTGGCGGACGCCGCCTTCACATCTTCGAGCCGACGGGACAGGGCCGCGATGTCGCCATGGACCCTCGCAATCTCGGTCGCCACCACGGTTGGCGCATTGGCGGCGGCGGCCTGGGCTTCCTTGAACGAGGCCAGCACGCGCGTTTCGACCTCGCGCAGCTCGCCGCGCAGCGCCGTGACGGCCGAGGCCTGCGCCTGATTAGCCATCTGCTGGGCGGTGGAGCGCATGCTCTCGATGCGCTCCGTCATCAGGCCATCGGAGCGCTGTATGCGGTTGACCATCTCAGCGAGGCGGCTTTCGAGACCGGAGAGCACGGGAGCGGCGCGCAGCACGTCCTCTGTGCTCGGCACGCCGCGCTGTTCCGCAACGGCGGCGAGCCGGTCCTGCATGGAGCGCAGCGAATCGCGCGTGCGCTTCTCGCTGACCTCGATGTGCTCGACAACCGAGCGGATGGCGCTTTCGAGGGCGGGATAGCCCGGCACGTCCTCCGGACGTTCGAGACCGGCGGGCCGGCCGATCTGGGTGATCTGCCGGGCAAGCAGCGTCAGGCGATCGTTGACGGCGGTGAGCGCCTCGACCGTCTGCCGCTCGTTCTCGTCAAGGCGTTCGACGATCCGTTCGAATTCCTCACGCTCGGCAGCACGGTTGCGCTCGGGCGGAGGCGGAGGCGCCGTCTGACGCTCGCGGTTAGCGAGATCGGCGAGCTGCTGGGCGATGTCCTGCAGGCGCAGAGCATTGTCGTCCCGGCGGTCGGCCCGGGGGGCAGGCTGGCGCGGGATGAAGTCGGGCCGGGGCGGCTCAGGAGGCGGCGGAGATGACACGGAGTTTTCCCATGAATGAGAATCAGCCTTTTTATCAACACTATGCGCGCTCTGGTCAAAGATCACGCAGTTTAACCATTCCCCGAGGCTTAATCCAGCCTTGCGGGCAGCGGTTTTCGCTGCCTCCCGGGCCCCGGGTTCGATGCCCTTGACACTCCAGGGGTTGCCTGGTTTCATTGGACCTCGTCTTTCAGTTGTATGCGCTGGAAAGGGACAACCACAAGATGACCCCGAAAACGGCGCGGAAATTCTCCTCCCGAGACTTGACGAGTTTGGTAAATATTCGGTTAAGCAGTTGTTCTTTTTTACGATTTTTCATGGTCGGCACAAGGTCGGCACAGGGCCAGAGAGCCAGACTTAACCCAATCCACAGCTTGGACATGAAAATTGACGCTGGGGGATACACATTCCACTCGTCCAGGCTTATATGATGGTGAGCGGTTCCCGCGACTCGACACACCGGAGTGAGACAAATCATGAGCGTGACTGAAGCCACCGAGCGGTCAAAACGTGACCGCACCTATTCGATTACTGAACTGTGCCGTGAATTCGACGTGACGCCCCGCACCCTGCGCTTCTACGAGCAGAAGGGCCTGCTGCATCCGGCCCGCCGCGGCTGGACGCGCCTCTTCAGCTATCGCGACCGCGCCCGCCTGCAGCTCATCCTGCGCGGCAAGAAGGTCGGCTTCGCGCTGGAAGAGATCAAGGAGATGCTCGATCTCTATAATCTGCGCGACGGGCAGCTGACGCAGCTGCGCATCGCCTCCACCAAGATGCGCGAACGCCTTGAGGCGCTGCGCAAGCAGCGCGTGGAGCTTGAAGATGCGATCGGCGACCTCGAACGCACCGTCGTCGTGGTCGATGGCATGCTGAAGGAGCGCGAGGCCGCGCAGCCCAAGGCCGCGAACAGCTAAGCCCCCCCCCAAGCGCTTGCGGAGTTCGGGCATCCGGGCCAAAACCGGGTGCCCTTTTCCGCTGGACCTCGCCCATGCCGCTTGCCTATGTGCTGAACACGCTCGACCGCCGCGCCAATGACCGCCCCAATGCCACGTGGGTGGCGGCGCAGCGCAAGCGGGCCGATGCAAAGCTGATCCGCATTGCTGGCGATGGCGCGTTGCTGCGCAACGGTTATCTGGTGACCGGCAATGACGCGGCAATCGACGCCGCGGCGTTCCTCGGCCTCGATGCGGAGGGCGCGCCGTGGTTTGCCGCCCAGGTGGCGAGCTCCGAGGGCATGCGCGACCTCAGGAGCCTTGCGATGGAGGAGGCGCTGCCGCCGGAGCAGCTCGGCATGCTGGCCCAGGCGCGCTCGCTGCTGCAGTGGCACGCGCGGCGGACTTATTGCTCCAACTGCGCGGCAAGGCTGGAAATCGCCGATGCGGGTTACCGCCGCCATTGCCCCTCCTGCGGGATGGACCACTTCCCGCGCACCGATCCGGTGGCGATCATGGCGGTGCGGCATCGCGGGAGCATCCTGCTTGGACGGCAGTCGTCCTGGAAGCGCGGCATGTATTCCGCCCTCGCAGGTTTCGTGGAGCCGGGCGAGACCGTCGAGGATGCGGCGCGGCGCGAAGTCTTCGAGGAGTCCGGCGTGCGCGTGGGCGACGTGCGCTACGTGACGAGCCAGCCCTGGCCCTTCCTGTCTAACCTGATGATCGGGCTGATCGGCGATGCCGTCTCGGCCGAGATCACGCTGGACAGGAACGAGCTCGAGGATGCGCGCTGGTTCCCGGCCGGCGAGGCGCGCATGATGATGGACCGCACGCATCCGGACGGGCTCTATGCCGCGAACCCCTATGCGATCGCGCATGAGCTGGTGCGGGTGGCGCTGGAGGCCTGAGTCCGTTCCGCGCCGGGCGGCAGCGGCGGAAGGACGCGCGGCTCACGCTTTCTCGAAGCGCCTGGCGATTTCTTCCCGGTGCGGCGAGGCCCTGTAGATGCCGAGAACGCGCAGATAGCTGGTGAAGAACTCGAGCTCCTCCATCGCGAGGCGCACGTTGCGCCCGGAGGGATGGCCTTCGATGTCGGCATAGAACTGGGTGGCCGAGAACTGGCCCTCGATCTGGTAGGATTCGAGCTTGGTCATGTTGACGCCGTTCGTCGCGAAGCCGCCCATGGCCTTGTAGAGCGCGGCCGGAACGTTCCGTACACGGAATACGAAGGTGGTGATCACCGGCGCGTCCTCGGGCTCGGCGTCCTGCGGCGTGGCCGACAGCACGACGAAGCGCGTGGTGTTGTGGCTCTCGTCCTCGATGTTTTCGCGGATCACCTCGAGGCCGTAGATCTCGGCGGCGAGCCTCGAGGCGATTGCCGCCTGGGTGGGATCGCGCGATTCCGAAAGCTCGCGCGCCGCGCCCGCGGTGTCGGCGGCGGCGACGGGCTTGAGGCCAAGTTCGCGGATCGCCTCGCGGCACTGACCCAGCGCATGGACGTGGCTGCGCACCACCCTGATCTTCGAACGATCGGCGCCCGGCGCCACCATGAGCTGGTGGTGCACGGGCAGGAAGTGCTCGCCGATGATGTAGAGGTTCGACCGCGGCAGCAGGTGGTGGATGTCGGCAACGCGGCCCGCCACCGAATTGTCGATGGGGATCATGGCGAGCGCGGCCTCGCCGTCGGCCACCGCCTGGAAGGCGTCCTCGAAGGTGCCGCAGGGCATCGGCTCGCAGGCCGGATAGGCTTCGATGCAGGCGATGTGCGAATTGGCTCCGGCTTCGCCCTGGTAGGCGATTTTCAGGGGCATCAGGCTTTCCTCAGCATGCGGCGGGCGGTTTCGAGTTCGGCTGGCGTATCGACGCCGACCGGCACCGTGTCAACCCGCACCACCACGATGCGCATGCCATTGTCCATGGCGCGCATCTGTTCGAGCTTGCGCTCCGCCTCGCGCGCGCTGACGGGGAGCGACACGAAACGCTCCAGCACGGCGCGCTTATAGGCATAGACGCCAATGTGGTGCCAGAAGGGGGCCTGATGCTCCGGCCCCACCTGGCGCAGAAAATCGCGCGCGAACGCCACTTCGCGCCCGTCGCTCAAGGGTGCGATGGCCTTGACGATGTTGGGGTTGGCCACATCCTCGCCGCGCTCGATCTTCGCGGCGATGGTGGAAATGTCGGCGGGCTCGTTGGTGAGGCCGGCAAGGCAGCGCCGGACCGACAGGGAATCGATCGCCGGCAGGTCGCCCTGAAGGTTCACCACATATGCGAAGCGGCGCTGCGGGTCACGCAGCGCCAGGGCCTGGGCGATGCGGTCCGAGCCTGACGGCAGCGCCGGATCGGTGACGATCGCATCGCCGCCCTGGGCGCGGACGACGTCGGCGATCTCCACCTCGGCGGCCGCGACCAGCACCTGGCCGATGTTCGCCTCCACCGCGCGCTTCCAGCACTGGACGATCATGGGAAGCCCGTTGATGTCGGCCAGGGGCTTTCCGGGGAGCCTTGTGGAGGCCATCCGGGCGGGGATCAGGACGATGGTATTTCGGTTGTCTATCATGTGCTTAGAGGCAGGCGCGGCAAATTGGTGCAAACCCCCCTTACACTATTGCGGCGGGGCGGAGAAACAACTAGTTTCCGCGCGCGACGACGGCTCAAGGGGTTTCCGCCTTCATGGACAGCTTTGAATTCAACAAGATCGCGGGCGCGGTGCTGGGCACGGCCCTGCTGGTTTTCGGCCTGAACGAGTTGAGCAAGTTCATCTATCACGCGCCCAAGCCGGAAAAGCAGGGCTATGCGGTGGAAGTCGCGGAAGCGGCCCCGGCCGGCGAAACCGCGGCCGACACCGCAGCCGCGGCCCCCGCCTTATCGCTGGGCACAATGCTGGCCTCGGCCGATGCCACCAAGGGCCAGGCCGTGTTCAAGACCTGTGCGGCCTGCCATGACGGCTCGAAGGGCGGCCCCAACAAGGTCGGGCCCAATCTGTGGGGCATCGTCGGCCGCAATCACGGCATTCACGAGGGCTTCGCCTATTCGGACGCCATGGCGGCACTGAAGGACAAGCCCTGGACCTTTGAGGCGTTGAACGCCTTCATCGCCAATCCGAAGGGCGCCATTCAGGGCACCAAGATGGCTTATGGCGGCCTCAAAAAGGACGCCGACCGCGCCAACCTGCTGGCTTACCTGCAGACGCTCTCGGACAGCCCGGTGCCCTTCCCGGCCCCGTAAACGCCGCAAATCTCACTGAAATTTAACACCGGCAAGCGCCAGGCCGGTGTTTTCTTTTGGGGCTGGGCTTGCTTATCTCGACCGCCATGACGCCGCCTGGAGTTTTCGCCTCATGACGATCAGCCGCCGCACCCTGTTGAAGCTCGCCGCGCTGGCGCCCGCCGCGAAACTGGTGGGCATCCAGCTGGCCCATGCGGAGGACCGCGACTTCCGCCATGCGATCACCCTGTTCAGCGACATCAAATATCCGCCGGACTTCAAGCATTTCGGTTACGCGAACCCGGCAGCGCCGAAGGGCGGGCGGGTGCGCTACGGCCTTGTCGGCTCCTTCGACAACCTCAACCCCTATACCTACAAGGGCGCGACGGGTCCCGCCGTGCTGAACGACACGCTGTTCACGTCTTCCCTTGACGAGCCCTCGACCGAATATGGCCTGGCCGCCAGCGGCGTGTGGCACCCGGAAGACCGCTCGATGGTGGTCTACCGGCTGCGCCCCGAGGCGCGCTTCCACGATGGCGCGCCGATGACGCCCGAGGACGTGATCTGGTCAATGCAGGCGCTGCGCGAAGCCCATCCACAGTATAATTCCTACTACAGGAACGTCGCCGGGGCCGAGCAGACGGGCGAGCATGAGGTGACCTTCACCTTCACCGAGAAGGGAAATCGCGAGTTGCCGCTGATCACCGGGCAGCTTCCCGTGCTGTCACGGGCGTGGTGGACGGGCAAGGACGCACAGGGCAAGCAACGCAACATCCAGGAGACGAGCTTCGAGGCTCCCCTCGGATCCGGCGCCTATGTGGCCGACGAGGTGAAGCTCGGCATCTCGATCCGCATGAAGCGCGTGCCGGATTACTGGGGCAAGGACCTTGCCGTGAATGCCGGTCAGAATAACTTTGACGCCATCGAATACATCTATTTCCGTGATGCCAACGTGGCTTTCGAGGCCTTCAAGGGCGACCAGTATGACTGGCGGGTCGAAACCTCCGCCAAGGACTGGGCGACCGGCTATAACGTTCCGGCCGTCACGTCCGGCCGCATCGTGAAGGAGGAGATCGCGCTCAGGCAGGTGAACGGCATGCAGGGCTGGGCGATGAACATTCGCCGTCCCAAATTCCAGGACGTGCGCGTGCGCCAGGCGCTGAACCTTGCCTTCGACTTCGAATGGGCGAACCAGAACCTGTTCTATGGCCAGTACACGCGCTCGCGCAGCTATTTCAACAATTCCGAGATGGAGGCCAGGGACACTCCCTCCGGGGCGGAACTCGCCCTGCTCAACCCGCTGAAGGACAAGCTGCCGGCGGAGGTCTTCACCGCGCAATACATGAATCCGCTGAATGACACGCCGCAGAACAGGCGCAAGAACCTGCGCCAGGCGGCGAAGCTTCTTTCCGATGCCGGCTGGCGGACGGTTCAGGATGGCGGCAAGAACGTGCTGAAGAATGACACGGGCGAGCGGCTGACCATCGAGTTTCTGCTCAACTCGCCCGCCTTCGAGCGCGTGGCGCTTCCCTATCAGCAGCAGCTCGAACTGCTCGGCATCGGCGTCGCCATCAAGACCGTCGACAGCGCGCAACATGAACGGCGCACCCAGACCTTCGACTACGACATCATGGTCGGCAGTTGGCCGCAGTCGCTTTCGCCCGGCAATGAACAGCGCGAATTCTGGGGCAGCGAAGCCGCCAGGCGCGACGGCAGCCGGAATTACATCGGCATCGCCAACCCGGCGGTGGATGCGATTATCGAGCAGCTGGTGCTGGCGCAGGACCGCGACAGCCTGGTCGCGGCCTGCCGGGCGCTTGACCGCGTGCTGATGTGGAACCACTACGTCGTGCCCATGTGGTTCATTCCCTATACCCGGACCGCCCGCTGGGACCGCTTCGGCAGGCCGGAGCAATTGCCCCTGCTCTCGACCGGGTTCCCCACCACCTGGTGGTGGGACGAGGAGAGGGCCAGGAAGGCGGCCGCCACGTGAAGCTCTTCGCTGCGGCGGCCATCGCGCTGTGCCTCGGCGCTGCTTCGGCTGCGGCAGAGCCGCGCCATGGCCTGTCCACTTTCGGCGATCTCAAATATCCGGAAGACTTCACGCATTTCGATTACGTGAACCCGGACGCGCCGAAGGGCGGCAGCATCGCCACCATCGGCACCGCGGCGATGGACACTTTCGACAGCTTCAACGCCTATATCCTGAAGGGCGATGCGGCGCAGGGGCTCGAATTGCTGACCGACAGCCTCATGGCGCGGGCGATGGACGAGCCCGACGCGATGTATGGTCTGGTCGCCAGGGATGCGGACATTGCGGCTGACCGCAAGAGCGTCACCTTCACCTTGCGCGCGGAGGCGAAATTCTCCGATGGCTCGGCGCTCACCGCCGAGGATGTGTGCGACACGTTCCGCCTGATTTCGACTGAAGGACACGAGCGCATCCGCATCACCATCCGCGATGTCGAGGCTTGCGACGTCATCGACCCGCACACCGTGCGTTACCGCTTCAAGGGCGGGCGCACGCGCGACTTGCCGCTCACCGTCGCCGGGCTTCCGATTCTGTCCAAGGCCTATTACGCCAGGGTGGATTTCGCGAAGTCCACGCTTGAACCGCCGCTCGGCTCCGGCCCCTATGCGATCAAGTCCTTCAAGCCCGGCGAATATGTCACCTACGGCCGGCGGGACGATTACTGGGCCAAGGACTTGGCCGTGAACAAGGGCCGCTATAACTTTGACGAGATCCGCTACGATTATTTCCGCGAGAGGATTGCGGGCTTTGAGGCGCTGAAGGCCGGCGCCATCGACCTGCGGGAGGAATTCACCTCCAAGGACTGGGCGACGGGCTATGACTTCGCGGCGGTGAAGGACGCGCGCGTCCTCAAGATGGAGATGCCCGACGAGACTCCGTCGGGCGCTCAAGGATGGTTCTTCAACTTGCGCCGGCCGCAGTTCCAGGACATCCGCGTGCGCGAGGCGATCAACCTCGCCTTCGATTTCGGGTGGACCAACAAGAACCTGTTCTTCGGCCTCTATGACCGCACGCAGAGTTTCTTCCAGCGTTCGCCGCTGCAGGCCGAGGGTGAGCCAAAGCCCGGAGAACTGGCGCTGCTCGACCCGCTGAAGGCCTCGCTGCGGCCGGAGGTGTTCGGCCCCGCTGTGCTGGCCCCCGTCTCCAACGGCTCCGGCCAGGACCGGGCCATGTTGCGCAAGGCCTCCGCGTTGCTCGACGAGGCCGGCTGGAAGACCGCCGGCACCCTGCGGCGCAACGCATCCGGGCAGACGCTCGACGTCGAATTCCTCATCGAGAGCCCGGTGTTCGAGCGCGTGCTCGGCCCCTATGTGAGGAACCTGAGGCTTATTGGCGTCAACGCCACGATCCGCACGGTGGATGACGCGCAATACCAGAAGCGCCTGAAAGACTTCGACTATGACGTGGTGGGCAGCCGCTTCACGACCAGCCCGACACCGGGCGACGAGCTGCGCGTGTTCTTCGGTTCGGACTCGGCCAAGGCGCCAGGCTCCTACAATCTTTCCGGCGTCGCCTCGCCGGCGATCGATGATCTGCTCGACAAGGTGGTGGAGGCCCCGTCCCGGGACGAGCTCAACACCGCGGGCCAGGCGCTGGACCGGGTGCTGCGGGCGGAGCGGTTCTGGGTGCCCAACTGGTACAAGGGCACCTATCGGGTGGCCTACTGGGACAGGTTCGGCAGGCCCGGAACCAAGCCCAAATACGACCGTGGCTTCCTCGACACCTGGTGGTATGACGAGACCAAGGCCAAGCGAATCGCCAACCGAAACTGATCCCGCTCCATGGGCGCCTACATCCTCAAACGCATTCTGCTGATGATCCCCACGCTCCTGGGCATCATGCTGCTGACCTTCGCGATCATCCAGTTCGTGCCGGGCGGGCCCGTGGAGCAGGTGATCGCCAGAATGCAGGGCAACGATACGGATGCGACCGGGCGCATCAGCGGCAACACCGGGAACGAGGCGGGCGGCAACCAGGCGCAGATGACGCCGGGCACCGACGCGGTGAGCATCAAATACCGCGGCGCCCAGGGGCTGGACCCCGAATTCATCAAGAGCCTCGAAAAGCAGTTCGGCTTCGACAAGCCAGCACCCGAGCGCTTCCTGCTGATGATGAGGGACTATCTGACCTTCAATTTCGGCCAGAGCTATTTCCGCGACCGTTCGGTGATCGGCCTGATCGTGGAGAAGATGCCGGTCTCGGTCTCGCTCGGTCTGTGGCTGACGCTGGTTCAGTATCTCGTGTCGATTCCGCTCGGCATCCGCAAGGCGGTGAAGGACGGCTCCACCTTCGACGTGTGGACTTCCGGCGTGATCATCATCGGCTACGCCATCCCCAGCTTCATCTTCGCCATCATGCTGATCGTGGTCTTCGCCGGCGGCAGCTACTTCAGCTGGTTCCCCCTGCGCGGGCTGACGTCCGACAATTTCGACCAGCTGAGCTTCCTCGGCAAGATGGGCGACTATGCCTGGCACCTCGCGCTGCCGCTCTTCGCCATGGCCATCGGCAGCTTCGCCACCATGACGATGCTGACCAAGAATTCATTCCTTGACGAGATCAGGAAGCAATATGTGACGACGGCGCGCGCCAAGGGGCTGACCGAGAGCCGGATTCTCTATGGCCACGTGTTCCGCAACGCCATGCTGCTGGTGATCGCGGGTTTCCCCGGCGCCTTCATCGGCGCCTTTTTCGCGAGTTCGCTGCTTATCGAGACGATCTTCTCGCTGGACGGGCTGGGCTATCTGTTCTTCACGGCAACGGTGAACCGCGACTATCCGATCGTCTTCGCCAGCCTCTACATCTTCACGCTGTCCGGCCTCGTCGTCCAGCTGGTCTCGGACCTGACCTACACCTGGATCGATCCGCGCATCGATTTCGAAAGGCGGGACCTCTGAGCCATGGCGATCCGCGTCAGCCCCCTCAACAAGCGCCGCTGGCAGCTGTTCCGGCAGAGCCGCCGCGGCTACTGGTCGTTCTGGCTGTTCCTCGTCCTGTTCCTGATCTCGGTCTTCGCCCCCTTCATCGCCAATGACCGGCCGATCCTCGTCTCCTACAAGGGCGAATGGTTTTATCCGACCTTCGTCGATTATCCCGAGACGGCATTCGGCGGAACGTTCCCCAACACCGACTTCCGCGACCCCTTCATCCAGGACGAAGTCGCCGCCAATGGCTGGATGATCTGGCCGCCAATCCGTTATTCCTACAGCAGCGTGAATTACCAGCTGCCGATGCCCGCGCCCTCGCCGCCGGCCTTCCGGCTTACCCCCGAACAGGCCTGCGCCAAATATCCCCTGGGCGTGAACGACCCCAACTGCATTTTCGGCAACATGAACTGGCTCGGCACCGACGACCAGGGCCGCGACGTGGTGGCGCGGCTGATCTATGGCTTCCGCGTCTCGGTGGCCTTCGGCCTGATCCTCACGCTGATCTCGTCGCTTGTCGGCATGGCGGCGGGCTCGGTGCAGGGCTATTTCGGCGGCTGGACGGACCTCCTCTTTCAGCGCTTCATCGAGATCTGGACCGCGATGCCAGCACTCTATCTGCTCATCATTCTCGCGGCCTTCATCACGCCAACCTTCTGGATCCTGCTGTTCATCCAGGTCCTGTTTTCGTGGACGACAATCGTCGGCCTCGTCCGCGCCGAGTTCCTGCGCGCGCGCAACTTCGAATATGTGCGCGCCGCCCGCGCCCTGGGGCTTTCGGATTCGAGGATCATGTTCAAGCACCTGCTGCCCAATGCGGTGGTGTCCACCATCACCTTCATGCCTTTCATCATGGCGGGTTCCGTGACGGTGCTGTCGTCGCTCGACTTCCTCGGTTTCGGCCTGCCGCCCGGTTCGCCATCGCTCGGCGAATTGATCAGGCAGGGCAAGGAGAACCTCCAGGCGCCGTGGCTCGGCATCACCGGCTTCTTCATCATCTCCCTCATGCTCTCGCTCCTCGTCTTCATCGGCGAGGGGGTGCGTGACGCGCTCGACCCGCGGAAGACCTTCGCATGAGCGGCAAATTGCTCGAGGTGAAGGATCTCTCGGTCGCCTTCGCGCAAGGCGGGCGGACCGCGCTGGCCGTCGACAGGCTGTCCTTCGACATCGCCAGGGGCGAGACGCTGGCGCTGGTGGGCGAGTCGGGTTCCGGCAAGTCGGTCACCGCCCTCTCGGTCCTCAAGCTGCTGCCCTATCCTGCCGCCTCGCACCCTTCAGGGTCCATAAGGTTCAAGGGCGAGGAACTGCTGAACGCCAATGACAACAACTTGCGGCGGGTGCGCGGCAACAGCATCACCATGGTGTTCCAGGAGCCGATGACCTCGCTCAACCCGCTGCATACGGTGGAGCGGCAGATCGGCGAAATCCTCGAGGTGCATCAGAACATCAAGGGCGATGCGGCGCGCGCCCGCATTGTCGACCTGCTCGGCAAGGTGGGCATCCGCGATCCCGGAACGCGGCTTCTCGATTACCCGCACCAGCTCTCGGGCGGCCAGCGCCAGCGCGTGATGATCGCCATGGCGCTTGCCAACAGCCCGGACCTGCTGATCGCCGACGAACCGACGACGGCGCTGGACGTGACGGTGCAGGCGCAGATCCTGAAGCTGCTGAAGGAGCTGCAGGCCGAGCTCGGCATGGCGCTGCTGCTGATCACCCATGACCTTGGCATTGTGCGCAACATGGCCGGCAATGTCGTGGTCATGCAGCGCGGCAAGGCGGTGGAGAGCGGCGAGACAAAACAGGTCTTCGGCAATCCGCAGCACGCCTACACGAAGATGCTGCTGACGGCGGAGCCCAAGGGCGCGCCGCCGCCTGGCGACCCGTCCGCGCCGAAGGTGCTGGAGACAAGGGGCCTGAAAGTGTGGTTTCCCATCAAGCGCGGGTTCTTCCGCAAGACGGTGGGCCACATCAAGGCCGTCGACGGCATCGACGCCGTCGTGCGCAGCGGCCAGACGCTGGGCGTGGTGGGCGAGTCCGGCTCGGGCAAGACCACGCTGGGCCTGGCGCTCCTTCGCCTGATCCGCTCCGAGGGACCCATCGTCTATCTGGGGCGCAACATCGACAGCTACAACACGGCGGCGATGCGCCCGCTCCGCAAGGACATGCAGATCGTCTTCCAGGACCCCTTCGGCTCGCTGTCGCCGCGGCTTTCGATCCAGCAGATCGTCGAGGAAGGCCTCACGGTTCAGGGCCGCAGCCTCGGCTATGACGCACGCCGCGGGATCGTGGCGCGCGCCCTGACCGAGGTGGGCCTCGACCCCGCCACCATGGACCGCTACCCGCATGAATTCTCCGGAGGTCAGCGCCAGCGCATCGCCATCGCACGCGCGCTGGCTCTCGAGCCGAAGTTCATCATGCTCGACGAACCGACCTCCGCGCTCGACATGTCGGTGCAGGCGCAGATCGTCGATCTGCTGCGCGAACTGCAACAGAAGCACAAGCTCGCCTATCTGTTCATCAGCCATGACCTGAAGGTGGTGCGGGCGCTGGCCAACGAGGTGATCGTGATGCGCAACGGTGTCACGGTGGAGAGCGGTCCGACGGCCGAGGTCTTCTCAAACCCGAAGACCGACTATACAAAGGCGCTGATCGCGGCTGCCCTCAACCTCAAGGCCGCGCCTGAAGGCGTCGTAAATCAATAATGGCGTTCCTCTTCGTTTTGCCGACATGGCCCGTGGACGTGTGGACCGCCGCCATGAGGAAGGTTGCCCCCGACCTCGATGTGCGCGTCTGGCCCGGCCAGATGGGCAATGTCGGCGACATCGAATATTGCGCCGCCTGGCTGCCGCCGCCCGGCGTGTTGAAGAGCCTGCCGAACCTCAGGGTCATCATGTCGCTCGGCGCCGGTGCGGATGCCATCCTCGGCGACCCGACGCTGCCCGCCAACATCCCGATCATCCGCGTCAACGATCCGGACCTGACCGGCCGCATGACGGAATACATCGTGCTGCATGTGCTGATGCACCACCGCCAGCAGCGCCGCATCGACGCGAACCAGCGAAACAGGATCTGGGACTCCTTCCCCACGCATGCCGCGAAGGACCTGAGTGTCGGCATCATGGGGATGGGCGTGATGGGGGCCGATTCCGCCGTCAGGCTGCGCGACATCGGCTTCCGCGTGGCCGGCTGGAGCCGCAGCCGCAAGGAAATCCCGGGAATCGGGAGCTTTGCGGGTGACGCGGAGTTCGATGCTTTCCTCGCGCGCACCGACATTCTCGTCTCGCTGCTGCCGGCAACACCGGACACCGATGGCATCATCAACCGCGCCGCCATCCGCAAGCTGTCGCGCAAGGGGCCCTTCGGCGCGCCGGTCGTCATCAACGCCGGCCGTGGCCGCCAGCAGGTGGCGGATGACATTCTCGCCGCCCTCGATGCAGGCGAACTCCATGCCGCGACGCTGGACGTCTTCATGCCGGAGCCGCTGCCGCCCGACAGCCCGCTGTGGACGCATCCCAGGGTGACGGTTACGCCTCACTGCGCCGCAGACAGCGACCCGGAAACGATCTGCGCCTATGTGGCGGCGAATATCCGGCGGCACCAGCGTGGCGCGAAGCTGGAAAATCTCGTTGACCGGGCGCGGGGATATTGACCCCCGGAGCATCGGGCGGGCACATGGAAACACATGCGAAGCGAAGGATGCTCCAGATTCAAAAGCCGGCATATCCGGGCAGGCGCCTCACACCTGTCAGCTGACCATAGCGTGCCGCAATCCTATGGGCCGCGTCCCTGAGCGGCTCCGCCACCACCATCATGTGATGGCCATTGGCGTGCAGCAGGATCGTCCCGTCCATCATGATGCCCACATGGCCATTCCAGAACACGAGGTCGCCGCGCCTGAGGCTGTCGAGGCCATCGACCGGCAAATTGCCGCCCAGCGTCCGCTCCTGCATGTCGCTGTCGCGCAATGCACGAAGCCCGCACGCCTCGAGTGACAGCTGCACGAGGCCGGAACAGTCGAGACCCTGCGCCGACTTGCCGCCCCAATGATAGGGCACATGGCGGAACATCGCGGCGACCGCGACGAAATCCGCCTCGACATCATCGATGCGCTTCAGATGCGCGGTGAAGACAAAGCGGCGGTTGGAAAGCTGCGAATAGGCGCCGGCCTCCGTCATCACGGTAACCTGCGCATTGAGGCTGAGCGGAATTGCGGGCAGCGTCTTCAGATCGGCCTCCGGATACATGAAGGTCGACGGCACGGCGACACGATGCGAGGGCGCCAGCACATGGGGCGACAGCGCGTTGCCATTCACATAGCCGACATAGCCATCCTTCACGAGCTGCACCCAGGCCCACCCCTCCTCCTCGTGGAACAGCTTCACCTCCTCGCCGAACAGCGCCTGGGTGAGCTGCATCGCATCGAATCGCGGCGCCTTGTGCAGGCTGATGACGGGCTCGATGACCTGCGTCAGGCGCGGCTCGACGAAACGCGTGGCCTCAACCTGGCCGGCAAGGGCCACGTCAGCGAGATCGGGGCGATAGGCGTGCAAACGGGCATCGGGCTTGCTCATGCGCGATCCCTAAAGCATCGGGCGTTCAACTGAAATCAGAATACCGTTTATGCTCCTCTTATGCCGTCATTCCGGCGAAGGCCGGAATCCCGCTTTGCGTCAGCACGCGTTGAAAGAAAGCTGGATTCCGGC
>NZ_JADCDA010000017.1 GCF_020252405.1 Aestuariivirga sp.
ATGTGGCGGATTCCCGCGAGCACGCCATCGGCATGGGCGCCAATGCGGCGGCCATCGCATATGTGGAACTACGGCTGCCTGACGGCTCCAGCCTGTTCGGCGTGGGCATCGACAAGAACATCGTCACGGCCTCGCTCAAGGCGGTGATTTCCGGCGTCAACAGGGCGCTAAAAAAGAGCTAGACGGGGCACGGCGGGCGATGTACTTACCGCCCTGTCGGCTCCGGTCATGCGGGGCCGAACGTCCTTCAAGGGCGGGCGATTAGCTCAGGTGGTAGAGCAGCTGACTCTTAATCAGCGGGTCGAAGGTTCGAGTCCTTCATCGCCCACCAAGGAAATCAACACGTTACGCCACTCACTGTTAGAACGCATGCGGAACATGGGAGGGATTTGGGAGAAACAATGTCTCTCACGCCCGGTTTTTCTCTCACGGTCTCTCTCAATCCTCCCTGCTGACATCCAGCACCATGGCCGGAATGAAGGTGCTGCGGGATGCGTCGCCGATGTCGCGGCGGCTGCCCGGTGCGCGCGATAGATGACGATGGAAACCGTCAGTGAGGCAAGACTTGATGCCCGAACAAGGATTATGCACGCTTTCCGGAAGACCTGATTGTAAAAATAGCGGAAGGTCCAGGCGGACACGCAAACTCCGCCGGTTGGTTCAAGGCGAGGCTTTCCCAGTCCGGCGCAAGCTCATATGGCCGCTGACCGCCACAAATGTCCCGGGAGTCAATCGTCAGGCGCACCAAAAGATTAAGTGCCGGCTTCTGTTGCCAGGCGCCGGCGAGCCCCGCCTTAAGCGGCTAAGCCCAAGGACTTTGATTTCGGTTGCTCAGACTGCTTACGCAGCCACCGCGACCGGAGCATAGTTGTCGTTGGCAACTATATGTTTAGCCCGATAACGTCGGAACCATCACGGGCAAAAAGCAACCCTTTACACCCTCGTCGATCCTGGTTCGCCCCCATCACAGGCCGCCGTTCAGCGGCGGTCTGTGGTGGAGGCGCCGGGTACTGCCCCCGGGTCCGAATGGTTTATTACGATCACCGTTTATCGCCATAGTCATGCCTTGCGGCGTGACAGCCCGAATATAGGGACCGGCCCCGGCGAAGGAAAGGGAAACTTGGTTCTCCGCCCGCTTTGTGTCGCCCGGCGGAATCGTCTAGGCTCACCCCATGAAGCAGTACCACGACCTCATGCGGCATGTGCGCCAGCACGGACACCGCAAGGACGACCGAACCGGAACCGGCACGCTCTCGGTCTTCGGCTGGCAGAGCCGTTATGACCTGAGCCACGGCTTTCCGCTGGTGACGACCAAGAAGCTGCACCTGCGGTCGATCATTCATGAGCTTCTGTGGTTCATCCGCGGCGACACCAATGTTCAGTATCTCCGCGACAACAAGGTCACCATCTGGGACGAGTGGGCGGACGCCAATGGCGAGCTCGGCCCCGTCTATGGCGCCCAGTGGCGCTCCTGGCCCGCGCGTGACGGGTCCGCCATCGACCAGCTCTCGGACGTGATCGCGCGGATCAGGAAAAACCCGGATTCGCGCCGCCTCATTGTCACGGCCTGGAACCCGGCGGATGTGGACCGCATGGCGCTGCCGCCCTGCCACTGCCTGTTCCAGTTCTATGTGGCGGGCGGCAAGCTCTCCTGCCAGCTCTATCAGCGGTCGGCGGACATCTTCCTCGGCGTGCCCTTCAACATCGCGTCCTATGCGCTGCTCACCCACATGGTGGCGCATGTGACGGGGCTGAAACCGGGCGACTTCATCCACACGCTGGGCGACGCGCATCTCTACCTCAACCACATCGAACAGGCGGACGAGCAGCTGACGCGCGAGCCGCTCGCCTTGCCGCGCCTTGTGATCAGGCGCGACGTGAGGGACATCACCGGTTTCCGCTTCGAGGATTTCGAGATCGTCAATTACCAGCCGCACCCCCACATTGCCGCACGCGTGGCCGTATGAGGTGGCTGGGCGAGGATTTCTCGGGCGGTTTCTTCCGCCGCCTTTATGCGCCGTCGAACCCGGCGGGGCTGTGGTATGCGCTGATGGCTGCGGCGGCGTTGTTGTCGGTTTACCTGCTGCTGCCGCTGGTCGCCGTGTTGGCCTTCGCGTGGGCGGACAGGCTCGACCCCACCGCCTCGCATGACGTCACCAAGCTGGCGCTGGTCTCGCTTCTGCCGGTGGCGCTGCTCGTGGCGGGGATGGCCTGGTGGCTGGCGAACTTGCGCGGCGGCCGCGCCGCCCAGGTGCTGAGCCTGCGCAGGCCACAGCTCGGGTGGCTGGGCTGGGTGGCGCTCGTCGTCTGCTTCATGCTGGCGATGTATGCGGCGATCTCCGCGATCGCCGCCGTCTTCGACATCGACGGATCGCAATACACGCCAGGTCCTGACGGACAGTCGCCCAAGACCGGTTCAGCGGGCACGGTGAAGGAGGCGATGTTCGACCTCGCCAACGAGCCATGGCTCTTCGCGCTGGTGTTTCCCTCGGTCACCATCGGCGCGTCGCTGGCCGAGGAGGCGATCTTCCGCGGCCAGCTGTTTTCGGCCCTGTCGCAGACCAGGCTCGGCGTGGCCGGGGCCACATTGCTCACTGCGCTGATGTGGTCACTGCTGCACTTCTCGGAGACGTGGCTGTCAATCGGGCTCATTTTCGTCATGGGCCTGATCTTCGGCTACCTGATCTACCGGTTCGGCAGCCTGTGGGTGACCATCGCCTGCCACGGCATCTGGAACGGCCTCAATGCGCTGCTTATCTTCTTCGTCTTGGGTGGCGGGCCGTGAGCCTTGAGGTCCGCGCGGCGCGGCCAGGGGAGGAGGGGCTGGTGCTGGGCTTCATCCGCAAGCTGGCGGAATATGAGAAGCTGGCGCATGAGGTGACGGCCACCGGGGCAGGCCTGCGCGAGGCGCTGTTCGGGCCCGCCCCGCGCTGCCATTGCGACCTCGCCTTCTGGAACGGCGAGCCGGCGGGCTTTGCGCTGTGGTTCTACAATTTTTCCACCTTCGCCGGAAAGGCGGGCATCTATCTCGAGGATCTGTTCGTCGAACCCCACCTGCGCGGCAGGGGCATCGGCAAGGCGCTGCTGAAAACACTCGCGCGGCGCTGCGTGGCCGAGGGCCTGCCGCGGCTTCAATGGTGGGTGCTGGACTGGAACGAACCTTCGATCGCCGTCTATAGATCGCTCGGCGCAAAGCCCATGGACGAATGGACGGTGTTCCGCGTTACGGGCTCCGAACTGGAAGCGCTGGCGTCATGACCATCACCATCCGCCCTGCCGTGGCGGGCGACGGCCCGGTCCTCATCGCCATGGTGCGCGAACTTGCCGTGCACCACAGCTATGAGGCATATTTCACGGCGGCGCCCGAGGACTATGAGCGGTTCCTCGCCGACCCCCATGCCATCAATGGCGCCATCATCGCGGAGTGGAACGGCGTGCCCGCAGGCTGCGCCACCTGGCAGCGCAGCTATTCCACCTTCTCAGGCCGCGAAGGCATCTACCTGGAGGACATCTCCGTGCTGCCGGCCTTCCGCCGGAAGGGTATCGCGACCGCGCTTCTTAAGGCGGTGGCCAAACTGGCGGTGGCGCGCAAGGCCGATGCCGTGAAGTGGCTGATGATGGGGTGGAACACCGACGCCCGCAAACTCTATGAGGCTGCGGGGGCCTGCATCGAGGACGGCAACTGCTTCTGCAAGCTTTCGGAGGAAGCACTCGAGAGGCTTGCCTCATGATTTCCTATGTCGCCGCGGTGTCGAAGAATGGCGTCATCGGCCGCGAGGGTGGGCTTCCCTGGCACATCTCCTCCGACCTCAAGCGCTTCAGGGACATCACCATGGGCAAGCCCGTGGTGATGGGGCGCAAGACCTGGGAGAGCCTGCCGCGCAGGCCGCTTCCCGGCCGCCGCAACATCGTCATCACGCGGCGGAGGGATTTCGCGTCCGAAGGGGCCGAGGTGGCCGCCTCCCCGGAGGAAGCGCTCCGCCTCTGCGCCGGTGTGCCGGAGATGGCGGTGATCGGCGGCGGCGAGATCTACCGCCTGTTCTGGCCGCTGGTCGACCGGCTCTACCTCACCGAGGTTGACCTCGAGGTCGATGGCGACACGCATTTCCCGGCGGTTTCGCCGGGGGAATGGCGTGAGACGGAGCGCGAGCTGCACCTCAAGGCTGAGCGTGACACCGCCTCCTTCACCCTCCGCATTCTCGACCGGATGACAAAAAAGTGAGGTGCTTCCGCGCCGTGGACATTCCGGCAGGGGCTTCCTATATCGACCGAAACGCGTGACGCGACATCAGAACAGCAAGGGTGAATTGAATGCCGTGGAATTCCGAAGGCGGTGGCGGTGGTGGCCAGGGTCCCTGGGGGCAGGGGCCATGGGGACAGGGAGGCGGGCCGCGCCGTCCGAACACGGGCGGCGGCCGCGGCCCCAATCCGCCCGACCTTGAGGAATTGATCCGCAAGGGTCAGGACAAGTTGAAGCAGGTGCTGCCGCAGGGCGGCGGCGGGTCCTTCGGCTGGCTTCTCGCGGTCGGCTTCGCCGCCGTCGTGGTCATCTTCAACAGCATCTACCAGGTCCAGCCGGACGAGCGCGGCGTGGTGCTGCGCTTCGGCACCTTCAACCGCATCGCCGAGCCCGGCCTGCACTTCGCCCTGTGGCCCGTCGAGACCATGGAGCGGCCCAAGGTCGGCGCCGTGCGCCAGATCAACATCGGCAGCGACGGCGACGACGGCCAGATGCTGACCTCCGACAAGAACATCATCAACGTGCCCTTCTCGGTGTTTTGGCGCATCAACAACGCCAAGGACTTCCTGTTCAACGTCGCCGATCAGGAGCAGGTGATCTCCGCTGTGTCGCAGAGTGCGATGCGCGAGGTGGTGGGTCAGACCCGCGCCCAGGTCATCCTGACCACGGGCAAGAACACCGTCGAGGCGCAGGTCGTGGAGATCACCCAGAAGCTGCTCGACGAATATGGCGCGGGCGTCACTCTGTCATCCGTCAACCTCGGCAACGTGCAGCCGCCAGGCCAGGTGGCCGATGCCTTTGCCGAAGTCGTGCGCGCCGGCCAGAACCAGCAGCAGCTGATCAACCAGGCCGAACAGTACCGGAACCAGAAATATCGCCAGACCGACGGTGACGCGGCGAAGCTGATCGAGGACGCCAACGCCTACAAGGCCGCGACCGTTGCCGAGGCGCAGGGCGAGGCGGCGCGTTTCCTCTCGGTCTATGAGCAGTACAAGAACGCCAGGGACGTGACGCGCGAACGCATCTTCCTCGAAACCATGGAGAACGTGCTCGGCGGCGCCAACAAGGTGATTGTCGAGCCGGGGGCGGGCGGCCAGGGTGTGGTGCCTTACCTTCCGCTTCCGGAAGTCAAGGCCCGTTCGGGCGCGGCGCAGAACTGAGCGGGAGGACAGCCATGAACAGCACGACCAAAACCATTCTCGCTGTCACTGCGATCGCCGCAGCGGTTCTCTTCTACCTCTCCTATTTCGTGGTGGACCAGAAGCACAAGGCGCTTGTCCTGCGCTTCGGCGATATCGACCGCGTGGTGGAGGAGCCGGGCCTCTATTTCAAGCTGCCCTTCGCCGACACGGTGACGCTGATCGACAACCGCATCCAGATCTGGGAGAACAACGGTCGTCCGGTGCAGGACGTGGCCTCGCAGGTCTATATCGTCGATGCCTTCACGCTCGCCCGCATCAACAATGCGCGGCTGTTCCGCGAGACTCTGGGGGCCGACATGATGCAGGCCGAACAGCGCGTCGGCGCCAGGCTCGATGCTGCCCTGCGCCAGACCTATGGCCGGCGCTCCTTCGACGCCGCGCTGTCGTCCGACCGCGCCGCGATGATGCGCGAGATCCGCGATCAGCTGCGCGAGGAGGCGGATGCGCTGGGCATCGAGATCGTCGATGTCCGCGTGCGCCGCACCGATCTCTCCAGCAACGTCCTGGAGCAGACCTATGACCGCATGAAGTCGGAGCGCAACGCGCTGGCCCAGGATATCCGCTCGCAGGGCGAATCGACGAAAACCCGCATGAACGCCGAAACCGACCGAACGGTGACCGAGAAGCTGGCGCTGGCCAAGAAGGAAGCGGAAATACTCCGCGGCCAGGGCGATGCCGATCGCAACAAAGTGTTTGCCGAAGCCTTTGAGCAGGACCCGGAATTCTTCGCCTTCTACCGCTCGATGCAGGCCTACCAGAAGGCGCTGGGCGGCGGCACCACCATGGTTCTGAGCCCCAACTCGGAGTTCTTCCGCTACTTCAGCGATCAGAAGGCGGGTGGCTCCACGGCGCCACAGCCTGTCCCGGTTCCGGCCCCGGCCCAGCCGGCCCAGTGATGCCGGCCCAGTGATGCTGGCCCATGTGTTGTTGGCCCTCGGTCTCGTTCTCGTGATCGAGGGTCTTCTTTATGCCTTGGTTCCCGGTCAACTGAAGGCCATGATGCAGTCGGTGTGCAGGCTTTCGGACGATCAGTTGCGTATCGGGGGCGTTGCCGCCATGGCCGCCGGGGTGTTGACGGTGTGGCTTGTGAACGCGGCGATGTTCTGAGACGGGTTTCGAGGAGGTTGGAGATGAGCGGCAAGATCGTGACGGTTCGCAGCTTCGTGCTGGCGGCGGGTATCGGCATGCTGGCGGCGGGGGCCGTGCAGGCGCAGACGTCGACGCAGCCGGCGCAGGACCTCACCGCCACGACGTTGCAGGAGCTTCCCTCCGTCGCGGACCTCGCCGACCGGCTGCTGCCCGCCGTGGTCGAGATCACCATCGAATCGGGCAGCGGCAGCGAAGGGTCCGATACGCCGGACAGCCAGCAGGACACGCCCGACACGCCGCCCGGCAATTCGCCGGGTTCCGGGAATCCGGATGACCCCAGCAATCCCTTCAAGGATTTCTTCGACGAGTTCCTGAAGCGCGGACAGGGCGGCGATCAGCCGAAACAGAAGATGACCTCCATGGGCTCGGGTTTTGTGATCGACGCGTCCGGCATCATCGTCACCAACAATCACGTGGTGGAAGGCGCGGAGTCGATCGAAGTCCACTTTCACGATGACACCATCCTGAAGGCCGAACTCGTGGGCCGCGATCCCAAGACCGACCTTGCGGTGATCCGGGTGAAGCCCAAGAAGCCCCTGCCCACCGTCGGCTTCGGCGACAGCGACAAGCTGCGCGTGGGCGAATGGGTGATGGCCATCGGCAATCCCTTCGGGCTCGGCGGCTCGGTCTCGCTCGGCATCGTCTCGGCCCGGAACCGCGATATCAATGCGGGGCCTTACGACGACTTCATCCAGACCGATGCCGCCATCAACAAGGGCAATTCCGGCGGCCCGCTGTTCAATTTGAAGGGCGAGGTGATGGGCATCAACACGGCGATCTTCTCGCCGTCGGGCGGCTCCATCGGCATCGGCTTTGCGGTGCCGTCCAACACCGCGAAGAACGTCATCAACCAGCTGATCCAGTATGGCGAGACCAGGCGCGGCTGGCTCGGCGTCAAGATTCAGGCGGTCACCGACGAGATCGCCGAGTCGCTTGCCCTCGACAACACCCATGGCGCGCTGGTGGCGGACATTACGGCGGGAGGCCCGGCCGAGAAGGCTGGCCTCCAGCCTGGCGACATCGTCATCGAGTTCAACGGTCGCCCGGTGAACGCCATGCGCGACCTGCCCAAGATCGTGGCCGAAACGCCGATCGGCGGAAAGGTGCCTCTCAAGGTGCTGCGCAAGGGCAAGGAAGTGGCGCTCACCGCAGAGGTGGGCCGGCTGGAGGATGGCGAGAAGATGGCGGACGCCTCGGGCGCCGCGAAACCGCAGCCTGCGGCTCCCGCCGTCGTCACCGTGCTCGGCATGACGCTCACCTCGATCACCGACGAGCTGCGCACCAAGTTCGGCATTGACAAGGACCTGAAGGGCGCCGTCATCACCGAAGTGGCCAAGGACGGTGCGGCCGCCGACAAGCGCCTCGAACCGGGCGATGTCATCACGGAGGCCGGCGAACAGGACGTTCAGGGTGCGGCGGATATTGCGACGCGCGTCGAGGAGGCGAGGAAGGCCGGCAAGAACTCGGTCCTGCTTCTGATCGCCAAAGGCGGCAAGCCCGGCGAAATGCGCTTCATCGCGTTGAAGCTGAAATAAACCGGAACAAGGCGTCACCCCGGCGAAGGCCGGGGCCCAGCTTTGGTTCAGCAGGCGCGGAGAGAAAACTGGGTCCCGGCTTTCGCCGGGATGACGGCTTTAAGGGAGTTGAGGCCCCACAAACTCCGCCTTCTCATACCCCTGAAGATAAAGCACCGCCGTCAGGTCGCCGTGGTTCACGCGGAGCTTCGCCAGGGCCTGCACCTGCGGCTTCGCGTGCAGCGCCACGCCCATGCCCGCCTCGCCGATCATCGCGAGGTCGTTTGCCCCGTCGCCCACCGCCAGCGCATCGGCCGTTGAAATCCCCAGCCGCGCTGAAATGCGCCTGAGCGCATCGAGCTTCGCCTGCTGGCCGAGGATGGGGCTGTCCACCTCGCCCGTGAGCAGCCCGTCCGCCACGATCAGCCCGTTCGCCTGATGTTCATCGAAACCCAGCGCCCCGGCGACCTTCGACGTGAAGGGCGTGAAGCCGCCGGAGACGAGCGCGGTGTGGGCGCCGTTCGCCTTCATGGTGGCGACCAGCGTCTTCGCGCCCGGCATGAGGCTGATCCGTTCACGGAGGATCGTGTCGATGATGCCGGTGTCAAGCCCCTTCAAGAGCCTCACCCGCTCCCTCAGCGCGTCCTCGAAGTCCAGCTCGCCCCGCATGGCGCGCGCCGTGATCTGCTTGATGCGCTCGCCCGCTCCGGCGGCAACGCCCAGCTCGTCGATGCATTCCTGCTCGATCATGGTCGAGTCCATGTCGGCGACAAGCAGGCGCTTGCGGCGGTTTGCCACCGGCACGAGATTGGCGTCGAGGGGCAGGGCGGCGATGGCCGCCAGGAAATCGTCCCGGCCCGCGAAGTCCGGAACCTCCAGCGCCTCGCCCTCCGCCAGCCAGCGCGGCGCGCCTGCCCCGAAGCCGCGCAGCATCCCGGTGACGTTCGCGCCGATTGCACCCGAGCCCGGGGCTGCTATGAGGACGAGAACGCAATCCATATGACCGCCAGAGACGAGAAACGCGCGCTGCTTATTGCAGGCCCCACCGCCAGCGGCAAGTCCGCCCTGGCGCTGGAGAAGGCTGCGGCGCTGAACGGCGTAATCGTCAATGCCGATGCGCTGCAGGTCTATGCGCCGCTGCGCATCCTTTCCGCCCGCCCCACGGCGCAGGAGGAGGCCCTGGCGCCGCACCGCCTCTATGGCCATATCGGCGCGGAGCAGCCTTGCTCGGTGGCAAGCTGGCTCGCCGGGGCCCGCCGCGAGATGGACGCCGCGTGGGAACAGGGCCTTCTCCCCATTATCACCGGCGGCACCGGCCTTTATTTCCGCGCGCTCGAACAGGGCCTCGCTCCCGTGCCGCCGATCCCCAATGAGGTGCGCAGCCACTGGCGCAGTTTCACCGGCGATCACCACGCCGAACTTGCCCGCCGCGATCCCGCCATGGCCGCGAAGCTCCAGCCCGCCGACCGCCAGCGCATCACGCGGGCTCTCGAAGTCATCGACGCCACCGGCCGCTCCCTGCTTGACTGGCAAAGGCAAGGCCAGGACAAGGCCCCGCTCGCCGGCGTCCGCGTCGACCGCATTTTCATGGATGTTCCGCGCGCCGAGCTCCACGCCCGCGCCGAGGCCCGCTTCGACGCCATGATCGCCGCCGGCGCACTGGACGAGGCCCGCGCTCTCATGCACCTCGATCCCGAACTCCCCGTCATGAAGGCCATCGGCCTGCCGGAGCTCATCGCGCATCTGAAAGGCGAGATCACGCTGGAGGAGTCCGTCACACAGGCCAAGGCCGCCACCCGCCAATACATCAAGCGCCAGATCATCTGGTGGCGCGGGCAGATGCGGCACTGGAGCTGATGATGGCCTCCTTTCGCCCAGTCCCCTTGACGCCGCCCCTCCACCCCCGTAGAGAAGTCGTCCATGAACATCATTCTTGTAGTAGGACCGCGCAGCGCCGGGGGAGCTTAGGCTTCCAGGAACTGGCGGTGCTGCGCGGAAATCAGGCTCCCTTGGGGGCCTTTTTTATTGCCGGAGTGACAAATCGCGTGTTTTACGACCGCAAATGCTGAAGAGGTGAGTGACATGGCCACGAACGAGATGACAGGCGCCGAAATGGTGCTGAAGGCGCTGCAGGACCAGGGGGTCGACACCGTGTTCGGCTATCCGGGCGGCGCCGTGCTTCCGATCTATGACGAGATCTTCCAGCAGGAGAAGGTGGAGCACATTCTTGTCCGCCATGAGCAGGGGGCGACCCATGCCGCGGAAGGCTATGCCCGCTCGACCGGCAAGTGCGGCGTCGTGCTGGTCACGTCGGGCCCCGGCGCCACCAATGCGGTGACGGGCCTCACCGATGCGCTCCTGGATTCCATTCCCATGGTCTGCATCACCGGCCAGGTGCCGACCCACCTGATCGGCTCCGACGCCTTCCAGGAATGCGACACGGTCGGCATCACCAGGCCCTGCACCAAGCACAATTACCTGGTGAAGGACGTGAACGACCTCGCGCGCGTCCTGCACGAGGCCTTTTATGTCGCGACCCATGGCCGCCCCGGCCCGGTCGTCGTCGATATTCCGAAGGACGTGCAGTTCGCCAGGGGCCGCTATGTCGGCCCGAGGAACATCGAGCACAAGACCTACCGCCCGCAGGTCAAGGCCGATCAGAACGCCATCCGCGCCGCGGTGGAACTGATCGCCACGGCGAAGCGCCCGATCCTCTACACCGGCGGCGGCGTCATCAACTCAGGTCCCACAGCGTCTAAGCTGCTGCGCGATTTCGTGGCGATGACCAACATTCCCATCACCTCGACCCTGATGGGGCTGGGCGCCTATCCGGCATCTGGCGGCAACTGGCTCGGCATGCTGGGCATGCACGGCATGTACGAGGCCAACATGGCCATGCATGACTGCGACGTGATGATCTGCGTGGGTGCCCGCTTCGACGACCGCATCACCGGCCGTCTCAACGCCTTCTCCCCCAATTCGAAGAAGATCCACATCGACATCGATCCATCCTCCATCAACAAGACGGTGCGCGTCGATGTGCCGGTCATCGCCGACGTCGCGCACGCGCTGGAAGACATGATCCGCGTCTGGAAGTCCAGGTCCGTGACCCTGGACAGGAAGGCCCTCGACGCCTGGTGGAAGCAAATCAACAGCTGGCGCGCCAGGGACTGCCTGAAATACCCGGCCAACGCCGACGTCATCATGCCGCAATATGCCGTCGAACGGCTGTATGAACTGACGAGGGACAAGAACACCTACATCACCACCGAGGTGGGCCAGCACCAGATGTGGGCGGCACAGTTCTACCGCTTCGAGGAGCCGAACCGCTGGATGACCTCCGGAGGCCTCGGCACCATGGGCTATGGCCTTCCCGCCGCGGTCGGCGTGCAGCGGGCGCACCCGGATGCCCTTGTCATCGACATCGCGGGCGACGCTTCGGTGCTGATGACCATGCAGGAGATGTCGACGGCGGTCCAGTATGAGCTGCCCGTCAAGATTTTCATTCTCAACAACCAGTACATGGGCATGGTGCGCCAGTGGCAGCAGCTCCTGCACGGCAACCGCCTGTCGCACTCCTACACCGAGGCGCTTCCCGATTTCGTGAAGCTGGCAGAGGCCTATGGCTGTGTGGGCATGCGCGCCACCAAGCCCGCGGAGCTCGACGATGCGATCAAGGAAATGATCAAGGTCAAGCGCCCGGTGATCTTCGACTGCCGGGTGGCGGCCCTCGCCAACTGCTTCCCGATGATCCCCTCGGGCAAGGCGCATAACGAGATGATCCTGGGCGAGGACGTGGCCGACGCGGATGTCGGCTCGGTCATCGACGCCAAGGGCAAGATGCTGGTTTAAGCGAGGAGACAAGACACATGAACGCACATCTTCAGCCCTCGGGCTCGGCCTATTTCCTCGACAATGCCAAGCCGCTGATCGAAACCCACACGCTCGCCGTGATCGTCGACAACGAGCCGGGTGTGCTCGCCCGCGTCATCGGCCTGTTCTCCGGCCGCGGCTACAACATCGAGTCGCTCACCGTGTCGGAGACCCAGCACGAAAAGCACGTCTCGCGCATCACCATCGTGACCAGCGGCACGCCCGTGGTGATCGAGCAGATCAAGAACCAGCTTGGCCGCATGGTGCCGGTGCACTCGGTGGCGGACCTCACCGTCCAGGGCAACGCGCTCACCCGCGAGCTCGCCATGGTCAAGGTCTCCGGCGCGGGCGAGAAGCGCGTCGAGGCGCTGCGCCTGGCGGACGCCTTCCGCGCCCGCGTCATCGATGCCGGCACGACAAGCTTTATCTTCGAGATCACGGGGAAGACCGACAAGGTGGAGCAGTTCATCTCCCTCATGGTGCCCCTCGGCCTCGTCGAAGTGGCGCGCACGGGCGTGGCGGGCATCACCCGCGGACCCGAGGGGATGAAGGTGTAGGGCATGATCCGCAAAGGCGTGACGACTTTTGCTCCACCTCCTTATTTGGTCGCAATTCTGGCGGTCACCCGGTGTCCGCTTGACCTGAAAATGCGTAAAAAATTATAGTTTAGAGCGGCGGGCGGTCAATTGACTCCATTAGGATTTCCTTCCCCCTCGTGGGGAGGGGCAGGGGCGGGGGGCCCAGGAGTCCAATTCTCAAAGACCTGAGCCCGGGGACCCCCACCCTTAATCCCTCCCCACAAGGGGGAGGGAAAAGACCCCGATTCTGCATGACCGCCCGGCGCTCTA
>NZ_JADCDA010000018.1 GCF_020252405.1 Aestuariivirga sp.
CCTTATCAACGCTCTAACCCATATGCGATAGCCCTGCCACAAGGGGGGAGGGGCAGGGGCGGGGGGCCCAGGAGTCCAATTCTCAAAGACCTGAGCCCGGGGACCCCCACCCTTAATTCCTCCCCACAAGGGGGAGGGAAAAGCCCCCGACTCTGCATGACCGCCCGCCGCTCTAAATCGAAACCTGCTCCAGGCACATGACCCATGAGGCGTCGGCGGCTCGCCGGAACCGTCCTTGCCTGCATCAGGCGCTCCCGGTTCCTGGAAAACCTTGTAGCACCCCAGACGGCGGCGTCAGCCGAGAGCCCGGCAAACCATCGGTAAAGCAAGTTATCGTAGACCTGCTCCATCAGCTGGCGCTCCGGGCGAAGCGTGAAGAATGCCCGCAGCGGAGATGCCTTCAACAGCTGCGCAGGCGGGATCGAGGGACGGCCCGTGTGCGAATAGAGCCTGGAGCATGATCCGCAAAAAGTGGAACCGCTTCTGGAGATCAGTCTCTAGTCGTTATCGTTCTTCGGAAACAGGATCAGAAACACAAGCGCGGCGGCCAAAATGCCGACGATCGACATGAAGACCGGCCTGACGTAAAGCCGGTTCAGGTGTATGTCGAAATTGGCGGTCAGGACATTACCGAGATAGGCCCCGGCGAACAGGATCACGAAGCTGACCACCAGCATAATCACCCCCTGCCAGCGCATGAACACCGCCAGGATCACTGTTCCGAAGATCGAACAGACAAACGCCACCGGTACGACCGTCGGCGGGAGCACCACGCTGTTCCACCATTCAAGGAGATCCGCCATGCTGAGTGTCTCATTGTGAGTCGGATGATGGTTATGTCCTGAACACCTTGTGTCAAGGTGGTTGGTCATTGGATAAACAGATTCACACCCCTCCTTTTGTTGCGGTGCGGGACGGTCCTTCCTGGGGTATTCTTGGCAGCATTGTTTTAGGGAGACGACGACATGAGTTCCGCCGCCAAGACTGCCCCCGCAAACGGCAATGCCCCGGTGAAGGATCTCTATGAGGTTGGCGAAGTCCCGCCGCCTGGCCATGTGCCGGCCAGGATGTATGCCTGGTGCATCCGCCAGGACCGTCATGGCCCGCCCGACGGCGCCATGCAGGTCGAGGTCGTCCCCACCTGGAAGATCGGCGAGGACGAGTGCCTGGTCTTCGTGCTGGCGGCCGGCGTCAACTACAACGGCGTCTGGGCGGCATTGGGCAGGCCCATCTCGCCCATTGACGGCCACAAGAACCCTTTCCACATCGCGGGCTCGGATGCCTCAGGCATCGTCTGGGCAGTGGGCTCCAAGGTGAAGCGCTGGAAGGTGGGCGACGAGGTCGTGATCCACTGTAATCAGGATGACGGCGACGACGAGGAGTGCAACGGCGGCGACCCGATGTTCTCCAACTCCCAGCGCATCTGGGGTTACGAGACGCCGGACGGCTCATTCGCGCAGTTCACCCGCGTGCAGGCCCGTCAGCTGCTGCCGAAGCCCAGGCACCTCTCATGGGAAGAGGCCGCCTGCTACACTCTCACGCTGGCCACCGCCTACCGCATGCTGTTTGGCCACCGCCCGCATGTGCTGAGTGCGGGGCAGAATGTCCTGGTCTGGGGAGCTTCCGGCGGCCTGGGCTCCATGGCGATCCAGCTCGCGGCCACCACGGGTGCGAACGCCATCGGCGTCATCTCGGAGGACGACAAGACGGATTTCGTCATGCAGCTCGGCGCCAGGGGCGTCATCAATCGCAAGACGTTCAATTGCTGGGGCCAGATGCCCGCGGTGGGCACGCCGGAATACAATGACTGGCTCAAGAATGCGCGGGAGTTCGGCAAGGCCATCTGGCATTTCACCGGCAAGGGCAACAATGTCGATATGGTGGTGGAACACCCGGGCGAGGCCACCTTCCCCGTCTCGGTGCTGATGACGAGGCGCGGCGGCATGATCGTTATCTGCGCCGGCACCACGGGTTTCAACCTCACCATGGATGCGCGCTATCTGTGGATGCACCAGAAGCGCGTGCAGGGTTCGCATTTCGCCAATCTCATGCAGGCATCGGCCGCCAACAGGCTGGTGATGGCGCGCCGCATCGACCCCTGCATGTCGGAGGTCCATGGCTGGGCCGATATTCCGAAGGCCCACATGAAAATGTGGAGGAACGAGCATCGCCCCGGCAACATGGCCGTGCTTGTGTCCGCGCCGGCGGCGGGGCTCAAAACCCTCGACGACGCGGTCGAGGCATCGGGTGCGTGAACTGGGCCTCTCCCGCTCCCTCGGCGGCAGCCGGCGGCGTGCTATAACTCCGCGTCGCCGCGTTCCCTGAAGCGCTGCATGCGCATGATCCGGCGCACCTCGAGCACGCGGTTCACCTCGCCGCCGAGGATCAGCACCAGCGCCGCGAGATAGACGAAGAACATCGCCGTGAAGATGCCCGACAGCGAGGCATAGGTCGAGGCGAAGGTGTTGAACTTGACGAGATAGATCGAAAAGGCCGAGGACATCGCCACCCAGGCCACCACGGTGATCACCACGCCGGGCAGCACCTCCAGCACATTGTGCGCTTTGGCCGGCAGCACGCGGTGGCACAGCAGCACACCCGCCGTCAGCAGCGTGATGCCGATCGGGAAGCGCAGCTGCTCCAGGGTCACGAAGTGGCCCTTCAGGGCCGGCGCATAGACCTCGGCAAACTGGATCATCACCGGCGCGAAGACGATAAGCAGCGCGAAGATGAGGAGGAAGACCGCCGAGCCGATGATGAACAGCACGTTTTGGAAATAGAGCCACCAGATCGACCGCGTCTCGCGCAGGTCATAGGCGCGGTTGAGGCCGACACGCACGCTGTCCACCCCGCCCATGGCGCTCCAGATGGTGATCAGCGCCGAGATGGAGAGCAACCCGCTGCGCGGCACGGTGAGGATCGAGCGGATCTCCGGCACCAGGGGCTCCACCAGCCGGGCCGGGGCGACGCTGAGCAGGAAGCTGACCACACCCGCCGCCAGATCGTCGTTGCCGAAGAACCCTGCCAGCGCCGTGAGGAAGATCAGGAAGGGAAACACCGAGAACAGCGTGCGGAAGGCAATGTTGCCGGCCAGCGGAATGGCCTCGTCGGCGAACAGCCGGTAGAAGCTTTCGCGCACCAGCTGGGCGAGCGTTGGTCCCTGGTCATCGGGCTTGACCGTCATGGCCGCTCAATAGCGCATGGCGGCGGGTCAGGCCATCATCTTCGCGGCTTCCTTCTCGACTGCCGCCCTCAGTCCGGGCTCCAGCTTCAGCCGCGACGCCAGCATGGCGAGATAGGCCTGTTCCGCCGGGTCGTCCGGGTCGATGGCAAGGACCGAGGCGGCATAGATCTCGACCGCCAGTTCCGGCGTCTCCGCCGCCCTCACCACCGCGTCGATATCGAGCGGCTTCCTCAGTTCGTCGATGATGAAGGCCTTCTCTTCCGTGTCAAGGTCAAGCTCGTCGAGCTTGGCGAAGATGCGCCGGTGCTCTTCCGCATCGATGTGGCCATCGGCCTTCGCGGCGGAAATCATGGCGCGCAGGATGGCGAGGCTCATGCCGTCGCGCTCGGCGCTTGCCGCCGGCAGGAAGCGGGTGCCCTCCGGCTTCGGCGTCACGTCCTTCATCGGCGGCGGCGCTTCGGCGGCCGGCGCCTGCTGCGAACTGCGCCATGACTCGTAAGCCTTGTAGGCGAGCCCGGCGAGGGCCGCCGTGCCGCCCAGCTTCACCGCACCCCTGGCCAGTTTCTTCGAGGTCTTTCCGCCCAGCAGGACGCCGGCGAGGCCGCCCGCCACGCCGCCCGCCACGCCGCCCGTCGCCAGCCCCTTCATGAAATCGGGCGACAGGCCGCCCGCCGCCCTGCCATCCTTGCCATCCTTGCCCGGTGTGCCGCCCCGGCCGCCGCCGAGGAACTGCTCCAGAAGTTTCTGCGGATCGAACATGTCTGCTCCTTGAATTAACCGTTTCGCCCCGCCGCCCAAATCAGGGCAAATGGCGCCATGACGCACGCAACGCCCGCCACCCGCGCCCTGATTGCCGCGGCGCCTGTCCTGTTCGTCCTCATGTGGGCAACGGGCTTCGTGGTTGCAAGGCTGTCCGCGCCACATGCCGGCCCGCTCACCTTCCTCACCATCCGCTTTCCCATCGCCGGGGTGATCTTCGCCGCCATTGCTGTGGCGCTGCATGCCCCGTGGCCGGGCCGCGCCCAGGCCTTCCATGCCACGGTGGCCGGGGCCTTCCTGCATGGCGGCTATCTGGGGCCCGTCTACTGGGCGGTGGCGCACGGCATGCCGGCGGGTGTTTCGGCCTTGATCGTCGGGTTGCAGCCGCTGATGACGGCGATCCTCGCCTCCTGGATTGTGAAGGAGAAGATCGCACTGCGCCACTGGGTGGGCCTGCTCATCGGCATTCTCGGCGTGGCGCTGGTCGTTTCGCCGAAATTGCAGGCGGGCTTTGCAGGCGGCATCACGCCGGTGACCGTGGCGGTCAATGTGCTGGGCGCGCTGTCGATCTCCTTCGGCACGGTCTACCAGAAGCGCTTTGCAACCGCCCTGAACCTCGCGAGCGGAGGCGCCTGGCAATATGTGGGTGCCACACTCGCGGTGGCCATCCCCGCCGTGCTGATGGAACAGATGCGCTTCGACGGCAGCTTCAATGCGTGGTTTGCGCTCGGCTGGTCCGTCATCGTCCTGTCGCTTGGCGCCATTACGCTGCTCATGCTGTTGATTCGAGCTGGGCGACGTGGGCCGGGTGGCGAGCCTCATCTTCCTCGTCTCCGGCGTCTCTGCGCTGATGGCCTATGCTCTGTTCGGGGAAACCCTCACGCCGGTGCAGATTCTCGGCATGGCCGTCTGCGCCGGCGCTGTCATCATCGTCACGCGGAAATGGGTGCGCCGGCCCTGATGCGGGCGATGGTTTCGCGGGCGCGGCGGCGGTGCTCTTCCGTTACGTGGTTGCGCACAATGTTATAGGCGGCGAGCAGCACCGCCATGTCGTCGGTGAAGCCCAGCCCCAGCACAACGTCCGGCAGGGCGTCGACCGGCAGGATGAAATAGGCCAGCGCGCCAATCAGGATGCCCCTGGCCTTCAGCGGCGTTGCCCGGTCGAGGGCGGCGTAATAGGCCGCCACCAGCTCATCGGCCAGCGGCACCCGCGCCAGAACGCGGGCGAGTTTGGGGAAGAATTTCTGCTTCACCGCGAATTCGTCAGCCGTCACAGCCATCGCATTGCCTCCGCCAGCCGGGGAGAGACGTGGGAAGGCGGGGGCCGGAATTCAAGCGCTACCGGTGGGTGACGTAGAAGGCGGCCATGAGGATGACGATGGCCACGGCCTGCAAACCCACACGCCAGCGCATGAGCTTTTGCGAGGTGCTGGACGAGCCGCCCCGGAACATGTTGGCCAGGCCCAGCAGCAGCACCACCGCCACCGCCGCCGTCGCAACATAGCTCAGATATTGGAAGAACACGTCCTGCTCCGGATTTCCCTTCTGCGCCAACCCATGAGCCGGACGGTGGTTCCCGTCAAGGCGGCATTGCGCGCGCGGGGGCTATTGGTCCGACGCCTTGTCGAGCACATGGTCCAGCACCCGCTGCGGCAGGATGCGCCGGGCGATCGCCATATAGTGCGTTGGTTTCGTCACGTAGTAGCGCGCACGCGGCCTTGGCGCCTCCACGGCCTGGACGAGTTTCTCCAGCACCGCCTCCGGCCCCAGCTTGTAGCGAGCGGACCCGCCGCGGCCGAGCCGGGCGCGCTGACTGGCATAGGCCTCCTTGTAATGCGACGACGCCTCGTCGATGTTCTGCTCGAAATTCTTCAGCGAGGTTTCGACGAAGTTGCTGGCGATCGGCCCCGGCTCGATCAGCGAGACGAAAATGCCGGAGCCGCGCAGTTCAAGCCGCATGGTGTCCGACAAGGCCTCGATGGCGAATTTCGAGGCGTTATAGGCGCCGCGCCATTTCAGCGCCACGAGGCCAAGGACGGAGGAGCACTGCACGATGCGCCCTCCGCCATTGGCCCGCATCAGGGCCAGGCAGTCGCGCGTCAGCTGGTGCCAGCCGAAGACATTGCAAGCGAATTGCCGCTCCAGAACCTCGCGCCGCAAATCCTCCACCGCGCCCGGCTGCCCGAAGGCGCCATTGTTGAAAAGCGCGTCGAGCCTGCCGCCGGTGCGCATTGATACCTCAATCGCACAAGCCGTCACCGAGGCGGGCTCCGCATAATCGAGATAAATGGCCTCAACGCCTTCCGCCTCGAGACGCGCCAGATCGCCTGGCTTTCGCGCCGTCGCGAAGACCCGCCAGCCGCGGGCCTTCATGCCGAGCGCGCAGGTCCAGCCGATGCCGGTGGAACAGCCGGTGATGAGGATGCCGCGGGTCAATTACCGCCTTCCAGCAGCCGCCGCGCGATCACTTGCGCCTGGATTTCCGCGGCACCCTCGAAGATGTTGAGGATCCTCGCATCGCACAGCACGCGGCTGATCTGATACTCCAGAGCAAAACCATTGCCGCCGTGAATCTGCAGCGCATTGTCGGCCGCCGCCCAGGCGACGCGCGCGCCCAGAAGTTTCGCCATGCCGGCCTCAAGGTCGCAACGCCGGCCCGCATCCTTTTCGCGCGCCGCGAAGAGGGTGAGCTGGCGGGCCGCCATCACCTCCGCCGCCATCAGCGCCAGCTTGTCGGCAATGCGCGGGAAACTGACGATCGGCCTGCCGAACTGCGAGCGGTCCTGGGCATATTTGAGGCCGAGGTCGAGGGCGCTCTGCGCCACGCCAACGGCGCGCGCCGCGGTCTGGATGCGCGCGGCCTCAAAGGTCTGCATCAGCTGCTTGAAGCCCTGGCCCTCGATGCCGCCCAGCAGATTTCCGGCCTTCACCTCGAAGTCCTCGAAGCGGATCTCGTATTCCTTCATGCCGCGATAGCCGAGCACCCCGATCTCGCCGCCGGTCATGCCCCTGGCGGGGAAAGGATTCTCATCGCTTCCCCGCGGTTTTTCTGCGAGGAACATGGAGAGGCCCCTGTAGCCCGTCTCGTCCGGGTTGGTGCGCGCCAGCAGCGTCATCACGTCGGCGCGCACCGGGTGGGTGATCCACGTCTTGTTGCCGGTCACCTTGTAGACATCGCCATCGCGCACCGCGCGGGTGCGCAGGCTGCCCAAGTCGGAACCGGTGTTGGGTTCGGTGAACACCGCGGCGGGCAGTATCTCTCCGCTCGCGATCTTCGGCAGCCAGTGTTCCTTCTGCTCCCTGGTTCCGCCACACAGGATCAGCTCGCAGGCGATCTCCGCCCTTGTGCCGAGGGAGCCAACCGCGATCCAGCCGCGCGAGAGTTCTTCTGAAACCACGCACATCGATTCCCTGGAAAGGCCCAGTCCGCCATATTCCTCGGGCAGCGTCAGCGCGAAGACGCCGAGCCCGGCGAGTTCCTGCACGATTTCCATCGGCACATAGGCATTGTCGAGGTGCCACTGGTGGGCATGGGGCGCCACCCTGGTCTCGATGAAGCGGCGCATCGTCTCGCGCATTTCGTTGAGCGTCCCGTCGAGGCCGGAGGAGCCGAAATTGCCTTCGGTGAAAAGCTCCACCAGCCGGCGCCGCGCCGCCGCCGTGTTGCCGCGCCCGGCCAGCACCAGGTCATGGAGCCCCGCCGTCTCGCCGCGCGTCAGGCCCAGCTCGGCCAAACGCAGGAACTCGCCCTGGTTCATCGGAATGCCGCCGGCGGCCTGGTTCACATATTCGCCCGCCGCGATCTGGATGGTCAGCTGCTCGGTCTCGCCGAGCTTGCCTTCGGCGTCCAGCCGCGCGGCGAAATTGGCGAGTTCGCGCAGCGTCGCGGCATAGGTGGCAAGCCAGGCGAGACCGTGCGCCGCATGCTGCTCCTCGTCCAGAAGGTGCTGACTGATCTTGCCCCCCGGCATCACCCGGGCCGCGAGGCGGGCCTTGGCCTTGGCGAGAATGGTCTCCACGGCGGTCGCCGCCTGGTCGGTGTGGCTCACCAGATGGGCCACGCAAACCGTTGAGGACGCTTCGCTTTCCACTGCCGCCATGATCGAAATCCCTTACAAATGATCGGAAACGCTAGCCCAATCCCTGTTGCGCTGCAATAATCCATCCGGCCAGCCTCCTGCCGACACATTGACCGCCAAAATTGGGCCGAAATCGTCCACCATTGGATTTTCGCTTCGGCCAGGATTAAGGTTTACGGATGAATCAGTTTCGGCGCACAGGTGTCCTCGGGATCACCTTCCTCACCCTCACCGCGGGCCTCGCTTGCGCGGAGAACGAACCCAGGCAGATCGGCGACTTCCAGGACTGGACAGCCTACAGCTATGACGCCGCCGACTCCAAGGTCTGCTATGTCTCCTCGACTCCCAGGGCGACCGAGCCCAAGGGCGTCAAGCGCGATCCGGCCTTCTTCCTCGTCACCAACATGCCGGGCCGCAAGCCGCCGGTGAGGGGCGAGGTCTCCACCATCATCGGCTACCCCTTCAAGGAGGGCGAGCCCGTCAGGCTCACGATCGACGGCCAGGCCTATGAAATGTTCTCCAAGGGTGACACCGCCTGGGTCGATACCGGCAGCGACAAGAAGATCGTCGCCGCCATGAAAGGTGGCAAGTCGCTCAAGGTGAAGGGCACCTCCTCGCGCGGCAAGACCACGGAAGACACCTATTCGCTGCAGGGCATTTCGGCAGCGCTCGCCGCCATCGACAAGGCCTGCAAGTAGCATGGCCGGAGCCCTCAGGCTCTGGCTCCTGCTGCTTGCAGTGCTCATCGGGGCGGCGCGGGCCGAGGCCACCTGCACCGCGGAAAGCTTCGAAGGCAATGACTATACCGTCTGCCGCTTCGACCTGCGGCAGGACCGCCTCCGGCTCTTCAGCCTCGACGACAACGGGGCGCCCTATGGTTCCTTCGCCAGCCTGCGGCTGTCGCTGGAGGCGAAAGGCGAGACGCTCGCCTTCGGCATGAACGCCGGCATGTATGGCGAGGACCTGAAGCCCATCGGCCTCTATATCGAGAACGGCAAGCTGCTGCGCAAGCTGAACCGCCGCGACGGCCCGGGCAACTTCCACATGAAGCCCAATGGCGTGTTCTTCATCGACGGAGACACGGGCGGCGTGATGGAGACGGAGGCCTTCGCCGCGTCCGGAGTCAAGCCGCAATTCGCCAGCCAGTCCGGCCCCATGCTGGTGGTCGATGGCCAGATCCACCCCAGGTTCTCGCCCGCGGGCACATCGCTTCAGCGCCGGAACGGCGTCGGCGCAGCCGACGGCCACACGCTGATCTTTGTCATCAGCGAGGACTGGGTGAACTTCCATTCCTTCGCCCGCCTGTTCAGGGACAGGCTCAACTGCCCCAACGCGCTCTTCCTCGATGGCTCGATCTCCAGCCTGCACGCCCCGGAGTTGGGGCGGAGTGACGGTTTTGCCCCGCTGGGGCCCATCGTGGCGCTGGTCAAAGGGTCCTGAAGCCCTCATTTCAGGGGATCTCTCGCATTTCCGCCCGGTTTCATGCTATGGGCCCGGTTCATGACCACGCTGCTTTCAACCGTTGACGTCGCCCCGCGCTATATCCCCAATGATCCGCGCCCCTCGCTCATCGGGCTGACGCGGCAAGGCCTTGCGGATGCCATGGGCCGCGCCGGCGTGCCGGAAAAGCAGCGCCGCATGCGGGCCGGCCAGGTGTGGCACTGGCTCTATCACCGCGGTGTGCAGTCCTTCGCCGGGATGACCAACATCGCCAGGGACCTGCGCCAGCGCCTCGACGGGGAATTCGTCATCGGCCGGCCGGAGATCGTCACCGAGCAGACCTCGACCGACGGCACGAAGAAGTGGCTCCTGCGTCTGGCCCCCGATGAGCGCGGCGCCCGCCACGAAGTCGAGATGGTCTATATCCCGGAGGAAGACCGCGGCACGCTCTGCATCTCATCGCAGGTGGGCTGCACGCTCACCTGCGCCTTCTGCCACACCGGCACGCAGAAGCTCGTGCGCAACCTCACCGCGGGCGAGATCGTGGCGCAGGTGATGACGGCGCGCGACCGCGTGAAGGACTGGCCGCAGGACATCGAGGCCAACCCCGCCCCGCCGCTCGCCGGCCGCAACATCACCAATGTCGTGCTCATGGGCATGGGCGAGCCGCTCTATAATTTCGACAACGTCAGGGACGCGATGGACATCGTCTCGGACGGCGAGGGCATTTCGCTGTCGAAACGGAGGATCACGCTCTCGACCTCCGGTGTCGTTCCGGAAATCGCGCGCGCCGGCGAAGAGATCGGAACCATGCTGGCGATCTCGCTCCATGCCACCACCGACGAGGTCCGCGACAAGCTCGTGCCCTTGAACAGGAAGTATCCGATCAAGGACCTGCTCGCCGCCTGCCGCGCCTATCCCGGCCTTTCCAATGCGCGGCGCATCACCTTCGAATATGTGATGCTGAAGGGTGTGAACGATACACCTGCCGATGCCAGGCGCCTGGTGCAGCTCTTGAAGGGCATTCCCGCCAAGGTGAATTTGATCCCCTTCAACCCCTGGCCCGGCACGCAATACGAGTGCTCGGAGTGGGACACGATCGAGGTCTTCGCTGAAATTCTCAACCGTGCCGGCTATGCTTCCCCCGTCCGCACCCCGCGCGGCCGCGACATCATGGCCGCCTGCGGCCAGCTGAAGAGCGAGAGCCAGAAGCTGCGGGCCAAGGAACGCCTTGGCCTAAGTTAACTCTTTGCCTGATGCCGAACTTATAACCGAGAGAAGCTGCTTGGCGAGCATGTTCATGAGCAACTCTTCCATCACATCCAAGTTCAACTGCTCACCGTTTCTCCAAGCCTCATCGGCATCTTCCAGTGCAGCGAAGTAAGCCTTTCGATCTTTTTGGATCTGTTCGGGAATTGTTGGCACGCCAGGCAGCACGTATCCTGTCACTATAGAGAGCACTATGTAAGACAGAACTCTGCTGGTTCTCCCATTGCCGTCGGCAAATGGATGGATCCAGTTATGTCTCCACATCACGTATGCAGCCAAATGAAACGCTGTTTGGACGTGAAGGTTGTCGTTCACATACTCGCACATTTCGGTCACCAATCCCTCAACGAGGTGTGCCGGGGGAGGCTGATGAGCGCTTCCTTCTATCCTGACTGGAGTTCTTCGCCATTCCCCAGGATTAGACTGTATGCCTTGAACGGCAATCTTCTGCAGTTGGAGAATGAGCCCAGGACGCAATGCAAAGGGCCTGCCGGGTTCCAGATAGTAGCGAATGACCTCAGTGCCTTCTTCGAGTTGCCTGAACCCGTTTTCAGCTTCTCGTTTCGCTGCTTCTTCGTCGTTCATTCTCGGCCCAACAAAAAAAGCCACACCCAGAGGGTGTGGCCTATCTACATATAGTTAAATCGCAATTCAAGCGCGCATGGCATCCGCAATATCATCGACCATCTTCCTTGTGATCGCGGGATTCTCAAAAGCGGTGTTGCCGTATACAAAGCTGCGACGCTGCTCTTCTTGCTGCGCTTCCGTCATTTTGACGGCCTTCGCCATCTCTATGAGTTTGGAAATACTGAGTTTTGTCATCTGTCCTTCTCCGGCAACCGGCTCTTTTCCACTATTTGTTGTCCTACCATCTAAAAGGGGTGTCAACCGTTAAGAAGATGTTAACTTTTTGCTTGTCCATCGAGAAATTCGCATTCCTCTTCGAAAGTTCCACCTCATCAGCCAGTTGGCGCCGGCCAAGGCGCATTTCGCCTTGCAATCGGACGCCGGCTTCGATGCAACCGGTGTGGGTTTGCCTGGATGATCTCCTCCCACTGTGGAGAAGGATTATCGAACCCATTTTCCGGCATGCACCGCCTATCAGCCCTCCAGTTGCGGCCAGCGCATCTGACGTGATAGGTGGCGCACAGCCAATTCCAATGGGTGCGCTCCATGTCCAGGCAGAAAGTGAAGAAAGTGGTGCTCGCCTATTCCGGCGGCCTCGACACCTCGATCATCCTCAGGTGGCTGCAGACGGAATATGGGGCCGAGGTCGTGACGTTCACCGCCGATCTGGGCCAGGGCGGCGAGCTTGAGCCCGCCCGCGAGAAGGCCCTGATGCTGGGCATCAAGGACATCTATATCGAAGACCTGCGCGAGGAATTCGTCAGGGACTTCGTCTTCCCCATGTTCCGCGCCAATGCCGTCTATGAGGGCGTCTACCTGCTCGGCACGTCGATTGCCCGCCCGCTCATCGCCAAGCGCCTGATCGAAATCGCGCAGGAGACGGGCGCCGACGCCATCGCCCACGGCGCCACCGGCAAGGGCAATGACCAGGTGCGCTTCGAACTCACGGCTTACGCGCTGAACCCGGACATCAAGGTCATCGCCCCCTGGCGCGAATGGAATTTCAGGAGCCGCACCGACCTGATCGACTTCGCCGAAACCCACCAGATCCCCGTCGCCAGGGACAAGCGCGGCGATGCGCCCTTCTCGGTCGACGCCAACCTGCTGCACTCCTCCTCCGAGGGCAAGGTGCTGGAAGACCCGTGGGTGGAGCCGCCGCCTTATGTCTACCAGCGCACCATCGCGCCGGAGGATGCGCCCGACAGGGCAACCACCATCGAAATCGAATTCCTCAAGGGAGACCCCGTCGCGATCGACGGCAAGAAGATGCCGCCCGCCGCGATCCTCGCCGAACTCAACCGTCTGGGCCATGACAATGGCATCGGCAGGCTCGATCTCGTCGAGAACCGCTTCGTCGGCATGAAGTCGCGCGGCGTCTATGAAACGCCCGGGGGCACGATTCTGCTCGCCGCGCACCGCGCCATCGAGTCGATCACGCTCGACCGCGAGGCGGCACACCTGAAGGACAGCTTCATTCCGAAATATGCCGAGCTTGTTTATTACGGTTTCTGGTTCTCGCCGGAGCGCGAGATGCTGCAGGCGGCAATCGACAGGAGCCAGGAGCATGTCGAGGGCACGGTGCGCTTGAAGCTCTACAAGGGCAACGTCATCGTCACCGGCCGCAGGAGCCCGAAGTCGCTCTACAGCGACGCCCTCGTCACCTTCGAGGATGACCGCGGCGCCTATGACCAGAAGGACGCCGCCGGCTTCATCCGCCTCAACGCGCTCAGACTCCGCACGCTGGCGGCAAGGAAGCGCAACACCTGAACAGGGAGGTCGTTATGACCATCGCCGTTGTCGGCAGCATCAACATGGACGTGACGGCCTACATGTATCGCCTGCCGAAGCCGGGCGAAACGCTGCACGGCAAGGACTATATCGTGGGCCTTGGCGGCAAGGGCGCCAATCAGGCGGTGGCGGCAACGAAGCTCGGCAGCGATGTGGCCTTCATCGGCCGCATCGGGGCCGATGATTTCGGCAAGAGCGCGGAACGCGCGCTGAAATACTACGGCCTCGATCTCTCGCTCATCGCCAAGGACCATGACGGCGCCACCGGCATCGCCATCATCAATGTCGGCGAGGGCGGGGAAAACTACATCTCCGTCATCGCAGGCAGCAACTTCCACGTCGATGTCAGCGATGTCGAAATGGGCCGCGCCGCGCTGGAACAGGCGAAGGTCCTGCTTCTCCAGCTCGAAGTGCCGCTCGAAGCCTCGCTCGCCGCCGCGGCCATCGTGCGGGCGCACGGCGGCACGGTGATCCTCGATCCCGCGCCGGCGAAGGACCTCGACCCCTCGGTGCTCCGGGCCATCGACATCATCACCCCCAATGAAGCCGAGGCGGGCCAGCTGCTCGGCTGGCAGCCGCGGACGCCCGAAGAGGGCCTTAGGGCCGCGAAGGAACTCCGCGCGCGCGGCGTCGCCACCGCCGTCGTCAAGCTCGGCGGCAAGGGCCTCGCCGTCGCTGGCGAGGGCATCGAGAAGACCCTCCCCGCCTTCAAGGTGACGCCCATCGACACGGTCGCGGCGGGCGACAGCTTCAACGGCGGCCTCGCGCACGCGCTCGAACAGGGGCAGGGAATCGAGATGGCGCTGCGCTACGCCGCCGCCTGCGGGGCGCTGTCCACCACCCGGATGGGCGCCGCCGAGGCTGCACCGACAAGCGCCGAGGTCGAAGCCTTCCTGTCGCGGGCTTAATCCTCTTCCCGGTAGAGCTGCTGCGACAGCGCATAGAAGATCGACGTGCTCCAAGCGAAGGCGAAGAGCCCTGTCACCGCCATGATCACTTCCAAAAGCTGCCACTTCTCCGGCAGCGTGTCATTGGCGAAGCCGACGGTGGTGTAGGTGCTGCCCGCCAGCAGCACGGCGTGGTGGGGGTTCGGCAGGATCCCCGGCCAGTAGAGAACCATCGACCAGATGAGGATCTGCGCAAGGTGCGACATCAGCAGGATGATGATGGACGCAAAGAACATCAGATGCGCCGGCCCGTTGCGATTCTGTAACGCCAGCGCCCGCAGCCGCGGCTTCAGCCGCCCCATCACAAGGGCCACCGTGCTGCCTTGAACAGCAAGGCAAATGAGCAGTGCCGCGCAGCCGATGAGCATGGCCGGTGCATTGAAGATGGTGATTGGCTGTTCCAAGATAAGCGCTCCGGTCAGGATAATCCTTCGCAGCCCCCGCTGGGAAATCGACTGTATGTTGTAAAGTCCCGGAACGGCCCATCACTCCGCAAGGGCGGCGGGCCACCCTCCACGCGCAGGCCATGGTCACTCATGCCACCTTCACCGTCTTTGGGTCCCAGCCCTCAGCCTCGGGATATTCCGGGTTCATCTCCTCCAGCGTTTCGCGCACGATGCGGGAGATGGCGGCGTTCCGCACCCAGTTGCGGTCGGCGGGGATCACATACCACGGCGCATGGCGGGTGGAGCAGCGCGACAGCGCGGCTTCATAGGCCCTCATGTAGTCGTCCCACAGCTTGCGGTCCTCGAGATCGGAGGGGTTGAACTTCCAGCGCTTTTCGGGGAGCTCGATGCGTTCGGTCAGGCGCAGGGCCTGCTCCTCCCTGGAGATGTTGAGCATGAACTTGAGAATTCTGGTGCCGTTGCCGGAGAGCATCTTCTCGAAGGCGTTGATCTCGTCGTAGCGCCGCTCGATCACGTCCGGCGGTGCGATGCCCCTCACCTTCACCACCAGAACATCCTCGTAATGCGAACGGTTGAAGATGCCGATGAAGCCGCGTGGCGGGCAGGCGGCATGCACCCGCCAGAGGTAGTCCTGCGCCAGCTCCCCGGGGTCCGGCGCCTTGAACGGCGTCACCTTCACCCCGATGGGTCCGCAATGGTTGAACACGGCGCGCACCGTGCCGTCCTTGCCGGAGCAATCGATGCCTTGCAGAATCACCAGCAGCGCGTGCTTTCCTTCGGCATAGAGCCTGTCCTGCAGCGCATCGATCGCCGCGGCGTCGCGGATGGTATCCGCCTTGGCGGCCTCCTTGTCGCTGAAGCCGTTTGCGGCGCGCGGGTCGCAGTCGGACAGTTTGAGGCTCTTGCCCGGCTTCACCATGTAGCGCTCGCCGAAGGCCCTGGGTTTTTCCGCCATCTTCCACTCCGTCACAAAACGCTCACCCTGTCACGGGCGAGGCCGAAAAGCCACCCTCGGGCCAGCCCTTGAAGCCGGGCGGTCACTGCCCTATCCCTGTGCCAAGGACGCCCGCACAGCAGGACTTTCCACCACGTGACCGATTCCAACAAGGCCCAGATGGCCGCCGCCGCCTACCGCCTTCCCGCCATGGACCAGGATTTTCTGCTGGGCGACACGACGCGGGGCCTGCGCTTCCAGCTCGAATACCAGAAGGCGGAGGAGCACCTGCGCGAATGGGGCGTGGCGACGACTGTCATCGTCTTCGGCTCGGCGCGGGTGAGGCCGGGCGAGAAGAACGGCTGGTATGACGCGGCGCGCGAATTCGCCCGCATCTGCTCCGAGGAGGGCGGCGCCAAGATCGCGCACAACGGCCCGCGCCAGAACGTGATTGCCACCGGCGGTGGCCCCGGCATCATGGAGGCGGCGAACCGCGGCGCTCATGACGCGGGCGCCCCCTCCATCGGCTTCAACATCACGCTTCCCATGGAGCAGGAGCCCAACGCCTATTCGACGCCCGATCTCACCTTCCGCTTCCACTACTTCGCGATGCGCAAGATGCATTTCGCCATCCGGGCCGCGGCGCTGGTGGTGTTCCCCGGCGGCTTCGGCACGATGGACGAGCTGTTCGAAATCCTCACGCTGCGCCAGACCGGCAAGATGGACGACAATCTGCCCGTCGTGCTGCTTGACTCCGCCTTCTGGAAGAGCCTCGTCAATTTCCGGCATTTCGCTGACACCGGCCTGGTGGCCGCGAAGGACCTCGACCTGTTCGGTTTCGCCGACACCCCGCGCCAGGCCTGGGAGCAGCTCCTCAGGCGCGGCCTCAAGGTGCCGGGAGCGAAAGCATGATCCGTCTCAAGTTCCATGGCGCGGCGCGCACCGTCACCGGCTCCTGCTACCTGATCGAAACGGAGAGAGCCAGGGTGCTGGTCGACTGCGGCATGTTCCAGGGCTCCAAGACCGAGCGCGGGCTGAACTACCGTCCCTTCCCCTTCGATGCCGCGGCGGTCTCCGCGGTGCTGCTCACCCACGCCCATATCGATCATTCGGGCCTGCTGCCGAAGCTCGTCAAGCACGGCTACAGGGGCCGCATCCACTGCACCGCCGCAACGGCCGATCTCTGCGCCATCATGCTGCCGGACTCCGGCAACATCCAGGAAATGGAAGTGAAGCAGCTGAACCAGCGCCGCTCCAGGCGCGGCCAGGACGAGGTGGAGCCGATCTATACCCAGCAGGATGCGGTGGACTGCCTTTCGCAGTTCGAAGGCCATGCCTATGAAACATGGATCGCCCCGGCCCCCGGCATCCGCGCGCGCTACTGGAATGCCGGCCACCTTCTGGGCTCCGCCTCGGTCGAGGTGGAGGTTGAGCAGCAGGGGTCAAAGCCCGTGCGCCTGCTGTTCTCGGGCGATCTCGGCCCGGACAACAAGATGCTGGAGCACGATCCGGAAGCTCCCGCCAATTTCGATTTCATCGTCTGCGAGTCGACCTATGGCGGGCGTGACCGCTTCGAGCGCAGCGAGGACGGCCGCCGCGAGATTCTGGCGCGCGAGGTGAACGGGGCGGCGGGGAAGAAGGGCGCCCTGCTCATTCCGTCCTTCGCGGTCGAACGCACGCAGGAACTGGTCACCGACCTGGTCAGGCTGATGGACGGCGGTCAGGCGCCGAGGGCCACCATTTTCATCGACAGCCCATTGGCCTCGAAGGCCACCGCCATTTTCGTCAGGCACGCGGGCGAATTGCAGCATGGCGGCGATCTCACCCGCGCCTTCACCTCGCCTTACGTGCGCATCACCGAGAGTGTGGAGGATTCCAAGGCGCTCGCCCGCTTCACCGGCTTCCGCATTATTGTCTCGGCATCGGGCATGTGCGAGGCGGGGCGCATCCGCCATCACCTCAAGAACCACCTCTGGCAGCCCTCCACCACCGTGCTGCTGGCGGGCTTCCAGGCCGAGGGCTCGCTTGGCCGCATCCTGCAGGATGGCGCGAGATCCGTCACCATCATGGGCGAGGAGATTTCGGTGAAGGCGGCGATCCGCCAGATCGGGGATTATTCCGGCCACGCCGACGGCCCGGAACTGGTGCAATGGGTGAAGGAGCGCCTGCCCGTCGGCCGCTCGATCTTCCTCACCCATGGCGAGGAGGAGGGCCAGCGCGCCCTGGCGCAAGACCTGCGCGGCCTGGGCCTGCCGCATGACTGCATCTTCATGCCCACGCTCGATTCGGTCTATGATCTCTCGGGTGAGGCTTGCGCCTTCGTGGCGGAGGATACGCATCCGCGCATCGATCCCGCCATGGTCGCCCGTTTCGACAGCCACAACGACATGGCGGAGTTGATCCTCGACATCAAGGGCACGGTGGACAAGGCCGGCGGCGAGAAGGCGCGCGCCGTCATCCTCCGCCGCCTGCGCCGCGCGCTGGCGGGCGGCGACGGCACGAGCCCGGATGCCACGCGCCGCCGTCCGCCGGTCTCCGGCCCGTCGCGCCGCAGCCGCGGCTGGGACGAGGGCTGACCCCAAAATCATTTGGAACGATTGCCCTTTCGTGAAATATTCGTTCCAATGACCGAGGACCTTTCCCCGCCACGTGACTTCGCGGCCCTCAAGGCGCTGATCGCCGGGCGCGCGCCCGCGCTGCCCAGGCGGCTCGCCCAGATCGCGTCTTTCGCGCTGGAGAACCCGGATGAGATCGCCTTCGGCACGGTGTCCTCGATCGCCGGGCAGGCGGAGGTTCAGCCCTCGACGCTGGTGCGCTTTGCCCAGGCGCTGGGCTATCAGGGCTTCTCCGACATGCAGGAGATTTTCCGCTCGCGCCTGCGCGACCGCGTCCTGAATTATGACGAGCGGCTGCGGCAGCTGCGCGAGCATGCCCAGGCGGCGTCGAAGCCCAACGTTATCCTCCGGGGCTTCTGCGAGGCCTCGGCGAAGTCGCTCGCGGCGCTTCGCGAAAAGCTCGACCCCCAGGACCTCGACCGCGCGGTGGAGCGGCTGGCGGGCGCCGAGACGCTTTACCTGATCGGCCTCAGGCGCTCCTTTCCGATTGCCGCCTACATGGCCTATGCGCTGGGCAAGCTCGGTGTGCGGGCGATCCTCGTCGATGCGGTGGGAGGCCTCGCGGCGGAGCAGATCACCTTCGCCGGACCGGGGGACGCGGTGCTGGCCATCTCCTTCACGCCCTATGCCGCGGAGACTGTGAGCCTCGCCCGTGCGGCGGCGGAGAAGGGGGTTCCGCTGGTGGCCATCACCGACAGTCCGTTTTCGCCGCTGGCCCAGATCGCCGGATTGTGGATCGAGATTTCGGAGGCCAATTTCGAGGGCTTCCGGTCGATGGCCGCAACCCTGACGCTGGCCATGACGCTGAGCGTGGCCATCGCCGGGCGGCGCGGGCGGCGGGCCTGACTTCCGCCATGAAGTTGGCGGATGACGCCCAGGTTGCGGCAAGCGGACCGATCCATGTCGATGACCACCGTTCCTGACCATTATGCGGCCCTGGGGATAGACCCGGCGGCGGATCCGGACGTGATCGCCGCCGCTTACCGGGCGCTGGCCAAGAAGTTCCACCCGGACACCGGCGCTGCCGCCGGCACCGCCGATCCCCGGCGCTTCGAGGCGATCCAGCAAGCCTATGAGGTGCTGCGTCGGCCCGAAACCCGCCATGCCTATGATGTCGAGCTGCTTGCCGCCACCGAGGCGGAGCTTCAGGCCCACATCGCCTCCAAGCGCCGCCTCGTGGTGCGCGGGCGTGAGCGCGCCGCGGGCGATGCCGCAGCGGCACCCCCGCCTGATCTGGGCGACATCCGCCCGCAGCCCGCCTCGGACCCCGGCGGCCCCGGCGGCCCCGGCGGCCCCGGGCATAAGCCGGCCCCGCGCCGCCGCCAGGCCCGGCGCATGCCCTTCGCCATTCCGCTGCTGCTGGTGCTGCTGCTGGGCGGCGCCTCGCTGTTCCTGCTCAGGGGGGCGGATACACCGCCACCTCCGTCTCCGGAGCTGCCGCAGGTGGCGGCCGTGACGCCCGCGCCGCCGACCCAGGTGGCCGCCGCGAAGCCCGCGCCCCAGCCGCCGCAGGCGGCGGTCGTGAAGCCCGCCGCAGCTCCCGTGGCCCCTGCCGCAGCGCCGCGGCAAACGGATGGGGCGGCCGGCCAACCCGTTTTCGGGTCCACCGCGGCTGAGGACAATCCGCCGGAGGCACGGTCTCCCGCCGCTGCAGCCCCCCTTGCGGCGGTGAAGCCCGGCGGGACGGACCAGCCGGACCAGCCGGACCAGCCGGACCAGCCGGTTTTCGGCTCCGCCAGCGCGATGGCGGCGCCCGATGCCCCGGCTGCTGCCGCAACCAATGTCCCCGCGGCCGCCCCGCAGGCAAAGCCGGAGCAGGCCTTGCCGCCGCCGCTTCCCAAGGCCCGGCCCGCCGCGCCGGCGCGCCAGGCGCAGCAGCCAAAGCCGGCCCAAAAGCAGGCCCAGCAGCCGGCAAAGCCGCGCCAGCAGGTGCAGGCAGCCCAACAGCGCCCGCCCTCCCGCCCCGTCTACCCGGACCCGCCGCAGTATGACCCGGATGAATACGACCCCTGGCCCAATTACGCCGGGCAATACGACCCGGTGCCCTTTGACGCGGAGCCCGACGGCTATCCGCTCCCGCCCCCCGGCTATGACGCAGGGTTCAACCCCGGCTACGACCCCAGCTATGACGCAGGCTTCAACCCCGGCCGCGGCCCCTATCGCCTGGTGATCTTCGAACGGCTGCCCGGCCGCCAGGCCATCGCGTGGAGCACCGGCGCACTGTTCGGATCGATCGGCAAATGCACGAGGCAGGGCGTCAGGGCCGCGCTCAGCCGCACCTCCGAGCTGGACGCCTACGGCGCCCGCGTCTGGTACGAGTGCCAGCAGCTGACGCAATACTGAGCCGCAATCTCCCGCCCCCCACGCCCGGACGGTCATCCCGGCGAAAGCTGACCCGGCTTTTGCTTAAAGCATTTTCGGGTCAAGTGGACACCGGTTGACCGTCGAAAATGCCACCGGACAAAGAGACAGAGCAGGTTTCGGTTCCACTGTACCGAAACCTGCTTTACGCCGCTGGCTCCGGCGGCGTTGCCGCGTCCAGCCGCGCCGCATGTGCCGCCATGATGGCCTCCCACTGCCGGGCCTCTTCGGCACAGCCGATTTCGCGCAGCTTGGCCAGCAGATAGGGCCAGGTGCGCTCCCGCATGTCGGCGCGCCGCGCCGCATCCCACGGCCACACCTCAGCGCGCCCCAGCAGGGCATCGAATTCGGCAAAGCGGTTCAGCACATGCCGCGGCTTCACGCGATAGGCATCGGCCTTTGGCGCGGCGGCGGGGCCGAACAGGTCCGGTTGATCCTCGCCGAACAGATTGGGCTGGGCATAACTCATGACGGCAGCGCCTCGAAATGCGAATCGATGGGACGACTATGCCCCAACCCCACCCGGCGCGCGAGATGCGGCGCAGCGCTTATCCTCCGTCTCAACTTTCCTGCTCCTCGACATCACCGGGCGAAAGGGAGAGGGTGAGGGGGCGTCCACCAGGGGAAATGCCCGCTCACACCCTGTCCGGAAAGGCCCGCGCATAGGCCAAGTCGATCTCCGCCATCTGCCGGATGGTGAAGGCCAGTGCATCCGCCACATGGCCCACATGGTCGATTTCGTCCAGGTTCAGCGTCCGCCCCTTGCGGGATTTCAGGTATTTGTCCAGCACCTGATAGCCGCCGATGTGGAAGTTCCACACCTCCGGCGGCACTGGCGCGAAGGCTTGCATCTTGTTGATGTGCACCGCCCGCTCCTCAGGCGAGTAACGCACGCCCTCCACCTCGCCAGAACCTTTTCCTTTGAAGCGCGCCAGCTTCAGCTTCGGCTTCACGCGCAACAGGTGAACCTGCACCAGCGCCCAGCCGAGGGTGGACAGCGCATCGAACTCCGCCCGGCCTTCCGCAAAGGGAATGCGCGGAAAATCGATGCGCAGGAATTCGGCATAGCGCCTGCGATAGGCCGGCGCATGCAGCACGGCATAGATGTAGCCGAGAATTTCTTCCGACGTGTAATGGTGGTCGTAGCGGGTGTCGATGAAGTCGCGGAACGCGGGGGAGAGGTTTTCTGTAAACTCTCCGCCATCATCCTTTAGCAGCAATGGAAAGACATATGATTGGACGGTCGACTCTCCAGACTTAGTCTCGGCTGGCTTATCCGTGACCAGGAAATGATCTGGAAACTGAGATTTGTTGGTCCGCGCAGTGATCAATGCAACATTTGGTGGAGTTATATGACGACTAATCCTAGGAACAGGCCAGCCAATAAAGCCCCGTGAGATATTTGTATTGTACGTGAATCGGTTATCAAAAGGACGATATGTGATCTCCTGAATAAGCTTCTTGTTTGGGCCGGATTTCTGTATGTCTTCCTTGGCCCAGGTAGCTTTCCAGTCCCGCACATCTGATGGTAAGTTGAAATCGCTGTGAAGCTGGTGATCAGGAGTATTCGCGAATTGCGTTACTGTGCTCCAAATCTCCTCTGGCGAGAAACTAATGCATAAGTGATCACGTTTGGTAATGATGCCTGTACCGTTGAGTGAGAATGCATCCGTGAGACCCGTATGATTGCGGTACTCTGACCGTAAGTTTCTATCTTCAGACGTGATATTGTAGTCTGGTTTATCTGGGTAGATACGACGACAACCCAGTTCTCTGAAGTTTGTACTTGCTACAGCGGAGTACTTCAAGATTCTGCGGCCCCAAAGATCGTGACGGAAGATTGAGGGTTCGACGCTGGGCCGCTTCACAAAGAGGGTAATCGCAACTCCCTGTTCAATATCGAAGATGTTCTCGTCTTTTCCACCTTCCGGTGTATGTTCCTTCTTTTTTGTATTGCCGTGGAGGTCGACCACATAAATCTGCTGAAAAGTCTGCATCAGCGAGGCGCGCATGCCGCGGAAGGTGGGATTATCGAGCCATGAATGGTTTGTAATGATGCCGACGATGCCTTCTTCCACCGCATCCATCTTCATCTGTGCGAAGCGGATGAACTTCACATAATCGTCCTGTAGCCATTTAGGATTCTTTTCGCCAAGTGGTTTACCGTCCACCATCTTGTAGGCGTCAATGGTAGCTTTCACTTCAGCCGAATTGTTCTTTGAATGACCAGAATAGGGTGGATTTCCTACAATAACCAGGATCTCCTTCTCCTTCACGCGCTGGGCTTCTCTGACTTCAGCGGTTAGGGAAGGAAGTATGTTGTGCAGCGCTCCTTGCGTCGGATCGAGTTCCACGCGCTCCAGCGTGTTGGTCAGGAAGATTTGCAGCCGCTCGTCCTCTTGCAGCGGGTGTCCCTTGTCGCGCAGGTATTGCGAGAGCTTCAGATGCGCGATGGTGTAAGGCGCGATCAAATATTCGAAGCCATAGATGTTCTTCAGCAAATGCTCGCGCACGATCAGAGCAGCCTGACCTGAGTCCGGTCCGCCGATATTGTCGAACACCTTCTCGAAGGTTTCGAGCAGGAAGGTGCCGGTGCCGCAGGCGAAGTCCAGCACCGTCACGCGCTTGTGGTCGGCCAGCCCGTCATCGATGCCAAAGGTGTCCTTCAATATGTCGTCCACCGCCCGCACGATGAAGTTCACAATAGGCGGCGGCGTGTAATAGACTCCGCGTCCCTTGCGCGTCTCCTTGTCATAGGCTTTGAGGAAGTCCTCGTAGAAATAAATGAAGGGGTCGCGCTCGAACAGCCGGTGCTCCTCCTCGTCGCCCGCGCGTATCTTGCGGCTGATGGCCCGGCGCTTGCGGAAGGAAAGGTCCGCATGGATGCCTTCGAGGTCCAGCGTGTTGACGATGGAGAGAACCTCTTCCACCACCCAGCGCACGTCGCGGTATTCGCTCTGGTTCAGCACCGTTAGGAACTCCACCAACTCACGGATCAGCCGGAAGGAGGCGGGGATGAAGTCTCTGGCGTTGGACAGCGTCACCTTGTCAGCAACACCCGCGTTCAGCTTGGCGAGGAACAGCCCATAGGCCAGCATTTGCGCGAAGGCGTCGGCGAATTCCTTCTTTTCCAGCTCGTGGAACACCTGCGCTTTGAAGACCTCGTAGAGGCCGAAGAGCCGGCCCTTACGCTGGTCCTTCTCCTGGCGGACCAGTTCTTCCGTCAGGTAGTCGCGCAACAGCAGGCTTCGGGTGGCCAGCGCGAGGGCCAGTTGCTGCGCCTTGCCGATGCCCTGCGGAGCCTCGCTGAAGAAGCCGTCCAGCAGTTTCGAAACCGCCGCTTCGTTCTCCGGCGCAATCTGCAGCTTCCTGCCTTCCAGCTCATGCACATGGGCCAGCCGCGCCCGCTCGCGCACACCCCGCTCGTCCAGCCACAGGAAGTCCAGATAGTCGGTGAGGATGATGTTGCCCGAAAGCTTCCGGTATTTCGCGATCTGCTCCGATTTCAGCACCTTGTCGAGGTTGGTTCCGATCTCCTTCACCTCCACATAGCCGATGATTTCGCCGGGCTTTGTCACCTTGAAGTCGGGTGCGCCGCGCTCGCTTTCGCGCTTTGGTTCATGCTGGACGTTGATGCGATGGTGGGATTTTGAGGCGAAGCTTTCCAACAGCCGCTCAAGAGCGGCTCGCCCCGTCAGTTCTGTATGCTGATCTAGGGGTGTTGATCGTAGCTGCACAAGATAGGGTAGAAAAGGGCTGTTCATACCTTTAGGTAATCGTGTCTGCTCGACTCTGTCGACAAGAAATTCGCTCAATCTGTTGCGGACGAGCAATTTGTGCTCCGAGGTCGTTCGCCACCCTTGCCGCGATGGCCCGCATGGGCTTCATCGCCGTCCACGACGCCGGCACCCGCTTCGCGCTCCGCCGTGCGGCGTGAGACGCTGCGTGCTTTCCCCCAGTTGCGTGGGCATCAGGGAGTTCGGGTTTCCGCCCGCCTGGTCCTCCTCCCGCTGGCGCCGCCAAGGGGGGATGGCCGTTGGCGCGTGTTCCGATCAGACGGTTGCGCCTGATCGGAACATGCGTCAGGGCCACGGGCGCAGCCGAATGCGGGGCCGTTCTCGCCATGACCGGGCGCAGCCGCAAGGCCGCGAACGGGACGCCGCGCAGGGCCCGCGTGACGCGGGGCGACGACAAGGGCCTTGATCGATAGGACTTTGCTCTTAATTTCAAGGAGCAGAATGTGACGTCCCACATCGCCATCAATGCCAGGGCTTGCGGAAGGACTTCACTTGTTTTTGATCGGCAAAGATCATTTGTGGCTGCTCAACTCCTCTGTCCTCCGGCAAAGTCGCCTTCTGGAGGCAGAGGATAGCAACAATCGACTTCCGATCTTGCAAATGAGAGGGGTTGTCGGAATGATCCGAGAGGAAATGATGAAGCTGCTTTGCATGATTGCCGCATTGTTTATTGGATTGACGACGCCCGCCATGGCGGCCTCCTGCGGCAAGACGGCTGCGGGCTTCGATGCCTGGAAGACGGCCTATGCGGCGGAAGCGAGGGCTCAGGGCATCGGCCCGGAAGGCCTCGCGGCGCTGGCGGAGACGAGCTATGCCACGGGCACCATCAAGGCCGACCGCGGCATGCATTCCTTCAAGCTCGGGCTTGATGCCTTCATGGAAAAGCGCGGGGCCGCCACCATCGTGGCGCAGGGCCGCAAGAAGAAGACGCAGAACGCCGCGCTGTTCAGGAGGATCGAGAAGACATATGGCGTGCCGCCGGGCCCGATCATCGCCATCTGGGGCATGGAAACGGCCTTCGGCGCCTATATGGGCAACCAGAACACCGTCTCCGCCGTGGCAACGCTGGCCTATGATTGCCGGCGGCCCGATTATTTCCGCGAGCAGCTGATCGCGGCTCTGCAGCTCATCGACAATGGCGTGCTGTCGGCCTCCTCCACAGGGGCCATGCATGGCGAGGTGGGGCAGACGCAGTTCCTGCCCAGGAACGTGCTGCTCTATGGGGTCTCGCTCAACGGCGGCGGCATCGACCTCAACGACAAAGCCGATGCGCTGGCCTCCACCGCCAATTTCCTGCGCGGCCATGGCTGGCAGCCGGGACAGGGCTACAGCCCCGGCGAGCCCAATTTCGTGGCGCTGCAGGGCTGGAATGCGGCAAGCGTCTACCAGCAGGCGCTGGCCATCATGGGCACTGAGATCGACGGCAACTGATGTTCAGGAACGAGCAGAAGCACCCGTTCTACAAGCCCCCGTGGGTGCGGGTGGCGGTGGTCGTGTCGGTCGCCCTGTGGCTTGGCTTCGAGATCTGGCAGGTCAATGCCGGGCGTGGCTCCGGCCTGTGGCTGGTGATTGCGGCGGGCGTGCTCGGATATGCGGTCTACACCTTCTTCATCACATGGCCCAGGGACGGGCCGGGGGATGACGGGACCCCACGCGCCTGATAGCGTGCCGGGCCGCATCAAGGGGTGATATATGGAATACCGCCAGTTCGGCCGCTCCGGCCTCAGGGTCCCGCCGCATGCGCCGCATCCTGCCCGGTCCAGGCCGCGCATGTGATTTGAGGGAGTTATCCATGACGTCCAGGACCAACCTCGCCATCAACCCGCAGCGCCTGTGGGACAGCCTGATGGAAACCGCAGCCTTCGGCGGCACGCCAAGGGGCGGCATCAAGCGCCTCACCCTCTCGGATGAGGACAAGAAGGTCCGCGATTGGTTCAGGGCCGAGTGCGGGAAGCTGGGCTGCACGGTGGACGTGGACGAGGTCGGCAACATGTTCGCCACCAGGCCCGGCAAGCGCAAGGACTTGAGCCCCATCGCCATGGGCTCGCACCTCGACACGCAGCCCACGGGCGGCAAGTTCGATGGCGTGCTGGGCGTGCTTGGCGCTCTGGAAGCCATGCGCACGCTGGTCGACATGGGCTATGAGACCAATGCGCCCATCATGATCGTCAACTGGACCAATGAGGAAGGCTCGCGCTTCGCGCCCGCCATGCTGTGCTCGGGCGTCTATGCCGGGGTTTTCACCGCCGACTTCGCCTGCTCGCGCGAGGACCGGCAGGGCATCAAGCTGGGCGATGAGCTGGCGCGCATTGGCTACAGGGGCAAACACAAGGCGGGCGACATCAAGTTCCAGGCCATGTTCGAGCTGCATATCGAGCAGGGACCGATCCTCGAGGCCGAGGCCAGGATGATCGGCGTCGTCACCGGCGTGCAGGGCATGCGCTGGTACGAGGTGACGGTGACGGGGCAGGAATCGCATACCGGCGCCACGCCCATGGGTCTGCGCAAGAACGCGCTGCTGGCCGCTGCCCGCATGATCGAGGCCATTCATCAGGTGGGCATGAACAACCTGCCGGGTGTCGCCTCGGTGGGGCTGATCGAGAACCGCCCCAACAGCCGCAATGTGGTGCCGGGCGAGGTCTTCTTCACCGTCGACCTGCGTCACCCGGATGAGGGTGTTCTGGACAAGATGGAAGCCGAGTATCAGGCCGCCCTGCCGAAGATCGCCGCCGGGACCGGCGTGACGGTGGAAGAGAAGCGCATCTGGATTTCGCCTGCCGTGACGTTTGCGGCCCCGCTCGTCGACTGCGTGCGCGAGGCCGCGGGCCAGGCCGGCTATTCGACGCGCGAGATGGCATCGGGTGCTGGCCATGACGCGGCCTATATTGCGCGCGTGGTCCCCACCACCATGATCTTCGTGCCCTGCCTCGGCGGCATCTCGCACAATGAGGCGGAGTCGACCACGCTGGAGGAGTGCGCCGCGGGCTCGCAGGTGCTGCTCAACGCCGTGCTCGCCTATGACGGCAAGCTGGCGTGAGGAACGGCCTTCCGGCGCGGGCGCGCGGGACCGCGCTCACGTCCGCCCCAGCGCATGTTCCGGTCAGGCGGAATCACCTGACCGGAACATGCGCCAGATCAAGAGCCACAGAATGATCTTATCGCAAGGTGGTTCCGCTTTTGCGGATCATGTTCTAATACCACCCCTTCCAGAGGAGAAAAGACAATGGCACTGAAGCGTATCGAACCCGGCAAGCGCATGAGCTCCGCCGTCATCCACGGCAACAAGGTCTATCTCGCGGGCTTCACGCCGGACAAGGCCCTTGGCAAATCGGTGGCCGAGCAGACCAGGGACGTGCTCGGCCAGATCGACGCGACCCTCGCTGAAGCCGGAACCGACAAGACCAGGATCATCAAGGCCAACATCTGGCTCACCAACATCGCCACCTTCGCCGAGATGAACTCGGTGTGGGACGCCTGGGTCGTCCCCGGCCAGACCCCGGCCCGCGCCACGGTCGAAGCCAGGCTCGCCGCGCCGGGCATCGACGTCGAGATCATGGTCGAAGCGGCGCTCGACTAGCGCATGTTCCGTTCAGGCGGACTCGCCTGAACGGAACGAACATGCGCCAGATTAAAAAGGCTTGCGCATGATCTTGCCGCAAAAGCGGTTCCACTTTCGCGGATCATGCTGCAGCCGACAGCTCAGCCGCCGAGCCCGCAGGACTTCAGCATCTTGTCGAGCTTCGGATCGGGATCGATCATCACGGGGAGGCCGCCCTCATTCATCATTATCCTCGCGGCCAGCGGATCGCCGCCTGTCATGGCCTTCCATAAGGGATCGCCATGGTCGAGCCGCACCACGAACTGCTGTGCGCGGTGCGCAGCCTTGTCGTTGACCGATTTCAGCTCCAGCGCCTTGGGAAATTTACGGCCATTGGCGGTGAAAACAACCCTCCAGCCATTGGCGGTCCTCCGCAGCGTGGAGGCGCTGCCCTGATAGTCATCCCCGGGGCCGTAGGGCAGCATGAGGCGGAGCGACTTCGAACCATCGGTGCAGACAAGATGGGTGAGCTCGTAGTCCTCGTCCACCGCGCTGCCGTCAACGCCGATCCTGAACTCGTAGATGGCGCCACCCTTGATGCGGGTGAAGCTGCTTGTCCAGTCCTGCTGCTCCTGCCCCAGCGCCGCGCCGGCGGCTGCAAGCATTCCACAAAGGGCCATCGCAGGCACGCGCATCGCGGACCCCGTTCGTCAGTTTTCGTCCATCTTGAGGGCGGAGATGAAGGCCTCCTGCGGGATTTCGACCTTGCCGAACTGCCGCATCTTCTTCTTGCCTTCCTTCTGCTTGTCCAGAAGCTTGCGCTTGCGGCTGATATCGCCGCCATAGCACTTGCTCGTCACGTCCTTGCGCAGCGCCGAAAGCGTCTCGCGCGCAACGATCTTGCCGCCGATCGCCGCCTGAATCGGTATCTGGAACATGTGGCGCGGGATCAGCTCCTTCAGCTTCTCGCACATCACGCGGCCGCGCTGCTCGGCGCGCTTCCTGTGCACGATCATCGCCAGCGCATCGACCGGCTCGGCATTGACGAGGATCCCCAAGCGCACCAGGTCGCCCTCCTCATAGCCGATCATCTTGTAGTCGAAGGAGGCATAGCCGCGGGAGACGGACTTGAGCCGGTCGTAGAAGTCGAACACCACTTCGTTGAGCGGCAGTTCGTAGACCACCATGGCGCGCGCGCCCGCATAGGTGAGCTGTTTCTGGCGGCCGCGGCGGTCCTCGCAGAGCTTGAGGATGGAGCCCAGATAGTCGTCGGGAACGAGGATGGTGGCCTCGATCCACGGCTCCTCGACCGATTCAATCAGCGTCTGGTCGGGCAGGTCGGCCGGATTGTGCAGGTCAACATGCGTGCCGTCACGCATGTTGACCTTGTAGATGACCGACGGCGCCGTGGTGATGATGTCGACGTTGAACTCGCGCTCGATCCGCTCACGGACGATCTCGAGGTGGAGAAGGCCGAGGAAGCCGCAGCGGAAGCCGAAGCCGAGCGCCGCCGAGGTTTCCATGTCATAGGTGAAGCTTGCGTCGTTGAGGCGCAGCTTGCCCATGGCGTCGCGCAGCTCCTCGAAGCGCGCCGCGTCGACGGGGAAGAAACCGGCGAAGACGACGGACTGCGCGGGGCGGAAGCCCGGCAGCGGCACGACGTCCATGTTCTTCTCGTCGACGACCGTATCGCCGACGCGCGTGTCGGCCACCTGCTTGATCGAGGCGGTGAAGAAGCCGATTTCGCCGGGGCCGAGCTCGTCCACATTCTCCTTCTTCGGCCTCGATACGCCCACGCGGTCGAGCTGATAGACGGCGTTGGTGGAGACGAGCCGGACCTTCTGGCCTTTCTTCATCGCGCCATCGACGATGCGCACCAGAACGACGACGCCGAGATAGGGGTCATACCAGGAATCGACAAGCAGCGCCTTGAGGGGTTTGTTGCGGTCGCCCCCGGGCGCCGGCAGGCGGTGCACGATGGCTTCCAGAACATCGGGCACGCCCAGGCCGGTCTTGGCGGAGATCGGGATCGCATCGGAGGCATCAATCCCGATCACGTCCTCGATCTGCTGGCGCACGCGGTCGGCGTCGGCGGCCGGCAGGTCCACCTTGTTGAGGACGGGAACGATCTCGTGGTTATTGTTGATCGCCTGATAGACATTGGCGAGCGTCTGGGCTTCCACGCCCTGGGACGCGTCGACGACGAGCAGCGAGCCCTCGCAGGCGGCGAGCGAGCGGGAGACCTCATAGGCGAAGTCGACGTGGCCCGGCGTGTCGATGAGGTTCAGCACATAGTTCTCCCCGTTCTTCGCGGTATAGTCGAGGCGCACGGTATTGGCCTTGATGGTGATGCCGCGCTCGCGCTCGATGTCCATCGAGTCCAGGATCTGGTCCACCATCTCGCGGTCGGAGACGGCGCCGCAGAGCTGGATCAGCCGGTCGGCAAGCGTCGACTTGCCGTGGTCGATATGGGCGATGATGGAGAAATTCCGGATATGAGCGGTGTCAATCATGATTGCGGGCTGTTTGGCATTGGGGGTGGGCAAGGTCAAGCTGTGCAGCGCCCGCATACTCTCCCTCAGCCGTCACCCCTGCGAAGCCCGTGAGGGCTGGGATGTTGGCCATTGGGCCGGGGTGGAGGGACAGAAAGAGGATTCGCGGCCTTTGCCAGGCTGACGGCAGTTATGAATGAATGGCCGTCTCCGGGCATGTTCGTCACGCGAACTGATCGCCCTCCTCCACGATCCTGAGCCACGGCCACCTGGCACGGTAGCTCTCTGCTTTCGTCTGCCATTTGCCTGGCTGCGGGATGACCGGGTTGATGCGGAGGATTCCCGCCGCGAGGTCGGCGAAGCCGTCAGGGGCGAAAACCCCGCCCGTCGCCACATCGATGCCGACACAGGTGCAGCGCACGAGGTAGCGGGAGATGCCATCCCGCACCGAATGGAGTTGCGGGTAATCAGCACCAAAGCGCTGACGGTACCAGAGGTGGACGCGGGCCTGGTTCTTCACCTCGACCGGCAGGCCGAGCCGTTCAGCAAGCGGCGTCACGCGGCGGATCAAGGCGTCCTCCGCCTCCCAGGAGAGATCGCCGCCATCGAAATAGAAGACATCATAGTCCTTGATGTTTTCATGCGGCGGGCGGCCGGAGAGGACGTTCCACAGGGTTTGGAAAAGGCAGCCGGCGGTGAGGTGGCACTGCGGCAGGGCGAGTTCCGCAAGGCCTTCGAGGAGCCGGCGGTTGTGCGGGTTCGAGAGAGCGATCTCGCGGAAGACAGCGGCATCGAGCATGGGGCGAAGTTAGGGTGAGTCGCGGTGCAAGGAAATGAAACAGACTGGCCCTCAGCCGTCACCCCATCGGAGAGCCGGGGCCAGACGGCCCAGGGGTTTCCGGCGGGAAAGCGGTGTTCCGCTTGTCACCGCGATACGGATGATCCAAGCAGCGCCGCCTCGCGCGCCAGCTTTTCGATCCCCGCCCAGTCCTTCGCCCCGACAAGCTTCTTCGGCGCCATCCATGAGCCGCCGATGGTGATGACGTTGGCGAGCTTCAGGTAGGACGCCGCCTTCTCCGGCGTGATCCCGCCTGTCGGGCAGAAGCGGATCTGCGGCAGCGGCGAGGCGAGAGACGAAAGATAAGCCGTGCCGCCAGCGGCTTCCGCGGGAAAGAACTTCTGGATGGAATATCCCCACTCCAGCAGCGCCATGCATTCGGATGCCGTCACACCGCCGGGCAGCAGCGCGATGTCATAATCCTCCGCCGCGCCCAGCAGCTGGCCGGTCGATCCGGGCGACACCGCGAACTGACAGCCGAGCCGATGACTGTCGCGCAATTGCTCCGGCGTCAGCACCGTTCCGGAGCCCACGATGGCGCCTTCCACTTCGGCGATGACGGCGCGGATGCAGTCCATGGCCTTTGCCGTGCGCAGCGTGATTTCGAGAACGGGGAGCCCGCCCCTCACCAGCGCTTGCGCCAGCGGAACGGCGTCTTCGACATTCTCGATCGCCATCACCGGCACCACCGGCGCCAGCTTCAACGCGGCCGCGAGACCCTTCTGGTATTCTTTCGTCATCACACTGCCTCGAAAACCGATGCGCCCTGATCGGCGCGGCCCGCGATCCTGCGGAAGGCCTGGAACAATTCGCGCCCCGTGCCGGCGTTGTTGGCGGAAAGGTCGGCCTTCACGGCTTCGCGCGCGGAGAGATCGGCCAGCACCTCAAGCGTGCCAGCACCGGCGTCGAGCCTTATGAGGTCGCCGTCCCTGATCCTGGCGATGGGACCGCCGTCAACGGCCTCCGGCGTCAGGTGGATCGCGGCGGGCACCTTGCCCGAGGCGCCCGACATGCGGCCATCGGTGACGAGCGCCACCCTGTAGCCCCGCTCCTGCAGCACGGCGAGCGGCGGGGTGAGGCGGTGCAGTTCCGGCATGCCGTTGGCCTTGGGCCCCTGAAAGCGCACCACGGCCACCATGTCGCTGTCGAGTTCGCCCGCCCGGAAGGCCGCCTGCAATTCCTCCTGCGAGTGGAACACCTTCGCCGGCGCCTCGACAACGTGGCGGTCGGCGGGAATCGACGAGGTCTTGATGACGGAGGCGCCGAGATTGCCGGTCAGCACGTTGAGGCCGCCCGTCGGCTGGAAGGGATCGCGCGCGCCGCGCAGCACCTTGTCGTCCGCTGACGCGTGGACCGCGTCGGCATAGACGAGTTCGCCGTCCGGCCCCAGTCTCGCTTCCCTGGTATAGCCCGACAGACCGGCGCCCATGATCGTCCGCACGTCTTCGTGAAGCAGGCCCGCGCCGAGCAGTTCGCGGATCAGAAAGCCCATGCCGCCCGCCGCATTGAAGTGGTTCACGTCGGCCTTGCCGTTCGGATAGATGCGCGCCATCAGCGGCACGGCCCTCGAGAGTTCGGCGAGGTCTTCCCACGTGAGCGCGATGCCCGCCGCCGCCGCCATGGCGATCAGGTGCATCGTATGGTTGGTCGAGCCGCCGGTCGCGAGCAGGCCCACCACGCCATTCACCACCGCTTTCTCGTCATAGATACGGCCGATGGGCTGGTAGTCGTTGCCGAGCGCGGTGATCGACAGCGCGCGCTTTGCCGACTCGCGCGTGATCGCATCGCGCAGGGGCGTATTGGGGTTGACGAAGGTCGAGCCCGGCAAATGCAGGCCCATGATCTCCATCAGCATCTGGTTGGAGTTCGCCGTGCCATAGAAGGTGCAGGTGCCCGGGCCGTGGTAGGACAGGGCTTCCGCCTCCAGCAGCTGCTCACGGCCCACCTTTCCTTCGGCATGGAGCTGGCGGATCTTCGCCTTCTCGTCATTGGGAAGTCCGCTGGTCATGGGGCCTGCCGGAATGAACACGGCGGGGAGGTGACCGAAGGACAGCGCGCCGATGATGAGACCCGGCACGATCTTGTCGCAGACGCCCAGATAGACCGCCGCATCGAACATCTGGTGCGACAGGGCGACCGCGGCCGAGAGCGCGATCACATCGCGCGAGAACAGCGAGAGTTCCATGCCCGTCTCGCCCTGCGTCACGCCATCGCACATGGCGGGCACGCCGCCCGCCACCTGTGCCGTGCCGCCCACGGCGCGCGCCGCCCCGCGGATCATGGCGGGATAGGTCTCGAAGGGCTGGTGTGCCGAGAGCATGTCGTTGTAGGCGGTGACGATCGCCAGGTTCGGCGCATTGCCATTGCGCAGCGCGGTCTTGTCATGCGGACCGCAGGCGGCAAAGCCATGCGCGATATTGGCGCAGCCCAGCGCCTTGCGCTTCGGCGTCAGCGCAATGGCCGCGTCGATCTTCCCGAGGTAGCGGTTGCGCGGCGCGCGGCTGCGGGTGATGATCTTCTCGGTGACGGCGGAAATCGTCTCGTTCACGGACATGGGTCTGCCTTCGCTTCGAATTCTCAGGGGCACCAGTAGAGCGTCACGGGTGCTGCGCCGCGCAACACGGCGCGCACCGGCATGTCTTCCTCCGGCCCTTCGGCCAGCGCCTGCTTCAGCACCTGCTTCTTCTGGGCCCCTTCGATGTGGAGCGCAAGCCGCCCGGCGGATTCGAGCACGGGGAGCGTAAAGGTGAGGCGCGGCTCGTCCGCACCGGGCGCCGATATGGCGATGAGGCGCTTGCTCGTCCCGGCGTCGATGGCCTCGGCCAGCGTGTCGCCGCCGGGGAAGAAGGAGGCGGTATGCCCATCGTTGCCCATGCCCAGCACGGCGACATCGAAAGCCGGAAGCTTCGCGGCATCCGGATTGTCGACCAGCGGCACAAAGCGCGCCGCGGCGGCCTTGTTCCGGAGGAGATGGCGGCGCACCAGGCGGGCGTTGGAGCGCTCGGAGCTTTCCGGCACCTGGCGCTCGTCCACGAGCGTCACCGACACGCGGCTCCAGGCAATGCCGATCTCCGACAGCTTCTCGAAGAACAGCGTCGGCGTGGCGCCGCCGGAGACGGCGAGCGTGGCCTTGCCCCTGGCCTCGATGGCGCGGGCGAGTTCGTCCGCCACGTCACGCGCAAGGCTTGCCGCCAGCGCTTCGCGCGCCTCGAAGATGCGTTCGGCTTCAATCAATGTCCTGGTCCTCATACCATGTGCGGCCGTCACGCTCGATCAGCGCCACGGCGGAAGAGGGGCCCCATGTGCCCGCGGTGTATGGCTTCGGCAGTTCGGGCGAGGCGGCCCAGGCGTCGAGCACCGGGTCGATCCAGCCCCATGCCGCTTCCACCTCGTCACGGCGCATGAACAGCGCCTGGTTGCCGCGCACAACATCCATGATGAGCCGCTCATAGGCATCCGGATTGCGCACGTTGAAAGCATCCGCGAAGCTCATGTCAAGGGGCACGTTGGACAGCCGCATGCCGCCCGGCCCCGGGTCCTTGATCATCAGCCACAGCTTCACGCCCTCGCCGGGCTGCAGCCTGATGACCAGCCGGTTGGGCGCAATCGGCCCCGCCTGCCCGTCAAACACCGAATAGGGGATCGGCTTGAAGGTGACCACGATCTCGGAGACGCGCGAGGGCAGCCTTTTGCCGGTGCGGAGATAGAAGGGCACACCCGCCCAGCGCCAGTTATTGATCTCGGCCTTCAGGGCCACGAAGGTCTCGGTCTTCGATGCCGCGGAGCCGAGCTCCTCGAGATAGCCCTTCACCGCCCCGCCATTGGCCGCTCCGGCGCGGTATTGTCCGCGCACCGTGGCGTTGGGCACGGCCTCCGCGGTGATCGGCTTCAGCGACTTCAGCACTTTCAGCTTCTCGTCGCGCAGCGCGTCGGCCTGGGTCGAGGTTGGCGGCTCCATGGCGACCAGGCAGAGGAGCTGCAGCATGTGGTTCTGCACCATGTCGCGAAGCGCGCCGGCGGTGTCGTAGTAGCCGGCGCGGCCCTCCACCCCCAGCGTCTCGGCCACGGTGATCTGCACATGATCGACATGGCCGGAGTTCCACACGGGCTCGAACAGCGCGTTGGCGAAGCGCAGCGCCATCAGGTTCTGCACCGTCTCCTTGCCGAGGTAATGGTCGATGCGGTAAACCTGCGGTTCCCTGAACACCCTGCCGATCGACTCGTTCAGCGCATGGGCGGACTCGCCGGACTTGCCCAGCGGCTTCTCGATGACGACGCGCGTCCGCGGGGTGACGAGGCGATATGCGTCCAGCTTTTCGCAGATCGGCCCGAACAGGTCCGGCCCGACGGCCAGATAGAAGACCCGGATGCGGTGGGGCTCAGGGTTCAGCACCTTATCGAGTTCGGCCCATCCGGCATTCTGCGCGGCATCGGCCGTCACATAGCTCACGCGCTCCAGGAAGCGCGCCATCATCCCGGGCGGCCGGTCGGCGGCCGCCACGTGGTCCTCGATGGCCTTGCGGGCGAAGGCCCGGAAATCCTCATTCGACAGGGCCCGGCGCGAGCAGCCGATGATGCGCGAGCCCGGCGGAATCTGGCCCTGCAGGTCGCGGTGGAACAGCGCAGGAAGAAGCTTGCGCTGGGAAAGGTCGCCCGTGGCGCCGAAGACCACGAGGTCGAACAGCTCCACCGGGATGATGCGCGGGGTCATTGAAAATCTTTCCGCCGTCCTTGATGTACGCCGCTCAAATAGCGATTTTCAACGACAAGTCAATGAACGCGGCGATACGTCAGGGCAAGTGATTTATTGCAATCCCCAACAAAATGCCCCATGAATGCTTAAAAATCAGCAGGTTGGGAGGGTGGCATGATCCTGTGTTGCGGCGAGGCCCTGATCGATTTCCTGCCGGGAAGAACAGCGGCGGGGGCCACCGCCTATGAGCCGGTCTGCGGTGGCTCGGTCTATAACACGGCGATCGCGCTGGGTCGCCTGGGCGTGCCGGTGGGCCTGTTCACCGGGCTTTCCACCGATTTTTTCGGCGACATGCTGCGGGACGGCCTCAAGGCCTCCAAGGTCAGCCTCGCCTTCATCAAGGACTGGGACAAGCCCTCGACGCTGGCCTTCGTGAAGCTCAGCAAGGGCCACGCCCGCTATTCCTTCTTCGACGACAATTCGGCTGGCCGCATGCTCACGAAGCGCGACCTGCCGAAACTGGCGAAGAGCGTGCAGGCGCTGCACTTCGGCTCCATCAGCCTGATCCCGGAGCCGGGCGGCGGCACGCTGGAGGCGCTGATGAGGCGCGAGTCCGGGGCGCGCGTCATCTGCCTCGACCCCAACATCCGCCCCGGCGTGATCAAGCACGCCAGGACGCATATGGCGCGCCTCAACCGCATGATCGCCATGGCGGACATCGTGAAGGTATCGGACGAGGACGTGGCCTGGATGACCGGCAAGGATGATGCCGCCGCCGCCAGAAAGTGGCTGAAGCGCGGCGCCGGGCTTGTCGTCGTCACCCGCGGTGCCAGGGGTGTGGAGGCCTTCACCGCGCAAGAGTCGATGCGCATGGCCGCGCAGAAGGTAAAGGTGGCGGACACGGTGGGCGCCGGGGACACCTTCACCGCCGGTCTGCTGACGGCACTCCGCGCCATGAAGCTGCTCGACAAGGCGAGGCTGCCGGCGCTGAAAGCCGGGGACCTCGCGCTGGCGCTCGGTTTTGCCGCCAAGGCCGCCGCCATCACCTGCTCGCGGCCGGGGGCAGATCCGCCCTGGGCAAGCGAGATGGTGTAGCCGTCCCAGCTCCAAACTCATCACCTTGCCCGGCCCGACCGGAGCATCTTTTCCGCGGCCCTGAAAAGGATGCGCGGATCATGTCCGCGCAAGGTGAGGTGCGGTGCCTTGACATTCCCCCAGTCCCCGCCGAGGTGATCCGGCCATGGATTTCACGGTCGACCAGATCATCCCCAGGCTCTCCGACGCCCTCGCCAGGGGGCCAGCGGCCCTGCTCGTCGCCGAGCCCGGTGCCGGCAAGACCACGCGGGTGCCGCTGAAGCTCATCGACGCGGCCTGGCTCAGGGGCCAGAAGATCGTCATGCTGGAACCCCGCCGCCTCGCCGCGCGCAACGCCGCGCACCGCATGGCGGAGACGCTGAACGAGGAGGTGGGCGAGACGGTGGGTTACACGGTGCGGCTCGAGCGCCGCGTCTCGGCCAGGACCCGGATCGAGGTTGTCACCGAAGGCATCCTCACGCGCCGCCTGCAGCAGGACCCGGAGCTTTCCGGCACCGGCCTCGTCATCTTCGACGAATTCCACGAACGCTCGCTCGACGCCGATCTGGGCCTCGCGCTGACACTCGACATCCAGCGCGGGCTTCGCGGCGATCTGAGGATCCTCGTTATGTCGGCCACCCTCGATGCCGCGCGCGTCGCGGCGCATCTCGGCAACGCCCCTGTCATCCATGCGCCCGGCCGCGTCTTCCCCGTCGAGACGCGTCATCTCGACAAGGCCCAGCGCCAGACCATTTCGGCCGATGCCGCCCGTGCCGTGCACCGCGCGCTGGACGAAACCGGCAAGTCCATCCTCGTCTTCCTGCCCGGCGAGGCCGAGATCCGCCGCACCGAAGAGGCGCTCGACAGTTCAGGATTGCCGCGCAACACCGTGGTCCGCCCGCTCTATGGCGCCATGAGCTTCGCCGGGCAGGATGCGGCGATCCGGCCATCGCCACCGGACGGGCGCAAGATCGTGCTCGCCACGACGATCGCCGAAACGAGCCTCACCATCGATGGTATCGGCGCCGTCATCGACACGGGCCTCAAGCGCGTGCCCCGCTTCGACCCTGCATCGGGAATGACGGCGCTTGAAACGGTGCGTGTCTCGCTCGCATCAGCCGACCAGCGCCGGGGCCGTGCGGGCCGTCTCGGCCCCGGCATCTGCTATCGCCTGTGGCCCGAGGCGGAATCGCGGGCGCTCAAACCCCATGACGAGCCCGAAATCTTCATCGCCGACCTCGCCCCCCTGGCGCTCGAACTCGCCGCCTGGGGCGTCACCGATCCGAAGTCTCTGCCCTGGCTGGATCCGCCGCCCGCCGCGCCCTTCGCCCAGGCGCAGGACCTGCTGAAGCGCCTCGAAGCGCTGGATGCGGAGAACAGGATCACCCCCATGGGCAAGCAGATGGTGCGCCTGCCGCTGCACCCCCGCCTCGCCCACATGGTGGTGAGGGGTGGGAGCGCGCTCGCCGCCGATCTCGCCGCCATGCTGTCGGAGCGTGACGGGTTGCCGCGCGATGCGGGCACGGACATCACCTCGCGCCTCTCTCACCTGCGGGGCGGCGCGCGGGACCGCATCCGCCAGACCGCGAGGCAGATCCGCCAGATCGCCGGCATCAAGGACGGGGACAGCGACGTCAGCCCCGGCCTGCTCGTCGCCTTCGCCTTCCCGGACCGTATTGCGCAACGCCGCGGCGGAGACCGGCGCTATCGCCTCTCGGGCGGTGGCGGCGCTGTGCTGCCCGAACATGATGCGCTGGTGACGCAGGACGTCCTCGCCGTGGCGACGACGGACGGCGCCCCGGGCGACCAGAAGATCTTCCTCGCGGCCCCTCTGTCGCTGAAGGAGATCGAGGAGCATTTCAGGGATCAGATCGAAGCCCGCGACAGCGTGTTCTGGGACAGCCGCGCCAAGGCGGTGAGCGCGTCGAAATCCCGCCGCCTCGGCGCGCTGGTGCTGGAGGAGAAGCCCTCGATCAATCCCGACCCCGCGCTTATCGCCGAAGCCATGACCGAAGGCGTGCGCGAAATGGGCCTCGCATCGCTGCCATGGACGGGCGGCGCGAAAACCCTCCGCGCCCGCGCCATGTTCCTCCGCCGCCTGTTCCCGGAAGAGGGCTGGCCCGACCTTTCGGACGAGGCGCTGCTCGCCAGTCTCGATGACTGGTTGGCGCCCTATCTCGCGGGCATCAGCCGCAAGGCGCATCTTGACCGGCTGGACATGCACCGGATCATCCAGTCGCTGATCCCGCATGAGCTGGCCCGCAAGATGGACCGCCTCGCCCCGGCAGGGATCGAGGTCCCCTCCGGCGCCGAGGTCCGCATCGACTACGAAACGGAAGGCGACCCCGTGTTGCGCGTGCGCCTGCAGGAGATGTTCGGCCTCGCCCGGACGCCGACAATCGCCGAAGGCCGCAGCCCGTTGCGCATCGAGTTGCTGTCACCGGCAGGCCGGCCCCTGGCCGTCACCCAGTCGCTCGAAACCTTCTGGACCAACGGCTACCCTTCGGTCCGCTCCGACATGCGTGGCCGCTACCCCAGGCACGCCTGGCCCGAGGACCCGCTGAACGCCACGCCGGTGAAGCCGCGAAGGCTCAGGTAAAGAGGCCGGACGCCAGATTTCGTCCCCTGCGCTCCACCCCGCAACGCCCTCATACCGGCGAAAGCCGACGCTCAGCTTTGCGAACGGATTTACCTCCGGAACCTTCAACACGCCCGGGGACACGACCAACCCCGGAATCGCCTCCAGCCTTGCCAGAACGTCCTGAAGCAGTTCCTCAGGAGCTTGGAGCATGATCCGCAAGAGCGGAACCGCTCTTGCGACAGGATCATGCCCAGGCTTTTGATCTGGCGCATGTTCTTTTCGTTCGGGCGAGTCGGCCTGAACGGAACATTCGCTATCCCTGGCGCTTGCCGAGGTCGCTCATCCAGCTGCCGCCGGAGCTGTGCTTCGGGGCCTGCTGGCCACCGCCGTTGCCGCTGCCGCGCCTGGGCTGGTGCTGGCCCTGGGGCTTGGCCTGCTTGGCCGCGCCACCGGCGGAATGGTTGCGGTTGGGGCCCTGGCCGCGGTGGTGGGGCTTGCGGGTCTGCGGCTTGTCCTTCACCGGGTTCCAGCCGAAATTGGGCGCGAGCTGCGCAACACCCCTGAGGCCCAGCGCATGTTCCACCACCGGCACCTGGGCGCGGATGGTCTTTTCAATGTCGCGCAGCAGGCCGCGGTCTTCCGGCGTGCAGAAGGCGATGGCCGAGCCATCGGCCCCGGCGCGCGCCGTGCGGCCGATGCGGTGGACATAGGATTCCGGCACATGCGGGAGATCGTAATTCACCACGTGGCTCACGCCATCGACGTCGATGCCGCGGGCCGCGATGTCGGTGGCGACGAGCACGAGGATCTTGCCGACCTTGAAGCCGGCCAGCGCGCGCTCGCGGTTGTTCTGGCTCTTGTTGCCGTGGATGGCGGCGGCGCTGAAGCCAGCATTGGAGAGATGCTTCATCACCTTGTCGGCGCCGTGCTTGGTGCGGGTGAACACCAGGGTGCGCGTCATGTTGTTGTCGGCCAGCAGCGCCGCGAGCAGCTTCGCCTTATTCGCCGGATCGACATGGATGACAGACTGGTTCACGCGCTCCGCCGTGGTGGCGACGGGGGTCACCTCCACCCTCACCGGATCGGCGAGCAGGTTGTTGGCAAGGCCCGCGATCTCCTTCGGCATGGTGGCCGAGAAGAACAGGTTCTGCCGCTGTGCCGGCAGCATGCCCGTGATCTTTCGGATCGCGTGGATGAAGCCCAGGTCAAGCATCTGGTCCACTTCGTCGAGGACAAAGATCTCGACCCTGGACAGCGTCAGCGCCCGGCGCTCGATCAGGTCCACGAGGCGGCCCGGCGTTGCGACGACGACATCGACGCCGCCGCGCAGGATCTCGACCTGCTTGCCGAGCGACACGCCGCCGAACACCACGGCGCGCGACACTTTCAGGAATTTGCCATAGACGCGGAAGCTCTCGCCGATCTGGGCGGCAAGCTCACGCGTGGGCGACAGGATGAGCGCCCGGCAGCTGCCCCGGGCGGCCCGTTCCGGATGGGCGGCCAGCTTCTGCAGGATGGGCAGCGCGAAGGCCGCCGTCTTGCCGGTGCCGGTCTGGGCGATGCCGAGAAGGTCACGGCCTGCGAGCAGGCTGGGGATCGACTGGGCCTGGATGGGGGTGGGCTTTTCGTAGCCCTCGGCCTTCAGGGCGCGGAGCAGGGGTTCGGAAAGCTGGAGGTCGGTAAAATCGGTCACGTTTCTTGTTCTTTCGGTCTTCGGAGCATGAGTGGGCAGCGCAAGCCATGTCCGAAGCGCCGGGATCAGGGAATCCGATCCAGGCCGGGCGGGCGCTGAAACCTACCCACGTGAAAGGTATGTTCGGGAGTGTCGCTTGCTTTTCGGGCCGGAACGGCTGCACCTTGCGTGCGCCTCACGTGTTCCAGTCGGCCCCGTGCGACAGGCCCCATATGGGCGTGTTGCGGTGCAATGTCAAAACATTCTTTCGGACACCAGTTTTGGCAGTTCGGCCATCGTTCTGAAAACCGTGCGGGCGCCGGCGGCGAGCAGCTTGCGTGCCTGCCCGTCAGGGTGCGGGTGGGTGCCGGTGAAACCGAGCACCCTGCACCCCGCCCGGTGCGCCGCCGTGACGCCGGTGACCGAGTCCTCGACAACGATGCAATCCTCCGGCGCGCAGCCCGCGCGGCGGGCCGCCTCGATGAACACGTCGGGCTCGGGCTTTCCCCGCGCCACATGCTCGAAACTGGTGATGCGGTTGCCGAAAAAGCGGGTGAGGCCGGTGATGCGCAGCGCAGTATCGACCCGCTCACAGGGAGAGTTCGACGCGACACTGAAATGCTGCGGCCCCAGGGCTTCAAGTGCCGATTCGACACCATCGACGGCGCGCAGGTCAGTCCCGTAGAGCTTCAGAAGGCGCAGGTCCTTCTGCTCGGAGGCGTCGGCGGGGAAGGTTGCGCCGAACTCCCGGCGCATCTCCTCAAGCATTGCCGCAAAGGTTTTCCCGACAAAGCGCCGGTGCGCCTCCGCCTCGCTGATGATGACGCCGTTCTCGGCAAGAATTTGCACGTCGATCCGCATCGACAGAGGTTCGGAATCGACCAGCACGCCATCGCAATCGAAAATGAAATGCGGCACCGCTCAGCCCCTCTTTGCCAGCCTGGCATAGGCGACCGCCGCCGCCATGCCCGCCAGCACGAAGATCACGACGGCGATAACCCCGTTCACCAGCATGTCAAAGGGCCCGAACAGGAAGACGGCCACCGCCAGCGCGATGCCCGCAAGTGTGATGATGATCTGGACGATTTGGGCGGTGGACATGGGCAGCGCCGTAAAGCATTTTCAGGTCAAGTGGACACCGGTTGACCGTCGAAAATACGGCCAAACAAAGAGATAGAGCAGGTTTCGAGCCCACTGAACCGAAACCTGCTCTGGAAGGCGTCGGCCTTCAGGGCAACCTCAGGCGCCCAGGTGCCTGAATTCCTTCAAGACCTGCTCGTAGACCTGGCGCTTGAAGGGCACGATGAGGTCGATCAGCTCGTCCATGCGGGCCCAGCGCCACTGGTCGAATTCCTGGCTGTGTCCGGGCGGGGCAAGATCGATTTCGCTGTCCTCGCCGGTGAAGCGCAAGGCGAGCCATTTCTGGTTCTGGCCGCGATACTTGCCGTTCCACGACTTGCCGATCAGGTGCTCCGGCAGGTCATAAGCATACCAGTGGGCGGCCTCGGCGATGATCTCGGCGGAGGTGACGGCGGTTTCCTCGGCCAATTCGCGGAGAGCCGCGGCGCGCGGGTCCTCGCCCTTGTCGATGCCGCCCTGCGGCATCTGCCACCAGAGGCCCTTGCCCTCTTCATTCTGCTTGTCGAAACGGCGGCCGATCCAGACGAGGCCCGCCCTGTTGATCAGCATGACGCCGACGCAGGGGCGGTAGGCGGCGATCTCGCCGTGCTTTGCCATCAGGTGGCCCGTCCCTTGTAGGCAGCACTCACCGGCACCAGAAGAATGCCCTTCTCCTGCAAGGTTCTGGCCCATTCGGCAACCGTTTCGATGGTGATGTCGAGGCCCGACCCGGTGGCGATCGCCGAGCCATTCTTGGCGGCCTCCTGTTCGAGCTTCGCCAGGGCTGCCTTGATGGCCGACTCCGTGGGCTCGGCATCGATCACCAGCCTGGCGCGCTGGACCGGCAGGCGCAATTCCTGCCCCAGTTTCGAAGACAGCGTCATGGTCACGCTGCCGTCCTCGAGATAGACCAGGCCGCGGGCCTTCACTTCCTTCATCACCGGGCGCAGAGCCCCTTCGGTCACCAGCAGCCGGGCGCCCATATAGTTGGTGATGCCGGAATAGCCGGCAAAACGGCTCATCAGCCATTTGAGCGCGGCGAGATTCTGCTCGGGCTTCGCATCGGTCAGCAGCGTGCTGGGTCCGGGGTTGGCGCCGGGGTAGCCCACCGGCTCCATGGGCACCTGCAGCAGAATCTCGTGTCCCTCGGCGCGCGCGGCATTGACCTGGGACTGGAGGTTTTCGCCATAGGGCGCAAAGCCCAGCGTTACGTCGCCCGGCAGCAGCTCGACCGCCTTCTTCGTCAACCGCGCGTTGAGTCCCATGCCGCCCAGCACAAGCGTTATCTTCGGCCAGTCCGAATGAGCGACGGAGAGCGGCGTCATCTGCGAATAGATGTCGAAGGGCGTCTTGCCGCCCGACGAAATACGCGGCAGCGGGCCCTGGTCCGTCTTCTCCGTCACCGCTTCGACCGGCGCCTTCCTGAGCGGGCGGTGCGGCGGCACGACGATCATCGCCTGATGCTTTTCCGGCGCTATGTTGTCCTCGGGGGCAATGTCCTCCACCTGGGCGGCGGGCAACTGCCCGGTGTCGTCCATCTGCTCGCCGCCGATGATCTCGATGTCATTCGGGTCGATGACGCCTGCGGGGGCCTGATCCGGGGCGGCGGCGTCCGTGTTGCTGGCAGGGGTGATCGAGGAAGTGACGATTTCGGCCTGTTCCGGGATCGCGGCTACGACCACGGGTTCGCCGGTCCCCGGCGGAGGCGGGCGGGAAAGCCACAGGCCAGCGCTGGCGAAGCCCAGCGCCACCAGGCCAGACACCATCGCCAGTGCGCTTGGGCGTCGGCGCCACAGGCGCTGCACGGGGTTCAGCCGCTTCAGCGGCTGGCGCATTTCGTTACGGGACATGGTTCAAGCCACGATGCATGATTCGCCTGGCCCCGACCTTCGGGTCAGCATCGTTAACGGCCTGTTAATCCTAACTGGAAAAATGCTCCAAGGCTCAGTTCGCGGTGGTGTCCGGCGTTGCGCCGTCCTTCGGCTTCTCGGTCTTGGGCTTGGCGTTGGACACGACCTTCACCCCATTGAGGAAGTCGATTGCCGCCTTGAGCTGCAGGTCCTTGGTCTTGTCCTCGGGAACGTAGGCCGATGAGCCGCCGCCCTCGTCGCCGCCCGCCTCGTTGGAGAGGTGGCCCCTGAGGCCGGCCTCGCCCTCGGTCGAGACGTTCTTGCCCTTCAGCTCCGGCGGCAGTTCCTCCTCGATCACGATGTCAGCGTCGATGCCCTTGGCCTGGATCGAGCGGCCAGACGGCGTGTAATAGCGCGCCGTGGTGAGGCGCAGCGCGCCCTCGCCGCCGAGCGGGATGATGGTCTGCACCGAGCCCTTGCCGAAGCTGCGCGTGCCGATCACCGTGGCGCGCTTGTGGTCCTGCAGCGCGCCCGACACGATTTCGGAGGCGGACGCCGAGCCGCCGTTGATCAGCACCACGACGGGCTTGCCGCCGGCGAGATCGCCCTTGGTGGCGTTGAAGCGCTGCGTTTCGTTGGCGTGGCGGCCGCGGGTCGACACGATCTCGCCCTTGTCGAGGAACGTGTCGGAGACCGAGATCGCCATGTCGAGCAGGCCGCCCGGATCGTTGCGCAGGTCGATGATGTAGCCCTTCACCTTGTCGCCCAGCGTGGTGCGGAAGTGATCCATCGCCTTTTCGAGGCCTTCCTGCGTCTGCTCGGTGAAGGAAGATATGCGGATGTAGCCGATGTCGTTGCCCTCAATCGAATACTTGACGGACTGCACGCGGATCTTGTCGCGCGTCAGCTTCTGGTCGAAGGGGTCCGTCTTGCCGCGCATGATGGTGAGCGTGATGCCGGTGCCGATCTTGCCGCGCATCTTTTCGACGGCGTCATTGAGGGTCATGCCCTGCACCTCCACGCCGTCGATCTTGACGATCAGGTCATTGGCCATCAGGCCGGCCTTCGAGGCGGGCGTGTCGTCGATGGGCGAGACCACCTTGATCACGCCGTTCTCCATCGTCACTTCGATGCCGAGCCCGCCGAACTCGCCGCGCGTCTGCACGCTCATGTCGGCGAACTGCTTCTTGTTCATGTAGCTCGAGTGCGGGTCGAGCGAGGCGAGCATGCCGTTGATGGCGGCCTCGATCATCTGCTGCTCGTCGGGCTGCTCGACATAGTCGGCGCGCACCCGGTCGAACACATCGCCGAACAGGTTCAGCTGCTTGTATGTGTCGGCATTGGAGGAGGCCGCTCCGGCCACGCCGAAGGCATGCCACAACAGCGAGGCGGACACCGCACCCGCCAGCACCAGGCCGAAATTCTGCAACCGCGTCGTCTTGGTCATCCACTTGCCTCTTTCAAACCACCGATCCACCAGGGACCTGAGTTAATGGCCTCCGTGCCATCCCGGAATTCGATATATAACACTGGCCGTCCGTCTGGCGCCACATCGCCGAAAAGTGTGACGGAAGCAGGGCCGGATCCCATTTCGCCGACGGGTTCCCCCGCCCGGAGGAACTCTCCCACGCTTGCCGTGATCTTGTCCATGCCCGCCAGCAGCACCCGGTAGCCGCCGCCGGGGTTCAGGATGACAACTTGTCCATATGACCGGAATGGACCCGCAAACTCCACCTTGCCGTCGGCCGGCGTCGTCACCTGGGCATTGGCGCCGGTGGCGATCATCAGCCCTTGCGTTTCGCGGCCCAGCCCGTCCGGCTCGCCGAAGCGGCGCACGATGGACCCTTGCGCCGGGAAGGCCAGCTTGCCCCGGGCATCGGGGAAGGCAACCCTGGGCTGGCGCAGAAGGGCCTCCTGTTGCTCGCGCTGGCGCTGTTCCGCGGCCTTGGCGGCCTCCTGCTGCTGGCGCTGGGCGTCGAGATTGGCAAGCAACTGCTTCAGCGATCTGGCCTTCTCGGCGAGCTCCGCGGTGCGCCGGCGCTCGGCCTCGAGGTCGGCCGTGCCCTGGCTCACCAGGGCCTTTTTCTGGGTTACGAGGTCCTTCAGCGCGGCGCGCTCGCCGGTGAGCCGCGCAAGATCGCGTGCGACGTCGTCCTTGCGTGTGGTGATCGAGGCCTCCAGCTCCTTCAGCTTGTCGAGCTTGGCGGCCAGGTCCCTGGCCTCGTCCTGGAGCTCGGGGGCAATGGTGCCGAGCAGCATGGCCCCGCGCAGGGCGGACAGGATGTCGCCGGGATCGACCACCAGAGCCGGCGGCGGGTTTTGTTCCAGCCGCTGCAGACCGGCGAGCAGTTCCGACAGAACGTCCTGCTTCTCGCCCAGCGCGGTGAGGATCATGGCGCGGTCCTGACGGAGCTTCGCCAGGTCCCCTTCGCTCCGCGCCACTGCGTTTTCCTGCGACTGGATCGACTGGGCGATGGCCGAGAGTTTGGCGGCGATCGCGTCCTGCGCCTGAACCGCGGCGGCGATTTCGCCGGCGATGCGCGCCTCATTGGCCCTGCCGCTCTCGATTTGCTGGCTCAGCGTGTCGAGCTGCTGCTGCTCCTGGGCATGGGCGGACCCGCCCCGGAACACGGGCGTCAGCGCCAGAAGAGCCATCAAGGTTGCAAGATGCCGCATGAGTCCGGCGGTGGGTCCTGAGTTCGCATCAGCCGATCAGGATGCTTCCCACAGCTTTGCCCGCCGGTCGATTTACATTCGGTTAATCATGATGGGCCAGCCCGTAATCATGATGGGCCAGCCCGGCCCTTATATAACCTGACAATTTCTTGTTTGACTTGACTGGGTTTCGCCGGGCACTAACAGGCCATGTCCAGTCCGCGACCACCGGCTCTGCAGCGCGCTGGCCCGCTGGCGCGGCTTCCGGGCGTTCTGGCCAGCCACGGCGTCAGCCTTGATGCGGTGCTGGAGGGGCTTTCGCTCGGCGCGGAGGACCTTCGGCCTGAAACCCATCTGCCCATTCCCGCCATTTCCACCATGCTCGACCGCGCGGCCGCCTATCCCGGACTGGAGCGCATCGGCCTGTTGCTTGCCGAGGCGCAGAATCACAAGGCCCTGGGGCCCGTCGGCCAGCTGATGATGAGCTGCGAGACGCTGGGCAGTGCGCTGGGCACATTTGTGACGCTGCAGATGGCCAACTCCACGGCGGGCGCCGCCTATCTTCAACCGGTGGGTGAGGACTATGCGCTGGGCTTCGGCTTCTATGCGCCGGATCTTCCTTCGAGTCATATCTATGACGCCTCGGCCGCGGTTGGCTTGAATATGGTCCGTGACCTGACGGGTGGCGCCGTCCAGGCCGCAGAGGTGCTGTTCAGCAGGCCCGCGCCCCGCAACCCGGAACCCTACCGGCGGTTCTTCGGCTGTCCGGTCCGCTTCAATGAGGGCCAGAATTGCCTCATCCTGCCGGGCCGCGGCATGGGCTTCAGGCTGCCCACTGCGGATGCCAAGCTGCGTGAGCGCCTGATCATTGCCCTGCAGCAGCAGATCGCCCAGCACCAGCAAGGGCTTGCCGCCCGTGTCCGGCATGCCATCCGCCCGCTTCTTCTGGCCGGCGATGCCTCGCATAAGCGGGTGGCGGCCCACCTTAACCTTCACCCCCGCACCATGGGGCGGCGGCTGGGGGAGGAGGGCGTCACTTTCGAACAGCTGAAGGACGAGGTGCGCCTTGCCGTCGCCCGCGAATTGCTGGCGCGCACCGCGATCGCCGTGTCCGACGTCGCAGGCTCGCTCGGCTATGCCACGCCCAGCGCTTTCATCCGCGCCTTCCGGCGCTGGACGGGAACCTCGCCCTCCGCCTGGCGGCGGCAGAACAGTCCTGCCGCCTCCTCCTGACAGGCCCTGTCGTGAAAAGGCAAACATCCGGGGCGGAGTCGATCTATCTTTCCCGCTGATCTGCAGGATGGAGGATGGCATGAAGCCCCGTTTCGCCCTATTGGCCATGATCGGCCTCGTCATGTGTTTCGGCAATGCCCAGGCCCAGCAGGTCACCGGCACGCCCGGTTCGCCCAGCGCCACCACCACCATCAGCGGCGAGCAGCTGCCCGCGCCGGCGCCGCCCTTCGGCGGGGTCATCAAGGATAACGCGCTTCAGTCCACGCCCTGGTGGGCGCCGCGCATCGTGCCGCCCAAACAGGCCCCCAACGTGCTGCTCATCATGACGGATGACTCGGGCTATGGCGTGCCCTCCACCTTCGGCGGCGTCATCCCCACCCCCGCGCTCGACCGCGTGGCGGCGGCGGGCCTGCGCTATACCCAGATGCATTCGACGGCGCTCTGCTCGCCCACGCGCGCGGCCCTCATCACCGGCCGCAACCACCATTCGGCGGGCTTCGGCGTGATCTCGGAGCAATCGACGGGCTTTCCCGGCTATAACTCCATCATCGGCCGGGACAAGGCCACCATCGGCCGCATCCTGAAGGACAATGGCTACGCCACCTCGTGGTTCGGCAAGGATCACAATGTGCCGGCCTTCCAGGCCAGCCAGGCCGGCCCCTTCGACCAGTGGCCGATCGGCATGGGCTTCGAGTATTTCTACGGCTTCGTGGGCGGCGACACCAACCAGTGGCAGCCCAACCTGTTCCGCAACACGACCCAGATCTATCCCTTCCTCGGCAAGCCCGGCTGGAACCTCACGACCGGCATGGCGGATGACGCCATCGATTATCTGAACCGCATGAACCAGACGGCGCCGTCGAAGCCCTTCTTTCTCTATTTCGTTCCGGGCGGCACCCATGCGCCGCATCACCCCACCCAGGAGTGGGTGGACAAAATCCACGCCATGCGCCTGTTCGACGACGGCTATGAAAAGCTCCGTGAACGGATCTTCGCCAATCAGAAGAAGCTCGGCGTGATCCCGCAGGACGCGAAGCTCTCGCCCTGGCCCTCCGCCATCCTCAAGCCGTGGGACCAGACGACGGATGACGAGAAGAAGCTGTTCATCCGCCAGGTCGAGGTCTTCGCCGCCTATGCCGCCTACACCGACCACGAGATCGGCCGCGTCATCCAGGCGGTTGACGACATGGGCAAGCTCGACAACACCCTCATCGTTTACATCAACGGCGACAACGGCACGAGTGCGGAGGGCGGGCCTCTGGGCACGCCCAACGAGGTGGCCTTCTTCAACGGGCTCAATATGCTGCCCGTCGACGTGCAGATGAAATTCTACGACGTGTGGGGCACCGACAAGACCTACAACCACATGTCGGCCGCCTGGTCATGGGCCTTCGACACGCCGTTCAGCTGGTTCAAGCAGATCGCCTCGCATCTTGGCGGCGTCAGGCAGGGCATGGCCGTGTCGTGGCCTGGCCACATCGACGACGTGGGCGGCATCCGCCCGCAGTTCGCGCATGTGATCGACGTGGTTCCCACCATTCTCGAGGCCGCGGGCATTGCCGCGCCGGAGGTGGTCGATGGCATCAGGCAGTCGCCGATCGAGGGAACCTCTTTCGCCTATACTTTCAAGAATGAGAATGCCACCGTCCCGTCGCGCCATTCCGTCCAGTATTTCGAAATGTTCGGTGACCATGCCATCTACAAGGATGGCTGGATCCTCAGCACCAAGGTGAAGCGCGCGCCGTGGGATGCCTTCGGGCCCGCCAACCCGGACCCGCTCAACAATGTCGAATGGGAGCTCTACGACCTCAACACCGATTATTCGCAGGTGACGGACATCGCCGCCCAGCATCCGGACAAGGTCGCGGAGTTGAAGCAGGTGTTCTACGAGGAGGCGGGGAAATACAACGTGCTGCCGCTCGATGCCTCGGTCGCCGCGCGCCTCGTGGCGCCGCGGCCCAACATCACCGCGGGGCGCGACACCTTCGTCTATACGACACCCATGGTGGGCCTGCCGCAGGGCGACTCGCCGGTGCTGCTCAACACCTCCTATACCGTGACGGCGGAGATCGAGGTGCCGCAAGGCGGGGCCGAGGGCATGATCCTCACCTCCGGCGGGCGCTTCGGCGGCTATGGCTTCTATCTCCTCGAGGGCAAGCCGGTGTGGACCTGGAACATGGTGGACCTGGAGCGCATCAAGTGGCAGGGGCCGGATGCATTGACGCCCGGCAAGCACACGCTGGTTTTCGACTTCAAATATGATGGCCTCGGCGCCGGCACGCTCGCCTTCAACGACTTCAGCGGCGTGGGCCGGCCGGGCACCGGCACGCTGTCAGTCGACGGCAAGGTGGTCGCCACCAAGACCATGGAGCGCACGCTGCCCATGACCCTGCAGTGGGACGAAAGCTTCGACATCGGCTCGGACACGCTCACCGGCGTCGACGATGGCGATTATCAGACGCCCTTCCCGCTCACCGCCAAGCTCGACAGGCTCACGGTGAAGCTCGACCGGCCGGTGCTCAGCGCGGCCGATCAGGAAGCGCTCCGCAACAAGATGATGCAGAAGGATTGAACGGAATGAAAGCCGACGAAAGCATGCCGGGCAGGCCGGTTGACCGCCGTGGTCTGATGGGACTTTCGGTGGCCGCCGCGGCCACCGCCTTGGCCGCCGTACGACCGGCGCAGGCCGGGGAGGCCGAGCCGATGCTGATGTTCGTTCAGCTGTCAGGCAGCGTGAAGGTGGACGAGGCCGCCAAGACCGTCCGCCTCGTTAATGTGACCCCCCACACGCTTTACTTCGCCGACCGGCCGGAACGGCTTGCGGGTCATATCAGGATGGCGGCCTATCTTGAGGAGTGGACGTCGAAGGCCGGCAAGGACAATTTCGCCGCCGACCCGCCGAATGCCGCCCTTTCGGTCTATGAGGAAGGGCAGACCAACAACACCCTCGCCATCGTCGAAATCAGCGATCCGAAGGTGGACGGGCAGGACCTCGTCTACAGCTATAAGCTGATCAACGGAAAGCCGCCGACCACGGGTGGTGAAACCGCGCTGTTCATTGACTGGATCGGGGTCGGCGGCGGCGTTGGCGTGGGCTTCCACGGCGTGGGCGTCGGGGTGAGGGGGCCGCGGGTCTTCTGACATCCGTGGCCGGCCGCGCTGGCGCCATCAATTCATCAATTTGCGGGCTCGGCGGCGGAAGCCCGTGATCGTGAGGCAAGTTGTAATCCGGGCGCGCAGCAGCCGCTTGCCCCTGAGGGAGAAGGAAAGAATGATCACTCGCAGGACGTTATTGACCGGTCTGGCGCTCGGCACTGCCGCCATCGCCCTTGCCGGTTGCCAGATCGACACGCGCACGCCGATCAAGGTGTCGCAAATCCTCGAAGTGGCCCGCTCCGGCGTGCCCTCCCCGGTTGCCGCTGCGATCACCGGCCAGTTCATCACGCCCCCGTGGTGCAAGGACGAAGGCGCCATGGCGGTCGAAACCATCTCGACGCCGGACGTGCCGCTGCAGCTCCAGGCCTGCGCGCCAGGCGGCAGCACCGGCGCCATTGGCACCTTCCAGATGAACACTAATCTGATTAAGACCGACGGCGGCCAGACCGATGCGGTTATCCTCGCCAATGTTCTGGGCAACGACAATGCCCGCTTCGCCGTGTTCAAACATGACAAGCACGGGCGCGAACTGCTCTCGGTCGGCCTGTTCCTCAATCTGCCGCAGCTGCAGGCCAACCAGCAGAAGCTCATGGCCATGCCGGTCTACAAGCGCGGCGGCTATGACAGCAACGTGACCTTCAGCTTCACGCTGGATGTGATCAACGACACCGATAAGCCGGCGAACTTCTACCTCGCGGACGTCGATGCCGGCGGCGACCTGCCCTCCGACGAGGCCATCCTCACCATCCCGCCCGGCGGCATGGACACGGTGACCCTCGACGCCCAGACCCAGGCCATGCTCGGCAGCCGCGGCTGGGTGAACTTCATGTCGCTGATCGTGAGGTGACGCGCTTAACGCATGTTCCGTTCAGGTGGAACCACCTGGTCGGAACACGCGCCAGGTCAGGAACCTGAGCATCGGACGGTCAGTCGGCTCCATCAAGGAAATTATTCCGATTTGATCCGACCGCCCGGCGCGCGGGGGATTTACCTCTCACACCCTGTGATACGGGTGTCCCGCAATGATCGTCACGGCGCGGTAGAGCTGTTCGAACAGCATCACCCGCGCCAGCCGGTGCGGCCATGTCATGGGGCCGAAGCTCATCAAAAGGCCGGCAGTTTCGCGCAGCTCCGGGGCATGGCCGTCGGGGCCGCCGATCAGGAAGGCCATGTCGGAAGCGCCGCCGTCAAGGTGGCGGCGCAGCAGCTCGGCAAAAGCCCCGCTCGCCAGCGCCTTGCCGCGCTCGTCCAGCACGATGGCGAAGCACTTCGGCGCCAACGCCCCGGCAATGATGCGCCCTTCCTCGGCCATGCGGGCGGCGGGTGAGGCCGCCTGCGATTCACTGAACTCGGTGACCGCGATTGTGGAGATGCCGCATTTGCGGCCCAGCCCTTGCGCGCGGGTGAGATAGTCCCCGGCGAGCGACTTTTCGGGGCCGGGCTTCAGCCGCCCGGCCGCGATCACCTGCAGTTTCACATCGCCGCCGGGTCATCCGGCGCGCTGGCGGACAGAAGCTTCTCGAGATTGTAGAAGCTCCTGACCTCCGGCCGGAAGATGTGCACCACCACGTCGCCGGCATCGACCAGCACCCAGTCGCACTGCGGCATGCCCTCGATGCGGAGGTCGCGGTAGCCCTTCTCCTTCAGCTTCTGGACGAGCTGGTCGGCAATGGCCCCGACATGCCGGTTGGAACGGCCGGAAGCAACCACGACGGCATCGGCCACCGCGCGCCGTTCGTCGAGCGGGATCGATACGATCTGCTCCGCCTTGGCATCGTCCAGTTGCGCCAGAATCACATCCAGCGCATTGACGGGCTTTCGCGCATCGGCCTTCTTGCCGCGCGGCTTCCTCGGCTTCCTGGCGCGCGGGGCATCTTCCAGCAGCTCGGCCGGAATCTCCGGCATGGGCTCCTTCGGCGGCAGGTCCCTGGGGCGCGGCGCTGCCCGGAACGGCTTGGCTTCGGGTCTGGTCCGGCCGGCGGGCTTGCCCTTGCCTGCTGCAGGCTTCGCCTTGCCGGCCGCAGGCTTCGTCTTGCTGGCGGGCGGCTTCGTCTTGTCGGCTGCAGGCTTCGCCTTGCTGGCTGTTGGCTTCGCCTTGGGGGCAGCGGCCTTTTTGGTGGCGGGGCGGCTGCTCCCGGCAGCGGATTTTTTCGCCGCAGGCTTCTTGGCCGCGGACTTCCTGGCGGGCGCTTTCAGTGGTCTGGTCCTCGGTTCCGGTTACGTCTCTGCATGGATGCGCGCGGCATGCCTTCGGGGGGAACGACTCAACTGACGCTAAAGGGTCCGCACGCCGCGTTCAAGGGTCTCCCTCAACCCGTTTGCGCCCGGCCGCGCCGTCTGATCGCCGTCGAACTTTCAGGCCTGAGCGGCATGGGGATGAAGCACCAGGCGGGTGGCTTCGCCGTCACCAGCATGGGTGCAAGGTTGGCCGGAATCTGCGCCTCCGAAAAACGCGTCGCCGCGGGTCCGCCCAGCGCGCTGAGCGAGAAGCCAGGGCGGGCGAGAACGGCGAGCGGCAGCGTTTCGGGAATCTCCAGCCAGTCGTGCCAGCGGTGCAGGTTGGCGAAGCTGTCCGCCCCCATGATCCACACGAAATGCGCGCGGCCGAACAGCGGCCTCAGGCCGCGCAGCGTTTGAGCCGTGGTGCGTGCGTCCATCTGCCTCTCGATGCCGGTGACCACGAAACGCGGGTGCTTCGCCACGTCGCGCGTAAAGGCGAGGCGCGCGGCGTATTCGCCGGTCTCGGAGGGGTCCTTCAACGGGTTCTGCGGCGACACGAGCCACCAGACCCAGTCGAGCCTCAGCCGCTTCAGCGCATAGAGCGCCACCATGTAATGGCCGTAATGCGCCGGGTTGAAGGAGCCGCCGAACAGCCCGATTCTCTGGCCCTCGCCGAATGCGGGCGCGCGCGGCATCATGGGCGCGTCTGGCCCGTGCCGCGCACCTGGTATTTGAAGGTTGTGAGCTGCTCGACGCCCACGGGTCCGCGCGCGTGGAGCTTGCCCGTGGCAATGCCGATCTCGGCCCCGAAGCCGAACTCGCCGCCATCGGCGAATTGCGTCGAGGCATTGTGCAGCACGATGGCGCTGTCCACCTCGTTCAGGAAGCGCTCCGCAGTGGCGGCATCCCCGGTGATGATCGAGTCCGTGTGCTGCGAGCCATGGCGCGCGATATGCGCCATCGCCTCATCGACGCCATCCACCACCTTCACCGACACGACCGCGTCGAGATATTCGGTGGACCAGTCCTCCTCCGTCGCGGGCTTCACGCGGGGGTCGGCTGCTTGCGTGGCCGCATCCCCGCGCACTTCGCAGCCCGCATCGATCAGCGTGGCGACGATCGGCTTCAGGTTCGTCTCCGCCGCCGCCCGGTCGATCAGGATGGTCTCGGCCGAAGCGCAAATGCCGGTGCGCCGCATCTTGGCATTGAGGCACACGCGCCTAGCCATCTCGGTGTCCGCCGCCTTGTCGACATAGACATGGCAGATGCCCTCGAGGTGGCTGAACACGGGCACGCGCGCATCGGCCTGCACCCGCGCCACGAGGCTCTTGCCGCCGCGCGGCACGATCAGGTCCAGCGCGCCGCCGAGGCCTTCGAGCATCAGCCCCACGCAGTCGCGGTCGGCATTGGGCGCCATCTGGATGGCGGTGCGCGGCAGGCCCGCGGTGTCCAGCCCGCGCTGCAGGCAGGCAATGATCGCGCCGGAGGAATGGAACGAGTCGGACCCGCCACGCAGGATCGCCGCATTCCCGGACTTGAGACACAGGCCGCCTGCATCCGCCGTCACGTTGGGCCGCGATTCGTAAATGATGCCGATGACGCCGATCGGCACGCGCACGCGGCTGATCTCCAGCCCATTGGGCCTGCTCCATCTGGACATCACCTGGCCCACGGGATCCGGCAGGGCGGCGATCTCCTCGAGACCCTTCGCCATCGCCTCGATCCGCGCCCCGTTCAGCGTCAGCCGATCGACGAAGCTGCCCTTCAGCTGCTTCGCCCTGGCATTCCCGAGGTCGCGGGCATTCTCGGACAGGATGGCGGCGGCGGAGCGGCGGATCTTCGCCGCCATGGCCATCAGCGCGTCGTTCTTCTGTTGCGCGGGCGCCAGCGCCAGCGCCCTTGCGGCCTCCCGCGCGGCGGCGCCCAGCGTCAGCATCAGCTCGCGGTTGGTCATCTGTCCGGTCATGCGCGGTCTCCGCCCATCAGCACCATGTCGTCGCGGTGGATCAGCACGTCGCGCCCGCGGAAGCCAAGCACCTTCTCGATCTCGGACGACTTTAGCCCGAGGATCTTCGCCGTGTCATTGGCGTCATAGGCGACGAGCCCGCGCGCGATCTCGCGGCCTTTCGCCGTGACGATCGATACCGTGTCGCCGCGCGCGAAGCTGCCTTCCACCTTCTTCACCCCCGCCGGCAGCAGGCTCTTGCCCCTGGCAAGCGCCGCCGCGGCGCCCTCGTCGACCACGAGATGGCCGATCGGCTGCAGCGTGCCGGCAATCCAGCGCTTGCGCGATTGCAGGGCGGAGGCATTGGCCAGGAACCATGTGCAGCGCCCGCCATCCGCGATGCGCCTCAGGGGATGCATTTCGTGGCCGGACGCGATCACCATGTTGCAGCCCGCGCCCAGCGCGATCTTGGCGGCCTCGATCTTGGTGATCATGCCGCCGGAACCGACGCCGGACACGGGCTTGCCCGCCATGGCCTCGATCTCCGGCGTGATCTCCCCGACCACCGGCAGGAAGGCCGCGCCCTTCCGGTTGGGGGGTGCGGTATAGAGCCCGTCGATGTCCGAGAGCAGCACGAGGCAATCCGCGCTCATCATGGAGGCGACACGCGCGGCGAGGCGGTCATTGTCGCCATAGCGGATTTCGCTCGTCGCCACCGTGTCGTTCTCGTTGATGACGGGCGCCGCACCCTGTTCGAGCAGGGTGGAGAGCGTGGCGCGCGCATTGAGGTAGCGGCGGCGCTCCTCGGTGTCGGTCAGTGTCACCAGCACCTGGGCCGCCACGATGTTCCGTGTGCGGAGCGCTTCCGTCCAGGCCTGGGCCAGCGCGATCTGCCCCACGGCGGCAGCCGCCTGCTTCTGTTCGAGGCGCAGCGTGCCCCTGGGGAGACCCAGCGTGCGGCGGCCAAGCGCGATGGCGCCCGACGAGACGACGATGATCTCCGCCCCCTTCACCCGCCGGTCGGCCAGGTCGTCGATGAGCGAGGAGAGCCACGACGCCTTGATCGTGCCGGTCTTGTCGTCCACCAAAAGCGCCGAGCCGATCTTGACGACGATGCGCCGCGCCTTTTCGAGGCGGGACTTCACGGCCGCCACTCCTCCGTCGTGACGCCCGCCCCGTCATGAGCCTGGCCCGCACGGCGTGAGGCGCCGATCACCCCGAGCAGCTTCTTCATCGCCTCCGGCACGTTCTTCGTCGTGGCGCCCGAAATCAGCATCGGCGTTTTGCGAACGCGGCGCCTGAAGTCCCTGAGCTTCGCCTCGATCCCGTTCTCTGGCAGAAGGTCGGTCTTGTTGAAGGCGATGATCTCGGGTTTTCCGGCGAGTTCCGGCGAATAGCGCTTCAGCTCCTTGCGGATCACGCGATAGGCGGCCACGGGGTCATCGCCCGTCACGTCGATCAAATGCAGCAGCACCGCGCAACGCTCGACATGGCCAAGGAAGCGCGTGCCCAGGCCGTGGCCTTCGGAAGCGCCCTCGATCAGGCCGGGAATGTCGGCCAGCACGAAGCTCTGCATGCCAACGCGCACGACGCCAAGCTGCGGGTGCAGCGTGGTGAAGGGATAATCCGCGATCTTGGGCTTCGCCGCGGAAACGGCGGCGAGCAAGGTGGACTTCCCCGCATTGGGCAGGCCCAGCAGGCCCGCATCGGCGATCAGCTTGAGGCGCAGCCAGATCCAGCGCTCCTCGCCCTCCTGGCCGGGGTTGGCGTGGCGCGGCGCGCGGTTGGTGGAGGACTTGAAATGGGCATTGCCGAAGCCCCCATTGCCGCCCCTGGCGATGCGGAAGCGGTCGCCCAGCCTGGCGAGGTCCGCCACCATCGTCTCGTTGTCTTCCTCGAAGACCTGGGTGCCCACCGGCACCTTGAGCACGATGTCGCCGGAATTGGCCCCCGCCCTCAGGCGCCCCATGCCGTGACCGCCGGTCGCCGCCTTGAAATGCTGCTGATAGCGATAGTCGATCAGCGTGTTGAGGCCATCCACCGCCTCGATCCACACATCGCCGCCCTTGCCGCCGTCGCCGCCGTCAGGTCCGCCCATCTCGATGAACTTTTCCCTGCGGAACGAGACAGAGCCCGCCCCGCCGTCGCCGGAACGCACATAAACCTTTGCCTGGTCGAGGAATTTCATAGCGAAGCCTTGTAACGCGGGTTGGCGCGGGAGCTTAGCGCATGTTCCGGTCAGGTGGAATCACCTGGTCGGAACATGCGCCAGATCAACAGCTTGAGCATGATCTTATCGCAAAAGCGGTTCCACTTTGCGGATCATGCTTCACTCCCCTGTGGCCCATCGGCCACGTTTGCGCGCTGCTGTTGCATTGCACCATTTTGGCCCCCTTGAGAACACATTTGGCAGTTTTACGGGTGGTCCGCCCAGAACGGGTGAATATCCGGGGAAGATGATCGCAAGCATCCACAAGCCCATCCCGGCATTTACTGTGCAGAACGAAAGGCAAGAGATGAAGAAAAGACTGATCGCAGGATTGCTGTCCGCCGCTGTACTTTCTGGCGTTTCCGTTATACATGCCGAGGCGGCCTGCAAGGGCGCCACGCACTGCTATGGCGCCACCACGAAGACCACCCTCACCTCGAAGTCCACCGCGGCCCACCGGCGCCTGGCCCCGCCGAAGACGGCCTCCACCCAGCCGCGCAAGCGCGTGCAAGCCGCGTCGAAGGCCAATGCCGGAACGCGGCGCATCTCGGCCATCCGCCGCGGCAACACCGATGCGGCGGCGATCGTCATTCCCGCCAGCGCCACCGCCGCGCAGGGCAATGTCATCGCGCTGATCAAGGCCATGGCGCCGGGGCAGGGCGTTCCCACCTGGTTCGCGCTGCGCATTGCGCATGTCGAATCCAACTACAATCCCCACATGCGCGGCGCCCATGGCGAATATGGGGTGTTCCAGATGAAGTGTTCGACCGCCAGGGACATCGGCTTCAGCGGCGCCTGCGCGGCCTTGCTCGATCCGCGCACCAACATTCACTGGGGCCTCCGCCACCTGGCGATCGCCATCGGCAAGGCCGACGGCAACCTGCGGCTTGCAGCCTCCAAGCACAATGCGGGCTTGAGCCGCCGCACCATCGTGGCAAGCTACGTCGCCAAGGTGTTTTGATGCGCCGAGGGGGCGGGGGCTCATCGCCGCCGCCCCTTCGCCTCTTTCCAGGCTTGGCGCGTGAGCCGAAGCTTCATGTGCGGAACATCCGCCTGCCGCGCATTCGAATAGGCCGAGCCCTCTTCCGTTTCCACGAAGCCCAGACCCAGCAGAATGCGCCGCGAGGCGGCATTGCCGACATGATGGCTGGCAAGGAGTTCCTCGCGTTCCAGCATTTCGAAGGCATGGTCCGCCACGGCGCGCGCGGCCTCCGTGCCATAGCCCTGGCCCCAGTGCGGCTCCGCCAGCCAATAGCCCAGTTCGCCTTCGAGACCTATGACGCCGATCATCGCGTCACTCCGGGTGATCGCAAGGACCAGCGTATCCTCCGGCTTCCGCCGCAAATAGACGAAGAAGGCTTCCGCATCCTCGGGTCCGTAGGGGTGGGGGATACGGCCCGTCCAGCGCGACACATTCAGATTGTTCAGAGCCGGGATCAGCGCTTGCCGGTCCCGCTCCTCAAGCGGACGGAGCATCAGGCGGTCAGTCACGAGAATTGTCATGGGAGCCATCCAAACGAAAAGCGGAGAGGTGGTTGCCACCTCTCCGCTTCAACAGTTTCCAGGCGTGCCGGATCGGTGGATCCGGCGGATTTATATGTCCTGAGCCCGCCGGTTACTCAGCAGCGACGGCTGGGATCACGGACACGGTCTGCTTGTCGCCCTTGGTGCGGCGGAAGCTGACGACGCCGTTCACCACCGCGAAGATGGTATGGTCACGGCCAATGCCCACGCCGGTGCCCGGGTGAACCCTGGTGCCGCGCTGGCGGATGATGATGTTGCCGGCGATGACGGCTTCGCCGCCGAAGGCCTTGACGCCCAGACGGCGGCCCGCTGTATCGCGGCCGTTGCGGGACGAACCGCCTGCCTTTTTATGAGCCATGGAATCTTCTCCTCATCTCTCTCAGGCGCCTCAGGCGCGAATCTCGCGGATGGTCACCGAGGTCAGGTCCTGGCGGTGGCCGTTGCGGCGGCGATAATGCTTGCGGCGGCGCTTCTTGAAAATGATCACGCGCGGACCCCGGTCCTGGGATGCGATCTCGCCCACCACGGTGGCGCCGGCCACGTGCGGAGAGCCGATGCTGATGGCATCGCCGTCGGCGATCATCAGCACGTCCGCGAAGTTCACGGCATCGCCGGGCGCGCCCTCAAGCTTCTCGATCTGGATTTTGTCGCCGGCAGCAACGCGGTATTGCTTTCCGCCGGTCTTGATGACTGCATACATGTTGTTTCGTCCTTGTTGTCCCGCGCCCTTTGGCGGCGCCGGAAAACCCGTGGTCCGGAGCGCTTCAAGTGCCTGATTTCTCAAGCGAAATTGGGTTGCCTGGGGCAGCGCAAAACGCGCCTCGGGGGCAGTCCCCTCCGCGCGGATGGCCGGAGATAGGGGAAAGCCGCGTCGGAGTCAAGAAATTGGGGGCTTGGGCGTCGCGATCGGAGCTTTCGCCGCGTCAGACATCGTATCAAATTAGAAAGAATTTCGTGTTTTGGTTGCTTATGATCATTTTCCAGCGCTTTCGTTTTTTCCGGGCCTTGCGCCTGCTGCTGCCCGCATTCTTCGCCGCTTCGGCAATCTCGCCCGCGCCCGCCAGCGGGCGGAATGACGATGTTATGTTCCGCCCCACGGTGACGGCCGAAACGGCCGCTCCCGCGCCGCAGCCCATGGTGGTCGTGCGCATGCGGGGAACCGGGCAGTGCGGCAACCTCTGCCCGGAATGGATCATGGCCCAGGGCATTGTCACCCCCAACACGCCCAGGCATTTCCGCGACGTTTTGAGACAGCCCGGCGCGGACAAGCTGCCCGTGGTGCTTGAGTCGAGGGGCGGCGACCTCGATGCGGCGCTCGAAATCGGCCGCATGATCCGCGCCGCGGGGCTCACCACCATCGTCGGCCGCAGCGAGGTCGAAGGCTGCGGACCGCGCGAGGCGTGCAGCAAGGCGCAGCCGCTGAGGCTGTTCACGGGCTATGTCTCCTCTCCGGCCGAATGTTCGGGCAGCTGCCTGTTCGTGCTGGCAGGCGGCGTGCGGCGGGCCGGTTTCTGGATCACCGGGGCCAGCCTTCCCGCGCTGGACAGCTTCAAAACCCGCACACGCGGCGCCAGGGCCGGCAATCTGATAACCGACTATCTGGCCGATATGGGGGTTTCGGCGGGCCTCATCGTGCGCCTCCGTCAGGCGGGCGTCGGGCTGGACGGGTCCGCCATGCTGCGCTTCGGCTTGAGCACGGGCCGCGAGCGGGTGGAGGATTTAACCGGTTCCAGCATCTGCCTCGGCGCCAGCCCCGCGGCAAACTGCCTGATGCCCCCGCTCGACCCGGCGCAGGTCAGCGCGGCGGCAGCACCGCGAAAGCGGGCGGCGGCCCGGCCCGCGAACCCCGGCAGCCCCGGGAAGGTGATCATCTGGGGCGCTATCGACTAGCTCATGATCCGCAAAAGTGGAACCGGTTTTGCGATAAGATCATGCTCAAGCTATTGATCTGGCGCATGATCGTCCGGCGGTTGCGGGTGCGTGTGGGTGCGCCGGATCGCGCTTTTTGTCACCTCGCCCACGAAGGGGAATGCCATGGACCTCAAGAGAGTCACCGGCGCGCTGCATGTCGACGATGCCGATCTGTCGTCTTCCGTGTTCAACAATGCCAATCTGTCATCCAGCAGTTTCAATCAGATCGCGTTTTCGGGCGTGACCTTCAACGACTCCAACATGACCGGCCTTTTCATCAACGACGTCAATCTGTCCGGCAGCAGAATACAGAACGCCAACCTCTCCGGACTTGCCATAGCCGATTGCAACCTGGCCGGCGCCACCATCGATGGCGTTCAGGTCACCGATCTGCTGGCGGCCTACCGGCGCCAGAGCGGGACCTGAAAGCCCCAGCCCACCGCGCCTGCCCGCTCAGCACCGCCATCGCCAGCCGCTCTCGACCAACCGGCGTCTGAACTTTCCAGGGCAGAAATTTCAAAGCACAATCAATGGTTAGGCCCAGTCGCCCGGGTCAGCTTAAGCCGCTCCGCCGGGGTGGCGGGGCGGTTCTGCAGAGTCATCGGAGCGGGTGTCAGGCGATCTTGCGCACATCGACGAAGCGGCCGGCGAGGGCAGCGGCCGCGGCCATTTCGGGGGAGAGCAGGTGGGTGCGGCCCTTATAGCCCTGGCGGCCTTCGAAGTTGCGGTTTGACGTGGACGCGCAGCGCTGGCCGGGCTTCAGCTGGTCCGGGTTCATGCCGAGGCACATTGAGCAGCCGGGCTCGCGCCATTCGAAGCCGGCGGCCTTGAAGATCTTGTCCAGACCCTCGGCCTCGGCCTGTTCCTTCACAAGGCCGGAGCCCGGAACGATCATCGCATAGGCGAGGCGGCCGGACACCTGCCTGCCCGCGACGACCCTGGCGACGGCGCGCAGGTCCTCGATGCGGCCATTGGTGCAGGAGCCGATCCACACGACGTCGAGTTCGATGTCGGTCATTCTGGTGCCGGGCTTCAGGCCCATATACTCAAGCGCCCGCCATTTGGACTGGCGCTTGCCTTCGTCCGCGATCTCGTCAGGGTTCGGGATCGTGCCCTCGATCGAGATCACATCCTCGGGGCTGGTGCCCCAGGAGACGATGGGCGGCAGGCTCGCCGCGTCGAGCTTGATGACGCGGTCGAAATGCGCGCCCTCGTCGGTCCTCAGCGTGTTCCAATAGGCGACGGCCTTGTCCCAGGCCTCGCCTTTTGGCGCCATGGGGCGGCCCTTGAGGTATTCATAGGCCTTCCCGTCGGGTGCGATCATGCCGGCGCGCGCGCCGCCTTCGATGGTCATGTTGCACACCGTCATGCGGCCTTCCATCGAAAGGCCGCGGATCGCCTCGCCGGCGAATTCGATCACCGAGCCGGTGCCGCCCGCCGTGCCGATCTGGCCGATGACGGCAAGAATGATGTCCTTGGCGGTCGAGTGCTCCGGCAACTTGCCGTCCACCTCGACCAGCATGTTCTTGGCCTTTTTCTGGATCAGCGTCTGGGTGGCGAGCACATGCTCGACCTCGGACGTGCCGATGCCATGGGCCAGCGCACCGAAGGCGCCGTGGGTGGAGGTGTGGCTGTCGCCGCAGACAATGGTGGCGCCCGGCAGCGTGAAACCCTGCTCAGGGCCCACCACGTGGACGATGCCCTGGCGCTTGTCGCGTTCGTTGAAATAGCTGATGCCGAATTCGGCGGCGTTCCTCGCCAGCGTCTCGACCTGGATGCGGCTTTCATCTTCGGCGATGCCCTTGGAGCGGTCGGTGGTCGGAACGTTGTGATCGACGACGGCGAGGGTCTTTTCCGGGTGGCGCACCTTGCGGCCGGTCATGCGCAGGCCTTCAAAGGCCTGGGGGCTCGTCACTTCATGGACGAGGTGGCGGTCGATGTAGAGCAGGCATGTGCCGTCCTCGGCCTCATGGGCGAGGTGATCGTCCCAGATCTTGTCATAGAGCGTGCGCGGCTTAGGCATGGGGGTGATCGCCTTCGGAAAGAATGGATTTTGGAGCGTATTTAGCGGCTTGGAGCTTCAAGTCAAATCCCCGAAGGCTCACGCCGGGTTGATGCGGAAATCCGCCCCCTCGGGCAGCGTCTGGCCGCCGTCGACGATGATCGTCGTGCCGGTGATGTAGGAGGCCTCCTCCGAGGCGAGGAAGAGGGCGCAATTGGCGATGTCGCGCGGCGTGCCGAGCCTGCCCAGCGGCACGGCATCCTCCATCGACTTGATGAAGGCGGGCGAGCGGTGCATCTGCATGCCCGAGGTCAGGATGTTGCCGGGCTCAATGCCGTTCACCGTGATGCCGTAGCCGGAAAACTCCAGGGCCGCCGACTTGATGAAGCCGTTGATTCCGGCTTTCGACGCGGAATAGTGGCCATGGCCGGGGCTGGTCACCCGCGGGCCGGTGATCGACGAGGTGAAGATCATGCGGCCCGCCTTCTTCGCCTTCATGTGCGGCAGCGCAGCGCGGGCGGCGAGGAACGCGCCCTTCAAGTTCACCGCCAGCACCTTGTCCCATTCCTCGGGCGAGGTGTTCTCGATCAGCGTCCAGGGATAGATGCCGGCGTTCTGGACGAGGATGTCGAGGCCGCCGAAGCCATCGAGTGCCGTCTGCGCGGCGCGCTGGGCGTGGTCCATGCGCGAGATGTCGGTCTCGATGAAGAGGCTGTTGAGGCGCGCCGCCGTCTCCTTGCCGGCCTCCACCTCCGTATCGGCGATGACCACGCGCGCACCTTCCTCGACGAAGCGCCGGGCGATGCCCTCGCCGATGCCGCGCGCCGCACCGATGACCAGTGCGACCTTGCCTTCAAGCCGTCCCGTCATGCGAACCTCTGGCGGATCTGGAGTTTCAGGGTGTCGAGCAGCACCGCGGCGAGAACGAGGAGGCCAAGGATCACCTGCGTGTAATGCGCGGGCAGGCCCATCAGGTTGATGGCGGTGTGAATGGATGAGAGCAGCAGAACGCCGGCATAGACGCCCGGCAGCTTGCCCACGCCGCCCTTCAGGCTGACGCCGCCGATAACCACCGCGGCGAAGGCGTTGAACAGCATGCCGGTGCCCAGGTTCGCCGTGGCGCCACTCGTGCGGATGGCGAGCAGCCAGCCCGCGAGCCCCGCGATGGCGCCCGCCAGGATGAAGGAGATGAACATCAGCCTGTCGACCTTGATGCCGGCGCGGAAGGCCGCCACCGCATTGCCGCCGATCAGCGTAATATGGCGGCCGAAGGGCGTCCTCTGCATGATGAAGGAGAAGACGATGAAGCAGAGGATGGCGATCCATGCGATGAGCGGCACATAGAGCAACTGCTGGATGCCGACGATGCGGAGCGAGGGTGCGAGGTCCTGCGCCGAGCGCCCGCCCGAGACCGCCACCACAAGACCGCGGACCCAGATATAGGAGGCGAGCGTCACAATGAAGGCGTTCATCCTGAGCCTGATGGTGAAGACGCCGTTGAGGCAGCCGATGAGGCCGCCCACCGCAAGCGAGATGATGAGCGAGACGGGGATGACCAGCCATTCCGGCGTCAATGTCAGCCCCATGCCGATACCGCGCGAGCAGAACAGGATGCCGGTGATCATGGCGGCCAGCGCCGCGGTCGATTCCACGGAGAGGTCCATGTGCCCGGCGATGATGACGATGGCAAGCCCGATGGCCATGACGCCCACGAAGGTCGACTGCTCGACGATGTTGGCGAAGATGCCGATCTGGAAGAAGTTCGGCACGAAGATGGAGAAGGCGATCAGCACCACCGCCAGCATGAACCAGACGAGATGGTCAAGGATGAATTCGGCAATGGCCCGCTGGCGGGGTGAGGTCATGGTGTTCTCGTCCGCGTTCCGTTTCCCCTCTGCCGCCGCCCTGGCGAAGGCCGGGATGACGCCTTTGAGAGTGGTGATCGAATTGCCGTCACCGCGCCGGGGCGGGATGACGGCAAGAGGAGTGGAGTATCTCCGGGCCGCTTATTCCACCGGCTGGATCTTGTCGGCGGGCGCCTTCAGGTTGCCCCAGAAGCGCGGCTCGTCGACGTTCTCCTTGGTGATGGCGGCGCCCGGAATCTTGATGTTCGGGCCCCAGTTTTCGATGGTCATCACCGAATCGAGGCCGAGCACGTTGTAGTTGCCCGGCTTGATCTCCTGCTTGTTCACCACCTTGTCGGCGAACATGGCAAGGGCGGCGGCCTGGGCATAGAGCGGCTGTTCCACCTCGACGTTGAGCCAGCCCTTGCGGATCAGGTCGAGGCCCACGGGCGCGCCGTTCGACGAGATCATCATCACGTCGCCCGGTTTCTTGCCCTTGGCTTCGAGTGCCGCCACCGCGGCCACCGAAAGATGGGCGGCGTGCAGGAAGATCAGGTCGATGTCGGGGTTGGCCACCATCTGGTCCGACACGATGGTGCCGGCGTTGGAGGCTTCCCACTGCATGGCGGGCAGCGAGATGATCCGGACATCGGGGAACTCCTTCATTTTGTCCTCGAAGCCCTTCTGGATGTCGAGCGTGTAGGGGTCGGACGGGTCGCCCAGCACCTGCAGCACCTTGCCCTTCACCGCGCCGTTCTTCTCCTTCAGCAGGCGCTGGATCTCGCCCGCCGCCACCTGGCCGATCTCGATCGTGCCGGCGACGGAGGTGAGGTCTGACGGCGTCGAGGTGATCTGGCGGTCGAAGATCATGACCGGGATGCCCGCCGCGCGCGCCTTCTCGATCGAGGGGGCGAGCGCGTTGAAATCCACCGCGGCGAGAATGATCGCCGAGGGCTTCTGCAGGATGGTGTCGTTCATCTGGCTCTGCTGCATGTCGGTCTTGTTGTCGGCATTCAGCGTCACGACCTCATAGCCCACGTCATCCATGAACCTGGTTATGGCGGAGACCGACTCGGTCTGGAACTCGTCCAGCAGGGTCGGCACCAAATAGTAAATCTTGCCCTTCGAGTCTTCGGCGAAGGCGGGGGTGGCCACCGCCACCGCGGCGAGCGCGATGGAGGCAGTCAAAAGGCGGCGCAGTCGGTTCATGTTCGTCTCCTCTGTGTGTTGGTCTTGCAGTGGTTCAGCCTAATGGATTGGGCCGTTCGGCCTCGTTTCTTGGGCTTGGCCGATGACAGCCTCGCCGGTGATGAGCCCCACGACCTTGTCGGGGCTGGTGTCTCCCGTGGGCACGTCTCCCGCGACGCGCCCCTGGCGGATGACCACGATGCGGTCCGCCACCTGGAAGGCCTGCTGCATGATGTGGGTGATGACGATGACCCCGATCCCCTGGCCTGCGATACGCCTGATGAGGTCAAGGCCGCGCCTGGTCTGCTCGACGCCAAGCGCGGCGAAGGGCTCGTCGAGCAGCACCAGCTTGCCGCCCCAATGGGCGAAGCGGTTGAGCTCGATCGCCTGGCGCTGGCCGCCCGAAAGATGCTCGACATTGGTGCGAAGGCTGGGGATGCGCGTGCCGGCATTCTTGAGCGCCTGCGCCACCACGGCCTCCATCTCCTTTTCCCGCAGCACGGGGATGAAGCCCAGCCACGTCTTCACCATCTCGCGGCCCATGAAGAAATTGCCGACGACGTCGACATTGGTGCACAGCGACAGGTCCTGATAGACGGTCTCGATCCCTTGCGCCTTGGCCTCCGCCGGCGTGGGGAAGAAACGCTCCTCACCGTCGAAAACCATGCGGCCCGCGCTGGCCTTCAGGCCGCCGGAGATGATCTTCACCAGCGTCGACTTGCCGGCGCCGTTGTCGCCCAGCAGCGCCACCACCTCGCCCTTGCCCACCTTGAAGGAAACGCCCCGCAGCGCCTCGATCGCGCCGAAGTTCATGCGGATGTCGTCGAGTTCGAGAAGGGTGGGGAAGCTCATGCCACGCGGCTCCTTGCGAAGAGGGGGTCGTTTGCCGGGGCATCGGTCTGGCCCAAGCGCGGCGAGAGCACGCCTGAGAAGGCGAGCGAGGCCGCCCCGCGCAGCACCGCGTTCTGCCCCGGGGCGGAGCGCATGAGGCGCGGCGCCGTGCGCCCCTTGCGGTCGGCAACCGACGTCGGCAACGGATCGGCGGCGGAGACCAGCGCATCCAGCAGACCGTCATCCATGATGCCGCCGATCACCACGGTTTCGGGGTCAAAGAGGTTCTCGATGGTCACGATGGCGTTGCGCAGCAAAGGGGCTGCTTCCGCGATCCAGGCCCGCCGCCCGATGACGGGGCCGCGGCGCTGGAAGGCTTCCAGCGAGACATAGCGTTCGAGGCAGCCCTTGTTGCCGCAGGAGCAGAGCTGGCCATCGGGCACCAGCGGCATATGGCCGATCTCGCCGGCGTTGCCATGGAAGCCGCGCAGCGGCACGCCATCCTTCACCATGGCGCCGCCGAGGCCTAAGCCGAAATAGAGATAATAGAAGGCGCTCACATTGCGGCCCGCGCCGTGGAGGCTCTCGCCGAGGGCCGCCGCCGCCATGTCATTCTCGACGAAGGCGGCAAGCCCCGTGGCGTCCGACAGCCGCTGCGCCACGGCCACGCCGCGCCAGCTTTCGAGCGTCGTGGGTCCCACGAAACTCATCGACTCGACGTCGAATGGTCCGGGCATGGCAAGACCCGCGCCAACCAGCAGGCGGCCGCCGGTCTGGGCACGGAAGCCCTTCACCAGCCTGCCGATCTCGCGGAAGCTTTCTTCCGGGCCGGGTGGCGAAATGTCCAGCCGCCTCGCGGCGACGATCGCGCCGGCAAGGTCGACGAGGGCCGCCTCAATGCCAAGCGGCGTGACGTGAACGCCCACCGCATAGGCGCCCTGCGGGTTGAGGGTGAGGCTCATGGGCGGCGAGCCGCGGCTTTTCTTGTGGGCGCGCTCGCCGGAAATCAGGCCGAGCTCCTCGATCTCGCGGATGATGTTGGCCACCGTCTGGACGGTCAGGCCCACCCGCCGCGCGATTTCGGCGCGCTCGACCGGCCCATGCTGCCGGATCGCCTCAAGCACGATCCGCCGGTTGTACGGCCTGCCGAATTCCTGGTTCGTCCCCCTGAGGGACATGGCGTCATCCCTGCTTTTGGGCCGGATCATGCGCCGAATCCGGAATAATGCAAATGAATTTATAATTGACGCAGCAGTTGAGCGATCTGCGCGCCCACCAATTTTGCCTCTCCCGGCTTCAGGCACATGGGGTTGACCGTCACGATGCCCTTGTCACGCTGGGCGGGGTCCAGCGCCACGGCCGGCTCGCCTGCCTGCAGCCGGAGGCAGAGTTCGGTCGGGCTCATCCGGTCGGCGTCCAGCGTGATCTCGACGGCGGGCACCGCGCCCTCATCGTTGCTGCCGGTAATGGTGACAAGAAAGCCGTCGAGTTCCGCCGCCACCGTCTCGCAGTCCTTCAGCCAGCGGGCATGGCGCGCGGCGTCGCCTTCGGCGATGAACAGGCGGAGCGCGGTCAGGAGCCCGGCAATCTCTTCCTTGCCCGCCTTGCAGCTGCGCCCGATGCCGTGCGGCGGCGCGCCGCGCAGGCGGTGCTTCTCGATGAGGGTTGGCGGCGGCGACCACATGTCCCAGAAGATGTCGAGGTCGAGGTGCTGCAGCGCTGCCGCCATCACCAGGTCGCGCTGCCCGGCGAGGATGCCGCTTGCCTGTGGCCCACCCAGCGCCTTGCCGCCGGAGAAGGCGACGAGATCAGCACCCTCGGCGATGAAGCGGCGGAGATTGTCCTGTGGCGGCAATTGCGCCGCGGCATCGACGAGCACCGGCACGCCGCGCGCATGGGCCACGGCCGTGACCTCGGCCAGCGGCGGCCGGGACTGCGCATCGGCAACATAGAACACGCAGGCCGTCCGGTCGGTGATGGCGTCGTCGATCTCCCAGGCTTCGACATCGCGCACACCGGCCCCGGCATAGCGGTCGGGCAAACCCACCTCGACGATGGCAAGGCCCGCGGCGCGGATGGCATGGTCATAGAAGTTGCGCTGGCTCCGCGCCATCACGCACTCGCTTTTCATGCCTCTTGTGTCCGGCAGGCGGGCCATCCGGCCGGGGTCGAGCCCGGTGACGCAAGCAGCCGCGCCGATCAGCAGGCAGGCCGAGGCGCCCGAGGCCACATAGCCCGCTTCGGCCCCCGTCGCCTCCGCAATGATGCGCGAGGCCGCCGCCTGCAGCTCCGCGATGTCGACGCAGGCCTGCGAGGCCTCCGCCATGGCGGCGGAGACCTCGGGCCGCATGATGCCGCCCGACAGGCGCGTCGCGGCACCCTTCGCGTTGATGAGGGTGCGCACACCCAGTTCGCCATAGACCGTCACGCCACGCTCCCCATTCCGTTCAGCTTATGCGCGCGCCGTCAGGGCCGATCAAGCCAGTCGGCGATGGCTGGAAACTCCGGCCGGAAATAGGCGATCATCCGGCCTTGCGGTGCGCCGGTCGCCGCCTCGCCCCATGGCGCCACGCCATGCACGAGGTGGCGGTGCACCAGCACGGCATCTCCGGGCGAGGAGGGGAGTGCCGCGCGCTCGCACGCCGCGAAGACCTGCCGCCGCGCGTCCCGATAGGCAGTGGTGACGTCGATCCCGCGCCACGTCTCGGGAGGCTGGCCTGCGAAGGCCGCGGCGAACATCGCCCTCATGATCCGGTGCGAGCCCTTCCACACGGTCAGCGGTGCGGCATCGCGGGACTGCTCGGTGAGCGTCACCCCCAGTATATAGGCATGCGGTTCCCGGAGGCAGCGGCGCTTCTCCGGCCCTTCGGCGAGCAATCCGTCCACATGCGCGGCATCCCGGTTGCGGCGGAAGTTATAGGCGGCCGCGCTTTCCTCCGCCGAGGGCTGTGGATAGCCCGGATAGCAGACGGAGACCTGGGCGCGGTGCAGCGGCAGGCTGAGGCCCAGTTCGTCCCGCACGAAGTCCACCGCCGCTCCCGCCAGGGGCGGCCCACCGGACAACCGCCCGTCCGTGTCGTTGGGCAGCGCATCGACGCCGACGAACCACGTGCCGCCGCAGCGCAGCCAGTGGGCCTGTGCCGGGTTCCGCGCCGCCGCTGCCGCGAAGCTGCGGGCATGGCTGGCCCAGGCCAGCAACGGCGGCCCGGCCGCGAAGCGGAGGAAGCCATCGGCGAGAAAGCTGTCAAGAAGGCGCATGACCGTCCCCTGGCTCATGTTCCGGTCAGATGGAATCACCTGGCCGGAACATGCGCGAAGGTGACAAAACCGGCTTATAACTCGTCAATACAACTTTAGAGCGGCGGGCGGTCAATTGACTCCATTAGGATTTCCCTCCCCCTCGTGGGGAGGGGCAGGGGCGGGGGGCCCAGGAGTCCAATTCTCAAAGACCTGAGCCCGGGGACCCCCACCCTTAATCCCTCCCCACAAGGGGGAGGGAAAAGACCCCGATTCTGCATGACCGCCCGCCGCTCTAGAGAGTTGATTTGCCGTCATGCCTGACCCTCACCAAAAAGACCGCACGCCACGATCCCCCCACATTTCGACCACACCGGGCTGCCATAGGCGGGTCCGCACGCAACGGGCAAGCGGCCAGGGGGCCAGGGCTTGCCGCAACCAAGGGGCTCCGGCACATGAACATTCGCACCGCTCTTGCGGCAAGCCTGATTGTTGCCTCCACCCTGCCCCTCGCCGGCCTTGCCAATGCGGCGCCGCTGGCCCGCTCCGAGGTGGCCAAGCTGTTTCCCGGCCAGTTCGAGGCCCAGGTGAGAGGTTACCGCGTCAGCTTCACCGGCGCCCGCGGCGGCTCCATCACCGGCTTTGCCTATGGCCAGCAGGACACCGGCCGCTGGTATATGCAGGGTGCGGCACTCTGCGTCTCCTTCGACAAGTGGACCAGGGGCGAGGCCAAGTGCGGCCGCATCAGCCGGCAGGGCGGCTGGTATGTTGCCAAGGGGACGGACGGCGAGTTGCTGAAGTTCCGCCGCACCGACCTTGCCCAGAAATGATCACGCGCCAGATTGAAAGCTTGAGCATGATCTTGTCGCAAAAGCGGTTCCACTTTTGCGGATCATGCTTTAACCTCGCGCCCGGGGGGCCGTGACCGGACTGGAGACTTGACGGCGTTGCATTTTTCCAAGGCACTCAGCGCGATGCCGCGATTTTCCCTGCGCGCGGCGGCGGTCGCCATTTGCGTGAGCCTGCTGGCGGGCTGCGCCAGCCTGCCGAAGGGCGAACTCCAGACGCTGGGGTCGGAGGTGGTCCGGGAAAAAGTCGACTTCCAGTCGTTGGATGCCGATGCCAAGCGCGCCAAGGCCGCCTATGCCACCCCCGCCGCGATCCGTGCCGGTTATCCGAAGACGGTCCGCGTGGCCACGCCGGGCGGACGTGACGTGCAATATTTTATCGAGCGGGACGACAAGGCCAAGGTCCAGTACATCACTGTGCGCGGCACCACGGACGACACCACGCTGAGGGAAGATTTCGACACCAGGGTGCGGTCCGACCGCGCCACCAAGATCCCCGTCCACTCCGGCTTCGACCTTGATGCCCGCGCCGTGTGGGAGGATGCCCAGCCTCATCTCAGGAAAGGCTATCGGACCTATGTCGTCGGCCATTCCCTGGGCGGCGCGGTGGCGGCCATCCTCGGCGTCTATATGATCGAGGACGGCTACAAGGTGGACAAGATCCACACCTACGGACAGCCGCGTTTCACCACGTCCGATGGCGTCAAGCAGCTGGGCTTCCTGCCGTTGCTGCGGGTGGTTGACGAGAATGACCTTGTGCCGCTGCTGCCGCCCGGCATGATGGGCAGCAAAAAGTATGGCCGCTACGAGCATGTGGGCCCCGAGGTCATCCTGCTGGAAGGCCCGGACTACGTCTACCTGCCCGGCCCGGTGGCGACCGAACTCAGCTACGGCGAATTCTGGCGCGACCTGCACGTGGCGGACCTGAAGGACCACAATCTCGACAATTACATCCGCCGCATCGAGGACAAATTCGCGGCGAGCCGCCAGGTGGCCTATAATTCGCGCGAGAGCGACGTGGCCAAGAAGAAGGTGGTGGCAAGCCTGCAGCCCGGGCAGCAATGACCCCCGCCGAGGCCCTGGTCGCGGATGATCCGCTGCTCGAACTGCTGATCGGGCAGGTAGTGCAATGCGATCGTGTCTGTCCCGCCCCGCCGTTAACTTAACTTTTCGTTTACGATTGCCGGTGACCCCGCCCCAAGGCATATTTACGCCATATTAACGATATGGCTGGGGAACGGGGATGGGGAAGATCGCATGGGGGACGGCGCTGCTGCTGGGTTGCCTTCTGACATTCATCAGCCCGTCGTTGGCCAGCAGCAACCAGAAGCTCTCCGCCTTCGCCCGTGAATATTCCGAGACCCTGCCGCCCATCGGCTTCGTCGAATTCTGCCAGCGCAGCCCCGAAAACTGCCAGCCGGACGGTTCGCGCAGCCGGCGTGTTGCGATGACCGGGGAAAAGTGGCTCCTGGTGCGCATGGTCAACGCCTTCGTCAACGGCGCCATCGCCCCCGTCACCGACGAGACGCTTTATGGCACCGCCGAATACTGGACGATCCCGACCGACGCAGGCGACTGCGAGGACGTGGTGCTGCTGAAAAAGAAGATCCTGATGTCCAAGGGCATTCCGGAAGAGGCGCTGCGCATCACCGTGGTGCTGGACGAGCATGGCGAAGGCCATGCCGTCCTCACCCTCACCGCCGCGGCGGGCGATTACATCCTCGACAACCGCCGCAACGATATCCGCCCCTGGGGCGACACGGGCTACGCGATGCTGAAGCGCCAGTCGGCGCAGGACCCGCGCAAATGGGTATCGCTCGAACCGGCCCGCCCGCCGGGTGCGGCCATTGCCGGCACGGCCAGCAAGTAACCGGAACGCGCGCTCATGATCGGACTTCCCTTCCGCATCCTCTCCGCCATCGCCATCGCGCTGTTCTTCTCGAGCAAATGGGTGCGCCGGACGGTGGCGGCTGTCGTCGTTTCAGCCCTGATCGTGGTCTTCCAGAACCCTGAACTGACGCAGGCGCTCGCCGCTCCGGGCGCACACCACGGCCAGCTCCTGCGCGCCCTCTCGGCGCTGGCCGGGGCCTGAACCACGCCTGCGACCTTGCAGGCATGGACAGCCGCGGCCGCGGCGGGTAAACTGGCGTCATGCGCGGGGAGATTTTGGCAAGCGTCCGGAACATGCGCCGCTGGCTCGCCCGTGCGGTGGCGCTGACGCTGATCTTGCCCACGCTCATCGCCGTGCTGCCGCAACCGGCGCTTTCGGCATCCGCCGCGCTTGACCGCGATCTCCTGATGTCCGGTTGCGGCGAGGACGCGCCGCAGCGGCCAGACCGCCTGCCTCATCAAACGGCGCATGACCACTGCGTGCTGTGCGCCAGCCATTGCCCCGGCTGCGGCCCCAGCTCCGACAATGGATCGCCTGCCTTCGCTCACGCGCCGCGCCACAGCGGCATGCCGCAGGCCCTTGCCGCAGCTGCGCTGGGACGGCCACCTCATGCGCTTACCGCCGCAAACCCGCCGCGCGGGCCGCCTGCCCTCTCCTGAACCGGGCTTCTCCCGCCATGCCGGGAGAAGCCCGCACACCCACTCCACTTCAATATCGCGGCAAGCGTGAACCCCATGCCGGTCCTGCGCCGCCGCAAGGAGACCCGCATATGTCATTGTTCAAACAGACTGTCTTCGCATCAGCGCTGACGCTTGCGTCCGCGATCGGCATCGCACCCGGCGATGCGCATGAGATCAAGCTCGGAAACATCGTGATCCATCATCCCTGGTCGCGCCAATCCCCCAGGGCGGCGGATGTGGCCGCGGGCTACATGACCATCGCCAACACCGGCAAGGAGGATGACCGCCTCGTCAGGGCCACCTCGGAGATCAGCGCCAGCGCGCAAATTCACGACATGAGGATGGCGGGCGACGTGATGAGGATGGAAGAACTTCCTGACGGCATCGTCATTCCCGCCGGGGCCACGGTGAAGCTCAGGCCAAAGGGCCTGCACATCATGTTCACCGGGCTGAGGCAGCAGGTGATGGAGGGCGAGGAATTCTCCGGCACGCTGACCTTCGAAAAGGCCGGCACGGTGAGCGTCAATTATGAAGTGGCGGCACCCGGCGGCGATATGAGCGACATGCACTGACGGTGCTGCACGAAACGCGGACGGGAGGGCTGCACCCTCCCGTTCTTCCGGAACGAGGGCATGAAATTGAAAAACAAGCGCGCAATTCTCATCGCCGCCGTGGCGAGCATTCTGGTGGCGGGCGCCGCGGCATGGTTCGCGGATGACCTGCTGCGCGGCCCTAACCAATCCTCCGTTTTCGAGATCGGAGGTCCCTTCGTGCTGGCCTCCTCCAGGGGTGGCGTGGTCGATTCGAAGAAGCTGGCGGGCAAACCCTATGCGGTTTTCTTTGGTTTCACGCATTGCCCCGAGGTTTGCCCCACCACGCTCTACGAGATGAGCAACAGCCTCGCCGCTTTGGGCGATGTGGCGAAGGACTTCCGCGTGTTCTTCATCACCGTCGATCCGGAGCGCGACACGCTGGAAGCGATGAAGGACTATGTCGCCAATTTCGATCCGCGCATCGAGGCCCTGGTTCCCACCGAGGACCAGCTGAAGCAGCTCGCGCCGGACTTCCGCGTCTATTATGCCAGGGTGCCGACGAACGATGGCGGCTACACCATGGATCACACCGCCAGCATCTTCCTCTTTGACAGCAGCGGCAGGTTCAGCGGAACGATCAGCTATGGCGAGGCCGCGGAGATGCGGCAGGCCAAGCTCCGAAAGCTTCTGCTAAGTTGACCGGATGGCCGCCGCCGCGGGCTGCGGCAAACCGGCCACCTTCCCCGGCGCAACCTGCGCCAGACCCGGCAAATGCCGCTGCCCTGCGCCCGGTCGGCCCACCCGTTTTTCTGCTGCGGGAAGTGCTGGATCATGCTCAGCCTTGGGCAGGCCGCAGGCCGGCCCGCGCGGCGATCCAGCAGCTGGCGATGATGAGACCCGCCCCGGCCAGCGTCTGCCATGACACGGTTTCGCCGAAGAAGAACCAGCCCAGCGCGATGGCCCAGATGAAGGCCGTGTATTCGGTGCTGATCAGGTATTGCGCCTCGGCCCGCGCATAGGACCAGCTCATCAGATATTGGCCCGTCAGCGACAGGGCCGTCACCCCCACCAGCGGCAGCCAGCAGTCACGCGGCAGCAGGCTGGCAAGCCAGGGCGAAGCAAGGCTCATGATGATCAGCAGGCAGAGGTTCTGGAAGAACATGATGTCGATGGGCTTGGCAATCTGCGCCTGCTTGCGCGTGAGCACCAGGTTGAAACCGTAAAAGACGGCCGAGACCAGGATGGACAGCGTGCCGGGCAGTGTGTCCGGCGAATAGGCCGCGCCGCCGAACTGGCCCGCCACGATCACCGCGACGCCGGCAAAGCCCAGCACCGCCGCCCACGCCGCCTGGGCGCGGATCCGCTCGCCCAGCAGCAAAGCCGCGAGGAACAGGGCAAAGAGCGGCGCGATAAAGCTGAGCCCGATGGCTTCCGCGAGCGGAAGCCGCGCCAGGCCCCAGAAAAAGGTGACAAGCACGATGCCGATGATCGCCGCGCGCAGGGCATGAAGCCGCATCGCCCTCTTGTCCGGACGCACGCGTGACTTCACCGCCCAGCCGACGGCGGACGCGATTGTCGCCAGCAGGCTGCGCCACAGCACAATGTTATAGACGCCCGCCGCAAGCACCAGCGACTTCATGCCCGCGTCCATGGCGGAGAGCAGGAAGATCGCCAGCGTGCACACCAGCACCGGTATGGTTGCGGACGCGGTGCTCCTCACGCGCATGGTCCTCGGGTTCGAATCTGGCCGGGTCAGGACACTCTATGGCAGACAACGGCCCCGGCTCATAGCGCATGTTCCGGTCAGGTTGCCTCACCTGACCGGCAGGAACATGCGCCAGATCAATATCTTGAGCATGATCTTATCGCAAAGGCGGTTCCACTTTTGCGGATACTCTAGGCGCGCAGCACCGCCACGCCCTGCGGCGGCACCGTGGCGCTGCCCAGAACGGCCACATGCGTTCCCGGCACGCGCCAGCTCTCCTCGCCATAGTTGAAGGCGAAGAGCAGGCCGCCGCGCCGCCGGAGGCGGATGGCCTCCGGCAGGTCGAGCGTTTCGATCCCGGCCTTGCCGCAGGCGAGCTTCAGCGTGGCGTGCAGCAGTGCCTCATCGGGCCAGCAGGCAAGATAATGGTTCCGCCCCGCTGCCAGCAAAGCCGGGCCGCCGTCGGCGAAGCGGGCCAGGACGTCGGCACCCTGTGCCTCAACGTAATCGCGCCAGCGCTGCGCCTCGCCCTGCACCAGCCCTGTCACGCGCGCGCCGAGGCCGGGCCGCAGCGAGGACACTTCCAGAACCCGCAGCTTCGTCCGCGCGGCCAGCGGTCCCGGCGGAAGGCTGGGTGGAATGCCATAGCTGCGCGTCTTGGAGCCGGTGCGCGGGCCATAGAGCAGGATGCCGCCGGCGGCGGCGAAGGCCTTCTCCGCTTGTTCGCTCACGGAAAGCAGACTGGGCACGAGCACCAGCCGGTAGCCTTCCAGCGATGCGCCGGGCCGCACGAAGTCAACATCCAGCCCCAGCCGCCGCACGCCTTCGTACCAGCGGAAGACCAGTTCATGATAACGGAAGTCCGCGCCCTGCGGCTGAATGCGGGTGATCCACGAGGATTCGTAATCATAAACGATCGCCACCGGCGCTTTCCCCGTCGCGAGCAGTGCGCCCACGGCCTTCAACTCTCCTCCAACCGTTTGGGCCTCGCGCCCCCCTTGCGACAGTTCATGGAGGCCCGGCAAGTTAAGCCCGGCATGCATTTGCTCTTGCGCGAAAATGGCCTGGCGCCAGCGGAAATAGCTCACCACTTCCGCTCCATGGGCAAGCGCCTCCCACGTCCACAGCCGCACCATGCCGGGCTTGGGCGCCGGGTTCCACGGGGCCCAGTTCACCGGGCCCGGCTGCTGCTCCATCACCCAGAAGCGGCCATGGCCCACGCCGCGGTAGAGGTCATGGTGGAAGGGCGCGATGTCCGGGTGGGACGTCAGCGCCCAGCGGTTCTTTTCCGCTTCGGAGAAAGGAAAGCGCTCGACGAAGCCGATGGGATAGGAGTCCCACGAGGCAAGATCGAGGTTGTCGCCCACCGCCCAGTGGTCGAAATCATTGAAGAAACCCATGAAGTTGTGGGTGATCCAGCGGCCGGGCGAATGGGCGCGGATGATCCCGCACTGCATGGCGTCATAGGCCGCCACCTGCTCCGAATGGAAGCGCCAGAAGTCCAGCCGCGCGGCGGGGTTGGTCTCCGTCACCGCGAGGTTGGGCAGGCTCACCTGGTCGAAGCGGGTGACCTCCATCGACCAGAAGACATTGCCCCAGGCCTCGTTCAGCTGCTCGGGCGACTGATATTTGCGGCGCAGCCAGTCCTGGAAGGCTGCGAGGTCGGTGGCGCTCCAGGACAGGATCGAGTCATGGCAGCCATATTCATTGTCGGTTTGCCAGCCGACGAGGCCGGGGTGATTGCCATAGCGCCGTGACAGGATCTCGACAATGCGCCGGCTCTCCTCAAGGTAAGCCCTGGACGAGAAGGTGTAGTGCCGCCGCGACCCGAAGCCGCGCGGGCGGCCATCTTCGCCCACGGGGATCATCTCCGGATTGGCATCGACCAGCCACTTGGGTGGCGTGCAGGTCGGCGTTCCGAGCACGATCTTTAGGCCGGACCTCGCGAGCACGTCCATGGCGCGGTCGAGCCAGCCCCAGTCGAAGCGTCCGCGCTCGGGCTCGTAGCGCGACCAGGCGAACTCGCCGATGCGCACGAATTCGATGCCGATCCCGCGCATGCGCCGCGCGTCCTGTTCCCACCAGCTTTCCGGCCAGTGTTCGGGGTAATAGCAGACGCCGAGACTCACCTTGTCAAATCTCCATGGATGACCGCCACGCCGTCCTTGTCGAACAGGTGGCAGGCGGCGGGGTTGATGCCGATGTCGAGGGTGGAGCCTGCCGCCGCCTTGGCCAGCCCGTCGGCCTTCACCGCGATCCCGCTGCCATCGGCGAGCTGGGCGTAGAACATGGTCTCCGAGCCGAGGTATTCGGCGAGCCGCACCGTGGCGCGAAGCCCGCCGCCGCCGGCCGTCAGGTGCTCGGGCCGGATGCCCAGCGTCACCGGCTGGGCCGCTGTGACCGTTGCCCCGCGCCCGTCAAGCAACACGCGCGCGCCATCGCCCAGCACCACCTCGATGCGGCCATGGGCGGCGGGTGCTGCCGTTCCGGCGACGAAGTTCATCCTCGGACTGCCGATGAAACCGGCGACGAAGAGGTTGCGCGGCCGGTGATAGAGCTCCAGCGGCGAACCGGCCTGCTCGACCGCGCCGGCGTTCAGCACCACGATCTTGCCGGCCATGGTCATGGCCTCCACCTGGTCATGCGTCACATAGATCATGGTGGCGCGGAGATCGGCGTGCAGCTTGCCGATCTCGGTGCGCATCTGCACGCGCAGCGCGGCATCGAGATTGGACAGCGGCTCGTCGAACAGAAAAACCTGCGGCTCGCGCACGATGGCGCGGCCGATGGCCACGCGCTGGCGCTGGCCGCCCGAAAGCTGCGAGGGCTTGCGGTCGAGAAGGTGGGTGAGCTGCAGCATGTCCGCCGCGCGCCTCAGCCGCGCTTCGATGTCGGCTGGCTTGTGGCCCGTCATGCGCAGGCCGAAGCTGATGTTGTCCCTCACCGTCATGTGCGGATAGAGCGCATAGGACTGGAACACCATGGCCACGCCGCGGCCGGCGGGCTCCACATCCGCCATCTCGCGCCCGCCGATCGACAGCGAGCCCGAGGTGATGTCTTCGAGCCCCGCGATCATGCGCAGCAGGGTGGACTTGCCGCAGCCCGAGGGCCCGACGAAAACGCAGAACTCGCCATCGGCGATCTCAAGGTCGATGCCCTTGATGATCCTCACGTCGCCGAAGGATTTGGTGATGGCGCGGAGGGTGACGTCAGCCATGTCTCATCCCTTGGTGGCGCCGAGCGTGAGGCCGGCGATGAAGTGTTTCTGCATCAGGAAGAACATGGCGACCGGCGGCAGGGCCGCCACGATGGAGGCCGCGGTGATCAGCTCCCAGGCCACCTTCCACTGGCCCTTGAGCTCGTTCATGCCGGCGGTGACGGGCCGCACATCCGCCGACTGCGCCATGATGGTGGCCCAGAAATAATCGTTCCAGACAAAGGTGAAGATCAGCACGGAGAGGGCCGCGATGGCCGGCCGCATCAGGGGAAGCACGATGTGGCGGAAGATTTTCCACTCGCTCACGCCCTCGACCCTGGCGCTCTCGATCAGGGCGAAGGGCAGCGCCTTGATGAAGTTGCGCATGAACAGCGTGCAGAAGCCGGTCTGGAACGCGGCGTGGAACAGCACAAGGCCGGTGATGGTGTCATAAAGCCCCAGCCTCAGCGTCAGCTCGCGCACGGGGATGGCGAGGATCTGGAAGGGCACGAAATTGCCGGCGACGAACATGAAGAAGACGGCGAGGTTCAGCCGGAATTTGTAGACGGCCAGCGCAAAGCCGGTGAGGCAGGACAGCCCAACCGCGCCGATCACCGTGGGGATCGTGACCTTGAAGGAGTTGAGGATGTACCAGCCGATATTCGAGTTCTGGAACACCGAGGCATAGTTCTCCACACCCGCGAAGCGCGACGGCCAGCCAAAGTAATTGCCGGCGGCCAGGTCGGAGGAGGGGCGCACCGAGGTTACGGCGATGCCGATCAGCGGCAGGAGCCAGATGACGAGCGCGACAGGCAGCAGCGCCTTGTAGGAGAGCTGCAGCCAGGGGGGCGACTTCTGAATGGGGCGCGGAAACATCAGGCGTTCCTCTCCTGCATCAGCATGCGGGTGATGAACAGGCTGATGAACACCAGCATGATGGCGAAGAGGACAACCGCGATGGCGGCGCCATAACCCATGGCCGTGCCATATTCGGAGAGCGACTGCTCATACATGAAATAGGAGAGGACGCGCGTCGAGCCATAGGGGCCGCCCGCCGTCATGATGGAGACAAGGTCGAAGGAACGCAGCGCGCCGATCACGGTGACGACGAGGGCGATGAAGGTGGCGGGGCGCAGTTGCGGGAGCACGATGTGCCAGAGCATGGCGAAGCCCCTGGCGTTGTCCATGCGCGCGGCTTCCACCTGCTCCGGGTTGATGTTGTTGAGACCCGTCAGATAGAGAATCATGCAATAGGCGATCTGCGGCCACAGGCCCGCCGCGATGATGCCGAAGGTGGCGTAGCGCTCATCGGCCAGGATCGCTGTCTCGGTGCCGGTGAGGAAACCGAGGATGCGCGGCAGCAGGCCGAAGTCCGGCGCATAGAACCACGAGAAGATCAGCCCCACCACCACCTGACTGATGACGAAGGGAAAGAAGAACAGCGACTTGTAAAGCCGGATGCCGGTGACCGTCTGGTTCAGAAACAGCGCGATGGCGAGCCCCGCCGGAATGGCGAGGAGATAAAGCACAAGCCACCACACATTGTTCCGCAGCGAGGTGTAGAAGCTGTCGTCGTCCAGAAGGTCCGCGTAGTTGCGAAGCCCGATCCACGTCGCGGCGCCCAGCCCGTCCCAGTCATAGAAGCTGATCCAGACCGACTGACCGATGGGGATAATGACGTAGAGCAGGAAGAGAAGAGCACCCGGGGCAAGGAACAGCCACGGCGCAAGCCGCCGCTGAGACCATCGGGAGGAACGATGTGTGGCCATTGCCGCGCGCGCCCCGGGTGAAGTTGAAAGGGAGAGGCCGGTTGCCGCGCGGCAGCCCGGCCATCCTGCTTACTGGGCGTGGACCTTCTGTCGGGTCTTCTCGAGCCTGGCCAGAATTTTGTCGAGGTTCTCCGGTTTCACCATGAATTCCTGGAAACCTTCCATGCCGGCCTTGGCCATGTCGGCCGGTGCGTCACGGTCGAAGAACTGCGCCAGCGCATAGGCGGTGGACAGCATCTCGAAGCCCTGCCTGAGGAAGGGATCGTCACCCACCGACGACGTGTTGTTGGTGGGAAGCTGGCCCAGCGTGGCGTTCATCCTGGTCTGGGCATCCGGCGAGCCGAGATAGGCGAGGAACTTCCTGGCGTCTTCCTTGTTCTTCGCACCCGACGGGATGTGGAAGGTGTCGGTTGGCGCATCCTCGGCGCGCGGAACGCCGGGGGTGATCTCGGGGAACACCATGAAGCCCAGCGTGTCGTTGGTCATGCCGCCGTCCCTGAAGGTGGCCACGGCGAAGTTGCCCATCACATAGTTCGCGGCCTTGCCCTGGGAGAGCAGCGCCGCGGCATCCTGCCAGTCGATGGCGGCGTGGTTCGCGGTGGTGTAGGGCTGGATTTTCGCCCATTCGGCGAAGACCGCCCTCACGCGATCATCCGTCCACGGAATCTTGCCGTTGGCGAGGTCCATGTGGAAGTCATAGCCGTTCACGCGCAGGTTGAGATAATCGAAGATGCCGGCCGCCGGCCACAACGCCTTGGTGCCGGTGGTCAGGCAGTCGATGCCGGCCGCCTTGAATTTTTCGCAGTTCGAAACGAACTCGGCCCAGGTCTTCGGCGCCTCGGCGCCGGCCTTTTTATAGGCCTCCTTGTTGTAGTAGATGCCCCACTGATAATAGGTGTAGGGCACGCCCCACTTCTTGCCGTCGATGGTCATCGAGGTGGCGGCTGACTTCAGCTGGTCGTTGAAGCCATTGGCGGCCCAGACGTCGTCAACGGGTTCGAACAGCCCGGCCTTGACGAAGGGCGCCATGCGGTTGCCCGCATACCAGGCCGCAACGTCCGGCGGGTCGGCGGTGAGGAAGTTGCGGATCGCCGCCTTGTAGCCCTCATGGTCGAAGTTGTTCCACTTCACCTTGATGCCGGGGTTGGCGGCCTCGAAGCCGGCAATCAGCTCCTCCATCGCCTTCTTCGGCGCGGGGTCCGACTGGTCGGAATTGATGACGAGTTCACCGGCCAGCGCTGTGCCGGCGGAAAGGGCCATGGCGAAGCCAAGGCCTGTCAGGCCTTTCAGAATGTTCATGAATGTCCTCCCAATGCCGCCACCATTGGCGGCGAAGCCGTTCTGCATGCGGCGGTTTTTCATGCCGTCATGAATGCTTGACCATGCGCGTGATAATCGGCAAGTTTCTACCGGAACACCCCTCATTCCTTCCGGAATTCTAAGCATCATGCCGAAGCTCACGCGGCGACAGGCCGGTTACCGGGATGAAAGCGTTCCGGCCCATCCGGAGTTGAACCGGGGCCACCCCGTCGTGGTCTTTGGAGATCACCGCTTCTGCGCCGGCTCCACCCAGGAAGTGCGCCCCATGCCGCGTCCGCACATGCACAGCCAGGTGGAACTGAATTTCGTGCTCGGGGGCGCCATGACCTACTGGTTCGACGGGCGGGTGATGGAGCTCACCGCCGGCCGCCTCGCCCTGTTCTGGGGCATGATCCCGCACCAGGTGACGGACTGTTCGGCGGACGCCCGATTCGTCGTGCTCTACGTGCCCATGGCAAGCTTCCTCGAGCTCCCCGCGCTGAGCGAGCTGCGCTCCGCCATCTTCCGCGGGGCTGTCGTCGAGGCGCTCGACGTGAAGTCCTATGACCGCGACATTTTCCAGCAATGGCGCTCTGACCTCCTGCCGGGCGACCCGCAGCTGGAGCAGATCGTCAGGATTGAACTCTCCGCCCGCATTCAGCGGCTGGAGCGCGAAGGCTGGCGCGATCTGCGCGAACTCGCCCACCGCAATCCGCAGGCCGGGCACCTGGGCCATGACCATGACCGCGCGGTGAAGGTGGAGAAGATGGCGCAGTTCATCGGCGAGCGTGCGCTGGAGGATATCTCGGCCGATGACGTGGCGCGCGCCGTGGGGCTTCACCCCAACTATGCCATGTCGCTGTTCAAGCGTGGCGTGGGACTCACCATCAAGCAGGCCATCACCCGCCACCGGCTGGACATGGCGCAGTCGATGCTCATCGCCACCGGCCTCTCGGTCGCCACCATCGCCTTCGACTGCGGCTTCAACTCCCTGTCGAGCTTCTACACCGCCTTCGCCCAGCGCTTCCGCCAGAGCCCCGCCGCCTTCCGCGAGGCTTATGAACGCATCACCAGGCCAGCCTGACCTTATGATTTCGGAAACATTCGGCGCTGGCCGCGATTGATTTCGGGCCTGAGCGGACACAGTCTCCGCCCCATGGCAAACGCACCCCGCATCGCCTTCATCGGCGCCGGCTCCACCGTCTTCATGAAGAACATCGTGGGTGACATTCTCATGCGCCCGGCGCTGGCGAACGCCACCATCGCGCTGATGGACATCGACCCGCAGCGCCTGGCCCAGTCGGAACGCGTGGCGCGCAAGATCATCCGCTCGCTGGGCGTGAAGGCTGAAGTCGAAACCCATGCCAGCCAGCGCCGCGCGCTGGAGAATGCCGATTTCGTCATCGTCGCCTTCCAGATCGGCGGCTATGAGCCCTGCACGGTGACGGACTTCGAGGCGCCGAAGCGCTTCGGCCTGCGCCAGACCATCGCCGATACGCTGGGCGTTGGCGGCATCATGCGCGGGCTTCGCACCGTGCCGCACCTCTGGAGGGTCTGCGAGGACATGCTGGCCGTCTGCCCCAACGCCATCATGCTGCAATATGTGAACCCCATGGCCATCAACACCTGGGCCATTGCGGAGAAATATCCGCTGGTCCGCCAGGTGGGCCTTTGCCATTCGGTGCAGGGCACGGCCTGGGAACTGGCGCGCGACCTCGGGATTCCGGTGGAGGATATCCGCTACCGCGCCGCCGGCATCAACCATATGGCATTCTTCCTCGCCTTCGAGCACAAACAAAAGGATGGCGGCTACCGCAACCTCTATCCCGATCTGCTCCAGGGTTACGAGGACGGCCGCTTCCCCAAGCCGTCGCACTGGAACCCGCGCTGCCCCAACAAGGTGCGCTATGAGATGCTGAAGCGGCTGGGCTATTTCGTCACCGAAAGTTCGGAGCACTTCGCCGAATACACGCCCTACTTCATCAAGCAGGGCCGGGACGACCTGATCGAACGCTTCGGCATCCCGCTTGACGAATATCCGAAGCGCTGCATCGAGCAGGCGGCGCGCTGGTCAGCCGAGGCGGAGGAATTGCTCACGGCGAAAACCATCCAGGTCGAAGCCTCGCACGAATATGCCTCCTCGATCCTCAATTCCGTATGGACGGGCGAGCCCTCGGTGATCTATGGCAACCTGCGCAACAACGGCTGCATCACGTCATTGCCCGCAAATTGCGCGGCGGAAGCGCCCTGCCTCGTCGATGCCAGCGGCATCCAGCCCACCCACATCGGCGCCCTTCCGCCCCAGCTCACGGCGCTGATCCGCACCAATATCAACGTTCAGGAACTCACCGTCGCGGCACTGATGGAAGAAAAGCGCGAGCACGTCTACCACGCCGCCATGCTGGACCCGCACACCGCAGCCGAACTCGACCTTGACCAGATCTGGCAGCTGGTCGATGACCTCATCGCGGCCCATGGCGCCTGGCTGCCGGAGTGGCTCCGGCGCTGAGGCGGCGGGCCGCCGCTCCGAAGCCCGGCCGCTTGCGATCGGCGATCATGTCGCCCCCGTCGGCCCAATCGTCACGGATCGTGGCTTCCTTCCCGCAGTCTGTCCGTCCACCTGCCGGACGTCATGAACCTCCCGGATTGCATTCGTGTCAGCTGTCAGCGCATGTTCCGGTCTGGTGGACTCACCTGACCGGAACATGCGCCAGATCAAAAGCCTGACCATGATCTTGTCGCAAGAGCCGTTCCACTTTTGCGGATCATGCTTTAGGCCGGGTCACACCCAGCGGAAGACCACAACTGCCCAGATCATGGCGGCGGCAAGCGCGCCCCACAGGGGCGTTCCGAAGAAGGCCAGCCAGCCGAGAAAGATGAAAGCCGTTCCCAGATGCGTCATGAACAGGCGGTCGCCGCGCGTCGTCTCAAGCTGGAAGATGCCGCGCCGCGGAGAGCCGCCCGGCGAGACATATTCCCACACGCCCATGGCCAGGATCGAGCCGAAGAGGTAGAGGAAGAAGGCGATGGTCACCCGGTTCCACGCCATCCAGCTTCCCAGCGGCTGCTGCCACCACTCGGCCGAGAACATCATTGGCGTTTCCATCCTGAGGCCCTTCTCACACGCGGCCCAGGGCAAAGCCCTTGGCGATATAGTTGCGGACGAAATAGATGACGATCGCGCCGGGGATGATGGTGAGCACGCCCGCCGCCGCCAGCAGCCCCAGCTCATATCCGGACGTGCTGGCCGTCTTCGTCATGACGGCGACGATCGGCTTGGCGGCCACGGAGGTGAGGTTCTTCGCAAGCAGCATCTCCACCCAGGAGAACATGAAACAGAAGAAGGCCGCAACGCCGATGCCGGCCGAGATGGTGGGAAGGAATATCCTGACGAAGAAGGACGGGAATGAGTAGCCGTCGACATAGGCTGTCTCGTCGAGCTCCTTCGGCACGCCGGACATGAAGCCCTCGAGGATCCACACGGCGAGGGGAATGTTGAAGAGCGTGTGCGCCAGCGCCACGGCCCAGGGCGTGTCGAACAGGCCGACGGCGGAGTAGAGGTTGACAAAGGGAAGGACGAAGACCGCCGCGGGCGCCATGCGGTTGGAGAGCAGCCAGAAGAACAGATGCTTGTCGCCGAGGAAGCGGTAGCGCGAGAAGGCATAGGCCGCGGGAAGCGCTATCGCCACCGAGAGCACCGTGTTGATGACGACATAGGTGATCGAGTTGATGTAGGCGTTGTACCAGGTGGGATCGGTGAAGATCGTGCGGTAGCTGTCAAGCGTGAAGTCGCGCGGGAAGGCGCTGAACCCGCCAAGAATTTCGTTCGTCGTCTTGAACGACATGTTGAGCAGCCAGTAGATCGGCAGCATGAGGAAGACGATGTAGAGCGTCAGGACGATGTGGCGCTTGCGCATCTTACCTCGCCTCCTCGCGCATCATCAGCGTATAGAACAGCCAGCTGAGGAACAGGATGATGAGGAAGTAGACGATCGAGAAGGCCGCCGCGGGCCCAAGGTCGAAACCGCCCAAAGCCTTCTGGACGAGGTCGATCGAGAGGAACTTCGTGGTGCTGCCGGGCCCGCCGCCCGTCAGCACGATCACTTCGGTGTAGATCATGAAGGAATCCATGAAGCGGAGCAGGACAGCGATCGTCAGCACATGTTTCAGCTTCGGCAGCTGGATGTGGCGGAACACCGCCCAGGGCCCGGCGCCGTCGACCTTCGCCGCCTGGTAATAGGCGTCCGGAATGGCGACAAGGCCGGCGTAGCAGAGCAGCAGGACCAGCGATGTCCAGTGCCAAACGTCCATCAGCACGACGGTGAACCACGCGGATATGGGTTGCCGCGTGTAGTTGAACGGAATGCCGAGGGCGTTGATGCCCTTGCCGAGAAGGCCGATGTCCGGGAGCGCCATGATGTTCCACATGGAGCCGACCACGTTCCACGGCACGAGAAGCGGCAAAGCCACGAGAACGAGGCAGACAGACACCCACGGCCCCTGGCGCGGCATGCACAGCGCAATGGCGAGGCCCAGGGGAATTTCAATCAGCAGCACAAGGCCCGTGAAGACGAGCTGGCGCCGGAGCGAGGCATGGAACTCCCCGTCGTGGAGGATCTGTTCGAACCATGTCGTGCCCGACCAGAAGAACTCGTTGTTGCCGAAGGTTTCCTGGATCGAATAGTTGACGACGGTCATCAGCGGCACAAGGGCGTTGAAGGCCACCATCAGGAACACCGGCAGAACGAGCCACCAGGCCTTGTTGTTGACGGTCTTGTTCATCGATGCGCACCCGCCATCCAGCCGTCCTCGTAAACCTGGGTGTGCGCGGGATCGAAAGACAGGAAGGTGCTGCCGCGCGGCGCCTCGCCGCCTTCCTTCAGCAGCAGCTTGACGGTGTGGCCGTGGCTGCGGGTCTCGACGATGCGGTAGCGGCCGGCGTCGGACACCCTCACCACTTCCGCCGGAATTCCGGAGGAGGCGATCGACACGAATTCGGGCCTGACGCCCAGCTCGGTCCGGCCGCGGCTGTTTGCCGCTCCGATATTGGCCGCGTCCACCGGCGTTCCGCCGAACACCGCCTTTCCGCCGCGCACTTCGCAGGGCAGAACGTTCATTCCGGGAGAGCCGATGAAGTGGCCCACGAAAGTGTGCTGCGGACGCTCGAAAAGCTCCACGGGCGTTCCCGCCTGCACCACCTCGCCGAGATTCATCACGACAACCTGGTCGGCGAAAGTGAGGGCCTCGGTCTGGTCGTGCGTCACGTAGATCATGGTGCGCCTGGTGCGCAGGTGAAGCTCCTTGAGCTTGGAGCGCAACTGCCACTTGAGATGCGGATCGATCACCGTCAGCGGCTCGTCGAACATGATCACGTTCACATCCGGCCGGACCAGCCCGCGGCCCAGCGATATTTTTTGTTTGCCGTCCGCCGTCAAGCCCGATGCGCGCTTGTGAAGCGTCTTCGTGAGCTCCAGCATCCCGGCGACCTCGCCGACGCGCGACGCGATCTCGGCCTCGGGCACGCCGCGGTTGCGCAGCGGGAAGGCCAGATTGTCGAAAACCGTCATGGTGTCGTAGATGACCGGAAACTGGAACACCTGCGCGATGTTGCGGGCCTCGGGCGAGCTGCGCGAAACGTCCCGCCCGTCGAACAGGATTTTGCCCGCGGTCGGCGTCAGAAGGCCGGAGATGAGGTTGAGAAGCGTGGTCTTGCCGCAGCCCGATGGCCCCAGCAGCGCGTAGGCGCCGCCATCCTGCCAGGTGATGGTGAGACGCTTGAGGGCATAGTCCTCATCGGTCTGCGGATTGGCGGAGTATGAGTGGCGCAGGTTTTCGAGGCGGATTTCGGCCATCAGGACACGCGCTCGCCATTGGCTGCGAAGAACAATCCGCGGTCGATATCGACGTGCAGCCTGGCGTGCGCGCCAACCTCGAAGGGGTGAATGCCGTGCGACTGCGACACCCACGTCGCGCCGCCGACATCGAGATGGATGACGCTCTCCGACCCGGACAGCTCGGTGACCAGCACGCGGCCCTCGAGTTCGCCGGCCGGCGCTTCCGGCGGCAGCGGCGTCACATGGTGAGGGCGAATTCCCAGAATGTAGCGCCCGTCGCTTAAGGAACGCGCCGACGATCCCGCGGGCCACACCTTCCCGCCGAGCAGCTGAAGCTGAGAACCCCGCTTTTCGACCGGCGTCATGTTGATGGGCGGGTCGGAGAAGACCTGCGCGGACACAAGGTCTTTCGGCTCGCGATAGACCGAGGAGGTGGGCCCGAACTGGGTGACGCGGCCCTCATGCAGCGTCGCCGTGCCGCCGCCGAACAGCAGCGCCTCTACGGGTTCCGTGGTGGCGTAGACGACGATGGCATTGCGGCCGGCAAAGAGCCTCGGCAATTCGTCGCGCAGTTCCTCGCGCAGCTTGTAGTCGAGATTGGCGAGAGGCTCGTCGAGCAGGATCAGGTCCGAGTCCTTGACGATGGCGCGCGCGATGGCGGTGCGCTGTTGCTGACCGCCCGAGAGCTCCGAGGGCCGCCGCTTCAGCATGGGGCGCAGCCGAAGCAGGTCGGCGGCGGCCATGACGCGGCGGTCGATTTCGGCCTTGCTCATGGCGGCCACTTTCAGCGGCGAGGCGATGTTGTCATAAACCGTGAAGTTCGGGTAGTTGATGAATTGCTGATAGACCATCGAGACGTTGCGCTTCTGAACGGCGACATGCGTCACGTCCCTGCCGTTGAACCTGATCTGTCCCGACGTCGGCTGCTGGATGCCGGCCATGATCTGCATGAGCGTGGTCTTGCCGGACAAAGTGGTGCCCAGCAGCACGTTGAACGAGCCCTGCGGCAGCACGAGCGACGTCGGATGGATATGCGTGTCCGCGCCGACGCGCTTGGCGATCTCGATGAGTTCAAGGGCCATGAAGATCCGATCGGCAATAGGAACCTGGGGCAAGCCCCGACAAGGCTGGAGCGCGGGATTTCTCCCGCGCTCCACTGTTCCGGTTATTCCTGCCAGCGCTTGACGATTTCCTCATAAGCAATGGTCTGGCCGGGCTCCTTCTCGTTGGCGAGCTTTGCCTTCGGGCCATCGGGCCGGCCAAGCCAGTAGGACGGATCCTTCGGCTCCGAGAGACGCGGGCCGCATCCGCCATAGGTCTTGTTGGCCTTGTCCGCGGCTTCCATGCGGGCCATCACCTGCTCCATTTCGCCAGCGAGGCGGTCCATGGCCTCCTGCGGCGTGAAGGCGCCGGAGTTCACATCGCCGATCTGCTGCCACCAGAGCTGGGCGAGCTTCGGATAATCCGGCACGTTGATGCCGGTGGGCGACCAGCGCACGCGGTCGGGCGAGCGGTAGAACTCGACCAGTCCGCCCAGCTTCGGCGCACGGTCCGTGAAGGACTGGTGGCGCACCGTGCTGTCGCGGATGAAGGTGAGACCGACCTGGCTCTTCTTCACGTCGACCGTTTTCGACACCGCGAACTGCGCATAGAGCCACGCAGCCTTGGCGCGGTCGGCCGGCGTCGACTTCAGGATGGTCCAGGAGCCCACGTCCTGATAGCCGACCTTCTGTCCATCCTTATAATAGGGTCCGTGCGGCGAGGGGGCCATGCGCCACAGCGGCATGCCCTGGTCATCCACCGTGTTGTTGCCCTCCGACTTCGGCGCCACCATGGAGGCGGTGAAGGCCGTGTACCAGAAGATCTGCTGCGCAACGTTGCCCTGCGCGAGTGCCGGAAGCGACTGGTAGAAGTCGTAGTCGGCCGCCCCCGGAGGCGCGTATTTGCGCAGCCATTCATCCCACTTCGCAATGGCATAGACCGAGGCCGGGCCGTTGGTCTCGCCGCCGCGCGACACGGAGGCGCCGGAGGGGTTGCACGAGCCCTTCTCCATGCGGATGCCCCACTCGTCGATCGGCACGCCGTTGGGCTCGCCCTGGCTGCCGGCGCCGGCCATCGACAACCACGCGTCGGTCATGCGCCAGCCCAGGTCCGGCGCGCGCTTGCCGTAATCCATGTGGCCATAGATCTTGACGCCGTCGATCTCCTTCACGTCGTTGCTGAAGAACTCGGCGATGTCCTCGTAGGCCGACCAGTTGACCGGCACGCCGAGTTCGTAGCCATACTTGGCCTTGAATTTTTCCTTGATCTCGGGACGGTCGAACCAGTCTTTCCGGAACCAATAGAGGTTGGCGAATTGCTGGTCCGGAAGCTGATAAAGCCGTCCGTCCGGTCCGGTGGTGAACTTCGTGCCGATGAAGTCGGCGAGGTCAAGACCGGGGTTGGTCACGTCCTTCCAGTCGCCGGCCATCATGTCGGAGAGATTATAGGTCTGCTGCAGGCGGGAGTGCGTGCCGATCAGGTCCGAGTCGTTGACATAACCGTCATACAGGTTGCGGTTTGTCTGCATCTGAGTCTGGACGGCCTGCACCACTTCGCCCTCTCCGAGGATCTGGTGGTTCACCTTGATGCCGGTGATTTCCTCGAAGGCCTTGGCCAGAACCTTCGATTCATAGTCATGCGTCGGGATGCCCTCCGACAGCACGTTGATCTCCATGCCCTTGAAGGGTTCGGCGGCCTTGATGAACCATTGCATCTCCTTCAGCTGGTCGTCCTTGGACAGCGTGGAGGGCTGGAACTCGGAATCGATCCATTTCTTGGCGGCGTCGACGTCGGCAAATGCAGGACTTGCAACCGCCATCAGCGCCATGGCGGCGGCTGAGGCGAGATATTTCAGTCTCATGGTGGGTCCTCCCTTGATTGGCGCCTGTTGTTTGGCGCCTGCGGCAAACTATCATGTGAAAACAAATGAAGGTCAACCGGCAAAATTCGAACTATGCTGCGCTGCAATATTGCGCTAAACGAAAAAAAGTGAAATCATTCTCGACGCAAGCAATCGATCCCCTCTCCGCCGGGGACAGAGGCCGGCAGACAACGAAAGGCCCATACAGCGAAACGCCCATGGAGAACCTCAGTCCTCGCCAGCACCAGATTCTTGCGCTGTCACGGCAAGTTGGCAGTGTCGCGGTGGAGGATTTGGCGCATCGTTTCGAGGTCACGCCGCAGACCATCCGCAAGGACCTGAACGAACTCTGCGACTTGAGGTTGCTTGCCCGCACGCATGGCGGCGCGATTCTGACGTCGGGCGTCGAGAACCTCGCTTACGAGGCGCGTCGTCTGATGGCCGCCACCGAAAAGGTGGTGATCGGCCGTCACGCCGCGGGCCTCATTCCCAACAACTGCTCGCTGTTTATCAACATCGGCACGACGACCGAGGAGGTGGCCCGCGCCCTCATCCTGCATGAGGGGCTGCTGGTCATCACCAACAACATCCATGTCGCCACCATGCTGATGCCGCGCCCGAAGATCGAGGTGATCTTGGCAGGCGGGGTGCTGCGCCGGAGCGATGGCGGCATCGTCGGCGAGGCGGCGGCCGACTTCATTACGCAGTTCAAGGTGGATCACGCGGTGATCGGCGCCTCCGCCCTCGACGAAGATGGCGCAATGCTGGACTTCGACTACCGCGAGGTGCGGGTTGCCAAGGCCATCATGCAGAACGCCCGCAACGTCATGCTGGTGGCGGACGCCACGAAGTTCACGCGCACGGCGCCGGTGCGCATCGGGCAGCTGTCGGACGTCGATGTGTTTGTGACGGACAGGGCTCCGCCCGAGCCCGCCGCCGCCTATTGCGGGGACAACGGCGTGCGCCTCGAAATTGCCCATGAACACGCTTTGAGTGACATCACGAGGGACGCCGCCGAATGACCTATGACCTCTTTGTTATCGGCGGCGGCGTGAACGGCTGCGGCATCGCGCGTGATGCGTCGGGGCGCGGGCTCAAGGTCTTCCTCGCCGAGCAGGGTGACCTTGCATCGGGCACCTCCAGCGCCTCGACCAAGCTCATTCACGGCGGGCTGCGCTATCTGGAGCATTATGAGTTCCGCCTGGTGCGCGAGGCGCTGATCGAGCGCGAAGTGCTGCTGAAGGCGGCGCCGCATATCATCTGGCCTCTCCGTTTCGTACTGCCCTGTCACAGTGGCCTGCGCCCCTGGCCCATCCTGCGCATGGGCCTGTTCCTCTACGATCACCTCGGCGGCCGCAGGATCCTGCCCGGCACGCGCGGCGTGAACCTGCGCACCGACGTCACGGGTGAGCCGCTGAAGGACCAGTATGTGCGCGGCTTCGAATACTCCGATTGCTGGGTGGAGGACGCGCGCCTCGTCGTCCTCAATGCGCGCGACGCGCAGGCCAGGGGTGCGGTGATCCGCACCCGCACCAAATGCATCTCCGCGCGCCGGGTGGAGAGCGCCTGGGAGATGACGGTCGAAACCGCTGACGGCCATGTGGAGACGGTGCGCGCCAGGGCGCTGATCAATTCCGCGGGCCCCTGGGTCAGCGAAGTGCTGGGCGCGGTCGTCGGCCGCAACGACCCGGACAAGATCCGCATGGTGAAGGGCAGTCACCTCGTCGTCGAGAAACTCTACAACCATGACCGCTGCTATATCTTCCAGAACGCCGACGGCCGCATCTGTTTCGCCATTCCCTATGAGCGCGACTTCACGCTCATCGGCACGACAGACGAGGATCACAGGGGCGACCCCGGCAAACCCCACATCACTGACGCCGAGTCGGATTATCTGCTCGGAGCGGTCAGCGAATATTTCAGGAAGCCCGTGACCAGGGAGATGGTCCGCTGGTCCTATTCCGGCATCCGCCCGCTCTATGACGACGGCGCCTCCAAGGCGCAGGAGGCGACGCGCGACTATGTGCTGAAGCTCGATTGCCCGGAGGGCGGCGCTCCGCTGCTCTCGGTCTTCGGCGGCAAGATCACCACCTTCCGCCGCCTCTCGGAACACGCCATCGAAAAGATCCAGCCCTTTTTCCCCCAGATGGGCGGGCCCTGGACGCGTGATGCCGCGCTTCCCGGCGGGGACTTCGGCCATGACCGGGTGGAGCAGCATATCGCGGCACTCTCGGCGGAATATCCCTTTCTCGACAAGGTCACCGTGCGCCGCCTGTTCAAGGCCTATGGCACGGATGCCGCGCGCCTGCTTGGCGATGCGCGCTCCGCGTCCGACATGGGCCAGAGCTTCGGCCCCATCAGCGAGCGTGAGATCGACTGGCTGCGCGACAAGGAATGGGCGCGCAATGCCGATGACGTGCTGTGGCGGCGCTCCAAGCTCGGCCTGCACACCACGAAGGCGCAGCAGGAGGCCTTGCGCACCTATATGGCGTCGGCCAATGCGGTGCAGGACCTCAAGCGGGCGGGAGGCTGAATCATGGCGGACGTGATCCTCGCGATCGACCAGGGCACAACCTCGTCCCGCGCCATCGTCTTCGATGCGAAGCTGAAACCCGTCGCCATCGGCCAGCAGGAGTTCCGGCAGTTCTATCCGAAGTCCGGCTGGGTTGAGCACGATGCGGAGGAGATCTGGTCCTCCGTCATCGCCACCTGCAAGTCCGCGCTGCGCAAGTCGAAGGTGGAAGCGGCGGCGGTGAGGGCCATCGGCATCACCAACCAGCGCGAAACGGTGGTGATCTGGAACCGCCGCACCGGCAAACCCATCCACAAGGCCATCGTCTGGCAGGACCGGCGCACGTCGGATTTCTGCGCAACGCTGAAGTCGAAGGGTCTTGAGCCTCTGTTCAGCCAGAAGACGGGTCTGCTGCTCGACCCCTATTTCTCCGGCACCAAGATCCGCTGGCTTCTCGACAATGTGAAAGGCGCGCGCGCCAGGGCGGAAGCGGGCGAGCTTGCCTTCGGCACCATCGACTGCTTCCTCATCTGGCGCCTCACCGGCGGGCGCGTCCATGCGACGGACGCAACCAACGCCTCCCGAACGCTGCTCTACAACATTCACACGGGCGACTGGGACGCGGAGCTGCTGCGCCTCCTTGATATCCCGAAAAATCTTCTGCCGGAAGTAAAGGACTGCGCGGCTGACTTCGGCGCCACCGATCCGGCCCTGTTTGGTGCCGCGGTGCCGATCCGCGGCGTGGCCGGCGACCAGCAGGCCGCCACCATCGGGCAGGCCTGCTTCGAACCCGGCATGATGAAGGCCACCTATGGAACCGGCTGCTTCGCGTTGCTCAACACGGGCGGCACGGCCGTGCTGTCGCGCAACCGGCTGCTCACCACCATCGCCTATCAGCTTGACGGCAAGCGAACCTACGCGCTCGAAGGCGCCATCTTCATCGCAGGCGCTGCGGTGCAGTGGCTGCGTGACGGGCTGAAACTGGTGAAAACCGCGGGCGAGACCGGCAAGCTGGCGCGGCAGGCGGACCCCAACCAGCAGGTCTATCTCGTGCCGGCTTTTGTGGGCCTCGGCGCTCCTTACTGGAATGCCGAGGCGCGCGGCGCCATCTTCGGACTGACCCGCGCCACCACGGCGAGGGAACTGGCCCGGGCAACGCTCGAATCGGTCTGCTACCAGACGCGCGACCTGCTGGAGGCGATGCGCAAGGACATCGGCCACGCGCAGAGCACCATCCTGCGAGTCGATGGCGGCATGTCCGCCTCGGACTGGACCATGCAGCAGCTCGCCGACATGCTCGATGCGCCGGTTGACCGTCCGCCAATCCTCGAGACCACGGCATTGGGGGCGGCCTATCTCGCCGGACTGAAGGTGGGCATGTTCCCCGAGCCTGCGCGCTTTGCCAAATCCTGGAAAAAGCAGAAGCGCTTCACGCCGAAAATGAAGCCGGCGGAACGCGACGCGAAATACGCGGGCTGGCAGGACGCCATCCGCAAGCTCCTCGCCTGATCACGCCGCCTTCAGCACGAAGCGCGTGATGAACCGGAAAAACAGCGGATAGGGCAATGCCCGGAGGATGCGCAGGATGACCACGAAGCGGCGGGGATAGGCAATCTCGAAACGGCCCTCCGCCAGGCCTGCGATGGTGCGGCGAGCCGCCTCGTCCGGCTGCATCAGGAAGGGCATGTCGAAGTCGTTCTGCGCTGTCAGCGGGGTTGCCACAAAGCCGGGGTTGATGACGCTGATGCGCACTCCCTTCAGCTTCATCTCCGGTGCGAGGCATTCCGCAAGATTGATAAGCGCCGCTTTGGTCGGCCCATAGGCCGCCGCCTTGGGCAAGCCCATGAAACCCGCAACCGAGGCAATCCACGAAATCTGCCCCTTCCCCCGCGCCATCATGCGTGGCGCCACGGCGGCCAGACAGTTGACCACGCCGATATAGTTCGTCTCCATGGTATGGGCGAATAGTTTCGGATCGATACTGTCGATCGCGACCGGCGCGTAAGTGCCGGCCCCAAACACCACAAGGTCAATCGGCCCCAGTTCGGACTCGATACGGCCAGCGGCGGCCGCGCAGGCGTCTGCATCGGTCACGTCTAACGGTATCGGTACGACACCAGTTCCGAAACCGCCCAGCTTCTCGGCCGAGCGGGCTGATGCCGCGACCTTCACGCCCGCCGCCATGAGCTGCAGCACAATCTCCCGGCCGATGCCGGTGGACGCGCCGGTGACCCAGGCCGTCTTCCAGGGCAGCGCCTGCGCCACGCCTCAGATACCCACGAAGGGCTGCAGCAGGCGGGCGGCGAGGGACTTGAAGCGGGTGGGGCGCTCGGTGGCAACGAGGCAGATGCAGTCGCCGTCCCGCTCCACGACGGGGCGATGTTCGATCTCCTCGTCGAGGTCGGCAACGTCGCCCGCGGCGAAGCGGCCCATATGGTCAACATAGGCGCCCTTCAGCACCATGGTGATTTCCTCGCCGCCATGGCCATGCTCCGGCATGGCGCGCCCGGCGCCGATGCGCAACAGACGCAGCCGGCCCTGGGCGGAGGACCCGAGCTTCACCTCGAAAATCGCCACGCCGGGCGCCTTCGTCTTCCAGCCAAGCTCATCGAGGCTGGACACGGGCAGCAGGCCGGCCAATGGCCGCGGCACCGCCGCACGCGGCGCGGGAACCGGCAGGCGGTAGAGCCCCGCCTGCTCCAGCGCGGCGAAGGTGCGGTTGCGGCAGTCATCGGACACCGCCTCGACGCCGGCGCCTTCCAGAAATTCGCCGCCCAAAGCCTCAGCCGCGCGCATTCCACTGCGGCAGGCCGGGCAGACGGCGACATGCGCGGTCGCCACCACCGAAAAGGCCTCGCCGAGGGTGCCCGCCGCATAAGCAAGAAGCGTGCTGTCATCGAGATGATGGTTCGGTATCAAAGTCCGGTCTCCAGAATGCGGCGCAGGCGCCCATAAGCCAGGCGCATGCGCGATTTCACGGTTCCGAGAGGGATCGCCAATTTCGAGGCGATCTCGCTCTGCGGCAGCTCTTCCACAAAGGACAGGACAAGGATCTGCCGCTGCTCCTCGGGGATTTCCTGCAGGGCCCGGGCGACGAGCCCGTTCTCCTGCTTGCGGCCCAGCAGCTCCTCGCCCTCCGGCGCCTCCGACGGCTCGTCATAGTCGCCGAGTTCCGTCGTTGGCATATGCACATCGCGCCGGACCCTGTCGATGCGCAGGTTCCGGGCGATGGTGAAGACCCATGTCGTCACCGAGCCCTTGGACGGCTCGTAAAGCGCCGCCTTGGTCCACACCGCGATCATCGCGTCCTGCGCCAGATCCTCGGCCAGCTCGGCGGAGGTGTTCTTGCGCATCATGAAACTTTTGAGGCGGGGCGCGAAATGATCGAAAAGCTGGCCAAAGGCCTGCCGGTCGCGATTTTGCGCCACCCTTGTGATCAGCGAGCGGAACAGCGATTCGAGCCGCTGTTTCTCCTCGTCCTTACGCCTGTCTGCCAGTTCCATGACGGCATACATAGCACAATCCCCTGTTTGTCGAGGTTACGCTTTCATGCTAGCGGCGGATCACCTGATCCGTGCCCGTGGACGGGGCGTAGCGGAACCTAACAAGGAACAGGCCCAACGTGAAACCCCGCCACATCGCCGTCGTCGGATCCGGAATTTCAGGCCTGTCGGCGGCCTGGCTTCTGTCGCGGACCAACCGGGTCACCCTAATCGAGGCCGATGCCCGGCCAGGCGGCCACTCCAACACGGTGGACTGCGAGGTCCACGGCATTGACGTGTCGGTCGATACCGGCTTCATCGTCTACAATCCTCCGGCCTACCCCAACCTGACCGCGCTGTTTGCCCGGCTTAAGGTGCCTACAGTTCCCTCGAACATGAGTTTCGCCGTGTCCATGGGCGGCGGCGCTTATGAATATGCAGGCTCCGGCCTGTCCCAGCTCGTCGGTCAGCCGAAGAACCTGCTTGACCCCGGCCACTGGCGGATGATGCGCGACATTCCGCGCTTCTTCAAAACCGCGCTCGACCGGCTCCCGGCCCTTTCGGATGACGTGACGCTTGGCCAGTTCCTGAAGGCGGAGGGTTATTCCGACTGTTTCCGCGACCGGCATCTGCTGCCCATGGCCGGCGCCATCTGGTCCGCGGCGCCTGGCGCCATGTGCGATTATCCGGCGCGCGCCTTCATCCGCTTCTTCGAAAATCACGGACTGCTGCGGATCAAGAACCGGCCGCAGTGGCGCACCGTCAGGGGCGGCTCGCGCGAATATGTCTCCCGGATCATCCGCGATGGCGCCTTCGAAACAAGGCTCCGCACCCCCATCGCCGCCATCCGCCGCGGCCGCGCTGGTGTGACGCTGCGGGCCGTCAACGGCGAGGAACAGGCCTTCGATGACGTAGTGCTGGCCTGCCACGCCGACCAGGCGCTCGCCATGCTGTCGGACGCCTCGCCGGAGGAACGCCGCCTGCTGTCCTGCTTCCGCTATTCGCAGAACCGCGCGGTATTGCACCTTGACCAGCGGTTCATGCCGAAGCGCCGCCGCCTGTGGTCCAGCTGGAACTATCTCTCCGGCCTGCCGCCCCATGGCGCTGCCGCGAGTTCCGTCACCTACTGGATGAACAGGCTGCAGCCGCTTGCCGTCGATGTGCCGGTCTTCGTCAGCCTCAATCCGCTCGCCGAGCCGGATCTATCCAAGGTGCTTGGCGAGTTCGACTATGCGCATCCGGTCTTCGATCCGGCCGCCATGGCCGCCCAGCGCGAGATGTGGACGATCCAGGGCGCGCAGCACACGTGGTTCTGCGGCGCCTATATGGGATCGGGCTTCCACGAGGACGGCATCCAGGCGGGCCTCGCGGTGGCGGAGAGCCTCGGCTGCCTGAAGCGCCCGTGGTCGGTCGCCAATGAATCCGGCCGCATTCACCCCGGGCCCCAGGACCCGCGGTCGCCGGCCATTCAGGCGCCTGCCGCGTAATGGCCGAAAGCTGCCTCTATCACGGCGAAGTGGTGCACCGGCGGTTGAACCCGCTGCGCCACGAGCTGCGCTACCGGGTTTTCAACCTTCTGGCTGACGTCGACGGGCTTGACGCCATGTCGCGCCGCCTCAGGCTCTTCAGTTACAATCGCCTCAACCTCTTCTCCATCATGGACCGCAACCATGGCCCGGGTGACGGAACCCCGGTGCGCGATCATGCCTGGGCGCTGGTGCGCGCGGCGGATGGCGGAGACAAGGTGCGCCGCATCTTCATGTTCTGCTATCCGAGCGTGCTCGGCTATGTGTTCAATCCGCTCACCGTCTATTATGGCCTCGATGGCGAAGACCGGCTGCGGCTGATGATTTATGAAGTGAACAACACCTTCGGCGGGCGCCATTCCTATGTGCTGCCGGTGGGTGACGGTCTGGCCCGCACCGCGCCCAAGCATTTCTTCGTCTCGCCCTTCAACGCGGTCGAGGGCCGCTACACCTTCAACTTCACCGCGCCGGAAGAAAAGATGGCGCTGGGCGTGGCGCTCAGCGTCGGCGGCAAGCCGGTGCTCAAGGCCTATGTCAGCGGCAGCCGGAAGCCTTTGACGGACGGCAATCTGCTCCGCTCCTTCCTCGGCATTCCGCTCCTGACGCTGAAGGTGACGGGGGCCATTCACCTTCACGCCTTGAAACTCCTGTGGAAGGGCCTCAAACTCCATCGGCGGCCCGCCGGCCCGAACCACACCGTCGATTACCTTCCCGAGGTCCGTTCCCAGCCATGACCACCGAGACACTGCATGCCCGAGAGAGCCTGATCGGAAAGGCGATTGCCGCCGCCGGCCGGCGCATGATGCCGCGTGACCTCGCGGGCGGCCTGACGCTGACGCTGCCCTCGGGCCGCCAGCACCGCATCGGCTTCCAGAAGCCCGGCATTCACTGCGACCTCACGCTGCGCAGCTACCGCCCGGTGTTTTCAGCCATGCGGCGCGGTGCCATCGGTTTTGCCGAAAGCGTCATGCTGGGTGACATCGACAGCACCGACATCACCGCCGTGCTGCGCTTCTACCTGCGGAACCGTGACGCGCTGAACCGCGCGGGCAAGTCCGTTTTCTTCAAGAGCCTGGGCGATCGTCTGTTTCATATGCTGCGCCAGAATACGCGCGCCGGCGCCCGCCGCAACATCAGCGCCCACTATGATCTCGGCAACGACTTCTACAAGCTCTGGCTCGACCCGACCATGAGCTACTCCTCGGGCTTTTTCGGCGCCGGAGCGGAGACGCTGGAGCAGAGCCAGGCCGCAAAATACCGGCTGGTGATCGATGCGCTTGGTCTCAAGGACCGGTCGGACATTCTTGAGATCGGTTGCGGCTGGGGCGGCTTCGCCGAGGTTGCGGCGGATTGCGGACACCGCGTCACCGGTCTCACCATCTCGCGCGAGCAGCTGGACTATGCGCGCGCGCGGCTGGGCGGGCGCGCCGAGATCCGCTTCCAGGACTACCGCGACACGCCGGAGCAGTTTGACGCCATCGCCTCGATCGAAATGATCGAGGCCGTGGGCGAGGCGAACTGGCCGACCTATTTCAAGGTTCTGCATGACCGGCTGAAGCCGGGCGCCGCGGCTGCCGTGCAGGCCATCACCATCGACGAGACCCTGTTCGACGGCTATCGCCGCAAGGCGGACTTCATTCAGCGCTACATCTTTCCGGGCGGCATGCTGCCGCCGAAGCGCATCCTTTCCGAGCAGGCGAGGCGCGCCGGGCTGGGCTTCGACGCCTTCAAGCTCTTCGGGCAGGATTATGCCCGGACGCTGGTGCTGTGGCGCGAGCGTTTCGAGGCCGCCTGGCCCGCCATCGCAAGACTGGGTTTCGACGAAAAATTCCGCCGCCGCTGGTGCTACTACCTCTCTTATTGCGAGGCGGGCTTCCGTGAGGGCTCGATCGACGTCGGCATCTACCGTTTCCGGCGGGCCGGGTGATCGGCTTGCATCGGTTCAGCGTACTGCTGCCATGCTCAAGCGCAATGACACCGCTCCCTTCGATCTGCTCTCCTGGCTGGAGGGGCAAACCCACGCCACCGGCGTGTTCGAGGACCGCAAAGGCCGCGTCCGCCGCCGCTTCGCGGTGGAGCTGACCGGCACGCCGGAGGACAACACGCTGCGCCTTCACGAGCGGTTCGTCTTCGCGGATGGCGAGCGCCAGGAGCGCACCTGGGTGCTCACCCGCGGTGCTGACGGCGCGTTCACCGGGCGCGCGGAGGATTCGGCGTCGGACGCCCGGGGCCATTTCGCCGAAGACGTGGCCCACATGTCATCCGAGCTCAATCTCAAGGTTGGCAGGCGGCTGGTCGCGATGCGCTTCGACGACGCGTTCTATCCATCGGGGCCCGGCCTCGTGCTCAACCGCTCCACCATGAGCAAGTGGGGCATCCGACTGGGTCAGATTTTCATCCTGTTCCGCAAGGACGGTCAGCGCTCGCCGTAGAGCATGTCGTAAACGATGGGCCTCAGCGTCAGCATCAGGCTGTCGGCCATTGCGGCATGGCCTTCGGCTGTCGGGTGGAGGGCGCCCACCGTTTCCGAGAACACGGCTGCGGACGCCTTCTCGTCGATGTTTCCGAAACGGTCGCGGACCTTCTGGTTGATCGCCATATAGGCGTCGTTGAAGCTGCGCACCCAGCGCTGGCGCAGCGCATAAGGATAATTCTGCGTCGCCGGGTCATAGGGCCGCCAGCTGCCCTCGTCGCCCAGCAAGCTGGTCTGGCAGGTTTGCGTGTCGCGCGCGGCGGAACCGTAACAGGGGATCATCAGCTGCTCTGCCGGGTCGGCGATGCGCCTGATGTTCTGGGCGCAGAAACCATGGCCTTCGAACATTGTGTCGGCGTAGATGCGCCCGGCGAAGGTCCAGCCATGGTCGCCCGCGAGGTCGCGCATGCGGGTGTGGAGAAACGAAAACTGTTTGCGCACCTCGGCGAGGCGGTCCGGCCTGGCCGTGAGCCAGGAGGAAAACATGTCGAGTGACTGGTTGGCGGCGTAGCGGTCATCGCCGTCGCCATCCTCCGGCGAAGCCTCGCAGATTTCGCCTGCCTCATTGGTGACAAGGTCCGGGTAGGCCGAGAGTATGACGCGCGACGGGTCGAATACGCCATCGCCGGCGGAGGTGACGGGCGCCGTCCGCTCCAGTGCGGAGGCAAGCTGTGCATAGGCGTCCGGCAGGACGTCACGCATGCGCCTGGCGAATTCTTGGGCGTCGACTGTGGCGCCGAAGAAAGAGGCAATGGCGGAGGACGCGGAGTCGCGCAGCGACGCCCAGGCGACGACGCTGGAGAAGCCGATGTCATTGCCCCCAACCGACAGAAACACGAAGTCGAGCGGCCGGCGGAAATTATTGCCCGGGCAGGTGGGCAGCCCGCGCTTGACCTCCGGCCTGTCGCGGCACAGTTCCCAAATCAGGCGGTAGAGCTGCGAATCCTTTGCACCGCCCGCGATCTGTGGGGCCGCCAGCTGCGCCGAACGCTCGGCGCTGGCCACGCGTTCGACATAGCGTTGCGGACCGAGGATGCCATCCGCGATGCTGGCGCCGGAGCAGGAATAATCGAGGAAGGTGACGGAGGCCTGCGGGTTCTCGACCGCGATCTGCAGCGCGGCGCGCAGCTGCTGGCCGTAGAGCGAGCGGTGGCAGAGCTCATCCGTCCATTGCGCATTGCCGCCGGCATCGTTCTGGCGGCGGAGCGGATAAAAATTCCTGAAGCGGCGCGTGTCGCTGAACGCGACGGGGCTGTTGGGATTTCCCTCGCCCGAGGCGAAACTGTCGCCCAGCCCGGCGATCAGCAGGTCCCTGACGCGGGCCTCGGCGATGATGGGGGCCTCGCCCACCACATTGACCGAGATTTCCGCCCCGCCCGGATAGGGAAGTTCGACGCCGGGACCGCTCACCCGGTTGGCGCAGGCGGTCCGGGCGGCCAGCTGCCCGCCGATCCGCCATTCGCAGATCGCCGTGGCGGGCACATCCGGGCCGGACAGCCACATCTCGATCGCATGCGATTGCGGCACAACATAGGCATCAATTCCGCCGCAGGCGGAGTGCCTGCGCTTTTCCGCATCGTAGCACAACGCGTCCTGACCCCTGGCGGCCCAGCCGCGCCAGTCGAAATTCTGGCGCAGGATGTTGCTGAAGGCGATGTAGCGGTCATTGAGCACGCGCTCGGAGCCGGTGACGGAGGTGCGGGCGACGAGGGAATCCCGCTGATCCGAGGCCATGCCCTGCTGATCGACGTGGAGGAGATACTGGCGCCAGGCATTTTCATGGAGCTTGAAGAAGGCGGGGTCCTGGAACAGCCGGAACCGGTTGGTGACCTGCCACTCGATCTTGAACCGGCTGGTGGACAGGGTCTGCGCCCCGGCCGGAAGGGCGAGGGCGGAGAGCAGGAATGAAATCAAAAAAAACAGCCGGTGCATGAGGCGTTTCTTACACCGGAAACCCGGCCAAGTTTGGGCGGAGCCTGATGAAAATTATGAAAAATCGGGGCTGGCGCGGGCGATGATGACCCGGATGCCGGCGTCCATGAGCATTTTGTGGTTGGCATCGGTGAGGTTGTCGTCGGTGATGAGCGTTCCGATGCGGGAAAGCGGCATTATGTGGTTCCGGGCGCGCATGCCGAACTTGCGGCTGTCGGCCAGAACGATCACTTCATCGGCCCGCTCGAGCAAAAGCGCGGTTTCCCGCGCCACCAAAGGATGGGATTCCTGCATTCCCGCCGGCGCGATCGCCTGCGCGCCGAGGAAGAATTTCGACGCATAGAAATCCGGCGGGCCTGCCTGAGGCGAATGGACAATGGCCGGTTCGCGGTAGAGTTCGCCGCCGGCCAGCGTCAGGTGGCAGGCGCCGTTCTGCCACAACGTGGCGGCGAGCGGCATCGAATTGGTATATATTCTTACGCTCCGGCTGGCCAGCAGCAGCGCGAAGAGATAGCAGGTCGATCCGCCGTGGATGATCAACGCGTCGCCATCCTGCACCAGCGACGCGGCCTCCCTTGCAATGGCTTTCTTGGCGGCCACCCCCAGCATCTGGTTCTCGGTGAAGGGCCGGGCCGTGACCCCCTCAGGGCCGCCCGCCTCGGTTGCGGCAATGCCGCCGAAAACTTTCCTCACCGAGCCAGCCGCATGGAGTTTGGCGACGTCGCGGCGGATCGTGGCGGGGGATGCGTCGATCACCGCCTGCAGGTCGCGCACCGAGGCGAAGGGCCGGTCACGCAGGAGATCGAGCATCAGCTTGTGGCGCTCAGCTTCCGTCATCGCTAAACCTTGACGACATGAGCAACTCTGCTCACTTGTGCACTGCAAAAATCGCCCGAAGCTTTCAAACTAACTCACTTGACGCTTTTTGCTCACGGATGTTTATTATCGCTCACCGTTGAGGCATTGTAAACAGCACCGGCTTGAACCCGCGGACAAACCAAATCGCGGGCGGTGGTCGGCGGAATGGGGGCGAACAGATGCAAGCCGAGCAGATGAGTGCCGCCGCGGCAAGCGACGTTGCGCTCCCCATCGCGCTTGCCGGTATTTCCAAGTCTTTCGCCGGCATCAGGGTGGTGAATGACGTCAGCTTCGACATGCGCCCCGGCGAGGTGCATGCCCTGATGGGCGAGAATGGCGCGGGCAAATCCACCCTCATCAAGATCATGGCAGGCCTCCACCAGCCTGACTCGGGAGAGATCATGGTCAGTGGCAAGGCGGTCCGCTTCGCCTCGCCGAGGGAGGCTCATGCCGCCGGCATCGCCACGGTGCACCAGGAGCTGCTACTCTTCCCCGAACTCACAGTCGCCGAGAACATTTTCATCGGCCAGACGCCCAAGACAGCGCTTGGCGCCATCGACTGGACCGCCATGCGCCGCCGCGCCCGCCAGCTGCTCGATGAGCTCGACAGCGGCGACCTCGACATCGATCAGAAGGTCATCCACCTCTCCGTGGGCAACCGTCAGAGGATCGAGATTGCGCGCGCGCTTGCCCAGGATGCGCGCGTGCTGATCATGGATGAGCCCACCGCGGCGCTCGCCGAGCATGACGTGCAGCGGCTGATGAGCATCGTGCGGAGCTTGAGAAAGCGCGGCGTGGCGATCGTCTATGTCAGCCACCGCATGCCGGAGATTTTCGCGCTCGCGGACCGCGTCACCGTGCTGCGCGACGGCCACCTGGTCGGCACCAGGCCCGTCCCGGAGGTCGATGAACCCGCGCTGGTCTCCATGATGGTCGGCCGCTCCATCGACCGTCTTTACCCGGCCAAGCAGGGTAAGGATGGCGATGTCATGCTCGAACTCGCCGGCGTCTGCCACCGCGGCGCGGTGCGGGACATCTCCTTCCAGCTCCGCCGCGGCGAAATCCTCGGCCTCGCGGGCCTCGTCGGTTCCGGCCGCACCGAGACGGCGCTGACCATCTTCGGCGTCACGCCGGCCACCGCCGGGCGGATCCTGATCGACGGCAAGCCCGTCACCATCGCCTCGCCCGGGCAGGCGCGCGATCTGGGCATCGCCTATGTGCCGGAGGACCGCGCGCATCAGGGATTGATCCGTCCACAGACCATTGAGGACAACATCGCGCTCGCCAACCTCGGGCGGCTGACGCGGGGATTTTTTGTCGATGCCGCGAAGGTCGCGGCGGAGGCGCGCGGGGCCATCGCCCGCTTCGGCATCAGGGCGCGGGGGCCCGGGCAGCCGGTGCGCCAGCTTTCGGGCGGCAACCAGCAGAAGGTGGTGCTGGCGAAATGGCTCGCCACCAACCCGCGCATCCTGATCATGGACGAGCCCACCCGCGGCATCGACGTCGGCGCCAAGGCGGAAATCCACCAGCTGATGCGAAAACTCGCCGGGGAAGGCATGGCGATCCTGATGATCTCCAGCGAACTCCCCGAGGTTCTGGGAATGAGCGACCGCGTGCTGGTGATGAACGGCGGCCGCATCGCCGGCGAATTCGACAAGGCGCACGCCACGGCCGAGGCCGTGGGAACGGTGATGACGCGGAGCTACGCAAGGGAACGGGCGGCATGAGCAGCGCCGCCCTCTCCCCCGGGCGCTCCAATCTGCGGCGCTTTCTCACGGGCTATGGTCAGGAGATCGTGGTGCTGCTGTCCATCGCGGCGCTCTTTGCCGTGGTGGGCGCGGTCAGTCCGCGCTTCCTCTCGGACACCAACATCAATTCGATCTTTGCGGGCAACGCCTATATCGCCATCGCCGCCATCGGCATGTCGATGATCATCATGGCCGGCCACATCGACGTTTCGGTGGGCGCCCTCATCGGCGTGATCGCCACCATCGCCGGCACGCTGGCCGTGAAAGGCTATCCGGTCTGGATGGCGTGGAGCGTTCCCATTCTCTTCGCCATCGCGGTGAATGCCGGCGTCGGCACGCTGGTGGCCTATACGCGGATCCCCTCGATCGTGGTGACGCTCGGCATGCTGTCGATCCTCAAGGGCGGCCTCATCAGCGCCACCCAGGGCGAGTGGATCACCAACATGCCGGCCGAATTCATGATCGCCCAGATGCGGCCCTTCGGCATTCCCTCCGCCGTGTGGTTCATGGTGGCGCTCACATTCATCGCCGCTGTGTTCCTGCGCTACACCGACTTCGGCCGCGCGGTCTATGCCGTGGGCGGCAACATGGAGGCGGCGCGGGCGGCGGGCATCAATCCGGAACGGACGGTGATTGGCGTCTTCGCGCTGCACGGTCTCTTCGCCGGGATCGCGGGCATCCTGTTTGCCACGCAGCTGCAGGTGATCCAGTCCACCGTGCCGCCCAATCTCGAACTCACCGTCATCACCGCCTCGGTGATCGGCGGCGTCTCCATCCTCGGCGGCGCCGGAACGGTGATCGGCTCGACGCTCGCCGCCATCCTCTTCGCCTGCATCGGCTCGGCGCTGATCTTCCTCAATGTCTCGGCCTACTGGCTGCGCGCCGTGCTGGGCCTGATGATCCTCGCCACCGTGCTTGCCGACATGGCGCGCCGCCGGAGGGCCAGGTGACCGGCGCGCAACCGAAGTTGCTGCGGCACGAGACCGTCCTCGCGGCGCTCACCATGATCGCCATGGCCGTGCTCGCCTCGCTGTCGGACAAGTTCTTCACCGCCGACAACCTGCTGAACCAGGGCCGCCTGATGGCGGAGGTGGGCCTCATCTCGCTGGCCATGACCTTCGTGATCGTGACCGGCGGCATCGACCTGTCGGTTGGCTCCATCCTCGGGCTCACCGCCATCCTGCTCGGCGTATTCTGGAAGAACCTCGGGCTGCCGCTGCCCGCGGCCATTGTCCTCGCCACGGTCTGCGGCACTTTCGCGGGCTTTGTGAACGGCCTGATCATCACCCGCTTCGGCGTGCCGCCCCTGATCGCCACGCTGGCGACGCTTGCGCTCTACCGCGGCCTCGCGGAGGGCATCAGCGAGGCGCGCTCGGTGCGCGGCTACCCCGAGTGGTTCTTCTTTTTCGGCCAGGGCGAGGTGCTGGGCGTTCCCTTTCAGCTCTGGGTGCTGGGCCTCGCCACGGCGGCCGCCGCCGTGATCCTGGGGCTGACGCCCTTCGGCCGCGCCACCTACGCGATCGGCGCCAATGAGGTGGCGGCCCGCTTCTCCGGCATCCGCGTCAATGCGGTGAAACTCTGGATTTACACGGCGTCCGGCTTCTGCGCGGCGCTCGCGGCGGTGATCTTCGTGTCGCGCGTCACCACCACGCGCTCCGACATGGGCACCGGGCTTGAACTCGACGCGATCACCGCCGTCGTGCTCGGCGGCACCTCGATCTTCGGCGGGCGCGGCACCATCATCGGCACGGCGCTGGGTCTCGTCCTGATCCAGGCGCTGAAGAACGGCCTGGCGCTGTCGGGCGTCAAGGGCGACGGCGCCATCGTCGTCATCGGATTGGTTTTGATCGGCGCCATCCTCGTGGGTGCGCTGTTCGACAGGAACAGAGGCGGCTGACCAAGGGAGGCTGTCTCCGGCTCACCCGCCTGTGAGCAAGGAGACGAACATGGGAGAAACGACATGAAGAAACTGACGCTTGCCGCCATCGTGAGCCTCGGCCTGATGGGCGGCTCAGCCCTTGCTGCGTCCGCCTGGACCGGCGGCGACGATTTGCCGACCAACCCGCTCGCCTGCGACGGCACGCCGGCGGCCGCCGTTGCCAAACCCTTTGACGGCGGCATGCCGACGAACCCGCCGGACCGCAAGGGCAAGAAGATCACCGTGGTGGACGTGCCGAAGCTGATCGGCATCGGCTACTTCAACGCCACCTCCAAGGGCATCGCCGAGGCCGCCGCCGAACTCGGCAATGTCGATGCCAAGACCGACGGCCCCACCAAGGCCAACATCGACGAGCAGATCACCTTCATCGACAACTATATCACCTCGGGCGTCGACGGCATCCTGTTCGCCGCCAATGACCCCGTGGCCATCGCCCCGGTGCTGAAGAAGGCGCTGGAGAAGGGCATCAACGTCGTGGGCTATGACGCCAACTCGACGCCCGAGGCCCGCCAGTGGTTCGTGAACCAGGCGGAGTTCAACGGCATCGCCAAGGCGCTGGTCGACAACATGGCGAAGGAAGCGGGCGAGGATGCGGGCGTCGCCATCGTCACCTCGACCTTCACCACGCCGAACCAGGCGCGCTGGATCGCCGAGATGGGGGCCTATGCCGCGCAGTGCCACCCGAAGATGAAGTGGCTCGAGACGGTGGAAGCCCAGGAGGACAACAACCTGTCCTTCAACCAGGCCACCACCCTCATCAACAAATATGGCGATGACCTGAAGGGCATCTTCGGCATGACCTCGGTGGCGACACCGGCCTCGGCCGAAGCCGTGACCCAGGCCGGCAAATGCGGCAAGATCGCCATCGTCGGCCTGGCGACGCCGAACGCCATGAAGCCCTATGTCGAGAAGGACTGCGTGAAGTCCGTCGTGCTGTGGAACCCCGTCGACCTCGGCTATGCCGCCATGATGGTGCTCCGCGCGGTCGCTGACGGCACGCTGCAGCCGGGCGCCACCTCCGTGAAGGCCGGCAAGCTCGGCGACCTCCAGGTCATCAACGGTTCGGAAATCCTCCTCGGCTCGCCCTACACCTTCACCAGGGAAAACATCGGCCAGTTCGACTTCTGATCCCAACCCCGGGCGCGCCGGGCATTGTCCGGCGCGCCGCACCCATTTCGAAAGTGAAAGCGACATGAGCAATTCCTCCACCGTCCCCTCGCTGTGGGATGACGCCAGGGCCGCCACGCTGGATGAGCCGGGCCTCCTCCTTTATCGCTCCAACCTGCTGGGCGCGGATTTGCGCATCACCAATTTCGGCGGCGGCAACACCTCCGCCAAGGTCGCGGCGAAGGACCCGCTGACCGGCGAGCCCGTCACCGTTCTGTGGGTCAAGGGTTCCGGCGGCGACATCGGCTCGATGAAGCTCGACGGCTTCGCCACCCTCTATATGGACAGGCTGGAGAGCCTCAAGAGCCTTTACAAGGGTCTCGACCAGGAAGACGCCATGGTGCACGCGCTGAACCATTGCATCTTCGGCCTCAATCCCCGCGCGCCCTCGATCGACACCTGCCTTCACGGCTATGTGCCTTACCCGCACGTCGACCACGTTCATTCCGATGCGGTGATCGCCATTGCGGCGTCCGTGGATTCCGGGAGGCTGACGACGGAAATCTTCGGCGATGAAATGGGCTACCTGCCCTGGCAGCGCCCCGGCATCGATCTCGGCATCAAGCTGGGCGAGATGGCGAAGAACAATCCGCAATTGAACGGTGTCGTCCTCGGCAGCCACGGCCTCTTCACCTGGGGGCGCACCGCGAAGGAGTGCTACGACACCACGCTCCGCATCATCAATAAGGCCGCCGTCTGGCTGGACCGCAACGCCGCGAAGCCCGCCTTCAGGGGAGCGAAGGCCGAAGCGCTGCCCGATGCGGAGCGCCGCGCCGTGGCGCTGCGCCTGCTTCCCGAAATCCGCGGCCGCATCTCGAGGCACGAGCGCAAGATCGGTCACTTCGTCGATTCGCCCGAGGTGCTGGAATTCGTCAATTCCAACATGCTGGAGGAGCTGGCCCCGCTCGGCACCTCCTGCCCCGACCACTTCCTGCGCACCAAAATCCGCCCGCTCATCATTCCGCATGATGCCGATGGCGCGGCGCTGGACAGGCTGATCGAGGCCTACCGTGCGGATTACGCCGCCTATTACGGGCGCTGCAAGCACGTGGGTTCTCCGGCGATGCGCGATCCCAACGCGGTGATTTACCTCGTGCCGCGCGTCGGCATGCTGTCGTTCGCCAAGGACAAGGCCACGGCGCGCATCGCAGCCGAGTTCTACGTCAACGCCATCAACGTGATGCGCGGCGCCTCGGGTGTTTCGGCCTACAAGGGCCTGCCGGAGCAGGAGGCTTTCAACATCGAGTACTGGCTGCTGGAGGAGGCGAAGCTCGCGCGCATGCCGAAGCCCAGGAGCCTCGCCGGCCGCGTTGCCTTCATCACCGGCGGCGCGGGCGGCATCGGATCGGCCATCGCCTCGAAGCTGCTCTCGGAGGGTGCCTGCGTGGTGCTGGCCGACATCGACCAGGCCGCGCTGGATGAGGTGACGGCGGGCTTCGCAAAGACCCATGGCAAGGACAATGTGCGCGGCGTGAAGATGGACGTGACGTCCGAGGACGCCGTGGCGCAGGCCATGAACGGGACGGCGCTGGCCTTCGGCGGCGTCGACATCGTCGTCAACAATGCGGGCATCACCATCGCCGCGCCGGTGGAGGACACGACCCTCGACCTGTGGAACCGGAACCAGGCGGTGATGGGCACGGGCTATTTCCTTGTGGGCCGGGAGGGCTACAGGCTGCTGAAGCGGCAGAACCTCGGCGGCTCCATGGTGTTCATCTGCTCGAAGAACGCCGTCGCGGCCTCGCCCGGCGCCTCCGCCTATTGCGCCGTGAAAGCCGGTGAGCTGCACCTGGCGCGCTGCATGGCGCTGGAAGGCGCGCCCCACGGCATTCGCGTCAACGCGGTGAATCCGGATGCCGTGCTGCGCGGCTCCAAGATCTGGCAGGGCCCATGGCGCGAGCAGCGCGCGGCATCGCTCAACATATCGCAGGACGAGCTTGAGGAGCACTATCGCAAGCGCTCGCTGCTGCAGCGGTCCGTCTACCCGGAGGACATTGCCGAGGGCGTCTACTTCTTCGCCTCCGACCTGTCGAGCAAGTCCACCGGCAATTTCCTGAACGTCGATGCCGGCAATGCCGCCTCCTTCACAAGGTGATTCGATGAGCTTTGCGATCCCAGCCGATTTCATTGTCGCCGGGAATGCCCGGCACGCGGCGGCGCTGGCGGAGGACTATGAGGCCCTCGGGCGCCAGTTGGCGCGGCGCGGCATTTCCATCGCGGCGATGACGGAGCGGGCGATGTCGTACGCCGTGGCGGTCCCGACATGGGGTGTTGGCACTGGCGGCACACGCTTCGCGCGGTTTCCAGGCCCCGGCGAGCCCCGCAACATCCACGACAAACTGGAGGACTGCGGCGTCATCAACCAGCTGACGCGGCTGACGCCCAATGTCTCGCCGCATTTTCCATGGGACAGGGTGAAGGACTATAACGCGCTGCGGCAGGAAGCGGCGAGCCACGGGCTGGGCTTCGATGCGGTCAATTCCAACACGTTCCAGGACCAGCGGGGCCAGCGGCTGTCCTACAAATTTGGCTCGCTCACCCATGCGGACAAGGCGACGCGGATGCAGGCGGTGGAGCACAATCTCGAATGCATCGAGATCGGCAGGCAGCTCGGATCCGCCGCGCTCACCGTGTGGATCGCCGATGGCTCGAACTTCCCCGGCCAGTCCAATCTCAATGCCGCCTTCGACCGATATATGGACTCCCTGCGCATCATCTATGACGCACTGCCGAAGGACTGGCTTGTCTTCCTCGAACACAAGCTCTATGAGCCCGCCTTCTACGCGACCGTGATTTCCGACTGGGGCTCAAGCTTCATGGCCGCTCTCGAGCTGGGCCCAAAGGCACGCTGCCTTGTGGACCTCGGGCACCATGCTCCCAACACCAACATCGAACAGATCGTGGCGCGGCTGATTCGCGCCGGAAAACTCGCGGGCTTCCACTTCAATGATTCGAAATACGGCGACGACGACCTTGATTCGGGCTCCATCGACCCCTTTCGCCTCTTCCTGGTGTTCAACGAACTCGTCGATGCGGAGATGCGCCGGGCCGAAGGCTTTTCACCCGCCTACATGATCGATCAGTCGCACAATGTCACCGACCCGGTCGAGAGCCTGATGGCCTCGGCCGTGGAGATCCAGCGGGCCTATGTGCAGGCCTCGCTCATCGACCGCGAAATGCTGGAAGAGGCTCAGAACGGCAGCGACGCGATGCTGGGCCACCGCATCGTCAAGCAGGCCTTCATCACCGACGTGTCGCCGATCCTGGCGGAAGCGCGGCGGAGAAAGGGAGGCGCCATAGATCCGCTCGGCCTCTACCGGTCGAGCGGCTATCGCGCGGCGAAGACGAAGGAGCGGCCGCCGGCAGAGAGCACAGCCGCCGGCATCGTCTGAAGCATTTTCAGGTCAGGTGGATACCGGTTGACCGTCGAAACTGCGACCATACTAAAGAGATAGGGCAGGTTTCGAGTCCACTGAACCGAAACCCGCTCTATGGCGCGCGGCGTTTGCGAGAACGATCCTGAACTGCCCGACTTGGATCGCTTTTGTTTACCAGATCGGCAATAGCCGATCAGGGTGCCCGCCGCGTGCATGATCACGGCATGCCGACGAGCCAGGGCGAGCTTGTGCGCGATATGATGGATTGGTTCGCGGGCCGGGAAGATTTCTTGGCCCCCGACGAACGGACGGTGCGGCGTAAGGTGTCGGCGATCTGGAGGGAGTTGTTGCGTACTTGAAGAAAGAAGCCCGGCGTTTCCGCCGGGCTTCTCATGCATTAGTCGGCAAAAGCCGAAAGATCGACATGGCTCGAAACTCGGAGATGTTCGTCACCGAACCAATACATCCATGTCGGAGTGCGGCGGGCCGATATCTGGACCTCCATATCCTTCGACTGCGTCCACTTGGTGAATTCAAAAGGACCGATTTCGCCCGTCGATTTCACGTGGGAGCCGGAGCAAGGGTTCGCGTCAATCCCAGCGATTTCGACGACGCGGATTTTGCCGGTGAGACCAAGGTCAGAATCCACGCGCCAATGACGGAACCGTCCCGCCGCGTCAGCAACAGATTTAGCCGAAACGACTGAGATGGAGGCGTTGCGGAGCACGAAGTGCCGGGTGAGGCAATCGACGGACGCCATCAGTTCGTCCGTGACCGACGTCGAGGTCTTGAACTTCACCGAGACAGTGACCCCATCGTCGGCGATCAACGCCCCCTTGCTGTCGAAGTCCGCGAGCACATGGCGCGCGGCAGCCATCATGAGGTGCGTGAGGCTGTGGGACCGGGACAAGGCCGCGCGGCGAGGCGCATCCACTTCGAGGAGCGCCATGTTCCCGATCTCGACGTTGCCCACGCGAGTGCGGTCGACAATAACCCACGTTTCGCCACCCTCCTTGACTACGTTCAGAACGTTCGACGTCTCGTTGCCGATGGTTATGGTCCCAAGGTCATGGGGCTGGCCGCCGCCCGCCGGGCGGAAGATGTTCTGGCCGAAGGCGATCGCAGCCCGATGGGCGCTCTCGAACTTCATCGCGCGGATCGTGGTCGGATGAACCGTAAGGTCCGGGTACTGATTGAAGATGTTGGTCATGGACGGAGTCCTTTCTGAATTTGGATTGCGAGGGGCGCGCGCGACCGCCGGCGCTTGCGCGCCGACGGTCGCTCTTCCGTCAGTCGATTAGATGGCGACCGCCGAGAGCTTCAGCGGGCGCGAGGTAGACCCGCACGTAGTAGCGGTCCGATCCATCGAAGTTCGCTGCGTAGGCGCGCCGACGATGCATCATCCGGGTGTTCGAGTAGATCAGCAGATCGCCGGGCTCCGAGTAGATTTCCATCACCGACTTCGTCTTCGAGACGATCCGATGGAACTTGTCGAGCGCAGCCTGAGCATTCGCATCCGCACTGCTGATGTTCGCGGCATGATACCGAGAGTGCATCCGCCCAAGAGCATCGGGCACAAGGACCGGCACACCCGCCACCGCGATCTGGCCGCCCTTAAGGTGGCTGTCCGGCCAGCGCACGTCATACACGGGCGACTGAAGAATGCGCGCGGGCTCGGGACCGTGTGCGGCTTCCAGTTCCGGCAGAAGATCGTCCAGCGCCGCTGTCTCCATCGGGACGTCTGAGCGAGCGCGGAGGCACACGAACGCCTGATAGGGGTTCATGAACGGCGCGCCGGGCTTGAACCAGGCTTCGTGAAACATGGCCTGGTTCGCATTGTCGTTGTGCATACCGAGGTCGTTTGCCGACCCTTGGCTCGAAGCCGTCCCCTTGAGTTCCGCGACGGGCGCAACGGCACGGAGGATTAAGCCACGGTTTTCCGAGCCATAGGCAAAAGGCGTAAGTTCGGCCGCCTCCCCGAGAAGAGCGACCAGAAAGCCGATCTGCGTACGGACGTCGGATTCGACAACCGTCCCGTTGAGCGGCGTGGTGATCAGCGGGCAAGGGCGCGGGAGGCCCTTGACGATGATCTGGGGCACGTCCTCGTCGCTCAACATGCGAAGCGTGTGGTAGGTTTCCGGGAGGTATTTCTGAACCATGTCGGCAGCTTCACGGACGAAAGCCGACGGCTGGGCGTCGATCCGACCAAGGAGGAAGAGCGCTTGCGTGGCGCGATAGGCTCGCTCCTTCTCACTTTCGTTCAGTTGAACGAGCGCGCTCTTGGCGTTTCCATTCTTCGAGAACTCAAGCCGAACGGCCGGTTCGATGAGGAGCTTAGTCCGGCGTATCGGCTTCGGCAGGGACAGCAGGCAGTTTCGATTGAGCATCGTCGTGGTCTCCGAGGCCTGCAACCGACACCGCGTCGGCGCTTGGGCCGACACGCGAGATTTCACATATTTTGGTTGGGGTCAGACGGGTCCTACCTCCACACCACCATGGATGGGGCGAGAATGAGCAAGAACTAACCCCTTCTCATCTTGCAACAGAGGCCTGACTGGGGTAAGGGGGTTGAAATCTGATGTGAGGAATCCATGCCACGTCCGAAATCGCCGCTCGATTTGGTGTATTCTCCCGCCCGACATTTCCCGTACGTGGAATGGGCTGAACACGTCCGCACCTATAAGTACTTTCGTGTCCATGGCTTCAACGAGTTTCGCCGGTTAATTGGCAATAGCGATTATAGCACAGTTGAGGACGCTGATCTGGTGGGTCAGGCCAAGGAAATTGTGAAGCGGGATTGGGGTGCGCATCTTCCTCCGTCCAACAGCAACAAGGACGGAATCGAGCAGATCGGCTGCAACCAAGTTAGCCGGGTTCGCAAACATACGCCGGTTGCTTTTCAATCCGCCTGCGTAGCCATTGTTACATTGGAGCTGGCGCTGAAGCGTGCTCGTAGTTCTGTCGATATTTATCAGCATTCAGCGGATGATCCGCATGCGATCGCCATTTGCCCTGCACTCTTTCAGGTCGATGATTACGACAAAACGTTTTACTTGAATAAAATCGCATCGGACCCGATGAATCGTGCGGCTCTGGTTCAGGCTACGCTGCAGAGGCAGAGCCTTGGAAGGCGGCCTACCGACAATGTGTTTTTGGATATGGCGGGTGGCCGTCTCGTTACAGAATGGCTTGCATCGAAATTTCTTGATTTTTGGCGCGGCCAATCGACCCTGGCAACTGTATCTGTTTGTAAGCCACGTTTCGGAAACGGTTTTCGGAAAGTTAGTGACCTCGAAGTCCAAGTATTTCCATTGGCCTTATAGGCTAGCGAAAAGACAGGCCTATATCATATAGGCGCTTCTTGACGCGCTGTATGTTATCCTCGGTCGTCCGCCCAACCAATCTCCGAAACTCTGTTTCGCTGAGGTTGGCCAATTCGTGCCCATAGTAAATTCTGTTTCGGTAGAGCTCTTCGGTAATCTTTTCCAGATATCGTTCTTGCCCAAGCAACGTATCAACTGAGGCCTGCATTGCGGGGATTGGTTGCTGCCGTGTCTGATGGAGTGTCCCCATGGTTCGATCTCCTAATCTAGGTCCAGATCCAGCTGCCCCGTGTCAGATTTTACCAAAATATCTCTTAACGCCCGATCAACGATAAACGCGACAGAACGTTCCTGCCGTTCAGCGAGTTTTACGACTTTCTGGTGGGTTGCTTCATCCAAGCGAACGGTCACCCCAATTTTCTTGGGCTTCTTTTTCGCCGGAGCGTTAGAATCGCGTTGCATCATTGTGCATCACAATAATTCGATTCGCATCCAAAGACAAGAGCCCGCGACGCAATCGCGCGTCTGTTCCATGGTTTCATTAAGCTCCTGTCGGGATTGGATTTCAATAGTCACATGCTAAAGGACTATCTGGCCTGTATTCAAGTCAGTCTGCCACAATGCACGACACCGCTCTCAGCAAATTCCCGACCTGTTCGAGCCCAGCCCTCAAGGGATCGTCGAGCAGGTGGGCGTAGCGCTGGGTGGTTTGAACCTGCGTGTGGCCGAGCAGCTTGCCGATCATCGGCAGTGTCATGCCGCCCGAAACGAGCAGCGATGCGAAGGTGTGGCGCAGATCGTGGATGCGGACGGCGGGCAGTTCGGCCTTCGCCCGGACATCTTCCCAGAACCGCTTGATGTGCCGTTTATTGCCGCATGGCCATTGCCAAAAACCGGTTCCCACTTTTTGGCGCCATGCTTTTGAAGCGGCTTGCCTTGCGTCTCGCCCGGAAACACCCATTCGCAATCTTCGGGCACGCGCAGCCGGATCGTGCGCAGAGGCGCTGCTGCGGAAGCGCTGATCGGCGCGCGATGCAGGCGGCGCTGCTTCGTGGTGGCCGCTGGTTTGATCCAGACGGCGGCTTGCCGCAATCGAAAATCCAGAGTGAGGCGCGCGGTCGGACGGAAAACCGGGAACCACTTTTCCTCCCCGCGCCGGCCGCAGCACTCAGCCGCGGTCATTTCCAATCCGCGAGATGCTCTCGGTGGGTCTCCCTATGAATGGCGGGAACGGGTGCAAACGGGGCGGAAAGGCGAACCCGGAAGCCAGGCTGGAAACTGTCGGCTGGGCTCCCTACGCTCATGAAGCACGCGAAAGATTTCGACGGGACTGGGTTTAACGGCGCGATAGTAGATCACATGGACGGGATCGCCGACGGGTGCTTCCCGGCTTTCGTTTCGGCTGTGCCGGATGTGAAAGCTGCGAAGGTTTTCGGACAGATCGCTGCGATCCGCGGGGGAGGGGCAGCCCGGATCAGCCGCAACCCGCCTCATTGCCGCCGTCAGCAGCGCCCGGCAGCGTATTCGCGCCTCGGCGCCATGCATGGTCTCACGTGTTCGCAGCACTGAGGCGATATCGGCTTTGGCCGGTTCTGAAAGCCGATAGCGCCCCATTTCGGATCAACGCGCCGCCGGCGTGGCAAGGCCATCGAGAAAAGTGTTGAGGTCCTCGTCCTCGACGTCTTCGTATTCCCCGCGATCAAGCGCTGCGACCCCGGCGGTTATGCTTTGCCGAAGCCGTTCGAGCTTCAGTTCATCGGCTTTCAGCCGCTCTTGCCAGCCGCGCACCGCATCGCGCACCGCCTCGCGCACCGCCTCGCTGGCGTTCTGGTACTTGCCGATGCGGACATTTGATGTGCTACCAAAACCGGACAAGTTGATTCGCTATCGACATCCGTTCTTCATCACTGATCATGGCCTCCTGCACCCGCAATGTACGTCGCCCGCCGCGCCGGGCTTGCATGAGCCGGGCCTGGCATTCCAGCCCCGTGTCAGCATCCGGTCAGGCGGGCTCGGTCAGGCAGCCCCGGTCCGGCGGCGGGCGTTTCTCCCCTTGGGGCATGAGGCCTCATAGGTAAGGAGGCGCATATGGATGCCACATCCGGCAAGCTTGAACCGCCACCTGCCCGGCCCTATGCTGACGGAAGTTCTGCCCGCCGCGAGACAAAGACCATGAAATCCGCCGCCGTATCCTTGTTCCTGCTGCTTGCCGCAAGCGCTCTCGCGCCGGCGGGGGCTGGCATGGCAAAGCCCCTGGCGGGAGAAGCCTTCGGCGATTGGCTGCTGCGCTGCACGAAGACCAGCACCGGCGAGCAGGCCTGCGCGCTGCATCAGAGGATCATGGCCGAAGACACCCGGCAGCCCGTCGCGGCCATTGCCCTGGCCCGCAACAGGGACAGCAGGGAACTGCGCCTCGCCGCGGTTTTGCCGCTGGGGCTCGACATTCCCGCCGGCGTCACCGGCAAGGCGGGGGCGGTTACGCTGCCCCTCACCGTTCAGACCTGCGTGCGGCGCGGCTGCATCGCCAGCACCGCCGTGGATGAAAAGACGCTCGACGCGCTGCGCGGCGCGGATGGCTTCAGCCTCACCTTCAAGATGCGCCTCGTGGCGGAGCCCACCACCATCCCGGTTTCTCTGAAGGGGCTGGAGGCGGGGCTGAAGGCGCTCGACGCCAGGTGATGATATTGCCGCGCGCCTTGCCAGCATGGCGGTAAGGCCCTAGCTGACCTCCGTATGGCGTCCTTCCTGGCTGTCTTCATTCATGCCGCGCTGATGGCGGCTGTCATCCTGCGCGTTCTGCTGCGGCGGCCGGCGCGCGGCGTGGCTTTGGCCTGGCTGCTGCTTGCAATGATGGTGCCCTATGTCGGCGCGCTCCTCTATTTCCTGATCGGCGAACGCCGCATCTCCCGCGGACGCGCCGGGCGTCTTGCTCGCATGCAGGGCGACTTCCGCAAGATCACCGCGCCTCATCTGGCCGAGAACCGGCTGCAGCACGGTGGCGCGCGGCTGACCCACAAGCAGCAGCCGGTGGAGCGGGCGGCCCAAAGCTTCTTCGGCGCCCCGGCCTTCACCGGCAATTCCGTGACAGTCGCGTCCGACACCCTCGACATACTGAAGCATATGGCCGGCGACATCGATGCGGCGCGGAGCAGCGCGCTGGTGGAATTCTATATCTGGAACGAAGGTGGTCTGACGCGCGGCGTGCTGGAGGCCCTCATCCGCGCGGCAGGCCGGGGCGTGAAGTGCCTCGTGCTGATCGATGCCCTTGGGGCCGCCGGCTGGTGGCGGGGACCCGAACCGGACATGCTGCGCAAGGCCGGGGTGGAGTTGCGGGCGGCCCTGCCGGTGGGCCTGCTCCGCGGCCTCGCGGGGCGCGCCGACCTGCGGCTTCACCGCAAGATCGTGGTGATTGACGGGCGCCTCGCCTGGACCGGCAGCATGAACATGGTGGACCCGCGCTTCTTCAAGCAGGATTCGGGCGTCGGCGAATGGGTTGACGCCATGGTGCGCATCGAGGGGCCGGTGGCGGGCGCGCTGGCCGCCGTCATGATCAGCGACTGGGTGGCCGAAGGCGGCGTTACGCCGGAGCAGGTGGTGGCCGAGACCGGCCTTGAGCCCGCGGCGCCGCAGGGGCTTGCGTCCGTCCAGGTGCTGGCGTCAGGACCGGGCCAGTCGGGTGACGGCCTGCTGCAGATCATGCTGGCGCTGATCAATGCGGCGGAAAGCGAAGTGGTGCTGACGACGCCTTATTTCGTGCCGGAGGATTCGCTCATCACCGCGCTGCGCGGCGCGGCGGCCCGGGGCGTGAAGGTCATCGTGGTGCTGCCCCGGCGCATCGATTCGCTGCTGGTGCGGCATGCCAGCCGTTCCTTCTTCGACGAGGTGATCTCGGCGGGAGGCGAGATCCATGAGTTCAGGGGCGGGCTGCTGCACACCAAGTCGATCACCGTCGATGGCGGGCAGGCGATGTTCGGCACCGCCAATTTCGACATGCGCAGCCTGTGGCTCAATTACGAGGTGTCGCTTCTGGTCTATGACCGGGATGCCGTGGCCGCCATCCGCCGCCTGCAGCAGGGCTACCTCGACGATTCCAGCGCGGTGATGCTGGCGCCCTGGAACGAGCGTCCGGTGGGCGCGCGGCTCATCGAGTCGACCGTGCGGCTCATGACGCCGCTGCTGTGAATTCTGCGCCGCACAGAACAGAAAGCGAATCTTGCAATGCTTTGTGAAAGGCTTTGCAACAGCAGATTGTCACGCCACCTGCGGCGACCGGTAAAAAACATTGCGGATTCAACCGCTTGCTTCAGGCGAGCGGCATTCCACCGGCACATGGCAAAAAGCTTCATCGCAAAGCTATGCAGCGCCTTCGGACAGACCCTGAACGTTCTCTGACACACCGGTAAACTCAGACGATAAAGCTGGAGATAAAGCATTTTCAGGTCAGGTGGACACCGGTTGACCGTGGAAAGTGCGACAAAACAAATAGATAAAGCAGGTTTCGATACCACTGAACCGAAACCTGCTCTGGTCATAGCTGGCCTGCTCAAGTTGCCGCCCCGTTGCCCAAATCTCCGCCTCATTCCGAGCTCTCGGCCTTGATGAGGGCGTTCAGCGCCTGACGGTCGCCACTCTATTCCCGGCTGAATGGCCGCAAGCATCGCTGCGCCGCGGAAACCAATGTGCGGCGCACACAGGAAAGTCGCTTGACCATACGCAAGAAGCAAACATACGCTCCTATCATGGGCAAATAATTGCCCGATCGAACGGGAGGATCATATGAAATCTCTGTTGGCAGGCATTCTGGGCGCGATCAGCCTCGCCGCCCTTGCCTCGACCGCCTCGGCCGAAACGACCCTGGTCATTGCCACCGTGAACAACGGCGACATGATCCGCATGCAGGGCCTGACCGAGGACTTCACCAAGAACAATCCGGACATCAAGCTCGAATGGGTGACGCTTGAGGAGAACGTGCTGCGCGAGAAGGTGACGACCGACATCGCCACCAAGGGCGGCCAGTTCGACGTGCTCACCATCGGCACCTACGAAGTGCCTATCTGGGGCAAGAAGGGCTGGCTCGTGCCGCTGACGCAGATCGATGACCCGGCGGACCTGCTGCCCGCCATCGCGGGCGGCCTGACGGTGGACGGCAAGCTCATGGCCTCGCCTTTCTATGGCGAGAGCTCCATGGTGATGTACCGCACCGACCTGGTCGAGGCGGCGGGCGAGAAGATGCCGGAAGCCCCCACCTGGGCGGACATCAAGCGCATCGCCGGCAAGATCACCGACAAGGACAAGGAAATCTATGGCGTCTGCCTGCGCGGCAAGGCCGGCTGGGGCGAGAACATGGCCTTCATCACGGCCACCTCCAATTCCTTCGGCGCGCGCTGGTTCGACGAGAACTGGAAGCCGCAGTTCGATACCCAGGAATGGAAGGACACGCTCAATTTCTACCTCGACCTCATGAAGTCAGACGGGCCTCCGGGCGCGTCCTCCAACGGCTTCAACGAGAACCTCGCCTTGTTCAACGCCGGCAAGTGCGGCATGTGGATCGACGCCACGGTGGCCGCTTCCTTCGTGACCAACCCGAGGGACTCCACGGTTGCCGACAAGGTGGGCTTCGCGCTGGCGCCAGACAACGGCCTCGGCAGGCGCGGCAACTGGCTGTGGGCGTGGTCTCTCGCCATCCCCGCCGGCACCCAGAAGCAGGACGCCGCTCAGAAATTCATCTCCTGGGCGACGTCGAAGCACTACACCGAACTCGTTGCCGGAAAGGAAGGCTGGGCCAATGTTCCTCCGGGCACGCGCACCTCGCTCTACGCGAATCCGGAATATGCCAAGGTTCCCTTCGCCAAGATGACGCTCGACTCGATCAACTCGGCTGACCCGACCAGGCCCACCGTCAAGCCGGTTCCCTACGTCGGCGTGCAGTTCGTGGCGATCCCTGAGTTCGCCGGCATCGCGACGACCGTCGGTCAGATCTTCTCGGCGGCCCTTGCCGGCGAGAAGACCGCGGACGAAGCTCTCGCGGAAGCGCAGGACGTGACGCTGCGCGAAATGACCAAGGCCGGCTACATCAAGTAACCGAACCTCCCGCAACGGGGCTGCCCGACCGGAAACCGGGCAGCCATTCTCCCCCTCACTGGGTTTGAGCCATGGCAACGCAGCAGACACGCTCGATCGGCAGGATCGCCGTTGCGCCATCGGTTCTTGCCCTGTTCCTCTGGATGATCGTGCCGCTGGCCATGACCGTCTGGTTTTCCTTCCTCCGCTACAATCTGCTCGACCCCAACCCAGCCTGCTCGCTCATGACGCCGGGGGCGCTGCTGGACGCGGCGAACCGCTGCATGGCCGGCGCCGCCAACTATTATTACTTCCTCACCGACCCCGCCTTCTTCAAGGCCATGCGCAACTCGCTGCTGCTGGTGTTCTGGGTGCTCGTCATCTCCGTCGCCGGCGGAACGCTTCTGGCACTCCTGCTCGACCAGGCCATTTATGGCCGCAATGCCGTGCGCCTCATGGTCATCGCACCCTTCTTCGTCATGCCCACCGTGTCGGCTCTCGTGTGGAAGAACATGATGATGCATCCGGTGCAGGGTTTCCTCGCCTGGATCACGAAATCGCTGGGGCTGGGCGCCATCGACTGGTTCGCGCATTATCCGATGACCGCCATTGTCATCATGGTGTCCTGGCAGTGGATGCCCTTTGCAACGCTCATCATCCTCACCGCCCTTCAGTCGTTTGACGAGGAGCAGAAGGAAGCCGCGCAGATGGACGGCGCGCCGCCCCTGTCCTTCTTCTGGTACATGATCGTGCCGCATCTGGCGCGGCCCGTCACCGTGGTCATTCTCATCGAGACGATCTTCCTGCTCAATATCTTCGCCGAAATCTACGTCACGGGTTCGGGCGGCCGGGCGGGGAACCTGCCGTTCCTCGTCTATCACTACGGCCTGCTGTCGAACGATATCGGCGGCGCTTCGGCGGGCGGCGTCATCGCGGTCATTCTCGCCAACATCGCCGCCTTCTTCCTGATGCGCATGATCGGCAAGAACCTGGAGGCATGAGAGCATGGCGCGCGCCGTTCCCCTCCGCCGCAAGCTGATCTTCACGGGCCTCGCCTGGGGGTGCGGTTTCGTGATCTTCTTCCCGATCCTGTGGACCATCCTCACCAGCTTCAAGACGGAGGGAGAGGCCGTCGCCATTCCCCCAACCTTCCTGTTCTTCGACTGGACCCTGGAGAATTACGGCGTCGTGCAGGAGCGCTCGGACTATCTGAAGTTCGCGTCGAACTCCGTGATCCTGGCCCTGGGCTCCACGCTGATTGGCCTCCTCATCGCCGTGCCCGCCGCCTGGGCCATGGCGTTCGCGCCCGGCAGGCGGACCAAGGATCTCCTGATGTGGATGCTCTCCACCAAGATGATGCCGCCGGTGGGAGCGCTCATTCCGCTCTACCTGATCTTCCGCGACCTGAAACTGCTCGACAGCCACATCGGCATCATCATGGTGCTGATGCTGCTGAACCTGCCGATCATCATCTGGATGCTTTATACCTATTTCAGGGAGATCCCGGGCGAGATCCTCGAAGCCTCGCGCATGGATGGGGCCTCGATCGGCAAGGAACTGATCTATGTGCTCGCCCCCATGGCCGTCCCGGGCATCGCCTCCACCGTGCTGCTCAACATCATCCTGGCGTGGAACGAGGCTTTCTGGACGCTCACGCTGACGACCCGGAACGCCGCCCCGCTCACTCAGTTCATCGCCTCCTATTCGAGCCCGGAGGGGCTGTTCTGGGCCAAGCTTTCCGCCGCCTCCACCATGGCCATCGCGCCCATCCTCGTGCTCGGCTGGTTCGCCCAGAAGCAGCTCGTCCGCGGCCTCACCTTCGGAGCAGTGAAGTAACATGGGGGCCATAACGCTGAGGAACGTGAGCAAGGCCTTCGGAGACGCCGTCATCATCCCCGGCGCGGACCTCGAGATCGCGCATGGCGAATTCGTCGTCTTCGTCGGCCCTTCGGGCTGCGGCAAGTCCACCCTGCTGCGCCTCATCGCGGGGCTGGAAGATTTGACATCGGGCCAGATTCTGATCGACGGCGAGGATGTCAGCGGCGTGCCTCCGGCCCGGCGCGGGCTTGCCATGGTGTTCCAGTCCTATGCGCTCTATCCGCACATGAGCGTGCGCAACAACATCGCCTTCGGCCTCAGGATGGCCGGCATGCCCAAAGAGGAGATCGACGCCAAGGTGGCCAGGGCCGCGTTGACGCTGAACCTCACGGACTGTCTCGAGCGCAAGCCCCGCCAGCTGTCGGGCGGGCAGCGCCAGCGCGTGGCGATCGGCCGCGCCATCGTGCGCCAGCCCAAGTGCTTCCTGTTCGACGAGCCGCTCTCGAACCTTGATGCCGCGCTGCGCGTCAACATGCGCATCGAGATCATGCAGCTTCACCGGCAGCTCGACGCCACCATGATTTACGTGACGCACGATCAGGTGGAGGCCATGACCATGGCCGACCGCATCGTGGTGCTGAACAAGGGTGTGATCGAGCAGGTCGGCTCGCCGCTCGAACTCTACAACACGCCGAATTCCCTTTTCGTCGCCGGCTTCATCGGGTCACCGAAGATGAACTTCATCTCCGGGCCGTTTGCGGCCAGGCACAACGCCGCGACAACCGGCATCCGGCCGGAGCACATCGCCCTCACCGGCGCGGGCGGTGACGTTCAGGGCGCCATCATGCTCACCGAGCATCTGGGGGCTGACTCCTTCCTGCATATCGATGCAGGCGAGGCCGGCCGGCTCACGGTGCGCGCGCCGGGCGAGTATGGCGGCAAGCCGGGCGATGCCGTGGCGCTTCGCTTCGATGCCGCCCGTCTCCACCGTTTCGACAGCCAGGGAAAGGTTATCGTCTGATGCGTCTCAAGGGCAAGACTGCAATCGTCACCGGCGGCGCGCGCGGCATTGGCGCGGCCATAGCCGAAGGCTATGCGCGCGAGGGCGCGCGCGTCTGCGTGGCGGATATCAACTTCGCCGAGGCCGATGCGCTGGCGCGGAAGATCGGCAATGGCGCCTTCGCCCATGCCCTGAACGTCACCAGGCTGGACGAGATCAAGGCCTGCGCCGCCGAATGCGAGCGGCGCTGCGGCGGCATCGACATCCTCGTCAACAATGCCGCCGTCTTCGACATGGCGCCCTGGGGCGAGATCACCGAAAACAGCTATGACTTCGTCTTCGACGTGAACGTCAGGGGGCTGATCTTCATGCTGCAGGAGGTGGCGGAGAGCATGAAGCGCCGGGGCAGGGGCGGCAAGATCATCAATTTCGCCTCGCAGGCCGGCCGCCGCGGCGAGGCGCTGGTCGCCGTCTATTGCGCCTCGAAAGCCGCCGTCATCTCCATCACCCAGTCGGCGGGCCTGGCGCTCATTGCGCACAAGATCAACGTCAACGGCATAGCGCCCGGCGTGGTCGACACGCCGATGTGGGAGCATGTCGATGGGCTCTTCGCCAGATATGAGAACCGCCCCAGGGGCGAGAAGAAGCGCCTGGTCGGCGAGGGCGTGCCCTTCGGCCGCATGGGCAGGCCCGAGGATCATGTGGGCTGCGCCATCTTCCTCGCCTCCTCCGAAAGCGACTATGTGGTGGCGCAGACATACAACGTCGACGGCGGCCAATGGATGAGCTGACGGCTCGCCACCCGATTTGCGGAGAGAAGTGACATGACGAAGCTGAACCGCGCCAATCTGCCGAGTCTCAAGGGCGTCGCCGTGCCGAACTACCACGCCGCTGACCTCAGTCCCGGCATCCTGCATTTCGGCCTCGGCAACTTCCACCGCGCGCATCAGGCCGTTTATCTCGATTCGCTGTTCAACATGGGCAAGGGCCGCGACTGGGGCGTCATCGGCGCCGGCGTCCGGCCGGCCGACCGCGCTATGCATGATGCGCTGCGGCCGCAGGACTGGCTCACCACGGTCGTCGAACAGGAGGCGAACGTCAGCCGCGCGCGTGTGACGGGCGCGATGGTGGGCATGATTCCGCCGGAGGACCGCTCACGCATCGTCAGGCAGCTCGCGGATCCCGCGATCCGCATCGTCTCGGTCACCGTCACCGAAGGAGGCTATTTCATCGATCCTGCCACCGGCCAGTTCAACCCGGATTTCCCCGAGATCGCGGCGGACGGGAAGCATCCGGATGATCCGCATACGGTGTTTGGCCTCATCGCGCTGGGCCTCGGGAAGCGGCGCGGGGCGGGCGTCAGGCCCTTCACCGTCATGTCCTGCGACAACATCCCCCACAACGGCGTTGTGGCGCGCAATGCTGTCGCCGGAGTGGCGCGGCTGTGGGACAGGGGGCTGGCGGACTGGATCGCCGCGAACGCCGCTTTCCCCAATGGCATGGTGGACCGCATCACGCCCGCCACGACGGACCGCGAGCGAAAGCTCTGCGCGCAGGATTTCGGCATCGAGGACAACTGGCCGGTCTATTGCGAGGAGTTCATTCAGTGGGTGCTGGAGGACACATTCTGCAACGGCCGCCCGGAGCTGGAAGCCGCCGGCGTGCAATTCGTGCCCGATGTCACGCCCTTCGAGTTCATGAAGATCCGCATCCTCAACGGCGGCCACGCGGCGATCGCCTATCCTGCGAGCCTGCTCGACATCCACTTCGTGCATGATGCGATGAACCACCCGCTGGTGGCCGCATTCTTCGCCAGGATCGAGCGCGAGGAAATCATGCCGACCGTGCCGCCGGTGCCGGGCGTGGTGCTGGACGATTATTACCGCCTCATCCATCGCCGCTTCTCCAATCCGAAGATCGGCGACACCGTTCCGCGCCTGGCCTTCGATGGCTCCAACCGCCAGCCCAAGTTCATCGTGCCGGTGGCGCGGGACCGGCTGACGGCCGGAGGCTCCATCTCATCGCTCGCCTTCGAGTCGGCGCTGTGGTGCCGGCACTGCTTCGGCAAGTCGGAGTCGGGCAGGGACATCACGGCGGGCGACCCGATGTGGCCGCGCCTCACCGAACTGGCGGCCCGCGCAAAGGCCGATCCGCCGGTCTGGCTCTCGATGGACGACGTCTACGGCGATGTTGGCCGGTCCGAGGTCTTCCGCAAGGCCTTCACCAAAAGCCTCACTGACATCTGGTCCAAAGGTACGGCGAAGGCGCTGGCCGATTTCGCCGGGGCCTGACGCATGTTCCGGTGAGGCGGAATCACCTGGTCGGAACATGCGCCAGATCAAAAGCCTGAGCATGATCTTGTCGCAAAAGCGGGTTCCACTTTTGCGGATCATGCTCTATGCCTCGCTGGCCGCCAGTGCGGTTTTGCGGCTGAGGCCTGCCAGCGCCAGCCGTTGCAGCGTCGCCGCCGCAATGCCGGTGAGGACGCCGGTCGTCACCGTTGCGGCAATGCCCCAGGCGCCATAGTCCTGCATCCTCAGCAGCTCCGGGATCACCAGGTGGAAGAGATAGATGTGATAGCTCGCGGCCGCCACCGACATCACTCCGGGCAGAAGGACACGCGGCAGGCGGAGCGCCGGCAGGAACAGCAGCACGGCCATGACAGGTATCTGCAGCAGGTTCATCACCCAGGCCCCCGTCCAATTGCCGCCGAGAATGGCCGCGGTCGGGCAGATGACCGCAAGCGCCGCCAGCAGCAGCAGCTTCTGCGGCGTCCTTGTCGCGAAACAGGCGGCCCAGCCGAGCAGCGGCAGCCACAGCACATAGCTGAGCAGGAATATCTTGCGCGCGCCCACGTCATGGATCAGCGGCACGCCATAGCGCAGCCCGAAGGCCAGCAGCATGGCGGCGAAGGCCGTTGCGAAGGGCCGCCGCGCCACCGCGCGCCGAACCCCGCCGAAACAGAACAAAAGGGCGGTCAGCAGGCAGAGCTGCGCATAGGCCTCCACGAACCAGTATTGATAGGGCAGCATGCTGCCCTTCGCGGGATCGGCGAACCCCAGGTTGCCGGCGAGGAAGACCGAGGCCCACGGAATTTTCCGCCACGCCAGCGCAAAGCCCGCGGCCACCACCAGATAGGGGAGCAGGTTGCGCAGCATGGGCTTGAGGATGGCGGAGACGCGCCCTTCGAACAGGGCCTCGCGGTGAAAGCGCGCGAAGCCATGGCCCACCAGCATCATCAGCACCATGGCGCCGCCGGGAATGGGCCAACCCGAGGCATGATGCAGCACGATCAGCAGAATGGCCATGGCGCGCAGGGCGATGTGGCTCTCGATGTTCCCGAACCACGGGCGCTGCGGCGCGGCGTCGCGCGCCGCCATCGCATCGAGCCGCGCCACCGGCATGGCCTCCCATCCCTCGGGCAGCCGGCCCAGCCGCGCCTCGATGGCGAGCGCCACCTGCACATAGGCGAGCGAGTCGCCCTCAAGGCTTTCAAAACTGTCCCGCGGACCCACCGGGCGGGGATAAAGGGCGGCGCGGAAATCATGCAGCAGGCCGCGTGAGGGCGCGGCTGCGGCCGGCGGGGCATGGGCCGCCAGCGCGCGGTAGTCGATCTTGCCGCAAGCCAGCCGCGGCAGCGCGTCATGGCGCTCCACGCGGATGAAGCGCTGCGGAATGGCGGCGGCCCCGGCCGCCAGCCGGGTCACATCCAGCGCCGTTGCCTCCGCATGGATGGTGATCGCCCCGTCATTGCCCGTCACCGCGCAGGCGATGCCCTTGGCTTGCAGCGCCCATTCGATGGCCTCGTGCCCGATGCGAAGACCGGCAATCTTGGAGATGCGCTTTGCTCGGCCCATGATGCGGATGAACCCGGCCTCCGTCATCACCGCAAGGTCACCGGTCGCAAGCTCGTCGAGTTCCAGTCCGCGTGCGAGGTCGGCGCGGCTGGTGGCATAACCCATCATCACATTGGGGCCGCGGTAGAACAGCTGGCCCGCCTCGCCCCGCGCCGCATCGATGCGGAACGCGCCGCCCGGAATGGCAATGCCGATGCAATCGGCATGCGCCGTCGCGGCCCCGGGCGGCAGATAGGCCATGCGCGCCGTGGCCTCCGTCTGGCCATACATGGCGAAGAACCGGCCGCCATGGGCCTGCATGGCTTCGGCGTAGAGCGTCACCAGCTCCGGCGACAGCCGCCCGCCGGCACAGGTCATGCTGCGCAGCGCGGGCCACAGGCGCTGGCGAAAACCGATCCGCTCCAGCAGCTCGAATGTGTAGGGCACGCCGGCCATGCCGGTGCAGCCCAGTTCGGCCGCGGTCCCGATGAACCCATCGGCGATCACGCTGCCGCGGCAGAAGGCCAGGCTGGCGCCCGCCGCAAGGTGCGAATGGAGCACCGACAGGCCATAGGAATAATGGAATGGCAGCGTCTGCGCCGCCCGGTCCGCCGATGTGAGGCCGAGATAGGTGACGATGCTTTCCGCGTTGGCTGCAATGTTGCCGCCTGACAGCCGCACCCAGCGCGGATTTCCTTCGGTGCCGGACGTCGCCAGCATCAGCGCGAGGCCGGGGTGGATGCCGCCTTTGGGGCGCGTGCCGGTCTCCTCCATGCGCCAGTCAGCGCCCGCCGGCGTAAAACTGATCTCGGGCGAGAAGTCGCGATGGAAGGCGGCGGCGGCCGCGCCATCGCCCGGCGGCAGCAGCGCCACGGCATGGCCGGCCTTCAGGCAGGCAAGATAGCTGACGACAAAGCCGGTTGAGGGCTGCGCCGCAATGGCCACGAGCTTCTTTTGACCCTCAATGCGCCGCGCCAGGGCGTCCACCCGGGCAGACAGCCCGGCATAGCTCAGCACATGATCGGGGAAGACGAGTGCCGGCGCGTCATTGTCCGCCGCAAGATGCGCGAGGATGTTCAAGGCAACACTGGCTCCGTCCTTCGAATGGGCCATCGGCTGGGGGCCAATAATGGTTGTTCGGTTCAGCGCATCAGCTTACGCAGCGACTCGATGGCGATTTCAAGGTCGCGCCGCGCGGCGCCGGGTTGCGGTGGCGGCGCGGCTTCGCCGAACCAGCCAAGCCGGCCTTCGGCAACAAGGCGCGCAAACAGCTTGCGTCGGTCCGGCGCAACTTCGATGACGCCCGCATCGAACAGCCACCGCACGGGAGCCAGCAGCGGTTGCCGCACCTCGACGGCATTGCGGTAGAGCCAGCTGCCCAGCTTCCACTTGGCGTTCAGCGCCTGCGGCAGGCAGTAGACGGAGACGGGCTTTCCGCTCGCCAGCGCATCGGCCGCCATGGAGACCGAATCGCTCGTGACGATGATCGCGGCGGCCCCGGCGAGCGCCTCCAGGTAGCGGTTCCCGCCGCGCCCGAATATGCTCAGCCGGTGCGGCGCGGTGATGCGGCGTTCCAGCACCGCAATGGCGTCTGGCGGCGTGCGCGGGCCGGTCACCGCGTCGAGGGTCGCGCCGGTCCTCGCCGCATGGGCCAGCGCATCGGCGGCGAGCCTTTCTGCCGCCGCGCCGTCGAACAGGTCGGGGAAGGCCGGTCCGCCGATCGCCAGGGCGATCGGACCTGTGCGGCTGCTGGCGCCGGTCTCCAATCCTTCAGACAGGGGCATGGAGAGTTCCACCACATTGGCGGCGGCCGGAATGCGATATTGCGCGGTGGTGATGACGAGATCGAAATTCTTGGGAGAACCCGCCGGCCGGCCGAGACAGACGATGCGCGTGCCGGGCGAACGCCGCTTGATCTCGCGTGCGATCACGCTGGGCGAAGCCTCGGCGACGAGCACGAGGCCGGGCCACGGCGGCGAGACCTTGTCCCTCAGCAGCAGCTTCGAAAACACGGGAATGTCCGGCCCGGCGAAACGCAGCCTCCTCACCTCATGGGGCCAGCCCGTGGCCTTCGCCAGCGCCAGCATCTGATCGAGGTCGCCCTTACGCCCGCGCGACAGGATCCAGATCGTCGGGTCAGCGGACATTGGCCTCGCGCAGAACCGTTCGATAGCTGTCGAGCAGGCCGGAGAGGATGGCGTCCCAGCTGAAGCTCAGCGCCCGCGCGCGGGCCGCCCCGCCCATGCGAATGCGCAGGCCCCCGTCGGTTGCCAGCTGTTCGAGCCTCGCGGCAAGGCCCGCCTCGTCGCGCGCGCTGACCAGGTATCCCGTCTCGCCTTCCACCACGAGCGAGGTGCTGCCGCTGGCAATCGCGTTCACGGCCGGAAGCCCGCTCGCCATGGCCTCCAGCGTCACATTTCCGAAGGTCTCGCTTTCCGACGGGAAGAAGAAGATGTCGGAGGAGGCATAGGCCCGCGCCAGCTCCTGCCCATGCAGGAAGCCTGCGAACACGCCGTTCCTCAGCCCCGCCCTCATCGCCGCCATCTCCGGTCCGTCGCCGATCACCAGCGGCTTCACCCTGAGGCCGCGCGCGGCAAGCATGTTCATCACCCGCATGTAGACGGCGGTGTTCTTCTCCTTCACCAGCCGCCCGGCGAAGCTGACCGCCACCTCATTGTCCGCAATGCCGAGCGCGCGCCGCCACGCCATGTCGCGCCGCGCGGGCGAAAACAGCTCGCTGTCCACGCCGCGCGCCCACACCTCCACATGCCGCGACTGGCCCTGCGCGCGGATGATCTCCGCCATGGACTCGGAGGGCGGATAGACGCGGCGCACGCGGTTGTAGAAATTCTTCATGTAGCGGCGGCCGAGTTTCTCGAACAAACCCAGGCCATAGAAGCGCAGATAGGTGTCGTAGCGGGTGTGATAGGAGGCGACGACGGGCACGTTCCATTTTTCCGCCAGCCTCAGCGCCCGGTAGCCAAGGATGTCCGGCACCGCGATGTGGAACAGCGTGGGCCGGAAATCCGCCAGCCGTTTGCGCTGCGCTTCGGGCAGCCCCGTGGCGATGCGGTATTCCCTGCGCGTGGGAATGGCGAAGGAGGGCACGGGCACCAGCTCGCCGGCCGGTTCGAAGGCAGGCGTCTCCGCCACCGGCGCGAAGACCAGCACCGGCACGCCGCGCTTTTCGAGAAACGCCACGAGGCGGTTCAGCGTCAGCGCCACACCATCCTTTATATAGTTGTAGTTGCCCGTGAAAAGCGCCACCCGCAGCGCGTCCGCGGGCGGCCCTGACTCATGCGTCTCGTGAGGCGGGCTCAGGCCGCGGCCTTCATTTCGGCGAGCGGCGGCAGGCTGGGCGCGGCCTTCATCATCTCGACCGAGTCATGGCGGATGTAGTTTTTGTCCATGGCTTCCCTGATCTGGGCATCCGTCACCATGCCGGCCTCGTGGGCGCCCTTCAGCAGTCCGTAGAACAGCTGCTCCTGCTTCGGGTCCGGGTGCCTGGCATAGCGCCCGAGCAGCGCATGCTCGCCGAACATCTTGCGGCGCATGCGCATGATCCAGCCGATCACCGGCACGAACTCGGTCGGGGTGTAGTCGACCTTGAGGCCGGTCTTCCACGGCTGGGTGCGGCGGCGCGTGTTGTGGATCATCTTCGTGGCGGGCGTCAGCCTGTCGAAGTCGTTCCACGCGTTCTCGAACACGCCGATGGTGTTGGGATCTTCCATGAGGAGCGAGATCCACTGGTGATAATCGCGCTTGCCCTCGAACAGCTCGTTGAAACTCTTCTCCACGTCCCAGTGCTTCAGCCTGGCGCAGTCGAGCAGCATGACGGATGAGGCATAGGCGCCGTTCTTGAATTTGGAGCCGCGGCACATGATGGCCTTGCCCTGCATGTCACGCGTCAGGAGCTCCCAGACGTCCTGCACCGCGAAGACGTCCGGATCGACGACAAGGGCGCGGCCCTGGTAGCCCATCAGCTGCGGCGGCAGGAAGCGGGTAAGGGTGAAGGACTGCAGGTCATTCTCCAGCCACACGCGGTCGACGCCGTGGCGCTTGTAGGTCTGCCCGTCGCGCCTGGCGAAAAACGGATAGGCGTCCTTGTTCATGATCGTCACGTCGAACTCGCCGGCGTGGGCCGAACGCTTCATCGAATAGGCGGACACGATGGCGCCGATCGACTGCTTGTCGTTCGTCTGGATGAAGATGTGAGGCCGGGTGGCCCCGGCATTGCCGGTCGAAGCCATGACAATCCCCGAAACTGTTGCTGACAAGGGTTCCCTCTATCATGTACTGACCCGAACGTCCAACGCCGCCCGCGCGCGGCTCTCTGTCACAAGGTCCAAGTCTTTGCCGCAGAACGGAAATTTCGCCTGAAAAACCGCAGCCCGAAAACCTGGATCCTGACCAGCCCGCACTCCGGCGACAACACCCAGCTGCGCGCCCTTGCCGGCGCCCTGGGCTGGCCTGCTGAGTCGAAGCAGCTCCGCTACCGCCGCCATGAGGCCCTGCTGCGGCTGATGAGCCTGCCGACCCTGGCGGGGGTTGATCTCGCGGCCTCGAGTCCCCTTGAGGCGCCCTGGCCAGACCTCGTCATCTGTTCGGGCCGCGCCGCGGAGGCGGTGGCCTTCTGGCTCCGCAGGCGGAACCCGAAGCTCCGCATTGTCTTCGTCGGCACGCCCTGGGCCGCTCTCCCACGCTTCGACCTCGTCATCACCACCCCGCAATACCGGCTGCCGCAGGCGCCCAACGTGCTGCACAATCCGCTGCCCGTGCATGACGCAACGCCGGGGCGGCTGGCGGCGGAGGCGGCGCGCTGGGCGCCGCTGCTCGGCCACCTGCCGCAGCCCTTCACCGCGGTGCTGGCGGGCGGTTCGAGCGGCCCCTATCGCTTCACGCCGGAGGCGGCGAAACGCCTCGGCCGCGAGGCCTCGGCTTTGGCCTCATCCGATGGCGGGTCACTCCTTGTCACCACCAGCGCCCGCACCGGCGAAGCGGCAGCCGATGCGCTGCAGGCCGCCATAGCCGCTCCGGTTTTTTTCCACCGCTGGCAGCCGGATGCGGCGGACAACCCCTTCCACGCCGTCCTCGGCCTCGCCAGCCGCATTATCGTCACCGCGGACTCGATTTCGATGATGTCGGAGGCCGTCAGCACCGGAAAACCCGTGCTGCTCTTCGACATCGAGGAGGGGTCCTATGCCATCCGCCGCGATCTCGACTCCCGACGCATGGCGCCGCGCGGCCGCAGCCTCGGTGCGACCGTCTTCCGCCTGCTCATCAACCACGCGCCGCCGCGCTTCTCGCGTGACCTGCGCGTGGTCCACCGCCAGCTCGTCCAGTCGGGCCATGTGCAGTGGCTGGGCGGCCCGCCGGCCAACACCGCGCCGCAACCGCTGGAGGATGGCCTCGCCCGCGCCGTGGCTCGCATCCGCGGCCTTTTCGGCCTATGAGCGTGTCTCTTTCACCATTCTGGACGCCGCGATTCAAATGCCTGCCCCGCAAGACACCCGCCTCAGCCCCGGCGATCGCCTGACGACTTTGAAGGGTGCTGCCTGGAAGGCCCTGCTGGTGGCCGGCGAGGGCTTTGCCTACATGGTTGCGGGGCTTCCCATGGCGCTCCGCCGCGTGTTCCGCGGTAAGCCCACGCTGGCGCTGCCGCCCGCCGAATATCTTCACCGCTATTATGCCTGGGTCTACTGGCAGCTGCCATGGGGTCCGCTGAAGGCCATCGTCGCGGCCATCGTCTGGCCCATCGCGCTGCCCATTGCCGTTTTCGTTTTCGCGCGCCGCAATGCCCGCGCCGTCGCCCGGCGTTCGGGCGTAAGCCCGGCCGCGCAGGTCCTGGGCCAGGTCGAGATGGCGTCGCGCTTCGCGATTGCGCCTTTCTGGTACTACATGTTCGAGCTGCACCTGGCCGAGCGCAAGAAGCTTGCGCATCTTTATCTCACCGCGCATGAAACCATCGGTCCCGCCTATTCGCTGCTGCAGCCGCCCGAGGCTGCGGATGGCATGGACGACAAGATCTGGTTCGCCGGGCACTGCCATGCGCGGGGTGTCAGCGCCGTGCCCGTTCTCATGCATTTTTCGAAGGGCGGGCGCCAGCCGCTGAAGGGTGGCAGCGCCGTGCTGCCCGATGGCGATCTCTTCGTGAAGCCGCGCTCCGGCTCCGGCGGCCACCGCATGGAACGCTGGGATTTCATCGGCGGGGGCCGCTATCGCAACGCCCATGGCGAAACCATGACCCGCGGCCAGCTGATGGAGAAGCTCGCCCGCCAGTCGCTGAAGGACGATTTCCTCGTCCAGCCGCGCCTCGCCAACCATCCGGCCCTTGACGACATCTCGAACGGCGCGCTCGCCACCGTGCGGGTGCTCACCTGCCGCAACGAGCAGGGCCGGGCGGAGGCCACCAATGCCGCCTTCCGCATGGCCATCGGCAATCCGGTCGTGGACAATTTCCACCAGGGCGGCCTGGCCGCGGCGGTGGATCTGACGACGGGCGTCATCGGCATCGCCTCCGACATCGGCATCCGGCCGGACGTCGGCTGGCGCGACACGCACCCCGTCAGCGGCGTCCGCTTCGCCGGCCGCACCCTGCCGCACTGGCCGGAAGTGGTGGCGCTGGCGGTGAAGGCGCATGAGGCCTTCCCCGAGCGCGTGGTGGTGGGCTGGGACGTCGCCATGCTGGCGGACGGCGCCATGATCATCGAGGGCAATGGCAAGCCCGATCTCGACATCCACCAGCGCGCCGAGCGCGCGCCCGCGGGCGAAAGCCGCATCGCTCATCTCCTTGCATGCAATGTGAGCCTCCGCGCCTGAGGGACGGCGCGTTGCCGATGCGGCGGCGATTTGCTATGTCCGGCGCGCCGGCGCCGCTTTGAAAGTCCAGAGGTTATGCCCGTTCCCAATTCATTCGACATTCGCGTGGCCGTGCGCGAAATCATTTCGCATGGCTCGTTCGTGCTGCCGCGCGGGGTGGGCATCCGCTTCGAGCGCTGGTTCCGCGGCTACGAGGAGGTGAAGAAGCGCGATGCCGCGGACGCCGCAATCGTCTCCTTCGGCAAGAGCGGCCGCACCTGGGTGCGCGTGCTGCTGTGGCGCTATCTCGCCAGGAAAAACGGCTATGCCGGCGGCTCGATCTCGGGTTTCGATGAGTTCCGCGATCGCCGCCCCGGCGTGCCGGTGCTGTTCTTCAGTCACGACAATTACCTGAAGGATTATCTCGGCCATGACCGCAAGGCGGAGGTCTATGCCGGTCTTCCCGTGGTGCTGCTGGTGCGCGATCCTTGCGACACGGCGGTGTCGCAGTTCTTCCAGTGGAAGCACCGCATGGCGACGCGCAAGAAGGTCATCAACGGTTATCCTCTGGCGGACGACACCAGCGTCCATGACTTCATCGCCGGGGCGCAGGCGGGCATCCCGAAGATCGTCGAGTTCATGAATGACTGGGCCAGGGCACAGCCCCGGATGCAAAAGCTGCTGGTGGTGAAGTACGAGGACCTCCGCGCCGACACGAAGGGCCAGCTGCGCCGCATTCTCGAATTCCTCGGCCAGCATCCCGCCGATGCCGATCTTGATGACGCGGTGAGCTTCGCCTCGATCAACAACATGCGCCACATGGAAATCGAGAACGCCAGCAAGCCCGGCGCGCACCGCAGCATGAAGCCGGGCAATGCCGGCGATCCGTCGAGCTTCAAGGTCAGGCGCGGCAAGGTCGGCGGCTGGCGCGACTATGTGACGGAACAGCAGGCGGCCGCCCTGGACAGTTTGGTGCGCAACACGCTGAACCCGGTTTACGGCTACAGCGGTTGACCCGTCTGCTCCGGATGCGCCGGAAGGGGCGAAGCCGCGTGACACGGCTTCCGCGCTGTTTGTGGACGGCCTATTTCGCTGAAAGGATCACTGGGGCGCCGATGTTTGCCTTGAACATGCCGCGCCCGTGGGTCACTGCGACGAGCGTCTGGTTGTTCAGCCAGAACAGGTCGAAGACAGCGACATTGGCGGGGCCGTCGTTCGTCGCGCTCCACGTCGTACCGCCATTCTCGCTGGTGAAAAGCCCGACTTCCGTTCCCACAAAGACGCGGCTGGGATTGCCCGGCTGCGTCTCGATGGCAGAGATGGGGGTTGCCGGAAGCGAGCCGTGGATGTTGGTCCATGTGGCGCCGCCATTGACCGTTCGCCACAGATTGCCGCTATTTTAGCCGCCGAAGCCCGCGTAGACGGTGTTCGCCGGGTCCTTGCCGGGGGTGAGCGAAAGCAGCATCCGGCCGGTGGGCAATCCGGCGTTTTTCAGCGCAAAGCCGGGCTTGGCGGACGAGGCGTTCAGGCTGTTGTAGACCAGCCCCGACGCCGTGCCGAACCAAAGGTTATTCGAACCGCCGAGCGCGATCTCGCTGATGTAATCCCTCGCGGAATATACCTTCCGCCATTGCGGAACCGGGCTCTTGAGGTTCGTGCTTCGCCACAGTGAGGTGCTTCCGCCCCACATCGTATTGGGGTTCCATTTGTCGATTTCGAACGGGGCAGTGAACAGGGCTCTGCCGGCGCCGGCATCCGACAGGCCCTTGACGATGTCCACGGACGGTCCGGTTCCGTTGGTGGCCCGGTGGATCAGGAGAAAGATGTATTCGCCGTAGACGTAATTTCCGTCCGCCGGATCGATGGCCGACTCTCCGCCGTCACCGCCGGAGAGCAGGTTCCAGTCAACGCCGCTTCCGCGACAGACGAGATCGCCGTTGTTCTGCTAGGAGCCTGTCTGGAAAACAGCCTAGACGGCGGGGATAGAATTTGATTCACTCGGGTTATGAGCAAGACATTTCGATCGTGGGAAGTAGATCAGGCGTGGCTTTTGCCGGCTTCGGTTCATGACTTTGTGCC
>NZ_JADCDA010000019.1 GCF_020252405.1 Aestuariivirga sp.
ATCCGCAAAAGTGGAACCGGTTTTGCGACAAGATCATGCTCAGGCATATGACCAGAGCATGATCCGCAAAAGTGGAACCGGTTTTGCGACAAGATCATGCTCAGGCTTTGATCTGGCGCAGGGCCATTCTGCCGTCACGATTTCAGGGTGAGAGGGCGGGAGGTCGCCTGAGGCTGGCATTCGCCCTGGCGATTGGCTACTGTCGTTTGACTGCCGGAGGGGGCGATGTCTCGGACCGAGACGATATTGCTGATCGTGCTGGGCTTCTCGGTGGCGACGCTGATCGCCTTGCTCATGGCGCGCGGGCTGTGGGCGGCGGCCGTCAGGGTCGGCGTCAGGCGCATGCAGCGCCAGGTGCCCTCCTCCCTCGTCGGGCTGCAGACCGAGCGCAACCGGCTGCGCGCCGAATATGCCATGCTCTCGCAGCGGCTGGGCGCCCGCCTCGAAACCGCCAAACTGCAGGTGGCGGAGCAGATGGCGGAGGTCAGCCGCCATCGCAACCGCCTCAACAATCTCGAATCGCTTGAACAGAATCGCGGCATAGAGACACGCCACCTCGCCACGCGCATCCATGATCTGGAACATGCCCTTACCCAGGCTCACACCCGGGAAGAGGAGCTGCGCCGAAACCTTGCTGCAAAGGAGGAGGAGCTGGCCCGGGCCGTCCGCGCCCGCACGCGCCATCGCCCCGCACCGGAGGCGCCCCGCGTCCACGCCGCGCCGCCCGTGGACGATGCCGAAACCCGCCTGCGCCAGCGAATCGACCGGCTCACGGAACTCGCCAAAGCCCCGCCGCCTGAGGACTTGGTTTTCGACGCGCCCCAGCCCATCGCGGCTGAGATCGAGGCACTGGCCGAAAGAATGGCAGAGGCCGAGCGCCAGACCGGCGACCTCACCCGCGACCTCGAAAGACTCGATGCCGAATGGCAGCAGCGCCTGGCGGAAGCCAACATCGCCGAATCGGAGGCGGACGACAACGTCATCACCCTCTCGAACCGAATCCGCGAATTGAGGAAAAACCTCGGCCAGGCCTCGTGAAGCGCTCCCCGCGACGGCCCGCCGCCTTCATCCCGCCCAATGCCATCGGCGCCCATGCCCGGAGCATGATCCGCAAAAGTGGAAACGCTTTTGCGATAAGATCATTCTCAGGCTTATGATCTGGCGCATGTTCCGTTCAGGCGGAATCGCCTGAACGGAAAGAACACGCGCCAGGAGGCGGGCGAAGGCCCGAGCGGACGCCGCTTCACCTGACGCCATTGTGATCCCCCTTCGCGCCTTCGCCCATCTTGCCGCCATCCGCCACTCCCGTATGATGGGTGAAATTCGGGAGGAACGAACTTTGGACAAGCCTGTCTTCGACAAATCCAAGCTGCCCAGCCGCCACGTCAGCGTCGGCCCGTCGCGTGCGCCGCACCGCTCCTACTACTACGCGATGGGCATGACGCCCGAGCAGATCGCCCAGCCCTTCGTCGGCGTCGCCTCCTGCTGGAATGAGGCCGCCCCCTGCAACATCGCGCTGATGCGCCAGGCGCAGGCCGTGAAGAAGGGGGTTTCCGCCGCCCGCGGCACCCCGCGCGAGTTCTGCACCATCACGGTGACGGACGGCATCGCCATGGGCCACCAGGGCATGAAGGCCTCGCTTGTCTCGCGCGAGGTGATTGCGGATTCGGTCGAACTCACCATGCGCGGCCACTGCTATGATGCGCTGGTGGGGCTCGCGGGCTGCGACAAGTCGCTGCCCGGCATGATGATGGCCATGCTGCGCCTCAACGTGCCGTCGGTTTTCATCTATGGCGGCTCCATCCTGCCCGGCACCTTCAAGGGCCGCCCCGTCACCGTGCAGGACGTGTTCGAGGCGGTGGGCAAGCATTCGGTGGGCACGATGTCGGATGAGGACCTCCTCGAACTGGAGCAGAAGGCCTGCCCTTCGGCGGGCTCCTGCGGCGCGCAGTTCACCGCCAACACCATGGCCACCGTGGCGGAGGCGATCGGCCTTGCCCTGCCCTATTCCTGCGGCGCGCCGGCGCCCTACGAGATCCGTGACACCTTCTGCTTCACCGCGGGCGAGAAGGTGATGGAGCTGATCGCGAAAAACATCCGGCCGCGGGACATTGTGACGAGGAAGGCGCTGGAGAATGCGGCGACCGTCGTCGCCGCCTCCGGCGGTTCCACCAATGCGGCCCTTCATCTTCCCGCCATGGCGCATGAGGCCGGCATCGCCTTCGATCTCTTCGACGTCGCCGAGATTTTCAAGCGCACGCCCTACATCGCCGACCTGAAGCCCGGCGGCCGCTATGTGGCGAAGGACCTCTTCGAGGCAGGCGGCATCCCGCTTCTGATGAAGACGCTGCTGGACCACGGCTTCCTGCACGGCGACTGCCTCACCGTGACCGGCCGCACCATTGCCGAGAACATGGCCGGCGTGAAGTGGAACGAGGACCAGGACGTGATCCGCCCCGCCAACAATCCCTTCACCGCCACGGGCGGCGTCGTGGGCCTCAGGGGCAACCTCGCGCCCGAGGGCGCCATCGTCAAGGTGGCGGGCATGAAGAACCTGATCTTCTCCGGCCCCGCCCGCTGCTTCGACAATGAGGAGGCCTGCTTCGAGGCCGTGTCGAAGAAGCAATACAAGGAGGGCGAGGTGCTGGTCATCCGCTACGAAGGCCCGCGCGGCGGCCCCGGCATGCGCGAGATGCTGTCGACCACCGCGGCGCTCTATGGCCAGGGCATGGGCGACAAGGTGGCGCTCATCACCGATGGCCGCTTCTCCGGCGCCACCCGCGGCTTCTGCATCGGGCACGTGGGACCGGAGGCGCAGTTGGGCGGCCCCATCGGCCTGCTCAGGGATGGCGACATCATCACCATCGACGCGGTGGAAGGCACGCTCTCCTGCAACGTGCCGGAGGCGGAATTCGCCGAACGCCGAAAGTCCTGGGCCCCGCGCGCCCACGGCTACAATTCCGGCGCCATCTGGAAATATGCTCAGCAAGTAGGCCCCGCCGTCAACGGCGCCGTCACCCACCCCGGCGGCGGCGCCGAGACGGCAAGCTACGCGGATATCTGAGCGCCGGGGCGGACCTCGGCCCCCGGCGCGGGAGGTTGTCGGAAATTTTTCACAATGCCGCTCTAGGATTTCCCTCCCCCTCGTGGGGAGGGGTAGGGGGTCCACGAGTCCAATTCTCCAAGACCTGAGCCCGGGGACCCCCACCCTTAATCCCTCCCCACTGTACAGACCGGAGACAAGGGTAACACCTGTTCGGGGACATGGGTAACACATTTGCCTGACTTTCAGGGAGGTGGGCGATGCCATGGG